>NZ_JGYU01000020.1 GCF_000741135.1 Bifidobacterium choerinum | reverse complement strand
TCGCCGCGGCGGCCGCGCSCGCGCGGCGCGAGCGTCGCCGCATCCGGCCGCCATGACGACGCCGACCGCGACACGACGCAGACGCAGTCCTTCGACATGCCGCTCGTCCCGCACGAACCGGCGCGCACGTCGCCGGTCGCGCGCGCCCACACGCTGTCCGACATCAAGCCGATCACGCCGGCGCCACGCACGATCCCCGAGCGCGAACGCACGACGCCGACGCCGCCCGCGGTGCCCGACGACCTCAACGTGTCGCCGACGGTGACGGCCGTGTCCGACGAGACGACGATCACCTTCGGCGACGACGCCTCGCAGCCGGCGCTCGACTCGCCGTCGCTCGCTGCGCTCGCGTCGCTCGCGAAGAGCACCGAGACGCTGCCCGAACGGCCGCAGCAGCTATCGGCGACGACGTCGAGCGGACTGTCGGTGCCGAAGCTGGCGAACCTCACGATCCCCGACCTGCCGGTGCGCCGCCCGATGGACGCGGGCACGGACGCAGCGTCCCTCGCATCCGGCCACGATGCGTCCGGCGCCGGTCAGGACATGCGCTTCGTGCCGCCGGAGCCGATGAACGTCGAGATCCCGAACCTCGAATTCCCGACCTTCTCGACCGACGGGCCGCTCGTGCCCGGCGACACGGACAAGGACGGCCGCTGACATGATGCAGGAACGGCACAGCACGGCGCCGCGGAGCGCCGCATCGTCCGGCGACGGGCACCGCGACGTCGTCATCCTCGGCTCGACCGGATCGATCGGCACGCAGGGACTCGACGTCATCGCGCGCCACCCCGAACGCTTCACCGTCACCGGCCTGGCCGCCGGCGGCTCCCACGTCGACCTGCTCGCCGACCAGGCCGTGCGCTTCGCCGTGCCCGAGGTCGTCGTCGCCGACCCGGCCGCCGCG
>NZ_JGYU01000019.1 GCF_000741135.1 Bifidobacterium choerinum | reverse complement strand
ACGTGCTGCGCGGCGAGCCATCCGCCGGCCTGCGGCATCTCGAATCGGCGGAATCGTCGTGGATCGACCTGTTCGCGCTCGCCGTCAGCGAGGAGAACGCCGCGGGCGGACGCATCGTCACGGCGCCGACGAACGGCTCGGCCGGCGTCATCCCGGCGGTGCTGCTGTACTACCGGCGCCTGCTCGCCGGCGCGAGCGACGAGGACATACGCGACTTCCTGCTCACGGCCGGCGCCGTCGGCTATCTGATCAAGCGCAACGCGTCGATCTCCGGCGCCGAGGTCGGCTGCCAGGGCGAGGTCGGCTCGGCGTGCTCGATGGCGGCGGCCGGGCTGTGCGCCGTCGTCGGCGGCACGCCGCGGCAGGTCGAGAACGCGGCCGAGATCGGCATGGAGCACCATCTGGGGCTGACCTGCGACCCGGTCGGCGGTCTTGTGCAGATCCCGTGCATCGAACGCAACGCGGTCGCCGCGAACACGGCCGTCGTCGCCGTGCGCATGGCGATGCTCGGCGACGGCTCGCACATCGTCACGCTCGACCAGGTCATCCGCACGATGAAGGAGACCGGCGAGGACATGATGGCGAAGTACAAGGAGACGTCGAAGGGCGGCCTGGCGCTCAACGTCGTCGAATGCTGACGTGGGCGCCGTCGGCGCAACGGCCGGTCCTGTGCTAGGCTGAATCCCGTTGTGCCTGGAAACCAAGGAGGAAACATGGCTAACGAGATGCCCGGGGTCGAAGGCGGATTCGGCGACCTGCCGACGATGACGTTCCCGCAGAGCGAGGCGCCCAAGGGACTCAAGGTCGTCGAGCTCGTCGAGGGCGACGGCCCGATCGTGCGCCGCGGCGACACGGTGACCGTCAACTACCACGGCCAGGTCTGGGGCGGTGACAAGGCCTTCGATTCGAGCTTCGAGCGCCACCAGCCGGCGAGCTTCGGCATCGGCGTCGGCCAGGTCATCAGGGGATGGGACCAGACGGTCCCGGGCCACAACGTCGGCTCGCGCCTGCTGATCTCGATCCCGCCGGAGTACGGCTACGGCTCGCGGGGCGTGCCGCAGGCGGGCATCGGCGGCGACGACACGCTCGAGTTCGTCGTGGACATCATCGCCACGCGCTGAAAGGACGCTCGTCCATATCCGTCCGCACCGCGCGCCGGGGTTCCGGGCCGCGCGGTGCGGGTTTTCGCATATCACAGGCTTGTTCCATCATGAAGGAGGACACCATGGCTCAGGAGGAGAAGACCGTCCTGCTCACGCAGGAGGCGTATGACAAGCTCAAGGAGGAGCTCGCGTACCGTGAGGGCGAGTACCGCGAGGAGATCACCGAACGCATCGCCGCGGCCCGCGCCGAGGGCGACCTGTCCGAGAACGGCGGTTACCAGGCCGCGCGCGAGGAGCAGGGCAAGAACGAGGGGCGCATCAACGAGCTCATCGTCAAGCTGCGCAACGCGAAGATCCTCGAGGCGCCGGACGCCGGCACCGTCGGCAACGGCTCGCTCGTGACGATCGAGCTCGCCGGCCGCGAGATGAAGTACGTGCTCGGCTCGCGCGACATCGCCGTCGCGACCGACTACGACGTCATCAGCCCCGAGTCGCCGATCGGCGCGGCGATCCTCGGCGCGCACGAGGGCGACGTCGTCACCTACAAGGCGCCCAACGGACGCGACATCTCGGTGACGATCAAGGAGTCGAAGCCGCTCGACTGAGCGTGCGGGACCCGTCATGCAAGGGCGCCCCGGGACCACACGGTCCCGGGGCGCCCTTGCGATGCGCCTCGCTGCCCTCAGCCGAGCGCGGCGAGGCGGCAGATGACGAGGTAGATCGCGACCATGTGGCAGGTGTAGCCGGCGATCGTGCCCAGATGGAAGATCTCGTGGAAGCCGAAGACCCTCGGCCACGGGTCGGGGCGGCGCAGCGCGTAGACGACGGCGCCGGCGATGTAGCAGGCGCCTCCGGACAGCAGCAGCCACACGACGGCGGGGCCGGCGGCGGGGGAGACCCAGAACATGCCCATGAACGCGACGCCGGATACTCCGAAGATGACGTAGACGAGCGTATACAGCCAGCGCGGCGCGTCGATCCACACGACGTGGATGAGGATCGCGACGGCCGTGCAGCTCCACATGCCGATGATGATCGTGTTGCGCCAGAACGGGTCGAGCGCGAAGGAGACCGGCGTGTAGGTGCCGGCGATGAGCAGGAAGATATTGACGTGGTCGATGCGGCGCAGCACGTCGGTCACGCGCGGCGACCAGTCGCCCAGATGGTAGGCGGCGGAGTTGCCGAACAGGATGAGGGAGGCGGTCATGAAGACCGCGCACGCCCATTTGAGCCCGGCGCCGTACGCCAGGCAGATGAGCACGATGCCGGCGGCGAGCGCGAGCGGCGTGGCGACGGCGTGCAGCCAGCCGCGCATCGCCGGCTTCTGACGCCCGTGGACGTCGAGGCGGATCCGGCGTGGCGCGCGGATGCGCACGCCCTCGAGCTTCGCCGCCTTCTCCTCGCCCTTGGCGATCGCCTTCTTCGCGCGGCTGTCCGCCTTCGCGCGGATCGTCGCCGCCTTCGCGCGCGCCCGGCTGCGCGCCGCCTCGGCCTTCGCTTCGAGCGCCGTGCTGCGGGCGGCCGCCAATGCGCGTCGGCGCCGCTCGAGCAGCTCCTCGCCGTCCATCGTCGCCGTCTCGTCCGTCCGTCCGTCCATCGCAGGCTCCTTTCCGCACGTGTCGTCCACGCTCAGGTTACGCAATCGTAGGTTACTATAGCGTAGGTTGCTGACCGCCTGCATGCGGCCCCTTGCGATTGCGCCCTGCGCGAGCATCCGGAGCCGGCCCGCGCAGGCCGCCGGACGCCATTGCCGCGGTGGCCTATCATGGTGGCATGGCTGATTTTTCACAGATTCTCGCGACGCGCCCCGATTTCGACGCGTCCGACAAGGAATGGCTCCACCACCTCGTCGCCGACTGGCAGGTCATCGCCGACCTGAGCCTGGCCGACCTGCTGCTCGTGCTGCAGAAGGGCGACGGCAGCTTCGTCATCGCCGGCCAGTGCCGCCCGTCGACGGTCATGAGCCTGCGCGCCGACGACGTCGTCGGCGAACAGGTCGACGACGAGCTGCAGGAGGAGATGGCCGAGGCGATGAAGTCGGACGGCGTCCACCGCTCGCCGGTGCTGCGCCGCATCGGCGACGCCCTCGTATGCAACGTGTACGCGCCGATCCGCCACGGCGGCAAGGCGCTCGGCCTCGTCGTACGCGAGACGAACCTCGCGACGCGCGAGTCGAACGGCCGCTACGAGCTCGAAAGCATCGGCGCCGGCAAGCAGCTGTACGGGATGATCCCGCGCGGCCAGTTCCCCTACAAGGACTCCGTGCTCAGCCAGCGGCACAACGCGCGCGTCTCCGACGGCTTCATCCTGCTGTCCGCCGACGGCGTCGTCCAGTACGCGTCGCCCAACGGCATCAGCTGCTTCAGGCGCCTAGGCATGGTCGACATGCTCGAGGGCGCGAACCTCAGCGAGGTGGGCACAAGCCTGATCCACGAGAACGACCCGGTGCCCGAATCATTGCCGCTCGTGCTGCTCGGCAAGGCCGCGATCGACTCCGAACTCGTCGCGAACCGTTCGGCCGTCTCGATGCGCTCGCTGCCGCTGATGGACGAGCACGGCCGCACCGGCGCGATCGTATTGTGCCGCGACGTCAGCGAGCTGCGCCGGCGCGAGGTCGAGCTGCAGACGAAGGACGCGACGATCTCCGAGATCCACCATCGCGTCAAGAACAACCTGCAGGCCGTCTCCGCGCTGCTGCGGCTGCAGGCGCGCAAGACGAAGTCCGAGGAGGTCAAGAAGGAGCTCAAGGAGGCGCAACGGCGCGTGCAGACGATCGCGATGGTCCATGAGGGGCTGAGCCAGTCGGCCGACGAGATCGTCGACTTCGACAAGGTCATCGCCAACCTGCTGCGCATGAGCGTCGACCTGACGGCGATGAGCGACCAGCGCATCACAATCGACTTCGTCGGCAGCTTCGGCATGATGCCGGCGCAGGACGCGACGCCGCTGTCGCTCGTGCTCACCGAGCTGACAACGAACGCCGTCGAGCACGGTTACGAGGGCCGCAAGGAGGGCCACATCACGGTGACGGCCGACCGCAACGGCAACAAGCTCGACATCGTCGTGCAGGACGACGGCAACGGCATGGGCAGCGAGGAGGAGGACGGCATGGCGCGCTCCTCGGGGTCCGGCCTGGGTACGCAGATCATCAACACCTTCGTGACGAACGACTTCGGCGGCACCGTCCGCTGGGAGCCGGTCGACACCGGCGGCACGCGCGTGCGGCTCGCCATCAAGCTGCGCGCCGCCTGAACGACGGCATGGAAAGCGCCCGGCGGCACGCGATCGCGTGGCCGCCGGGCGCCGCTTTCCATATGTTTGCGGTATGCGTCCCGCCGACCGTCAGCCGAGTTGCATCGACGCGGAGCGGCGCGCACGCATCGCGCGGCGCTTGAGGGCCCTGCGCTCGTCCTCGCTCAGACCGCCCCAGACGCCGTAGTCCTGGTTCGTGTCGAGCGCGCATTTGAGGCATGCGTCGATGACCTTGCAGGTGCGGCACACGGACTTGGCCTCCTCGATCTGCTGGTAGGCGGCGCCGGTGTTGCCCACCGGGAAGAACAGCTCGGGGTCCTTGTCGCGACATGCCGCCTTCGCACGCCAATCGAATGCACTGCTCATGGTGATGACATCCTTCTTCTGTCCGATATCGATAACGATTACGTTGCTCATGCTAGGCAATAACCGGCGCGATTTCAAGACCCCGCGCGAAAAGGGCCGCACACGGCCCTTCATCGCACGGCGCACTGCACGAGCCGGGCACGGCCCGCCTCGATAAGCACGCCGCGCCCCGGCGTGCGCAGGTCCTCGGCCGTCAACGCGTCGACGATGCCCGCCGGGATGCCGTCGGCGAGGTCGACGGCGCGCTCGCCGACCGGGAAGACGAGGCGGCGCGTGCAATGCTCGGGCACGCGCAGCCTCCGCGACGAGCCGAGCGCGAACACGACGCAGCGTCGTCCCGAGCACACGAGCTCCTGGATGCGGGCGGCCTCGGGATCGGCGACGAAGGGATCGAACCAGGCGTCGGCGTCGTCGATGCACACGACGTCGGCGCCGGTCGCCCGGGCGCCTTCCCCGATCGTCTCCAGCAGCGTCGTGCGGCCGCGGCCGGGACGTCCGACGACGGCGAGATTGCCGTCGGACGGGTCGAACAGGCACGGTCCGACGGCGACACCGTCGTCCGTCGAGGCCGATCGCGATCGCGCCCGGCGGCGCCGCGACGTCGCCGGCATGCACGAGGCGGGGCAGCGGCGCCGTGAACAGCGGCGGCCCGCCGCGCCGGCCATGCACCTGCGAGGCGCGTCCGATCTCGGCGACGAGGCGGTCGGGATCGGGGTCGCACGCACAGCGCAGCCGCACGAGCACGTCATCGATGCGCGCGATCGCGGCTCCCGGCTCGGTGACGCGCAGCCCGGCGGCGTCGGCGGCGCCGAGCATCTCCTGCGACTGCATCATGTCGCGCACGCGCAGGCAGACGCGCAGCGCCATGTTCGCCTTCATCGGCGCGCCGATCTCGCCGAGCGGGTTCTGCGTGCACACAATCAGATGCATGCCGAGCGAACGGCCCAGCGACGCGATGCGTGTGAGCCGACCGGCGAGGTCGGGCAGCTGCCCGGTGAGCATGTGGAACTCGTCGACGACGACGACGAGCCTGGCCGGTGGGTCGGCCATGTCCATCAGGTCGGCGACGCCCCGTGCGGCCGCGAGTCGTTCGCGGCGCGTCAGCTCGTGTTCGAGCGCGAGCAGCGCGCGCTTCGCGTAGGCGAGGTCGAGGTCGTTGACGCATCCGCGCACATGCGGCAGGCCGGCGAGCGCGTCCATCGCCGAACCGCCCTTGAAGTCGAGCAGCACGAACTGGACGCGCCACGGCGGGTAGCGGCATGCGAGTGCCAGGCACCAGTCCTGCAGCAGCACCGACTTGCCCGAGCCGGTCGTGCCCGCCACGATCGCGTGAGGGCCGAAGCGCGCGAGGTCGATGACGGCGGCCCGTCCGTGCGCGTCGGCGCCCACCGGGGCGCGGCAGCCGCCGTCGGCGACACACCAGCGGTGCGCGATCGAACGGAACGGGGCGGCGTCGCCGCCGAATCCGAGCACGTCGGCCAGCGGTATCGGGGTGATCGGCGCGGACGATGCGGCGTCGTCCGCGCCCGCGCCGCGTCCCGGCGGCGCATGCGGCTCCATGGTCCATCCGGCGTCGTCGGATCGGCTTTCATGCCGTCCCGACGCCATGAGCACGAGCGAGGCGAGCGTGGCGACGCAGCCCGAGGCGGTCATCATCGCGAACAGCCATTGGCGGCCGGCCAGCAGCATGGCGAGCATGACGCACTGCGCCGCGAGCGGGGCGCCGTAGGCGCACATGCGCACACGGCGCCCCGTCCGCTCCCGTTTCGCCGCGTCCTTCGTCCTGCCGTCCATGCGCACAGCTTGCGCCGTCGCGCCGCGCGCCGCCAAACCGTCGGCGGGTCGTGCGCGCCCGGTTGCGCCGTGGGCGTGGCGTCAGACCTGCTGCTCGGACTGCGTGCCGACGACGCCGGCCTTGTGCGTGCCGTCGACGAGCTGCTTGAACAGTTCGGTGTTGCGCGCGTCGTCGAGCAGCACCGACGAGCCGACGCCGTCGACGTAGTAGCCGGGGTCGGTCCAGTACACGGTGCCGGTGATGCCGCCGGCGCCGGATGCGTCGCGGAAGGCGAGCAGCATGCGCGCCATCGTCGCCGGCGTCGCCCGTTCATCGACGCTGATCGCCGCCATCGCCGCGCCGCCGACGCGCGTGAGCTTGGGGATGTTGAGCAGCGTCGAGGGGGAGGCGGCCTTCTTCGCGATCGCGCCAATGACCTGGCGCTGGCGCTGGGCGCGGCCGAAGTCGCCCTGGGGGTCGGAGTAGCGCATACGGGAGAACGCGAGCGCCTGCTTGCCGTCGACGACGTGGCAGCCCGCCTTCCAGTGCATCTCGGACTTCTCGTCGTCGACGTCCTGGTCGTAGCACAGCTCGACGCCGCCGAGCGCGTCGACGATCGTCGTCAGGCCGCCAAAGTTGATTTTCGCGACGTGGTCGATCTTCTGTCCGGTGATGTCCTCGATCTTCGCGACGAGCGACTTCCTGCCGTACAGGCCGAGCACGGCGTTGATCTTGCTCAGCGCGCCGTCGACCTCGACGAGCGAGTCGCGCGGGATCGAAATCAGCGAGCTGGGCCCGTTCTTCGGCTTGGTGAGCACGAGGATCGTGTCGGTGCGTTCGCCGGTCGTGCCGTCCTGGCCGGTCGTGCCGTCGCGTTCGTCCGAGCCGAGGATCAGCCATGAGGTCGCCGGTCCGGAGGGCCTGGCGGTGAGCCAGTCGGCGCGGCGCAGGCCCGAGTCGACCCAGTGCCAGGCGCTCAGGCCCGCGATCAGGGCGGCGGCGAGCAGCGTCGCGAGGACCGCCACGGCGATCCTGCGCGCGCGGTGCGGCCT
>NZ_JGYU01000018.1 GCF_000741135.1 Bifidobacterium choerinum | reverse complement strand
GACCGTGGTTCCGGTTGAGTCGGTGTCGATTTCGGGTACCGGTGTGTCGGGTGGCAAGGCGACGATCAATGTCGGCGCTGGTCTGAGCCTCAACGCGACGGTCGCGCCGTCGAATGCGACCGATCGCACGGTGGCGTGGAAGTCGACGAATGCTGCGATTGCGTCGGTTGATGCGAATGGCAACGTGCGTGGTCTCAAGGCAGGTAGTGCGGGCATCACGGCGACGGCTGGCGGCAAGTCCGCCTCGATCATCGTGACGGTCAATGAGGTCGGCCCAGTTCTGCAGTCGATTCAGATCACCGGCAACGGCGTGGCAAACAACAAGCTCTCGACGCCGGCTGGTGAAACGGCTCAGCTGAAGGTGCAGGCCACGCCGGCGGACGCCACGGTGACGCCGGCGTATTGGAGCTCCTCCGATACCTCGATCGCCACCGTTGACGGCAACGGTAAGGTCGCGACGAAGAAGATGGGCATCGTGGCCATCACGGTGACTACAGGTGGCAAGACTGCTTCGATCGTCCTGACCGTCACCAAGCCGAGCACTCGATTCACCGATGTTCCGAAGACACATCACTTCTACAACGACATCGAGTGGCTTGCATCGACAGGCATCACCACCGGTTACCATGACGGCACCTTCAGTCCGGCAAAGGAGACGACTCGTGCCCAGACCGTCGTCTTCCTCCATCGCATGGCAGTGCAGCGTGGCGATAAAGATGCTGCCACCTTCACGCCGACCGATGCGGACTATAAGAAGTTCTCTGATGTCAATAAGGACACCTTTGGCGCGAAGGAGATTCTGTGGGCTGCTTCCAAGGGCATCACGACCGGTCGTTACGATGGCACCTTCGGTGGCGATGAGGCGGTGACGCGTGATCAGATGGTGACGTTCCTGTGGCGCTTTGCCGTGGATCAGGGAGACACCGCTGCGAAGTCCTACCATCCGACCACCTCCGATTACCTCAAGTTCTCGGATGTCAAAGTCGGTACGTTCGCTGCGAAGGAGATTCTTTGGGGGTCGAACGTTGGAATCGTCAATGGCAACGGTGGAAAGTTCAGCGGCGGCGATGCCACTCTGCGCGAGCAGATGGCTGCGTTCCTGCACCGTCTGGACACCCATCTCAACAAGTGAGTGGAGATTTGGTGAGAATCATGCGATTCAACCCCGATGATCGCTGCACTGTGACGCATCATTGATGCAGTAGGGGCTCGGGTACAACTTTGTGCCTGAGCCCCTTTTTGCCATCCGTCCGGAGGACAATCACAAAAGAGTTATTCAGGAAGGGTAACTTCAACTATGGTATTGACGGGTCGCCTTGCAGGCATTCGTAAAAAAACCGTCGCCGGACTTGTTGCCGCAGCAACGCTGCTTGGCGGCATGAGCCTTGGCATGGCAGCGACGGAGACCGCTTCCGCAGCGCCGCTGCGCGACAGCTATGCGGAGACGGTAGGTAATTCCTCGTTCGAGGCCGCGCGCAACAAGTATGGTCTGGCGAAGGATATGAGGGATGGCGCGACGCTGCACACCTTCATGTGGTCGTTCAAGACCATCAAGGAGCATATGGAGGAGATCGCCCAGGCCGGCTACACCTCCATCCAGATCAACAACGTGTCCGCCGTCAAGGACAACAGCGAGCTCGGCAAAGGCAACTGGTATCTCAACTGGTACTACATCTACCAGCCGATCAACACGACGATCGGCAACTACATCCTCGGTTCCGAGGACGAGTTCAAGTCGATGTGCGATCTCGCGCATCAGTACGGCGTGCGCGTCATCGTCGACGCCGTCGCAAATCACTTCACCTCCGATTGGGAAGTCATCGATCCGTCGTGGCAGAACAAGGAATACTTCCATCCGCAGGCTCCGATCAACGACTACAACGATCGCGAGGATTGCACCCAGCATACGCTCTCGGGTCTGTGGGACCTCAACACGCAGAACGGCGAGGTCGCGCAGCGCATGGCCGAGTTCTACCGCAAGGTCGTCGCTGACGGTGCCGATGGCTTCCGCTACGATGCGGCGAAGCACATTGAGCTGCCGAACGAGTTCGGCGGCTCCCAGTATTGGAACACGATCCTGCCGAACGGTGCACAGTACCAGTATGGCGAGGTGCTGCAGGACAAGAACGTGCGTGAGGCCGACTACGCCAACATGTTCGGCGCATCATCCGTCGGAGGCGGTGGCATCACCGGCTCGAACTACGGTCAGGAGATGCGCAACTCGATGAACGACCATAGCGTCGCTTCACGATTCTTCACGGATCTGCGCAGCGGCACGTCAGCGGACAAGACGGTGACATGGATCGAGTCGCACGACAACTACTGCGATCGCCAGTCCGAGAAGTATACCGAGGATCAGGTGCGCGCCTCGTGGGCCGTTATGAACGCGATGGGCCAGGGCATGACGCTGTTCTTCAACCGTCCGTATGCCTCGGGTGGCACGCAGCCGTGGTTCGCTGAGAAGTCGAAGATCGGCGACGTCGGCTCCGATGACTGGAAGCATCCGGGCGTCATGGCCTCCAACCACTTCCGCAACGCGATGGTCGGCACCGACATGAATATCACCAACTGCGGTGGCGATAATTGCGCGATGGTCGAGCGTTACAAATCGGATGGCAACCCCTCCAACGACGGCATACTCGTCTCCACGACGGACCGCGGCGGCGCCAACCTTGCCGGCATGAGCACGAAGCTCGACAACGGCACCTACAAGGACGAAGTCTCCGGATCGACGATCACCGTCTCCGGCGGCAAGATCACCTCCGGCTCCGTCGAGGCGAACACCGTGGCCGCCTTCTATACGCCGAAGGTCGACACGACGCCGATCTCCTCGGCCGAAGCGATGCCGAACAAGGGTGATTTCGAGGATACGAAGGACATCACGCTGCGTTCGTTCAACATGGCGAACGCCTCCTACACGACCTCCGAAGGCGCCTCCGGCTCCTTCGAGGACGGCGACATCATCACGATCGGCGCAGGCTCCGCCGGTGGCTCCGACGTGACGGTCACCGTGACCGGCACCGGCAACAACGGCAAGTCGGTAAGTCACACCTACACCTACCACAAGGGTGCGCAGATTCCGGTCGAATCGGTGACGATCTTCGGCGACGGCGTGAACAACGGGCGTCTCAACATAGACCTGAACTCGACGACGAGCGCGCAGCTCACGGCTACCGTGAAACCGTCCGACGCGACGGTGCGCAATATCGCATGGACTTCCTCCGATCCGTCCGTTGCGACCGTCTCCTCGAGCGGCCTTGTGCGCGGTAAGAAGGCGGGCACGACGACGATCACGGCAACCGCCGCGGGCGTCTCCGCGTCGATCACCGTGACGGTGACCGGCGAAATCGTGACGCCGCAGGGCACGACCGTCTACTACCCGTCGAAGAACTTCGGCGTCGACTCCACCTACATCCACTACCGCGTCGGCACCGGCGCATGGACGACCGCCCCCGGCGCGAAGATGGAGGCGGCCTGTGACGGCTACGTCTCTTTCACAATCGACAACCCCGACCAGCAGCCGGTCGAACTGACCTTCAACAACGGTTCGGGCAACTGGGACAGCAATGGCGGCCAGAACTACAAGGGCAGCGGCGAGGACATCCTCGTCGAGAACGGCAAGCTCACCGAAGGCGGTGCGCCGTGCTCGGTCGTGCCGGTCGTTCCGGTGTCGTCGGTGTCGATTGCCGGTGGCGACTTCTCGCTGACCGAGGGTGCTTCGAAGCAGTTTTCGGCGACTGTTTCCCCGTCGAATGCGACAGATCGTGCGATCAGTTGGAAGTCGTCGGATGCGTCGGTCGCATCGGTGGACGCTTCGGGTAAGGTGACTGCGGTCAAGGCCGGTTCGGCGACGGTCACGGCGACGGCGGGTGGCAAGTCCGCGTCGGTCGAGGTGACGGTGACGAAGCAGCAGACCGTGGTTCCGGTTGAGTCGGTGTCGATTTCGGGTACCGGTGTGTCGGGTGGCAAGGCGACGATCAATGTCGGCGCTGGTCTGAGCCTCAACGCGACGGTCGCGCCGTCGAATGCGACCGATCGCACGGTGGCGTGGAAGTCGACGAATGCTGCGATTGCGTCGGTTGATGCGAATGGCAACGTGCGTGGTCTCAAGGCAGGTAGTGCGGGCATCACGG
>NZ_JGYU01000017.1 GCF_000741135.1 Bifidobacterium choerinum | reverse complement strand
GCGGGACACGCGACCATCGGGAGTCACACGGCAAAGCATCGAACACGCGAACAGACGACGACACATCGTCCCGGTACGAACACGCAGCGCGTCCACCATCCGGTCCCCAAACCAACCACCAACCGGCCCGACGGGTCGGGAACATGGATAACAGAACAACAAGTCTTGCGGCGGTCACAGCCAGGGGAGACGCCCGGCCCCATTCCGAACCCGGAAGCTAAGACCTGGCACGGCGATGGTACTGCACCCGACAGGGTGTGGGAGAGTAGCACGCCGCCGCACCCACACTTCACATGAAAGCCCCGAACCGGCACACCGGTCCGGGGGCTTTCCCATACCCACACCCCGAAACCCGACACACCAAACCGGGGGCTTCTTCATATCTGGACCTCTACGCCACCAACCAGCATCGCGGACCGTGACCATCAGAATCCCAAGACCATCCGCCGGCCCTGGAATCCTCCTGTTGCCGGCCGGCCGCATTGCCAGTCGAAACCATTGCGCATCCGCCCTCCGAGCAGGAAGACATGCAGCCTTCCCCACCCGGGCCATCATGTTGCTGCCTTCGGTCGGGGAGACGCATCTATGATGTGCAATATGCACTATTTCACGCCGAAACGCTGCGAGACGACGAGCAAGATCATGTACCATGATCAGCAGACCGCGTGGCAGGCGGCCGAGCAGAGCCGCATCGAACGCGGCATGGAGCTATGGGTGTACCGATGCCAGTACTGCGGCCAATGGCATCTGACGCATCACGACCCGGCGCTGAATCAGGCCGTAGGCCATTTCAAACGCTCGCAGAAGCGGTATTCACGAAAGAAAGGGTACAAGCCGCGCTATCGGTGACACGGCCCGTACCCTTGCCATCCTCGTCGCGCACGACATCATCGCCATGCATGACGAACCATCGATCAGCGATTCAGCTCGAAGCCCTGCTTCGCTGCATGTTCGAGGCCGCGGCCCAGCACCTCGCCGGCGACGGCTTTCTTCGCGATCTGCGCGTCATAGGTCGGCAGCGGCGTATTCGGATCGCGCAGGTCATAGTACTGATGCACTTCCTCGTTGAACTCCGCGATGTTGCGCATGATGAAGGAAGGATCGTCGTTGTAGCGGTTGTCGAAGAACTGCAGGTCGGCGCCCATGCGCGGCTTGACCTCCGGCTCCTGGGCGGGCTTGCCGATCGCAAGGCCCAGCACCGGATACGTGTACTTCGGCAGATGGAACAGCTCGATGAGCCGCGGAATGTCGTTGAGGATCGAGCCGAGGATCACGCAGCCGAGTCCGAGCGACTCCGCCGCCGTCTCCATCGCATGGAGCGCAAGGACGGCGTCGTTCTGCGCCTGCGTGAAGCGGTAGCTGTTCTTGAGGGTGAACGCATCGGAATCGACGGCGCCACCCTGTTTGCGGGCAATCACCATATTGCGGTATTCGTCGAGGACGAAGACGTAGAGCGCGGGCGCCTGCGCGATGTACGGTTGCTTCGCGATCGCGGCGAGATCGTCCTTGAGGCTTTGGTCGACGACGCGAATCGCCGACCAGTCGTTGAGATACTGGCTCGACGCCACATGCTGCGCGGCGGACTCGATCGTCGCCGTCATCTCGGGCGACAGCGGCTCGGGACGGAACGCGCGGATCGAACGACGGTTGAGCAGGACATCGACGGTGTCATTATGCAGTAGTTCAGTCATACCGGTATTATCCCAGACCGCCGCTGTTGCGCGCGTCGGACGTACCAATAGCGCAACGGCGACCTACAGATATGCACGGATATGCGATCGCTGACCAAACGAAAGGTACGGCAGCAAGAAGGCCCGGCGACGATCGTCGCCGGGCCTTCGTCGTTCAGCCGCGCCTGCGCTGCAGCCGCGTGATGATCTTCTGGACGCCCTTCGTCGAGACGTCGGTCAGCAATGTGCCGAAGGCCGCCGACGCGGCCGCGAACAGCATGCTCATGACGAGTCCTTGCTGCCGGTCCTGCGCATCGTCGTCGGGGTTCGGATGGATCTTCGCCGTGACCAGATTCCACACGGAGCTGAACACCTTGCCGCCGATGAGACCGACGACGGCGGGGAACGCCATGCGGAAGACCTTATCGCCGAGCGTGTCCGGATCGGCCATGCGGGCTTCGCGCATGGCCGTGACCTTGTCGTTCACGTTGTTCAGCGCCGCGACCGTCCTGTCTGTCGTCGCGTCGAGATCGGAGCGTTCACCGGCGATGGCGTTCGTCGCAGCGGTGAGCTTGGCGTCCGCGGACGCCGATTCATGCTGATGCTTCTTCATACTGCACCAGTGTATGCCATCGTCGATGCAAGGTCGCCGTGAACGGTCGCGTCCCGTCATTCATGCGGCACGGTACAGTGGGCATATGCAGAATTCAATGATGAATGACCACGCGAAGCGTTACGGCACGCTCGTGCTGCTTCGCCATGGGCAGACGCGCTGGAGCGAGACCGGCCAGTACACCGGGCGCACGAACATCCCCCTCACCGACGTCGGCATGCAGCAGGCACGCGACGCCGGCGAGCGTCTGCGCGCGTTGTTCCCGGACGGCTTCGCCGACGGCGACGTCTACTGCTCCGATCTGCAGCGTGCGATGACGACGGCGAACGAGGCCGGATTCCTGACGCCGACGCTCACGCCCGACCTCGAGGAGTGGGATTACGGCCGCGCCGAGGGACGCACGCGCGCGGAGCTCTTCGCCGCGCTCGGCGAGGAGTGGAACGTCTGGGCGCAGGGACCGACGGCGCTCGCCGACCATCTCGCCGGCGAACGCGTCGAGATTTTCCCCGACGGCCAGCAGATCACGATCATCAACGGCCCGGGCGAAAGCATCGAGGACGCGGCCGCACGCGCCCGCCATGTCATCGACCGGGTGATGCCGGCGCTCGAGGCCGGCCGCGACGTGCTGTGCGTGGCACACGCGCACATCCTGCGCATCCTGACGACGCAATGGCTCGGCGTGGATCCGCGCTTCGGCCGCAATCTCAAACTCGACACCGCGCACATCTGCGCGCTGTCCGTCTACAAAGGCGACCACGTGATCTGGAAGTGGAACGTCTGAGCGGACGGACGACGCGCCGATGTGCGCGGTGACGGATGGACGGCGACGCGCGATCAGATGCGCATCCACACGGCCGCGTCGACCGGCAGCGAATAGCCGTCGAAGGCCGTCGAACGCAGCACGATGTCGCCATGCGGCAGCTCGACCGGCGACGGGCCGAAGTTGACGATGCAGGCGAAGCGGTCGCCGTCGACGGCCGGACGCGCATAGGCGATCACGTCGGATTCGCCCGGGTCGAGCACGTCGTCGCCGAGCCACGCGAGCGACAGGTCGCCGGTCGGCGTCAGATGGTCCTGACGCCAATGCAGCGCGCGCCGGTAGAGATTGAGCATCGACGTGTCGTCGGCGTCCTCGGCGTCGGCCGCATAATCGGCATACCACAGCGGCTGCGGCAGATGCGGGTCGGCGGGGACGGATCCGTCGGCCGGCGCCGACGAGAAGCCGAAGGACGCGCCGGTGCCGAAGCGGGGATCCCAGTCGGCCGGGCGCGGACGGTCGGCGGCGACCCACGGCAGCGGCACGCGGCAGCCGTCGCGACCCTTCTGCGCGTCGCCATGGTCGGTGTTGAACGCGACCGGATCCTCAAGATGGTCCCACGGAATCGTTGCGACCTCCGGCAGACCCAGCTCCTCGCCTTCATACACATAGACCGAACCGGGCAGGCCCAGCTCCATCAGGATCGCCGCGCGCGCCCTGCGTGCGCCGAGCTCGCAATCTTCGGGATAGGTGGTGCCGGAACGCAGCAGCCAGTCGTTCGCGAGGACATGGTAGTCGTTCGTGCGCACCTGCGGCAGGCCGTAGCGGCTCGCATGGCGGCAGACATCATGGTTGCTCATGACCCACGTCGTCGTCGACTTCGCCTCGTCGGCGCTCGCAAGCCCCTCGACGATCGCCGTGCGGAACTCGTCGGCGAACCAGTCGGCCTTCGCGAATTCGAAGTTGAAGACCTGACCCAGCTCGTCCTTCGACGCGTACAGATGCTGGTGCTCCGGCACGATCCAGGCCTCGCCGACGGCGAAGCGCGGCGGGTCGTATTCATTGAAGACGGCATTCCACTCGCGGTAGATGTCATGCACCTCGGGACGGTCCCACAGCGGATGGGTGCCGTCATGCGACTGGTCGCCGCCGACGCTCCAGCGCTCGAGCTCCTTGAGCGGGCGGGAATCGAGATCCTTCGCCAGGCCATGCGCCACGTCGATGCGGAAGCCGTCGACGCCGCGGTCCGACCAGAAGCGCAATGTGCGCTTGAAATCGTCGTGCACGTCCTGGTCCTTCCAGTTGAGGTCCGGCTGCTCCTTCGTGAACAGATGGAGATACCATTCTCCGCCGCCGACCGGCTCCCAGGCCGGGCCGCCGAACAGCGACTGCCAGTTGTTCGGCGGCAGCTCGCCGTGCTCGCCTTCGCCGTGGCGGAAGATGTAGCGGTCGCGCTCCGCGGAGCCGGGCGCGGCGGAGAGGGCGGCCTGGAACCACGGGTGCAGGTTCGACGTGTGGTTCGGGACGATGTCGACGATCACCTTGAGTCCGGCCGTATGGGCGGCCTCGAGCATCGCATCGAAATCGTCGAGCGTGCCGAGGCGCGGATCGACGTTGCGGTAGTCGATGACGTCGTATCCGCCGTCGGCGAGTTCGGACGGGTAGAACGGCGAGAGCCAGACGGCGTCGACGCCGAGCTTCTTGAGATAGCCCATCTGCGCGGTGACGCCGGCGATGTCGCCGAGACCGTCGCCGTTCGCGTCGCGGAAGCTGCGGGGATAGACCTGATAGACGACGGCTTGTTTCCACCAGTCGTCATGGGTGTTGTTGAGGGTCATGACGTTCCTTTCCCAACGGCATGCGGATCGTGTGCATGCCTCACCATCGATGTGTTCGCCTGGTGCGTGTCCCGGTTTTCGTTCGGACATGCGCGGCTGCAGCTAATTATATTCCTTTGTAAAGAAATAGATGCACGACGCGGACATGTCGAAGTGTCGCATACGTCGGGCACGGCGGACATGGCATGGCGGAAGCTGTCGCATCGGCGTCATGATTGGCGTCACGGTGTGCGCCATCGCGGCGCGGCCGCCACGGGCGACGACGCTCCCGGTGTGTCGTTAGCAAACGCTTTCATCGGTCGTAAAACACCGGGAAACATTGGAAACGCGGTATTTCTGCGCTGCAAGCGGTGCTGAAGTCAGCGCAAAGGCCGCCGTTCGGCGTGCCTACGTTTGCACATTTTGTATTTATGGTGCACAATGGTCGTTGAAAGAAGTTGTCGAGGAAAGAGACTTCTTAACGTGCACCGCGAAGGTGCAGCGCCCGGCAGGGCGTACAGAGAAAGGTTCGAAGATGAATCGTACGATGAAGACAACCGTGGGATTGCTCGCCGCGGCCGCTATGGTCGTGCCGCTCGCCGCATGCGGCGGCGGAAGCTCCAGCTCCTCCGGTGATGGCAAGGGCAGCGTCTACTTCCTGAACTTCAAGCCGGAAGCCGCGGACCAGTGGAAGGCGGTCGCTGCGGAGTATGAGAAGGAGAAGGGCGTCAAGGTCAAGGTCCAGACGGCCGCTTCCAACACTTATGAGCAGCAGCTCAAGTCCGAGCTCGCCAAGAGCGAAGCCCCGACGATCTTCCAGGTCAACGGCCCGGTCGGATACCAGAGCTGGAAGGCTTACACCGCGGATCTCAAGGACACCGCGATCTACAAGGACATGAACGACCAGAGCCTCGCGCTCACCGACGGCGACAAGATCGTCGGCGTGCCGTACGTCATCGAGTCCTACGGCATCATCTACAACAAGGACATCGTTGCGAAGTACACCGCCCTCGACGGTGCGGTCATCAAGTCCGCCGATGAGATCAAGGACTTCGACACGCTGAAGAAGGTCGCCGACGACATGCAGAAGCGCAAGAAGGATCTCGGCATCGAGGGCGCCTTCACGTCGGCCGGCTTCGACGCCAGCTCCGATTGGCGCTTCAAGACGCATCTGGCGAACATCCCGCTGTACTACCAGTTCAAGAAGGACAACATCACCGCTCCGCCGGCGTCCATCAAGGACATGTACATGGACAACTTCAAGAACATCTTCGACCTGTACATCACCGATTCCACAACCGAGAAGACCCAGCTGAGCTCGAAGACCGGCGATGACGCGAGCTCCGAGTTCGCGCTCGGCAAGGCCGCCTTCTACCAGAACGGCACCTGGGCATGGAGCGATCTGCAGAAGGCCGGCATGAAGGACTCCTCGGTCGGCATGCTCCCGATCTACATCGGCGTTGACGACAAGACCGAAGGCCTTGCGACCGGCTCCGAGAACTACTGGTGCATCAACTCGAAGGCTTCCGAGGCCGACCAGAAGGCCTCCGCCGACTTCCTCGAGTGGGTCATCACCTCTGATGAGGGCAAGAAGGCGATGAGCGAGGACATGGGCTTCACCACGCCGTTCTCGACCTTCAACGATGTCAAGACCACGAACCCGCTGATCGCCGACGCGAACGCCAGCATCCAGAACAAGAATCTGACGCAGGTCGCTTGGGACTTCTCGATGATGCCGTCCGAGGAGTACAAGAACGTCCTCGGCCAGGCGATGCTCGCCTATGCGCAGGGCACCGGTGACTGGAACGCCGTCGTCGACGCCTTCGTCAACAACTGGGCGACCGAGTATCAGGCGACGCACTGAGTCGGTTGGGCGGCCGCGTCCGACGCGGCCGCCCCCATCATCGACCGAACATCGTCATCGACGATCGTTCGCATCGACACAACTGAACATCGATAACTGAACAGCGTCGCATGGTCGCACCTTTCTGATCCCGTGGACGCCGCCCTGAACGGCGGCGTCCACGCGACGATCGTACGACGTACGCCGACGATCGTCGGCAATAATCGAACATCGATAACTGAAAACCGCTTTTTTCTTCCTCTGAATCCTTCTGTGCAACGTGGGGCGCCGCATTCGTGCGGCGCCCCACGTTCGTATATTCGGAATGCTGCGCGCGACCGCGACGACGCGACGCCGATATGCGGATCCGCGCGCTATGGCTGCGGCGGTCGTCGGCGCTGCGAAGGCGGCGTCCATGCGAGGACGACGTTGCATATGGCGATCCACACGAAGACGACGGTAGGGGGGCCACGATGACGTCATCGTGGCCCCCCCTGTTCGTCTGTTCGTATTTGGGGAGTGGCCGATCAGGGACGCGGTTCGGCCGGGCCGGTCGACGAACGGATGACGAGGCGCGCCGGCTCGGTGACGTACAGCTGCTCGGGCGTTTCGCCGTCGATGAGTGCGAGCGTCATCTCGGCGGCCTTGCGCGCCATGCGCGCCGGATCCTGTGCGATCGTCGTCAGGCCGATGTCGCTCGCATAGGTGCTGTTGTCGTAGCCGATGACGGAGATCTGCCCGGGCACCGCGAAGCCGCCGCGCATCAGCTGGAAGATGAGCGGAATCGCGATGCCGTCCTCCTGACAGGCAACGGCCGTCGGCATATGTTCGAGACTGAGCAGCTGCGTGACGACTTCGGCGATGCGGTTCTCCGATTCATCGGCGACGATGACATGCGGCGAGATGCCGGCATGACTGCAGCATTCGATGAACGAATCGAAACGCTGCTGCACGCTGAAATGCAGCGAGACGTCGCGGTTGGCGCGCACATAGGCGATGTCGCGGTGGCCGAGGGCGATGAGATGCCTCGCGGCGAGGATCGAGCCCTGCTCGTCGTCGATGTTCACCGATGCCGAGAATCCACGTTCCTTCGGCAGCACCGAGTTGATGCCGATGATCGGCACATGGATTGAATTGAGTTGGGCGATCTCCTTGCTGTCGATGTCGAAGGAGACGACGATGACAGCGTCCGCGTTGCGGCGCACCGGCAGCATCTCGAAGAACTCCTTGCGCTCCTCGATGCTCGAGACCTGGAAGATCGACAAGTCGTAGCCCTCGGCGTGCAGCACCTGATTGAGGCCTTCGATGACCGATGCGCTGAACCACAGACGCAGATGGTCGCTGACGAGCAGCGCGATGCGCAGCGCGCGGCCGGTCTTCAGCGCGACGGCAGAACGGGAGGTCGAGAAATTGAGTTCCTCGGCGATGTGCAGCACTTTCTCGCGGGTGGTCTTCGAGACCAACTCAGGACGGGTGAAGGACCGCGACACCGTGGAAATCGATACGTTGGCGGCGCGCGCGACGTCCTGAATGCTCGTGCTCATCTCAGCTCCTTCGACATTGAAGAACGATCCGGTGGTGGTGATCGGTGTGCAAACGTTTGTGCAACGCGGATTTCACAAACGTTTGCAGTATATCATGTTCCTTACAAAACGGCGAGCTTCCAGCGATTCATCGCGCAAAGCGCCGCGATGGCCGACGGAGGTGACGGCAGTGATGACACGCAAAAATGTAAACGTTTGACAGGGTTCTGCTTCGCTGTTACAGTGGGCACTGTCATCCACATGCCCGGAGGCTAGGACGAGCCGGCATGGCGCCGGAACGGCCGAAGGCAAGGAGAGGGCGCATACGCAGGAGTATGCACAGAAAGAACGAGGAAAGTAGGCATACTATGATCAGTATGGCCGGTAAGGCGATACGCCGTTGGTGGGCGTTATTTGTACTTCCGACATTCGCCGCATTCATCATCGGTTTCGTGGTGCCGTTCATCTACGGCGTCTACCTGAGCTTCTGTGAGTTCACGACGGTCACCGATGCCCAGTTTGTCGGCTTCAAGAACTATGCGAAGGCGCTGCAGGACAAGACCTTCCTGCATGCGCTGCTGTTCTCCACGCTGCTGACGATCGTCACGACGATCATCATCAACGTCGTCGGCTTCGCGATCGCGTACATGCTGACAAAGTCGATTCGCGGCGCCAACCTGTTCCGTTCGGTCTTCTTCATGCCGAACCTCATTGGCGGCATCATCCTCGGCTACATCTGGATGCTGCTGCTCAACGGCGTGCTCGCCCATTGGTCGAAGTCACTGACCTTCGATCAGAAATACGGCTTCTGGGGCTTGGTCATCCTGGTCTGCTGGCAGCAGATCGGCTATATGATGATCATCTACATCGCCGGCATGCAGTCGTTGCCGACCGACGTGCTTGAGGCGGCGTCGGTGGACGGTGCGAACGGCCGTCAGACGATGTTCAAGATCATCATCCCGCTGATGATGCCGTCGATTACCGTCTGCTCGTTCCTGACGGTCACGAACGGTTTCAAGCTCTTCGACCAGAACCTCGCGCTGACGAACGGCGCGCCGAGCCGCATGTCCGAAGGCCTGGCGCTTAACATCACGAACACGTTCTACGGACGCGTCGGTTTCGAAGGCGTCGGCCAGGCCAAGGCCGTGCTCTTCTTCATCCTGGTGGCGGTCGTCTCGCTGCTGCAGAACAAGCTCACCACATCCAAGGAGGTCGAGGCATGAACGGCGACAAGGTTAAGCACAGTGGTCTGTGGACCCTGTTCTTCTCGATGATCTCGATTGCCTGGGTCTTCCCGATCTTCCTGGTCATCATCAACTCCTTCAAGCAGAAGGCGTACATCAGCGACAACGCTTTCTCATTCCCGACGAGCGACACCTTCTCCGGATGGGACAACTATGTGCGCGGCGTCGAGCAGACGAATTTCTTCGCGAGCTTCGGCTGGACTGTCATCGTGACCGTCGGTTCCGTCGCACTGATCCTGCTGTGCACCTCGATGTGCGCATGGTGGATCGTCCGCGTCAACAACTGGGCGGCCAAGGCGCTGTACATCCTGTTCCTGTTCAACATGATCGTGCCGTTCCAGATGCTGATGTTCACGCTCTCGTGGCTCGCCGATCGCCTCGGTCTCAACACGCCGTGGGGCCTGTGCATCATCTACCTCGGCTTCGGCGCTGGTCTCGCCGTGTTCATCTTCACCGGCGTCGTCAAGGGCATCCCGCAGTCGCTTGAGGAATCGGCGATGATCGACGGCGCTTCGGTGCCGCGCATCTTCTTCCAGGTCGTCGTGCCGATCATGAAGCCGTCGATCATCTCCGTGGCGATCCTTGAGGCGATGTGGGTCTGGAACGACTACCTGCTGCCGTATCTGACGCTCGACCTGAACAAGTACAAGACGATCTCCGTGTCGATCCAGTACCTCAGGGGCGGCTACGGTTCGGTGGATATGGGTGCGATGATGGCGTGCCTCGTGCTCGCGATCATCCCGATCATCCTCTTCTACATCCTGTGCCAGAAGTACATCGTCAAGGGTGTCATGGCCGGCGCCGTCAAGGGCTGACGCCAAGTCAGCCCTTGGAAAACAGCGCGGTGCGCTGTTTTCAGGAGGCGGCCCGAGCGGCTGTGCCTCGAGGGTGGGTTTGAGTCCGGCCGTAGGCCGGTCGATATCTGCAGGGCCGGAGGAGGCGCCGTCAAGGGCTGACGTCAAGTCAGCCCTTGGAAAAGCGCGGTCAAAGGCTGATCTTTCCAACCATCAATCAACACACGAAGGCCGGGTGCCACGGCTTCCCTTCGGGGAAGGCCGCAGCGCCCGGCCTTCGCCTTGCATATCGTCCGCGGCGCGGCCGGATGAAATCAGCTGCCCGCACTAAGCTCGGACGGAGCATGCGAGACAGGCAGGAGCGTACATGAGCTGGCTTTCCCCGGATTCGAAATTCATGCAGGCGTGGAACAACTTCACCGATGCGATCATCATCAACCTGCTGATGCTCGTCACGAGCATCCCGATCGTGACGATCGGCGCCGCATTGTCCGCCGGGCAGACGGCGACGCGCAAGATGCTCATCGGGCAAGGTCATGTCACGAGGAACTACTTCGCCGCATTCAAGGAGAACTTCGCCCGTGCGACGATCCTGTGGGTCGTCTATCTGCTGTTCGGAGCCGCGCTCGTCTACAGCTGGATCGTGCTGCAGATCACGCCGCTGCTGATCCCGAAGATCGCATTGACGATCCTGTGGGTCATCGGCTTCGAATGGGTGTTCGCGCTGCAGGCGCGCTTCGAGAACCCGCCGACGCGCACGATGGCGAACGCCTACATCTTCGGCGTCACCTATTTCCCGGCGACGCTCGCGCTCGCCGCGATCGACGCCGTCTATTTCGGCTTGTTCGTCTATCTGTGGTTCAAGCTGCCGCAGATGCTGTTCCTGCTCGTCGTGCTCGGCTACGGTTCGCTGCTGTCGCTGCATGTGCCGATCCAGGAGTATGTGCTGCGCAAATACACCGGCCAGCCGTTCTCGACGCATGTGCAGGAGGACACCTGGACCGTCAAGAAGAAGCCGCAGTGAGCGGCTGCCTGCAGCGGCAGCCGGAAAACATGGAGGGCCTCCCGTCGTCGGGAGGCCCTCCATGTCTGAACCGTTAGAGAGAGGTCGAAAAAACTAACGGTTCATGATCTGAGACAGCGACATCACGCGCGGCGAGTCGAAGACCTCGTTCGTCGGTACGACGTGGCCCTCGGCATCGGCGAGCGGGATGCGCCAGTTGGGATATTCGGTCGACGTGCCGGGCTGGTTCTGCGTGCGCATCTCGCCGACGCCGTCGACGAGCGCGGCCTGCAGCAGCAGTGCGGGGGAGTCCTTGAGCATCGCGTGCATCGCCTCGACGATCTGCTGCAGATGGCCGGGGACGTCGTCGGCCGCCTCCTGCGGCAGCCATCCGCCGGACACGAGCAGTTTGAGCATCGCCCGCTGCTCGGCCTCGGCCGACTTCATGAACTCCTCAACCGGCTCGCTGAGCAGATGCAGCTGCTCGCGCAGCTTGACGTGCTCGTACATCAGATAGCCGGCGGTCGGCGGCAGATCGTGCGTCGTGACCGAAGCGAGCGAATACTCGCGGTAGGTGTCCGGCATCGCATACGGGTCGCCGGCGTTCGGCGAGTTGTCGACGCGCGCGAACCATTCGACGGTCGTGCCGAGGACACCATGCTCGGCGAGGATACGGGAGACATAGTCAGGGACGGTGCCGAGATCCTCGCCGATGACCATGCCGTCGACGCGCGACGCCTCGATCGTGAGGATCGCGAGCATCGCCTCGTAGTTGTAGCGCACATAGGCGCCGCCGCGCGGACCCTTGCCCTGCGGGATCCACCACAGGCGGAACATGCCGAGCACATGGTCGATGCGGATCGCGCCGGCGTGCGCGAACATGTTGTGCACCATGTCACGGTAGACGTTGTAGCCGTCCGACTCCATGAAGTTCGGGTCGAAGGGCGGCTGGCCCCAGTCCTGCCCCTGCTGGTTGTAGAAGTCGGGCGGGCATCCGACGGTCACGGTGCCGACGGCGAAACGCTCCGGGCTCCACCATACGTCGGAGCCGTAGGTGTGCACGCCGACGGCCATGTCCTGCATCAGGCCGAGCGCCATGCCGGCGTTCTTCGCCGCACGCTGCGCCGCCTCGACCTGCTCCGCGGCGATCCACTGCAGCCAGCACGCGAAGTCATAGAGGTCGCCGTAGTCGTTCTCGAGCTGCGCGATCTGCGGGCTGTGTCGATCGTACTTCGTGAACCAATCGTTTTCGGCATCCCATGGTGCGCCCCACACCTGGAACGCGACCGACCACAGTGCGAAGGCACGCAGATCCTCGCCGGCCTGCTGACGGAACTCGTCGAAGGCCGCCTGACGCTTGGTCGAACGCTCCTGCTTGAAGACGATGTGCAGCGCTTCGCGCTTCGCATCCCACGCCGCGTTGATGTCGATCGGACTCGGGTCGGTGTCCGCCGCCGCGACGCGTGCATGCAGCGCCTCGACCTTGTTGAAGTCGTCGCCTTCGAGATGTTCGTATTCGGGGATGTCCTGCGGACGGATGTAGGTGACGTTGAGGAAGCGTCGCGACTCCGGCAGATACGGCGACGGTTCGAGCGGCGTGATCGGCGCCGTCGCGTGGATCGGGTTGATGAGCATGAAATCGGCGTGCGACTTCCTCGCCGCGTCGGTCACCAGTTCCCTGAGATCGCCGTAGTCGCCGACGCCCCATGAATCGGCCGAGCGCACCGAGTACATCTGCGCCATCCAGCCCCAACGATGGCGTTCCTGTACGGCCTGCGGCACCGGAATGCGCGCCGGCGCGCAGATCACGTGGGCCGTCGCATGGCGCTCGCCGTCTTCGACGGTGAGCGTGTGGTAGCCGATCGGCAGCGCATCGGTCAATGTCAGTTCGTAGACGGTCACGTCGGCGTCCGGCGCCGCCTCGGCGTCCTTGCGTTCGACGGTGAAGAAGTCGCCTTCGGCGTGCACGCCCTCCTCGAGCATCAGCGTGACGGTCGGCTCGCCGTGCAGTGCATGCAGCTCGACCGGTTCGTCGGTGCCGATGAACTTGACGACGGTTGGCGGCACGAGACGCGTGGCCTCTTCGTTCAGACGCAGCTTGAGCGCCTCGTCGACGCGTTCGTCGGTCGACGCGTCGACGCCGAGCGCCTTGAGCACGGTGACGAGGACGTCGTCGTCGATTTCGACGTAGGTGCCGAGCTGGTCGATGTACGACGTGGAGACGCCCCACATGTTCGCCAGTCGGATGAGTGGACGCGTGAGGCGCTCGGCGCTCTCCTCGCGCTGTGGTGTAGTCTGTTCCGGCATCATTGCTCCTTATTTCCTCATGGGTGGCGGGGCGTGTGCGCTCGCGCGCGGCGGTCACGCGTTCCCCTGTGCTTTCCTCGATTGCTGATGGTGGTCGCGGAACGTCATACTTCGTTGGTGACGAACCATCGCCTGCAGTCGAGTATAGCGTATGTTGAAAGCGTTTGCAAATGCGGTGTTTTGGCTTTATCAAGCCAAAATTGGGTGATATGAGTGTGACGGCGTGCCGGCGGTTCCCCGGCGTGTACGCCTACGTTTGCAAACCGACGTCGCGGGGGAGGGGCGAGACGGAGCGGCGAGGCCGGCTTGCGGTGTCCGGTTTCCGTCCCGGTTCGTCGATGGGTTCGATGGGTTGGGACGCGAACGGGCCCTTTTGCGTCCCGGTCGGTCGAGGTGACCGAGT
>NZ_JGYU01000016.1 GCF_000741135.1 Bifidobacterium choerinum | reverse complement strand
GTCGAGGCCGCCGGGCAGCGTCCGCTGCGTGCTCGTGCAGCCGGCGACGACCGAGCTCCGCATCGCCTCCCAGATCGCGTCGAGGCGCGCGTCGAGCACGTCGGCGCCGTGCAGCGCCGTCTCGTTGTCGCGCACGACCTGCGCGATCGACTTATGCTCGTCGGCGCAGATCGCAAGCAGTTCGTCGGCGCTCGTGAACGGATGCGGCACGCCGGCGAGGTCGTCCTCGCGGCGGTACTCCCCTTCGCGCGCCTCCTTCGCCGCCTGCTCGGCGCGTGCGTCGTGCGCGTGGATCGGCAGCACCGGATCGCCGACGAGGCCCTGCTGGATGAAGCCGCCGCCGATCGAGTACCAGACCTGTTCGAAGACGACGCCGTCCTGCATGTCGTAGGCGATGCAGCGCAGCCCGTTGGGGTGTGCGGCGAGACGGTGCCATCCGTCGAGGACGACGTCGTGCGCGAAGTTGAAGGGGATCGTGCGTACGCCGTCGAGGTCGATGGCGCCGCGCGCCTCGCAGCGTGCGCGCAGATCGGCGAGGTAGTCGACGTCGACGGTCTTCGGGTCGTTGCCCTCGAGACCGGCGACGGCGGCGCGGTCGGTGCCGTGTCCGAGCCCGGTCAGGGCGAGCGAGCCGTAAAGGGTGACGGCGACGTGCGCCACACGGGGCAGGACGCCGCGTTCGCGCAGCGCCTCGGCGAAGGCGCGCGTCGCGAGCATCGGCCCGACCGTGTGCGAGGAGCTGGGGCCGACGCCGATGGAGAACAGATCAAGGACGCTGAACATATCTGGCAGTATAGGCGCCGCGTCCGTGTTCCGCCATAGGCTGCCGGCCAATGTGCACGGCCTCCGCGCATGCCGGCCGGCGCGGCCGGCATGCGCGGAGGCCGATGAGGGGCTCTCGGAGCGTGTCGCGGGCACTCACAGCGTATGGAGCATGACGAAGAGGACGTAGCCTCCATAGCAGGCGACGAGCGCGCTGGCGACGGCGAGCGCGGCAAGCGCCGCGCGGTGCCGGGCGAGCCGTTCGCCGAGCGTATAGGCGGCGAAGAACGCCGCCATGCCGAGCAGCGCGCCGCTGACGGCGGCGATCGTCGTGTCGTGCGCGGACAGCGCGCCGGCGCCGAGCCGTCCGGTGATCATGTTGCGCACGCCGAGGACGACCCACACCGTCCACACGCCGAAGGAGAGCGCGCCGATCGCGGCGTAGACGAGCGGCTGCAGCCGCCGGCGCATGCGGTAGGCGAAGGATTCGGCGCACCACAGCAACGCGAAGCCGACGACGAAGGCGAACATGACAGCGAGCAGCGAGGCGACGCCCGCCCATGGCACGAGCGCGAAGACGGCCGGACGGAAGGTCGCGGTCAGCGGCGCGCAGAAGATCTCGCAGAACGTGAGCGTCGCGGCGAGCACGACGGCCTGCGCGAGCATGATCGGCACGCCGCTGTCCGGGTCCTTCACGACGCTCGTGTGCGTGTGCGTGTGCGCGGCCGCGCCGGATGCGCCGGTGGTTGGTTCGCTCATGTGGCTCCCGTCGTCCGTAGGTCTCATGGTCATGATGCTGCGAGTGTACGAAGGAAAAGCGCGCGTTGTGTTACGGGGTATTACGGGCGGATGACGGCGTCGTGACCGGACAAGGCACGGCCGCGCGCGTCCGGAACATGGCCGCGGCACATGGCCGGCCGATATGAAAGGGCCGGCGATCATTGGAACGCCAACGATCACCGGCCTTCAGCCCTCGGTGCCCCCAGTGGGACTCGAACCCACACGCCGCAGCGTTCGATTTTAAGTCGAATGCGTCTACCGATTTCGCCATGGGGGCGCGGCGCCGGCGGGCTTCGCCGGCACGTAGGCATTATGCCATGTCAGCGCGCGGCGAGCAACCGCCGTCCCATGTCGAGCACGAGCCCGTCGAGCAGGCCGTGCTCGCTGGCCACATAGGAGTCGATGACCTTGCCGTGGTCGGCCCGCGCCGCCTCGGCGACGCGTTCGAGCACGCGGCTCCAGATGAGCGCGCCGCCGCCGACGACGTCGATGCGTCCCGGATGGATCGTGCGGTACTGGCCGCGCTCGCGGCGCGTCATGTGCAGGAAGCGGTCGTCGACGTCGAAGGCGGTGGCGAAATCCATGCGCACGCCGTCGACGGCCGCATGGTCGTAGTCGGGCAGCCCCATCGCCAGTGCCGTCATCGTCGTGACGGTGCCGGACACGCCGATGATCGTGTTGACGGAGCCGGCCGGCACATGCCCGAAGGCCTCGTCGATGTGCGCGTCGATGTCGGCGACGGTCTCGTCGATCTGCCGCTGCGTCGGCGGGTCGGAGTGCAGATGGCGTTCGGTCATGCGCACCGAGCCGATGTTCATCGAGAACGCCGCGCGCACCTTCGTCACCGGCATCGTCTCGCCGTCGCCGCCGACGACGAGCTCGGTCGAGCCGCCGCCGAGATCGACGACGAGGAACGGCGGCTCGAGGTCGTCGCGCGACGTCATCGCCGTCGCCGCCAGGAAGCTCAGGTCGGCCTCCTCGGTGCCGGAGATCACCTCGGGGCGCACGCCGAGAATCGATTCGATCGTGTCCTCGAACTCCTTGCGGTTCTCGGCGTCGCGCGTCGCCGACGTGGCGACGAAGCGCAGCGCGTCCACGCGGTGCTCGGCGAGCACGGCCGCGAACTCGCGCGCCGCGGCGTAGGTGCGTTCGAGCGCGTCGTCGGCGAAGCGGTGCGTCTCGTCGACGCCTTCGCCCAGACGCACGACGCGCAGCATGCGCGGCACGACGTCGTGGATGCCGTCGGCGTCGACGCGCGCGATCTTGAGGCGGATCGAGTTCGTGCCGCAGTCGATGCCGGCGACGACGACGGACGGACCGGACGCGTCCGTGCCGCGCCGAGCGTCGTCGCCGGCGCGCTCGGCGGCGTGGCGGCGCGCGCGCCTCGCCGAGCGCCCCTCGTCGAGCGGCGCGCAGCGGCACACGTCCGCGTCGAACTCGCCGCGCATGCGCTCGAGCGCGTCGTCGCCGATCGGGTTGACGCCCGGGCCCATGACGAGGCTCTGCGCGACGAGCGCGTGCAGGCACTTGACGCGGGTCGGCATGCCGCCGGCGCTCGTGCCCTCGATGTGCGTCTCGTCGTCGTTCAGGCGCATGGCCAGCGCATGGCGGAACGCGAGGTACATCATATGGGCGCGCTCGTAGGCGCGGCGCAGGTCCTCGTCCTCGTTCAGGCGCGCGTTGTACTCCTTCATCAGGCCGTCCGCCTCGAGATGCGACGCGGCCTTGACGGCCTCTGGGCTCGTCAGGTACATCGTCGTCGGGAACGGGATCCGGCCGTCGACGAGCGGACGCGTGATCACGGCGAGCGGACGGCCGCAGCGGCAGCGCGCGCCGACGGCGACCATGCCGCGCGGGAAGCGCCCCAGCTGCGCGCCGACGGTCTCGACGTCCTCGTCGCTCGCCGGTTCGGCGAGGAAACGGTCCACGAGTTCCTGCGCCTGCCTCATCGTCTCGGCATCGAAATCGGTCACTGCTGCTCCTTGCTCTGGTCGTCTGATGGCGCGGCGGCGCCGTCCGCGCCCGCCTTGCCGTCCGTTTCGCTGTCCGCCTTGTCGTCCGTCCGCGCGCCGCGCGTCTTGTCCTTGCCGGCGTCGGCCTCCTTGAACGAGTACGCCATCTCGCTGTACCACGGCAGCGTCGATTCCTGCGTCTCGTCGGCGCCGTCGAGCGGCGGCGGCGCCTTCCTGCCGGTCACGGCCTCGGGATGCTCGACGCGGATCGGCTGCTCGCCGGGGAACACGTAGCCGAGGCGCTCGCGTGCCTGCGCGGTCACGTAGGCGTCATCGTCCCACCGCTCGATGTCGTTCTCGAGCTCCTGCTTCTGCGCGACGAGCGCCGCCTCCTGCTTCCTGAGGCTGTTGAGCTCCGACAGGTCGAGCGCATACGAATGGAAGGTCGAGATGAGCTGGATGAGCCCGAGCGCGACGATGAACAGCGCGACGAAGAAGGCGATCGGCCCCGCGCTCGTCCGTCTGGCCGGTCGCTGCTTCGTCTGCGTGGCGCGTGGTCGTTTGCTCATGGATACGAAACTACCCGCCGCATTCGACGAGCGGATGCGACGGGTGGTTTCGTTCATATGATGCTCACGTGGCGGCGGCCGCCGTCACGTGAGGGGCGATCACATGTACTGCTTGCAGGCCTTGAAGGCGCTGTAGCCGGCGTACTCGGCGGTCGAGCCGAGCTCCTCCTCGATCTCGAGCAGGCGGTTGTACTTGGCGATGCGCTCGCCGCGGGCCGGGGCGCCGGTCTTGATCTGGCCGGTGTTCTTCGCGACGGCCAGGTCGGAGATCGTCGTGTCCGGGGTCTCGCCGGAACGGTGGGAGACCATCGACGTGAAGCCGTTCTTCGTGGCCAGCTCGATCGCGTCGAGGGTCTCGGAGACGGTGCCGATCTGGTTGAGCTTGACGAGCAGCGAGTTGCCCGCGCCCATGTCGATGCCCTTCTTCAGGCGCACCGGGTTGGTGACGAAGAGGTCGTCGCCGACGAACTGCAGACGGTCGCCGAGCGCCTTCGTGATCTTCGCCCAGTCTTCCCAGCCTTCCTCCTGGAACGGATCCTCGATGGAGACGATCGGGAACTGGTCGACGAGCTTCTCGTAGAAGTCGAGCATGTAGGCCGAGTCGCGGTCCTCGCCGTCGAAGTGGTACTTGCCGGTCTCCTTGTTGTAGAACTCGGAGGAGGCGACGTCGAGCGCGATGCCGATCTGCTTGCCCGGCTCGTAGCCAGCGGCCGAGATCGCGTCCATGATGTACTTGAGCGAATCCTCGTTGGTCTTCATCTTCGGAGCGAAGCCGCCCTCGTCGCCGAGGCCGGTGGCCAGGCCCTGCTTCTTGAGGACGTTCTTGAGGGTATGGTAGACCTCGACGCCCGCCTGCAGCGCCTCCGAGTAGGTCTCGAAGCCGTACGGGGAGATCATGTACTCCTGGATGTCGGTCGCGAAGTCGGCGTGCGCGCCGCCGTTCATGATGTTCATGTTCGGGACCGGCAGGATGTGGCCGTTGGTGCCGCCGATGTAGCGGTAGAGCGGCAGTTCGGCGGTCTCGGCGGCCGCATACAGGGCGGCGAGCGAGACGCCGAGGATCGCGTTGGCGCCGAGGCGGCCCTTGTTCGGGGTGCCGTCGAGCTCGATCATCAGGTCGTCGAGCGCGCGCTGGTCGGTGGCGTCCATGCCGATGACCTTCGGGGCGATCTCCTCGTTGACGGCCTTGACCGCGCCGAGGACGCCCTTGCCCTGGTAGACGGACTTGTCGCCGTCGCGACGCTCCCAGGCCTCCGCCTCGCCGGTCGACGCGCCGGACGGCACGAGGCCGATGCCACGGGCGCCGTCTTCGGTGTCAAGCACGACCTCGACGGTCGGGTTGCCACGGGAATCAAGAATCTGGCGTGCATACACGCTTTCAATTGCTGCCACAACTGCTCCTTGTGTGTACGGGTTGTGATGACATCTGCAAGAGTAATGCCGTTGTTGGACGATTCGCAACTTCCCGTCGGCGAAAACTGTGAGCGCTCCCACCCCGGCGCGCCCCGTGTCGCGGGCGGCGCGGGGCGCGCCCGCGGCGCCCGGAAACCATACGGATCCCCACCCGTTGTCCAACGTCCCGGGCAACAATGGATGCCGACACGGGGTGCCCGGGCCATGATCTCAAACATGTGCTGGACGCCGCCGCCGCGCACGGCCGCGGCGACGGGAGGAAAGCGGATCGGCTGGGCTGAGATCACACTCGTCGAACCTGAAATAGGCAATGCTATCGAAGGGAATGTCATGTCCGTTCCGGAGCAGATCGGCGCCGTCGTCCCCGACGCGCCGTCGTCGCTTTCCACATCATCATCGGCGGCATCGGCGTCACCATCATCGGCCGCGCCGCGCGCGGGGCGATGGGCGCGGCGTGCCATCGGCGCCGGCGCCGCCTGGGCCTCGACGCTCGCGCTGTTCGCGCTGTGGGCGCTGTGCACCCGTTCGCCCGCCGGCACGCGCGCGCTGCCCTCCCCCGGCGAGGTCGCCGCGGCCTTCGTCGCGATGTGCGACGAGGGCGTGCTGTGGCCGTCGGTGCGCGTCAGCGTGCTGCGCGTGCTCGCCGGCCTCGCCGTCGGCGTCGCGCTCGCCGTGCCGGCGGGCGTCGTCTCGGGCGCGAGCCGCATCGGCGGGGCGATCGTCGACAGGCCGGTCCATATGCTGCGCGCGATCCCGTTCCCGGCGCTCGCGCCGCTGCTCATCGTCATGCTCGGCATCGGCGAGGCGATGAAGGTCGCGCTGATCGCGATCGGCGCGTTCGCGCTCGTCTACGTCAACGTGCGCGACGGCGTGCGCGCGATCGACCCGCGGCTGCTCGAGCTCGCCCGCGCCTACCGGATGCCGCGGCATGTCGTCTTTACGAAGATCCTGCTGCGCGGCGTGCTGCCGCAGTTCATGACCGGCCTGCGCTTCGCGATCACGGTCTCGTGGATCGCGCTCGTCACCTGCGAGACGGTGAACTCGTCGGCCGGCATCGGCTATCTGCTCGCCCGTGCGCAGCAGTTCTTCCGCACCGACCAGATGGTGCTGTGCATCGTGCTGTACGCGGCGCTCGGCCTGCTCAGCGAGTGGGTCGTCGGTGCACTCGAGCGCCTGGCGCACGTGCGCGGCTGACGCCGCTTTCCGGCTCCCCTTTTCCGGCACCGCCTTCATCCTCAGGACCACCAACCATCGAAAACCCCGCACGGTCGCGCCGTGACGACGCGGCCATGCGGCCATGCCCCAAGGAGGCACCATGTCATCCACATCACGATTCCATCACCGCGTCCGCCGTCTGCTCGCCGCCGTCTGCGCGGCCTCGCTGCTCGCCGGCGCCGCCGCCTGCGGCACGTCGGCGCAGGCGAAGGACGACGCCACGATGCGCGTCGCCTATCTGTCCACGGCGAACTATCTGACGACGGTGCGCGACGAGCCCTTCCTCGAGGAGGCGATGGGCTCCACGGACGTCGAGTTCACCGGCCCGTACAACCCGACCGACGCCTATGCCGCCGTCCTGTCCGGCAACGCCGACGCGACGAGCACCGGCACCGGCTCCTTCATCAACTTCATCGCGCAGGGCCAGCCGTGGACGGCCTTCGCGATCGAATACTACGACGGCGACTCGCAAGGCATCGTCGCCGCCCCCGGCTCCGGCGTCGGATCGCTCGCCGACCTCAGGGGCAGGAAGGTCGCCATCATCAAGCGCGGCGGGACCGGCGACTACGTGCTGCACAAGGCGCTCGAAGGCTCCGGCGTGAGCGTCGACGACGTCGACGTCGTCGAGATGAGCCCGAGCAACTTCCAGGCGGCCTTCACCTCCGGGCAGATCGACGCGCTGTCGTCGTTCGACCAGAACCTCGCGGCGGCGATGGCCACGCCGGGCGCGAAGCTGCTCGCCGACGGCAGGGACTACGACAACCACAACGTCTCGATCCACATCGTCTCGCGCGACTTCGCGACGAAGCACTCCGAAGCCGTCAAGGCGATGTACCGGGCGCTCGTCCGGGAGTCCGAGGCCGCGGCGAAGCGCCCGGCGATCATCACCGACGCCTACCGGCGCTTCGGCGCCTCGGACGAGGTCGCCGACCAGATCGCGCGCTTCGACGTGCCGAGGATCGTGCCGATCGACGCCGACGGGCGCGCGATGCTCGAGGCGCAGGCCCGGGAATACGTGGACTTCGGCTTCATCGACCGGATGCCCGACATCGCGGCCGCGACGATGGACTGCGGCGCATGAGCGGCGCAGCGGCGCCCGCCGTCGCGCTCGACGGCGTGTGCAAGGCCTTCGACGGACGCGCCGTGCTCGCCGACGTGGACCTGCGCGTCGACGCCGGCGAGACCGTCGCGCTGATCGGCCGCTCCGGCTGCGGCAAGTCGACGCTGCTGCGCATCGTCGCCGGGCTGATCGACGCCGACCGCGGCCGGGTGCGCACCGTCGACCATGTCGCCTTCGGCTTCCAGGACGCGCGCCTCGTCCCCTGGCTGCGCGTCTGGGACAACGTGACGCTCGGCATGGCCGGCGACTGCGGGCGTATGACGCGCCGCGCGCGCAGGGAGGCGGCCGCGGGGGCGCTCGCCCAGGTGCAGCTCGCCGACGCCGTCGACAAGCTGCCGACGCAGCTCTCCGGCGGCCAGCGGCAGCGCGTCTCGCTCGCCCGCGCACTCACGCGCCGACCGGATCTGCTGCTGCTCGACGAACCCTTCGGCGCGCTCGACGCGCTCACCCGGCTCGACATGCAGGACCTGCTCGCCGGGCTGCGCGCGCGGCTCGGCTTCGCGACGGTGCTCGTCACCCACGACATCGGCGAGGCGGTGCGGCTCGCCGACCGCATCCTCGTGCTCGCCGACGGCCGCATCCGCGACGAGGCGCACGCCGACCGATCGAGCCTCGACGGCCAGGGACGGCCCCTCGGCCATCAGGCGCTCGAGGAGCGGCTGCACCGCGCGCTGCGCGGCTGACGGACGCATATCCGTTGTCCGCGGATACGTCGAAGGGCCCGGGGGCGACCCCCGGGCCCTTCGACGTTCCAGATGCTTCGTCCGTCCCCGTCCGTCCAGTGCACCGCAGTGCGCGGCACAGACGTTCAGGAGCGCGGCCTCGGCGTCCACGCAAGGTCGTCGAGCAGCTGGCCGACCCACCGGATGACCTCGTCGGAGTCCATCGGCCCCGACCCGAGCGACCCGGCGAAGGGCGTCGGGATCGTGTAGGTGTGCGTGAGCGGCCGGTACTGCGCGCCCTTGTAGATGCGTTCGATGCGCATGCGCACCGACTCGGGCGGGTCGATGCCGCCGACACGCAGCTTGCCTCCCTGCCCGACGATCTCGGTGACGCGCAGGTCGCGGGCGCGTTCGCGCAGCCGCGCGATGCCGAACAGCGACGTGAAGACCTGCGGCGGCTCGCCGTAGCGGTCGGTGAGCTCCTCGCGCAACTCCTCGCGGTCGTCGTCGTTCCTCGCCTCGGCGAGCTTGCGGTACGCCTCGAGACGCAGCTTGTCCGAGTCGATGTAGTCGACCGGGATCGACGCCTCGACCGGCAGGTCGATCGTGACGACCGGCGGCTCGACGCGGTCGGGCTCCTTGTAGTCCTCGATCGCCTCGGAGACCATGCGCACGTAAAGGTCGAAGCCGACGCCCTCGATGTGGCCGCTCTGCTCATCGCCGAGCAGGTTGCCGGTGCCGCGCAGCTCGAGGTCCTTCATCGCCACGTCGAAGCCGGAACCGAGCGCCGTGTTCTGCGCGATCGTCACGAGGCGCTCGTGCGACTGCTCGGTCATCGGCTTGCCCGGGTCGTACAGGAAGTACGCGTAGGCGCGGTCGCGGCCGCGGCCGACGCGGCCGCGCAGCTGGTGCAGCTGGCTGAGGCCGAAGCGGTCGGCGTGGTCGACGATCAGCGTGTTCGCGTTCGAGATGTCGAGGCCGGTCTCGACGATCGTCGTGCACAGCAGCACATCGATGTCGCGGTGCCAGAAGTCGCGGATGATCTGGTCGAGCTGCTTGCGCCCCATCTTGCCGTGCGCGATGCCGACCCTCGCCTCGGGGACGAGCTCGTGCAGCTTCGCGGCCTTCTTGTCGATGTCCTCGACGCGGTTGTGGATGTAGAAGACCTGGCCGCCGCGCAGCAGCTCGCGCCGGATCGCCGCCGTGACCTGCGCGTCCTCGTAGGCGCCGACGTAGGTGAGCACCGGAAGGCGGTCCTCGGGCGGCGTCGCGAGCGTCGACATCTCGCGGATGCCGGTGACGGCCATCTCGAGCGTGCGCGGGATCGGCGTCGCCGACAGGCTCAGCACGTCGACGTTCGTGCGGATCGCCTTGAGCGCCTCCTTCGCCTCGACGCCGAAGCGCTGCTCCTCGTCGATGATGACGAGGCCGAGGTCCTTGAACCTGATCTTCGGGTTGAGCAGCTTGTGCGTGCCGATGACGACGTCGACGCCGCCGTCGGCGAGCCCCTTGATCGTCTCGTCGATCTGCTTCGTGCTCTGGAAGCGGCTCATCGCCGCGACGTTGACCGGGAAGCCCTCGAAGCGTTCGGTGAAGGTCTCGTAGTGCTGCTGGACGAGCAGCGTCGTCGGCACGAGCACGGCCACCTGCTTGGAGTCCTGCACGGCCTTGAAGGCGGCGCGCACGGCGATCTCGGTCTTGCCGAAGCCGACGTCGCCGCAGATGAGCCGGTCCATCGGCACCGGCTTCTCCATGTCCGCCTTGACGTCGTCGATCGTCGTGAGCTGGTCGGCGGTCTCCTGGTACGGGAAGGCGTCCTCGAGCTCCTTCTGCCACGGCGTGTCCTTGCTGAACGCGAAGCCCTTCGTGCGCTGGCGCGCCGCGTACAGCTTGATGAGATTCTGCGCGATCTCGTGGACGTGCTTCCTCGCCTTGGCCTTCGTGGCCGCCCAGTCCGAGCCGCCGAGCTTGTTGAGCTTGGGGACCTCGGCGCCGATGTACTTGCTGACGAGGTCGAGCTGGTCGGTCGGGATGAACAGCTTGTCCGGCGGCGCGTTGCGTTTGCTCGGCGCGTATTCGATGACGAGGTACTCGCGCGTTGTGCGGTTGCGCCCCGATCCGGTCGTGCGCTGGCGCATGCCGACGAAGCGGCCGATGCCGTGCTGTTCGTGCACGACGAAGTCGCCCGGCTTGAGCTCCATCAGGTCGATCGACTTGCGGCGCCTGCGCGGCGTCTTCGGCCCTCCGGCGACGCTTTCGCGGCCGGTCAGGTCGCGTTCGGTGAGCAGCGCGACCTTCGCGGCGGCGTCGACGAAGCCGTCGCGCGCCTGCGAGCGCACGGCCTCGAAGCGCGTGGCGCCGACAGCGTTGAGCATGCGCGTCAGACGGTGCAGCGTGCCCTGGGCGGCGGCCGTCACCGTCACGTCGTAGCCGTCGTCGAGCAGCGAACGCACGCCCTGTTCGGTGCGCCGCTCGTCGCCGCGGAACGCCGTGGGCGTCTGCGCGTCGATCTGCACGTGGCCGGGCAGCGACGTGTCGACGGTGAAGCCGCTGATCTTCCATAGTTCGCGTTCGCTGTACTCCAGCGAGGAGACGACCTCGTCGTAGTCGAGGAAGTTCGCGCCCTCGAAGTCGATCGGCGCGCCGGCGCCGTGTCCGGAGGCGGCGACGTGCCAGCTCGTCGCGAGGAACTCGTTGGCCGTCTTCGCGAGGTCGTCGACGGCGCGTCGCAGCTTCTCCGGGTCGCACAGCATGACGACGGCGTCCTTCGGCAGCATCGACGAGACCGGCCGCATGTCGTCGACGAGGGCCGGCAGCAGCGATTCCATGCCTTCGACCGGGATCGCCTGCGCGATCGATTCGAGCATGTCGTCGGCGTTCGGGATCTGTCCGACGAGCGAGCGAGCGCGTGCGCGGATCTCGTCGGTGAGCTGCACTTCGCGGCACGGCGTCGCCCAGACGGAGTCGATCTGCGGGCCGTAGGTGCGCTGGTCGGAGGCGTGGAACTCGCGGATCGAGTCGATGTCGTCGCCGAAGAACTCGATGCGCACCGGGTGCGGCATCGTCGGCGGGAAGACGTCGATGAGGCCGCCGCGCACGGCGAATTCGCCGCGGTCCATGACGAGGTCGACGCGCGTGTAGGCGTTGCGCACGAGCGCGGCCGAGGCCTCGTCGAGCGCGGTCCGTTCGCCGAGCGCGAAGACGAGCGGCTCGACGTCGCCGATGCCGGCGACGAGCGGCTGGATCAGCGAGCGCACCGGCATGACGAGGATGCGGATGGGGCCGAACATCGCGCTGCCGGCTTCGGGATGGCACAGTCTGCGGAAGACCTCCATGCGGTTGGCGACGGTGTCGGCGCGCGGCGAGAGCCGTTCGTGCGGCAGCGTCTCCCATGCCTCGAGCTGGGCGACGGCGGCCGGGTCTCCCCCGTACCATGAGCGGATGTCGTCGACGAGTTCCTCGGCCTCGCGTCCCGACGGCACGACGACGACGATCGGCGAGAGTTCGGCGCGTGCGGCGGCGAGCGCCGGGCGGATGCCGTCGGGCGCGCCGATCGTCAGCGCCGGCTGTCCGGCGTCGGGGTCCGCTTCGGTCAGGCCGTGCGTCAGGTCGTGGAAGGCGGGGTCGGCGTCGAGATGCCCGCGCAGCGTGGTCAGCGCGCCGTCGATCGTGCCGATGGATGCGGTCGCGGGTGTGGTTGCGGTGTCGTCAGCGGCCATTGAACCGGTCCTGTGCCTTCGTCAGGCCGTCGAAGACGATCGTCTCGGCCGCGTCGGCGCCGTCGGCGAGGAATTCGGGCAGCTGCTTCCTCTGCGCGGCGTTGAATTCGCCGAGCACCCAGTTGATCGTGTTGTCGTGCGCGTCGCCGGAGCGGCTCGCGTGGCCGACGCCCATGCGCACGCGTGCGTAGTCGGGCGTGTGCAGGCAGCGGTCGATGGACTTGATGCCGTTGTGGCCGCCGGCGGAGCCTCCCGACTTGAGCTTGATGCGGCCGAAGTCGAGGTCCATGTCGTCGTGGATGACGACGATGTGGTCGACGCCGATGTGGTAGTACTCGCGGATCGATTCGACGGCCTGCCCCGAGTCGTTCATGTAGGTCAGCGGCTTGCACAGGAAGACCTTCTGGCGCCGTTCCCCCATCGTCATCAGCCCCTTGCCGAGCTCGGCGAGCCCCTTGTGCCTGGCGAAGCCGACGCCCCAGCGTTCGGCGAGCAGGTCGACGGTCATGAACCCGATGTTGTGCCGGGTGTTGCGGTATTTCGCGCCGGGGTTGCCCAGTCCCGCGATGAGCCAGTAGTCCGATGCCATAAGATGTCGCTCTTTTCCTGTTGCTTCCTTGTGTTACTTGGGGTTGTGCGCGGCGGTGTGCGCCCCGCCGGGGCGTGCCGGTCAGCGGTCGATGTCGACGTACCAGTAGCTCATGGCGTGCAATGTGCGCCGAGAATCGTAGGCCGCGTCGGGCATGTAGCCGTAGCGGGTGAAGCCGAAGCGCTCGCACAGGCCGGTGGAGGCCGCGTTGTCGGCGAAGATCGTCGTGCAGGCGCGCCGCATGCCGCGCGCCGCGCATTCGTCGAGCAATGCGCGCATCGTGAAGGCACCGGCTCCGCTGCCGCGCGCGTCGCGCGCGATGTAGTAGGCGAGGCTGCACACGCCGTCGTAGCCGGGACGGTCGTAGAACACCGAGATCGACGCGAAGCCGATGTCGCGGCGCACGCCGTCCTCCTCGGCCGTGATGACGAACACCGCGTAGGGATCGCGGTGCCGTTCGAGCCACGCCTTGCGGCTCGCGCGCCCCACCGGCGTCAGGTCGGTCGTCGAGCCGCCCTCGACGACGGCCTCGTTGTAGACGTCGGTGATGACGTCCACGTCGTCGTCGCCGGCCTGCCTGTAGCTGTATGTGATCATAACGTCCTAGCATAACCGCGGCGTGGAACTCGCCCGGCGCCGCTACGCCATGCGGCGCAAAACGGGGGCGCGCCCCACGGACCATATGGTCCGTGGGGCGCGCCCCCGTTCGCGGCGCCGGCGCTCAGCCTTCGAGCTCGAGGGCCTTGTTGACGGCCTCCTCGAGGCGGCGCTGCGCCTCGCCGTAGGCGCTCCAGTCGCCGGACTTCATCGCCTTGTCCGCGTCCTTCATCGCCTTCGCGGCGTCGTCGAGCGCCGATTTGAGCGCCGGGTCCTTGGCCGAGGCGGACGGCGTCTCGTCCTTGTCCGCCTCGTCCTTGGCGGCGCCGGCCACGCCGGCGGATGCGCCCGCGTTGTCCGCGTCGCCGGCCGAGGCGCCGGAGTCGCCGCCGAAGACCTGGTCGAGCGCCTCGTCGAGCGTGTCCGCAAAGCCGACCTTGTCGCCGAAGGCGACGAGGACCTTCTTGAGCAGCGGGTAGCTCGTCGCGCCGGAGGACTTCACGTACACCGGCTCGACGTAGACGAGGCCGCCGCCGAGCGGCAACGTGAGCAGGTTGCCGCGTTCGATCTGCGTCGAACCCGATTCGAGCAGGTTGAGCTCCTTGGAGACGTCGGCGTCGGCGTTGAAGTTGTTCTGCGCCTGGCCGGGTCCGGGCACGTTCGAGTCCTTCGGCAGCTCCTGCAGCCTGATCGTGCCGTAGTCGGGCCCCTTGACGCCCTTCGTGCGTCCGGCGTCGGAGTCGACGGACAGGAAGCCGGTGAGGATCTCGCGCGTGCTCGCGCCCGCCGGGATGTAAGTGCTCGTCAGCGAGAACACCGGCTCCTTCGAGCCTCCGGTCTTGAGCGTCAGATAGTACGGCGGCTGCAGCACGTCCTGCGCCTGCTGGGCCTTCGACTCGGTCGGGTCGACCGGGGTCTGCCAGAAGTCCTCGCCGGAGAAGAACTGGCTCGCCTGCGTCACATGGTACTTCGACAGCAGCTGGCGCTGCACCTTGAAGATGCCCTCCGGGTAGCGCATGTGCGCCATCAGGTCGCCGGAGATCTCGGACATCGGATGGTAGTTCGCCGGGAAGATCGACTGCCACGCCTTGAGCACCGGGTCGGCCTCGTCCCACGTGTACAGGTCGACCGAGCCGTCGTAGGCGTCGACGGTCGCCTTGACCGAGTTGCGGATGTAGTTCGCGCGCTTGGGGCTCAGCCCCGCGACCGACGACGACGAGACCGTCGTCGAATCCTCGGTCGCCGAGGCCAGGTCGGTCATCTGCGCGTACGGGTAGCGGTCCGACGTCGTGTAGCCGTCGATGATCCACTTGACGCGGCCGTCGACGACGGCCGGGTAGACGCGTCCGTCGAGCGTCAGGTACGGCGCGACCTTCGCGACGCGCTCCTTGGGCGAGCGGTCGTAGAGGATCTGCGAGTCGGCGTTCACGCGGTCGGAGAACAGGATCTGGTCGGAGCCGAAGCGGATCGAGTACAGCAGCCTCGCCATGATGTTGCCGAGCCTCGGGCCGCCGTCGCCGTCGAAGGTCGTCGTCGCGCCCTCGGCGCCGGAGGTCGGATAGTCGAACTCCCACGACTTCGTACCCTCGGGCGCGCCGACGATCGAGTATTCGGGCGCGTTCGGCGAGAAGTAGATGCGCGGCTCGTAGTGCTGCGTGTCGGTGAGGTAGCCCTGCGTCGGGATGCCGTATTCGAAGAACTCCGGCTGGCCGTCGCTCGTCACGCGGTTGCCGTAGGCGGCGACGACGCCGTAGCCGTGCGTGTACACGGTGTGGTCGTTGACCCAGTTGCGGTTGTCGTTGCCCGACAGGTCCATCTCGCGCGCGGCGATGACGGTGTCCTGGTTGACGCCGTCGATGTCGTACTTGTCGACCGCCAATGTGTCTGCGAAGGTGTAGTACTGCTTCATCTGCTGCAGCTGCTTGAAGGTCGGCGAGACGATCTGCGGGTCGAGCAGGCGGATCTGCGCCGTCGTCTCCGTGTCGTGCTGCAGCGCGCCTGCCTCGGCCTTCGTCGTGGCCTTGTACTCCTCGGTCCTGACGGAGTCGAGCCCGTAGGCGGCGCGCGTCGCGTCGATGTTGCGCTGGATGTACGCCGATTCTATCTCCTGGGCGTTCGGGTTGACGCGGAAGCGCTGCAGCAGCGCCGGCCACAGCGACGACAGCAGCAGCGACACGACGAGGCACGACGCGACGGTGATCGCCGGGACGCGCCATTCCCCCCACGCGCTCGCCGGCGGCGCCGTCTTCGCGGAGGCGGCGTCGGTGAGCGCCGGCGAACGCATGAGCCACACGCCGAGCACGACGCCGGCGATGGCGGTCAGGCCCGCGAGGATGAAGGTGATCGGGATCGACGCGTTCACCGTCGTGTAGGTGGCGCCGGTGATGCGGTCGCCTTCGTCCGTGAGCGTCGAGAAGACGGACAACGCCTGGTTGACGGCCCACGAGCACATCCACGCCATCAGCCAGATCGCGATCTGGCGGCGGGCACGGCGCGTCATCGAGAAGATGCTGCGTCCACGCCGGGGCATCGTGAAGCGGATGCCGCCCATCGCCACATGGGTGATGATCGAGAAGACGAGCGCGACGAACAGCAGCACCGACAGCGCCGACAGCAGCAGCGACAGGCCCGGCAGCACGAAGACGTAGAAGCCGTTGTCGATGCCGAACTGCGGGTCGGCGACGCCGAAGCGCTTGGCGTGGAACATCAGCAGGACCTGCGACCAGTTCGCGTTGAAACGCGAGCCGAAGAGCAGGCCGGCGACGAGCGAGACGCCGACGGCGACGCGCCGGGCGTTCTTCGAGGAGACGCCGCGGCCGATCTCGATCGTGTCGCCGTTGACGCGGATCGTCGAGCCGTCGGCGAAGTCGGGACGCGCGCGGATCGCGAGCGTCGCGGCGACGTAGGTGATGAGCACCATGAGCAGCGCGTAGGCGATCCACAGGCCGACGCGCGTGCCTAGCAGCGTCCACACGACACTCGAGAAGCCGAGCTGGTCATACCACATGACGTCGGTCGCGAAGGACGCGACGGCGAAGAACAGGCCGACGACGACGGCGAGCGCGAGCACGACGCCGATGACGATCTTGTAGCCGCGGCCCGACCCGCCCGACGGCGCGCGGCGCGTGATGCGCGGCGGCGCGGTCGGCGGCGCGCCCGAGGGGGGATGGGGCGTCCTCGCCATCGGTCTCGATGTTGATCACGATCGGATCGTCGTTGGTGGTGGCGGAACCGGTGGGCCGCCTGCGCGGTCCCTGGCCGAACAGGGGTCCGAAATCGAAGAAAGACATTCGTCCAGTCTACAGAACCGAGCCGAAGAAGCACAGGCCGACGCGTGAAGAGTGCGTGAAGAGTGGCGAAGAGTGCGCGAAAAGCGCGCGGGGCCGTGCGGGGCGGACGGACCGGCTCGCGACGGCGCTTGCTAGACTGGGCTCACGGATCACGCCGGTCGCCGCGCAGGGCGATGCGGGGCGTGACAAGGCAGAAGAGGCGCACGGCGGACACGCGGCGCGCATGGAAAGGGGCGTACGGCATGGCGGCACGGGGCAACGGCAGACACGGCAGGGACGCGGAAGGCAATCGCGCGGGACATGTCCTGGCGCTCGTCGCGACGGCGGCCGTCGCGCTCGTGCTCGCGGTGTCGATCGCCTTCGCCGCCGGCGCCCGCCATCGCGAGCACTTCCGCACGCAGGCCACCACCTCGGCGCGGACGTCATCCCCCTCCTCCCCCGCGCCGTCGCCGGATCCGGCGACGGGCGACGCGGCGCAGAGGGACGATGACGGCGCCGGGGACGCGAAGGGCGATGACGACGGGAAGGACGACGCCGCGCAGCGGCGCGGGGACGCGACGGCGCGCGCGAAGCGCATCGTCGATGCGATGAGCCTTGACGAGCGCGCCGCGCAGCTCGTCATGGCGCCGCTCGCCGCCGGCACCGACCCGTCGGCGCTCGCCTCGCTGATCGGCGACGACCACGTCGGCTCGGTCATCCTGATGGGCAACTGGGCCTCCGGCGTCGACGGCGTGCGCGCCGCCATCGACGCATTGCGCGGCTACGCCACAGACGGCACGCCGCTGCTCGTCGCCACCGACCAGGAGGGCGGCCTCGTGCAGCATCTGCAGGGCCCCGGGTTCGAGACGATGCCGAGCGCGCTGGAACAGGGCCGGCTCACCGTGGACGCGCTGCGGGAGGACAGCCGCCGCTGGGGCGCGCAGCTGCATGCCGCCGGCGTCGATGTGGATCTTGCGCCGTCGGTCGACACGGTGACGATCGATCGTGCGGCGAACGCGCCGATCGGCGCCCTCGACCGCGACTTCGGCCTCGATGCGGACGGCGACGCGCGCCATGCCGTCGCGTTCATCGACGGCATGCGCGACGCCGGCGTCGCGACGGCCGTCAAGCACTACCCCGGACTGGGCTCGGTCACCGGCAACACCGATTTCACGGCCGACGGCATCGTCGACACGACGACGGACGCCGACGGGCCCGAAGTGGCCGCGTTCACCGAGGCGATCGGGGAAGGCCGTCCGGCGATGGTCATGATGTCGCTCGCCTCGTACGCACAGCTCGACCCGGGTGTGCCGGCCGCCTTCTCCCGGCCGATCGTCACCGAGCTGCTGCGCGAACGCACCGGCTACGACGGCGTCGTCATCTCCGATTCGCTGTCGGCGAGCGCCGTCGGCGGCGTCGAACCGACGCAGCTCGGCGTGCGCCTCGTCGAGGCCGGCGGCGACGTCGCCTGCATCAACGACCCGGCGTACACGACGCCGATCCTCGCCGGGCTGCGGGCGCGCGCCGCGGCCGACGACGCCTTCGCCGACAGGGTCACCGCGTCGGCGACGCGCGTCGTCGCGATGAAGATCGCCATCGGCCTCATACGCTGAGCACGGACGCCGGCCGGCGCGATCCGACCGGTATATATAAAGGCGGCCCCGGGTCACGATGGATGTGACCCGGGGCCGCCTTGCGCCCATGGCCGCGCCGCCCTCAGCAGCAGCAGCAGCTCGTGTTCGGATGCTCGCGCTCGTGGCGTTCGCGCTCGCGCAGGAACTCGCGTTCGCCCAGCGGCGTGCGGTCGGGATGTTCGCGGCGCATCCGTTCGACGTAGTGGTCGTAGCGCGCCTCGCCGCTCAGTTCGCGCAGATACCAGACTGCGCCGCGCCACAGCCGTGCGGCCCATGAGGCCGCGCGTCCGGCGCCCGTCATGCCGGCACCCCGGCGACGCCTGCGAGCGGGCGCGCCTCGGCGTCCGCGCACCCGGTCCTCGTCCCGGTCCTCATCGGCTCGCGGCGCGGCGCCGGTCATCAGCTCGTATTCGGCGCGCGCCTTGCGTTCGAGCTTCGTGGCGAACAGTCCGGAGGGCGCGAACCACGACGATTCGGCGAAGGGCTCCTCGCTCGTGAACTCGGCGCCGTAGCGGCGTGCGCGCACCGTGGCGACGCACGTCTTCACGCCGACCGCGAGGAACGCCGTCATCATGACGAGGAAGAACACCGAAAGCGCGCCGTCGGGGTACGCGTTCGACAGCGACGCGTGCGCGGCCGCGAGCGCGTCGCCCTCGAGCGCGCGGGCGTCGATCCTCGCGCGCCATGCGGAGGCGGCCGCGAAGTAGCCCAGCTGCGGGTCGAAGATCTTCTGGAAGTCGGCGGTGAAGGTCACGGCGACGTCCCAGACGAGCGGCACGGCCGGTATCCACGCGTACTTCGTCAGGCCGGCCTTGACGACACAGACGGTGACGAGCATCAGGCATCCGGCGGCGAGCAGCTGGTTGGAGATGCCGAAGATCGGCACCATCGCGTTGATGCCGCCGTTGGCGTCCGACACGCCCATATAGAGCATCGAGCCCCATGCGGCCGTGGCGATGAAGGTCGTGATGAGGTTGCCGGGGCGCCATGTGGGGTCGGCGAAGCGCCTGAGGCGGCGCACGTTGCCGAGCAGGTCGCCGCTCTGGTAGCGTGCGACGCGCGTGCCGTTGTCGACGGTCGTCAGGATGAACAGCGCCTCGAACATGATCGCGAGTGGTACCAGAACGCCATCGCGTTCTCGCCGCCCAGATACGACTTGAGGAAGTTCGCCATGCCGATCGCGAAGGTCGTCGCGCCGCCGGTGCGCGGGACGAGCGTCGTCTCGCCGGCGTCGCGCGCGGCCGCCTCGAGCGCGGCGGCGCCTTCGTAGGTCGTGCCGCCGGATGTCCATGCGACGTCCATGTGGCGGCCTTCGATGTCGTCGACGTCCATCGCGCCGATCGCGGCGACGGCGTTGTCCTCGGCGCTCGCCGTCGCCGAGTAGGCGGGGCCGGCGGCCGCCTCGATCTGCGCGGGCGACATGTTCATCGAGAAGTAGACGCCCTGGCTGATCGTGACCGCCGCGATGAGCGCGATGATCGCCGTGAACGATTCGACGAGCATCGAGCCGTAGCCGATCATGCGGATCTGGTTCTCCTTCTCGACGGTCTTCGGCGTCAGTCCCGAGGAGACGGCGCCGTGGAAGCCGGAGAGCGCGCCGCAGGCGATCGTGACGAACAGGAACGGGAACAGCGCGCCGGAGAAGGTCGGGCCGTCCGAACGCGACGCGAGCGTCGTCAGCGCGGGGACCTGCACCTGCGGGTTCGCGACGACGATGCCGACGACGAGCAATGCGAGCGTGCCGATCTTCATCAATGTGGACAGGTAGTCGCGCGGCGTGACGAGCAGCCAGTGCGGCAATGCGGCCGCGGCGAAGGAGTAGACGATGAGCGCGACGACGAGCTGCTTGGCGTCGAGCGTGAAGATCGGCGCGAGCGTCGGATTGGACGCGATCATGCCGCCGCCGGCGATCGCCAGAACGAGCAGCACGAAGCCGAGCGCCGTCGTCTCGATGACGCGGCCCGGGCGCAGGAAGCGCTCGTAGCAGCCCATGGCCAGCGCGATCGGGATCGTCATGCCGAGCGAGAACACGGCCCACGGCGAGCTCGCCATCGCCTTGATCGCGACGAGCGCGAGGAGGGCCATCGCGATCGCGGTGACGACGACGAGGAAGACGGAGATGACGATGCCGCCGACCTTGCCCATCTCGTCGGTGGCCATCTGGCCGAAGGAGCGGCCGCGGCGCTTCGCTGAGATCCACAGCATCAGCATGTCCTGGACGGCGCCGGCGAAGATGACGCCGAGGATGATCCACAGCACGCTCGGCAGGTAGCCCATCTGCGCGGCCAGAATCGGGCCGACGAGCGGGCCTGCGCCGGAGATCGCGGCGAAATGCTGGCCGAAGAGCACGCGCCGGTCGGCGCGATCTCGAGCGCCTCGGCGATCTCGTGGTCGTCGGCGGACGCGTCGCGGTAGCGCAGGTTGGACTCCACATCGCCGGAGAACAGCCATGCGCGCTGTTGCACATAGGCGATGCGCGCACGCAGGTCGTGCTGGCGCATGTCGCGCACGTCGACGCCGTCGACGAGCACGCGTCCCCAGCTGGCTCGTGGAAGCGCATCGCGAGCGAGGCGACCGTCGACTTGCCCGAGCCGGTGGCGCCGATGATGGCGACGGTCTCGCCGGTGCGCACCGTGAAGCTGACGTAGCGCAGCGTGTCCTCCTCGGCGTCGGCGAAGCGGAAGGTCACGTCGTCGAAGGCGAGTACCTCGCCGTCGGCCAGCGGGCCGCGGCATGTCATGTCGACGGGGTCGGCCGGGTCGGCCACGTCTGGCGTGCGGTCGAGCACCTCGCGCACGCGGCGGCAGCATTCGAGCGCCCTGGGGAGCATCGCGACGACCATCTGCGCGGCCATCAGGTAGAACAGCGCCATGACCGCGTATTCGATGATGGCGACGATGTCGCCATCTGGAACGCGCCCGCCGTGATGCGCCCTCCGCACAGCCAGTAGACGACGATGATGAACAGCGTGATGAACAGGTAGGACAGGCCGTCAAGGTTGGCGAACAGGCGGTTCGCCCTGATCGACGTGGCCGCATAGGCGGCGAAGGCCCGGTCCATGCGCGCCTCCTCGAAGGGCTCCTTGCCGAAGGCGCGCACGACACGCACACCGGTGAGGTTCTCGAGCAGCACGGCGCCGATGCGGTCGAGCAGGCGCTGCAGGTGCCGGTGCGGCGGAGCGCAGGATGAACGTCGCGATGACACAGACGCTCGCGATCGCGCCGACGAGCCACCAGGCGAGCACCGTGTCGAGGCTGAACGCGAAGGTGAGCGCCACGACGAAGATGAACGGCACCGGCAGCATCATCATGATGACGTTCGTGATGGCCGTCTAGATGTTGACGACGTCGCTCATCGTGCGCGTGACCATCGAGGCGGTGCCGAACTGGCGGAAGTCGAAGACGGACAGGTCGAGCGACTTGGCGTAGATCGCGTCGCGCATGTCCTTGGCGGCGCGCGCGAACAACCGCGAGCAGCAGTAGCCGGCGCCGATCGCGCAGGCGCACGCGACGAGCGAGGCGGCGACCATCCACATCGCGGTCGTGGCCATCGTGCGCATCGTCATTGCGGCGGCGCCCTCGTTGAGCAGGCGCGCAGCGAGCGTCGGCACGAGCAGCGCGCCGACGACGTCGATGGCCATCAGTGCGATCGTCAGCGCCAGCAGCGGGCGGTACGGTTTCATGAAACGCAGTACGAGTCTCATAGTTCCTCGGGAAGGTAGAAAAACGGCGTCATGCGACGAGGTCCGAAAATTGTCCGTTTTTGCACCGGTTGGCGGTATGTCGTGTGATCCGCTGTGGCTTCGTTCGCTTGGTGGCGGGGTTCTTGCAGCGCTCTGTGGCGATCTTGTTGCCGCGATCACGCAGGACTGGCTGCAGGTAGGTGTCGCGGTCTGGACCGAGAGGGGTGCGCCCGGTCGGGGCCGTTTGGTTCGCTGCCGCTACGTCAGAGTCCGAAGGCTCCGCCGCTGACGAGGATCACGATGCCGAGGCCGATGAGAACGATGGGGAAGAGGATGTGCTCCCAGCGTTCGAGCACTTCGGCAATCGGGGGGAGGGTGGCGACGAACTTTGCCAGGGCCACCAGGACCGCGACGAGCGCGAGGAAGACGATGCAGTAGACGACTACTGCGAGAGGTTCCACGCTGAGGAAGACAGGGGTGTAGACGCCGATGTTGTCGCCGCCGTTGGCAAGGGTGACGCCTGCGACTGTCCACACGCCGACCTTCTTGCCGGCAACCTTGGCCTCGTCGTCATCGTCGTCATCGTCTCCGCGCCAGGCCTGCCATGCGGCCCAGAGGCCGAGGCCCAGAGGGATGAGACCGAAGTACGGGATGGCTGCCGAGGGCAGGAATGCTCCGGCACCGATGGTCACCAGGACCGCGGCACCGAGGATGCCGGCGAATCCGAGGTACTGGCCGGCCAGAATGCGGGCGGTAGTGCCGCGCTGGCCTGCCCCTCGCGCGAAGAAGAGGGAGAGCACGATGATGTCGTCGATGTTGGTCGCTGCGAACAGGCCCATCGCCTGCAAGACCGAGGTGAGGATCATGTGCCCTCCCCAGCTGCGTCGCATCCGGGAAGCGAGCAGGCGGGATCGATGCACGGGGCGTCTTCGTCCACTGCCAGGGTGGCATCGACCAGTGCCGTCAGCGCCTGCGCCAGATGCGAATCGGCGATCTCATATCGTGTCCGACGACCCTCGGGCTCGGAGACGACGATCCCGCAATCGCGCAGGCATGCCAGGTGGTTGGACACGTTCGGGCGTGTCAGGTCCAGATCTCGGGCCAGTTCCACCGGGTAAGCGGGATGGTCGAGCAGGGTCAAGATGATCCGGGATCGAGTGGGGTCGGCCAGTGCACGACCCAGGCGGTTCATCACGTCGAGACGCGAAGCAATAGTCAGCATGGACTGAACTATACAACGCGCACTGAACACTCGGTCACAGGCGTCAGCCCAGATCGCATACCCGTAAGGGGAACCCTCACTGGACACCACCGCTACTTATCGAGAGGAACGACGGCACGCCTGGCGGGCTGTCCCGTAAGACCCGTCCGGTGAACTGTCCGGTGAAGGGAGGCTATATGACACACTGGGGAGCATGTCCCCTTTGAAGGTCGGCTATGCCCGAGTCTCCACCGACGAGCAGGACCTGACCGCGCAGCGTGACGGACTCGCGGCGTTCGGCGTCGATCCCAAGCGCATCTACGTCGATCACGGGCTCACGGGCCGCAACGCCGACCGTGAGGGCCTGCGGCAGGCGCTGGCTGCCTGTCGGGACGGCGATACGTTCGTGGTCACCAAGCTCGATCGGCTGGCGCGTTCAGTCCGTGATGCCCACCAGATCGCCGACGACCTCGCGGCGCGGGAAGTGAAGCTGAGCATCGCCGGATCGGTGTACGACCCGACCGACCCGATGGGGAAACTGTTGTTCAACGTGCTGGCGATGGTCACCGAGTTCGAAGCCGACCTCATCCGTGCCCGCACCCGCGAGGGGATGAAGGTCGTCAAGGCCAAGGGCCGGCTGCGCGGAAAGTCACCGAAACTCACCCCCGGCAAGAAGCTCACCTCGTCCGGCTACATGCTGCCGACGAGCACACCGTGGGCGAGCTGGCCGAGCTGTTCAGCGTGGGCCGCTCCACGGTCTACCGCGCCCTTCAGCGCGCCGAGCGAGGGCGCGAGAACGCCTTGCAGTAGGTGCGTCGTGGACGCTCGAGCGCGGTGGCGGATCCTCAGGCTCCACTTCAGCCAGGACCAGCGCCGCTACTTCACCAACGTGCCCCGGGGACACGGCCTGATGAAAAGCGGCAACGCTGTCATCCCGATTGACGGGCGCATCCCCAGCGACAGCAAACTCTACGCGCTGTTCTCGACCACGTTCGGAGAAGGAAACTAAAACCCATGAAAGGCCTGCGCAGCAGCGGCGATAGCGGGCAGGCGACCAGCCACCTCGGTCACCTCAACCTCAACCACCGCGCCACCACGATCATCGGCCAGACGGGCCACACCGCCGGCCAGGTCGCACACGGGCCAGCGGGAACACCTCATGCCGGCGACGGCGACCTCATCGACAGCGCCGACGACCAGCTCAAAACCCAGGGAACCAAGACCGCCAAAGCCGCCAGCCGAAGCGTCAAAGGCACTACCAAAACTGTCCCATATTGGGACAATCAGTAAGCATACCTTCCCCTCGCCGCCGGTATCGGCCTCGGCGCGTCATCCTTGCAGCATCTTCACATGCCCCCTGTCCGCGCCGCAGCGCACAGCGTCCGGGAGAAACCGCGCGGACAGGGGCCGTCGGCGCCCGATCAGCCCCCGAGGGCGCCGATCTGACGTTCGAGCGCGTTCATGAACTTGTCGACGTAGGCGATCATCGCGCGGCGCTCGTCGGGTTCGAGCTCGGCCATCGCGCGCAGCTCGGCGCCGCGCAGCGGCTCGATCAGCCGTTCGCGCCAGCGCCTCCCCTCGTCGGTGAGCCGGATGCGCTTGACGCGTCGGTCGTGCTCGCTGCCCTCGAGCCGCAGCAGGCCCTGCGCGGCGAGCGAGTTGACGACGTTGTTCACGCTCTGGCGCGGCAGCAGCGTGTACGCGCAGATCTCGCGCTGCGACGTGCCGTCGTTCTCGCAGATGTAGTCGAAGATCAGGTACACGCTCAGCGGCAGCCCCGAGCGGCGTCCGTAGGCGCCGTAGATGAGGTCGACGCGCCGGAGCTCCTCGAAGAACGCGAACAGCTGCGTGTCGGCGTCGCCGTGCGCCCTCTGCGCGCATTCGATCACATCGGCGCGCAGCGGCTCGAAACGCATGTCGTCGTCGGTCATCGTCGCTCACCGTCCATGCGGGCCGCGGCGCGCACGGACGCGCGCCGCGACGTCGCCGTTCAGCACTGCTCGAGGTTCAGCGGCTTGATGCGGCCCGAATCGAGCAGGCTCTCGAGGTCGGCGGGGCCGTCGAGCACCGCCGTGGCCGCCTGATCGATCATCAGGCTGATGCGGGCGTTCGGCAGGATGCCCTCGCAGTACGCGTAGACCGGCTTGCCGAGCGCGTAGGCGTAGCCCATCGAGAAGACGGTGCCGGGGTCCTTGTCGTCGAAGTTCGCGATGAGCGCGGCCGAGTTCCCGATCGCGCGGATGCGGTCCTCGAAGACGGCGCGCGGTCCGGAGACGTTGACGTCCATCGCGAAGCGCGGCAGGTACAGGTTCTTGCCGCGGCCCTTGAGCACGCGCTCGAGGCGCTCCATGCTCTCGACCTGCTCGGCCGTCTCGTAGGGTCCCGCCACATAGAAGTCGTAGATCGGCTTGGACGAGGTGAAATGCACGTTCTGGTTGGTCTCGAAGTTTTCCATAGCCCCCATTGAACCGCGCGCATGAGGCGACGCGCGGGCAATCGGCTGTAAGCAATATCGTCCTTGCCGCGTCCACGGGCGCGAACATAGAATCATAGGCCGGAAAAACGCGGCGGGCATATGCGCGGACCGCGCAGACGGCGCAAGGACAAGGAGCGAGATCATGGACGGACAGCGCGACGGAGACGGCATCGGCAGGGACGGGGGAGGACGGGACGCCGCGACGGCGGCCGCGGACGATACGGCCACGGAGACGGAGGCGCGGGACGTGCCGGCCATGAGGGCCGAGCACGACTGCATCGGCACGCTCAAGGTGCCGCAGGATGTGTACTGGGGCATCCACACGCAGCGCGCGATCGAGAACTTCACGGTCAGCGGCATCCCCGACTCCTCGCACGAGGCGCTCATCCGCGCCTACGCCGTCGTCAAACGCGCCTGCGCGATCGCGAACGCCGAGCTCGGCCTGCTCGAGGAGGACAAGGCGAAGGCGATCGAACAGGCCTGTGAGGAGACCGAGGGCGGCGCTCTCGCCGACCAGTTCCCCGTCGACGTGCTGCAGGGCGGCGCCGGCACGAGCCTGAACATGAACATGAACGAGGTCATCGCCAACCGCGCGCTCGAGATCTGCGGACGTCCGCGCGGCGACTACGCCTACATCCACCCCAACGACGACGTCAACCGCTCGCAGTCGACGAACGACACCTACCCGGCCGCCTGCAAGCTCGCGATCTGCGGCGGGCTGACGCCGCTCGCTGCCGCCGCGCGGCGCCTGCGCGACGCGTTCCACACACTGGCCGACCGGCACGCCGACGACGTGACGATCGGGCGCACGCAGCTGCAGGACGCCGTGCCGATGACCTTCGGCCAGGAGTTCCACGCCTGGGCGTCGTTCCTCAAGCTCGACCTGCAGGCGATGGACGCGCTCGTCGACCAACTGTGCGACCTCAACCTCGGCGCGACGGCGATCGGCACCGGCGTGTGCGCCGACCTGCGCTTCCGCGAGAGCGCGACGCGCACTCTCGCGCGGCTGACCGGGCTGCCGGTGCACGCCGCCGCCGACCCGGTCGCCTCGGTCACCGACATGAGCGCCTACATCGCCGCGAGCGCCTGCCTGAAGAACCTCGCGGTCCATCTGAAGAAGGCCGCCGACGACCTGCGTCTGCTCAACTCAGGGCCGCGCTGCGGCTTCGAGGACCTCAAGGTGCCGGCACGCCAGGCGGGCTCGTCGATCATGCCGGGCAAGGTGAACCCGGTCATCCCCGAATGCGTCGACCAGTGCTGCTTCGTCGTCTTCGGCATGGACGTGACCGTCAACTGGGCGGCCGCCGAGGGCCAGCTGCAGCTCAACGCCTTCGACCCGGTGATCATCCACGAGATCCTCACCGGCATGACGCTCGCGATCAACGCGATGGACATGTTCCGCACGAAGTGCGTCGAGGGAATCCGCGTCGACGTCGAGCGCGGCCGCCGCCACGCCGAGCAGTCGCCGTCGATCGCGGCGGCGCTCAACGACGCGGTCGGCTACGAGCGCGCGATGGGGCTCGCGAAGGACGCGATGGCCGAGGGCGTCACGGTGCGGCGCGCCGCCAGGGAGCACACCGACCTGCCGGACGACGAAATCGACCGGCTGCTCGACGTCGTCGCGCTCAGCCGGGGTCTGGGGCAGACCTGCCGCACGCTGGGCGCGGACTGATTCCGCCTCGTCGGGGCCCTTGTCGCTTTCCGTCCCGTTTTTCCGTCTCGGAACTATTGACTTTCCCCACGATCGCCATAACAATGTGCGCTTATGGACACCTCTTCCCCACTGACCGTTTCCCCACTGACCGTCGAGAACTGCCCGCCGAACGAGGACATGGCGATCACGGCCGTCGGCGTCGACGAACGCCACCGATTCCGCATGCTCGAGCTGGGGCTGCGCGCCGGCACCGTCATCCGCGTCGTGCAGCGCGCGAACTTCGGCGGCCGCGTCGTCGCGAAGGGCACCGAGCGCATCGCGCTCGACGGGCGCACCGCCTCGCTCATCGCCGTCACGCCCGCCGCCGACTGACCGGCGCGCGACAATCTCCGTCCTCTTTCTCCTCCTGAACCACATCCAAGGACCGACCATGACCTCAGACCATCACGACCACCGACGCGGACTGGCGGCGCTGCTGCCCGCGCGCCGCCACGACGACCATGGCACCGGCGCCGCCCGCCGCGGCGCACGCCCCTGCTGCGACGTCGGCGGCCACCGCGTGCGTGAGGGCGGCATGCCGCGCATCGTCTTCATCGGCAACCCGAACGTCGGCAAGTCGTCGCTGTTCAACTCGATCCTCGGCGCGAGGGCCCGCGTCATGAACGCGCCCGGCACGACGGTGCTGCTCGAGGAGGGAGTCTACGACCACGACGGCGAACGCTGGGACCTCATCGACACGCCGGGCACCTACTCGCTGCTGCCGCTCTCGCCGGACGAGGAGGTCGCCGCGAAGGCGGTTATGGGGCTGGGGGGCGACGGCGACCCGGACCTCGTCGTGACCGTCGTCGACGCGACGAACATCTCGCGCGCGCTGTACTTCCTCGCCACCGTCCTCGAACTGGGACGCCCGACCGTCGTCGCGCTGACGATGAACGACCTCGCCGCGCGGCAGGGTGCGCGCGTCGATCCGGCGCAGCTGTCGCGCGCGCT
>NZ_JGYU01000015.1 GCF_000741135.1 Bifidobacterium choerinum | reverse complement strand
GCCGCGCTCGCGGCGCGCACGCCCGTCATCGCCCTCGACGAGCCGCTCGCCGGCTTCGACGTGCGGCTGCGCACGCGCGTGCTCGACGCGCTCGCCGAGGCCTGTGCGCACGGCGCGACGGTCGTCATGGCGAGCGGCGACGTCGCCGCCGTCGGCGAATACTGCACGTATGCGGCACGGCTCGACGCCGGCCGCCTCGTCGCTACGGCCGCGTCGTCCGCGATGCGCGGGGCGCAGGCCGTGGCGCCGATGCGAGCCAAGGAGGCGCACGATGATGAACGGACGGTTATGCACGCCGGGCGACGGCTGGCTGCATCGGCTCGACACGCGCGTGAAGGTCCTCATATCGATCCTGCTCGTCGTGCTGTGCGCATGGTGGGGCAACTGGATCTTCCTGGCCGCCGTGCTCGTGCTCGAACAGCTCATGTTCCTCGCCGACCGCACGCCGGCGCGCTCGGTCGGCTCCGTGTGGGCCGCGTTCGCGCCCCTCGCCGCGCTCATCGCGATCATCATGGCGCTGTGTCTGAACGACTACGGCGACACGACGCTGTGGCGGCTCGGCTGGTGGCGCGTGAGCGCGCAGTCGCTGACGCTGTGCGGCGTCGTCGCGCTGAGGATTCTCGACATCGTCTTCGCGCTGATGCTCACCGTGCTGACGACGAGCCGGCGCGACTGGATCTGTGCGTTGAGCGCGCTGCGGGTGCCGTATCCGGCGGCGAGCCGCTTCGTCGACCGGCTCAACTGGCTGCCGCGCTGGCGGCGGGCGGTGCGCGAGGCGCGACGGCGCCAGGACGTGCGCGGCGTGAGGCCGACGCCGCTGTCGCGGCTGCGCCGCTGGGCGATCGCGCGCGACCTGATGGGCCGGTACGACGACCACGTCGTCATCGCCGAGCGTCTTCGCGGCGTGTACATCGACCGCGGCTCAGCGCGCCGCACATTGATGAGGCCGGCGCATATGCGCCTCGCCGACTGGCTTGCGCTGTTCGTCGCCGTGGCGCTCGCCGCCGGCGTCGTCGCGATGATCGTGCTCGGCTGGTGACAGGGGCGCCGCCTTCCTGATCGCAGTACGAGGTGCGGGCATCATCCTTGCGGATGATGCCCGCACCGCTTTTCCGCCCCGCGGCCGATGACGGCGACGGGACGGCGGACCTACCGTGGAATCCAACGACAACGAAACGACGCGGCCTTGCCGCGCCGACGAAAGGAAACCACGATGGACACACCGACCACACCGATGACGCCGGCCGCCGCGACGGCGCAGCAGAACCCCGCGGCGCCGTTCACGGCCTCGCGTCCGCACACGGCGATCGAGGCGATCGACCTCGTCAAGGACTACGGCGAGGGCAGCAGCGTCGTGCATGCGCTGCGCGGCGTCAACGTCGCCTTCGAACAGGGCCGCTTCACGGCGATCATGGGACCGTCCGGCTCGGGCAAGTCGACGCTGATGCACACGATGTCCGGCCTTGACGGCGCGACCTCGGGCCGCGTCATGTTCGAAGGCCACGACCTGACGAAGCTCGGCGACAAGCAGCTGACGATGCTGCGCCGCATGCGCATCGGCTTCGTCTTCCAGAGCTTCAACCTACTGCCGATGTTCACCGCCGAGCAGAACATCCTGATGCCGCTGACGCTCGCCGGCGCCAAGCCGGACCGCCAGTGGTTCGACCTGCTCGTGCGCACGCTTGGCATCCAGGACCGCCTCGACCACCGTCCCAACGAGCTGTCCGGCGGCCAGCAGCAGCGCGTCGCGATTGCCCGAGCGCTCATCACGAAGCCCGCGCTCGTGTTCGCCGACGAACCGACCGGCGCGCTCGACTCGGTCTCGAGCGCCGAGGTGCTCAGCTTCCTCAAGAGCTCGGTCAAGGAGCTCGGGCAGACGATCATCATGGTCACGCATGACCCGGTCGCCGCCTCCTACGCGGACCGCGCGATCGTCTTCGCCGACGGCAACATCGTCGCCGACGTCGACGACCCGACGGCCGAGTGGATGAGCGAGCTGCTCATGCGCGAACGGGAGCAGGCGACGCGCGCGGCAACCGCCGTGCCGCTGCCGGCGCACAAGGCCGAACATATGCAGGGACAGTCGCGGTGAGGCGCGCGGCGGCAACGACGACGGAGAGGATGCACCCATGCGATCGGTGACGATGCAGATGATGAAGAAGAACCTGAGGATGCTGATACCGGCGGGCATCGCGATCCTCATCGGCACGGCGTTCATCGCGGCGACGCTGCTGTTCACGAACGCCTTCGACAGGTCGCTGCGCGAACAGACGACCGGACAGTTCGGCGGCGCGAACTACGCGATCACGACGGACGGCGGCGACGGCGCGGATCCGGGCCAGGAGACGACGGTCGGCGACCTGCGGCTCGACGCGGTGGGCGCCGTCGACGGCGTCGAGGGCGTGCGCCCCGACGTCACGCGCTCCGTCCTGCTGGGCGCCGGCGACCAGCACGGCAGCGGCGTGGCGCTCGCGACGAGCGCCGACGTCCGGCTGCTGCCGGTCGAAATCACCGACGGCCGGGCGCCGTCGCCCGCAGGCGAGCGGCAGATCGCGGTCCCGGCCAAGCTCGCCGACCAGTGGCGGCTCAAGGTCGGCGACACGCTCACGCTGCGCGCGCAGTACGCCGAGGATCCGAAGGACCTGCAGGCGACGATCACCGGCCTGACCGACGACCCGAACAACGTGTACGGCTACTACAATGGCGCCTCGGTCATCTCCGACGACCTGATGGTCGCCTGCGCCGAGACGGGCTCCTTCGACCAGGTGCCGACGACCGGCGCCTACCTGTACATCGATCCGGCGCGCGAGGCGCAGGCCGTGCCCGCCGTGCAGGCCGCGACCGATCCGGCCGCGACGGTGCGCGACCGCGCGCAGATGGAGGAGCAGGCCATCAAGGCGCTCAGCTCCAATGGCGGCGACGTGACCAAGCAGTTCCTGCTCGCCTTCGGCGTCCTCGCCCTCGTCGTGGCCGCGCTCGTCATCGCGAACACCTTCCAGGTGCTCGTCGCGCAGCGCCGCCGCACGCTCGCGCTGCTGCGCACGATCGGCGCGACGAAACGCCAGCTGTACGTCTCGGTGCTCGAGGAGGCCGGCATCCTCGGCCTCGTGTCGTCGGCGCTCGGCGTCGCCGCGGGCGTCGGCCTGATGGCGCTCGCCACGCTCGCGACGAAGGACCGGTCGCTCGGCGGCATGCACCTGACGCTCGTCATGAGCTGGCAGGTCGTCGTCCTGCCGATCCTCTTCGGCGTCGTCATGACGGTGCTCGCCTCGATAGGCGCCGCGCGCTCGGCGACCGGCGTCAGCCCGTTCGAGGCGATGCACCCGATCGAGATCACCGGCCGGCGCAAGGCGCGCACGGGACGCGCCGTCGTCGGATGCGTGCTGCTGCTCGCCGGCGTCGCGGCCGCGCTCGCCGCGATCCCGATGACCCGCTCCGCGAACGGCGACGCCTCCGGCGCCGCGCTGCTCGCCGGCGTCGCCGGATGCATGCTCGTCTTCGTCGGCCTGGCAATGACGGCGCTGTTCTGGCTGCCGTGGATGATGAAGGGCGTCGGCGCGCTCGTCTCGCTGTGCGGCCCGGCCGCCAAGCTCGCGAACGCGAACATCCAGAAGAACCCGCGGCGCATCGCCGCGACCGGCACGGCGCTGCTCATCGGCGTCACGTTGATCTCCACATTGGCGACCGGCGCCGCGGCGGCGAAGGCGACGATGAACGAAGCGCTCGACAGCCGCTACAGCGTCGACGTGGCGGCCTCCGGCCCGCAGATCCCGGCCAAGGCCGTCGACGCGGTGAAGGCCGAACGCGGCGTCGCCGCGACATTGTCCGCGAAGACGGCGCAGGCCGAGTTCGCCGACGCGCAGGGCCACATCGTCTATACGACCGTCATCGGCGTGCCCGACGTGGCCGCGCTGCAGCATGTGCTCAACGTCGACCTGGGCGATCCCGCGCCGTCCCTGGGCGCCGGCGATGCGCTGATGCCGACGATCGAAGGCGGCAGCGGCGAAGCGCTGCGCCTCAAGGACGGCACGGCCGCGCTCACCGAGATCGGCGACGACGGCGAGGCGCAAGGCGCCGCGCACCGGCTGCACGTGACGCAGCGCGCCTACAAGCGCATCGCGCAGGACGCACCCAACGCCACCTTCGTCGACGCCTCGCTGTTCGACGACGGCACCTTCAAGGCCACCGGCGACACGCTGCTCGTCAAGCTCGACGTGCCCTCCGACCTGTCGCTGTCCAACGTCTACGACGCGATCGCGAAGGACCTGCAGGACTATCCGGACATCGCCGTGGGCGGCCCGGTCGCCGAACGCAGCATGTGGGAGAGCATGGTGAACATGATGCTGATGCTGCTCGTCGCGCTGCTCGCCGTGGCCGTCGTCATCGCCGTCATCGGCGTGGGCAACACGCTGAGCCTGTCGGTCATCGAACGCACCCGCGAATCGGCGACGCTGCGCGCCATCGGCATGACGCGCGGCCAGCTCAAGCGTTCGCTCGCCGTCGAGGCGCTGCTGATCTCGCTCGTCACGAGCGTCGTCGGCATGGTCGTCGGCACGTTGTTCGGCTGGCTCGGCATCTACATCGTGATGAGCCCGATCGCCGACGTCGTCTACGTCGTCGACTGGGGCACCTACGGCACCATCCTCGCAATCGCCGTCGTCTGCTCGCTGCTCGCGAGCGTGTTCCCGGCGCGCCGCGCCGTGAGGACGCCGCCGGTCGAGGCGCTCGCCGAATCCTGATCGTGGCCGGCGCGGCGCGCACCTTCCCTTCTCCTCGCATCCACGCCGCGCCGGCCATCGCCATCGGCCCGCGCCGATGACGGGCCGGCCCCTGCGCACTGCGATGCAGTGCGCAGGGGCCGGTCATATTCATTTCCATTGCGGATTCGCCCCGCCGCACCGGGCTACACCAGATGGTTCTCGTAGGCGAAGACGACGGCCTGCACGCGGTCGCGCGCGTTGATCTTCTGCAGGATGTGCGCGACATGCGTCTTGACGGTCGGCAGCGAGATGAACAGCTTGTCGGCGATCTCCTGGTTGGACAGGCCGTGCGCGATCTCGACGAGCACCTCGCGTTCGCGGTCGGTGAGCGTGGCGAGCTCGGGGTCGACGTAGTCGTCGCCGCCTGCGTGCGCGTCGGCGGAGGTGAGCGTGCCCTCCATCATCTTCTCGATGAGGCGCTTCGTGGCCGTCGGCGCGATGATCGCGTTGCCCTGGTAGACGGTGCGGATCGACGCGAGCAGCGTCTCCGGGTCGGTGTCTTTGAGCAGGAAGCCCGAGGCGCCGGCGTTGATCGCCGACATCACGTACTCGTCGAGGTCGAAGGTCGTCAGGATGATGACGCGCGTATGGCGCGTCCCCTCCCCGTCCCCGTTCGCATGCGCGTACGCGGTGATGCGCCCGGTCGCCGTCAGCCCGTCCATGCCAGGCATGCGCACGTCCATGAGCACGATGTCCGGATGCAGCCGTTCGACGAGTTCAACCGCCTGCGCTCCGTCCGAGGCCTGGCCGACGACCTGCATGTCGGGCTGCGAGTTGATGACCATCGTGAAGCCGGCGCGGATGAGCTCCTGGTCGTCCGCGATCACGATGCGGATTCCGTCGTTGCCTGTCATGCCGTCCAGTTTAGCCGCAGCGGTGCCTGCGCTCAGCGCGCGTCGGGGGAGTGCTCGCCCGCATGTTCGATCTGCTCGTTGAGCGACTTCGCCGGCGCGAGGCTCGGCGAACGGTCGTGCTCGCCCTCGTCGCTGAATCCGGTCTCGCGCAGCACGCTGAGCAGCTCGCGCATATGGGCGAGCGCCGTGCGCCCCTGCGCGCCGATCTGCGCGAACGCGTCGTTGATGAAGTCGGGCGACGGCGTCTCGCCGCGTGCGAGCTGCCCGTCGATCGTCGACAGTTCGGTCGTCGTCTGCTCGATGACGGCATTGAGCGTGTCGCTGACCTCGGCGCGGATGTTCGCGCTGATGCGGTCGCGTTCGTGGTTCGCCGCCATGACGCGCTGCTTGTCGCGCTCGGCCTCGAGCGCCTCGGTACGCGCCTGCAGCACCTGCGGGTTCGTGCCGCCGAGCCTCGTCCATGCGCCGAGCGCGTAGGCGAGGATGCAGAGGAACATCGAGAAGACGCCGTACTGGACGAGGGCCGAATGCGGCGAGCCGAGGTAGAGCGCCTCAATCGACGGGTCCGGCGTATGGGAGAGCCAGGCGAACAGGCTCGGGAATCCGGCGATGTTCATCGCGCAGCGCGCCGCGAAGGCGGTGCAGCCGAACGTGAACAGCGGCACGATCCACTTCCGGCTGCCGGCGCGCCCGTACAGCGCGACCGCGTGGATCGCGAACACGACGTAGAGGTCGGCCGTGTAGAAGCCGGGCAATACGAGCAGCTGCAGCAGGCACACGGCGGCCACGACGAGCGCGACGGCGCGCGGAAAGCGCCGGCGCAGCATCAGCGGCGCCACGACGGCCCAGGTCACGATGACGCCGAAGATGTAGGAGCGCCTGCCGCCGGGCGTCGTCGCCAGGTTCATGACCGGGCCCGTGACGCAGGTGAAGCAGCCGAGCAGCGTGAACATGACGACGTCCATCATCACGTAGTGCCGCTGCGTCCAGCGCGACAGCCGGGCGATCGCGCTGCGTGGGCTGTCGTCCTCGGCCTGGTCGAAGGGACGCGAGCGCAGCGTGTGCCCGAACTTGACGAAGAACGGCCAGACGATGCCCTCGTCGCCTTCTCGGCGCGCGTCGTCGTCCGTGTCCGCCGTCCCGTCCGCGCCGTCGGCGCCGGGGGAGGGGACCGTCGGGTGCGCGGCCGCATCAGCGGCGGCGACCGTGGATGTGCACGCGTCGACGTCGGAAGGGACGCCGCTCGCGGAGGGGATGTCGGCGAGCGCGGCGGCACCGTCTGCGGTCGCGGCCTCTGCATCGGCGGCGTCGACGTTGCCGAGTGGCACGACGGCGTGGACGTTGAAGCCGCCGGACAGCCGCGGGCCGGATTCGACGGTGCCGCCGACGGACTCGACGCGTTCGCGCATGCCGAGCAGGCCGTAGCCGGGCTTGTGCCCGTCGAGCGACGACGCCGCGCCGCGGCCGTCGTCGTCCACGTCGATGGACAAGGTCTCGGGACCCCAGTCGAAGGTCACCGTCACGTGCGTCCTCGCACCGGCGTATTTGCGGATGTTCGTCAGCGCCTCCTGCACGACGTGGTACATCGCGACGCTCGCGCGCCCGTCGAGGCGCGCGGGCGCCGGATCGCCGAGCGTGCGCGTCGTGAGCGTCATGTCCGGCGCGACGGCGCGCGCCTGTTCGATGAGCGCGTCGACGTCGGCCAGTCGCGCGTGCTCGGAGCCTCCGAAGACGCCGAGCAGCCGCCGCATGTCATGCAGCGCGTGCTCGGATTCGCGCCGGATCGTCTCCATCGTCTCGCGCGCTAGCTTCGGGTCGTCGCGCGCGGCGTAGCGTCCGCCGTCCGACTGGATGATGATGATCGACAATGTGTGCGCGACGATGTCGTGCATGTCCCTGGCGATGCGCGCACGCTCCGCCGACGCGGCGATCTGCCGCTCCTCGCGTTCGCGCGCGACGATCGCCTCGTTGCGTTCGTTGAGCAGACGGACCGTCTGATGGCGCGCCCGCTGCCAGAACGCGACGACGACCGCCATCGCGAGCGGCAGCGACACCGTGAACAGCACGATTGCGAAGGCCTGCGCGAACTGCGCGCCGCAATGCCCGCTGGCCGCCTCGCCGATCGGGCACGGGTACATGATGACGCCGAAGCGCTCGTCGCGCGGCTGCGGCAGCAGCGGGCCGAAGACCTGCACCGACGCGTTGACGAGCGACGTGAGCACGTCGAAGACGGCCGCCGTCGCCAGATAGCGGCGCAGATGGCCTCGCTCGCCGTAGACGATCGCCGCGCACAGCATCGGCACGGCCATGAAATCGGCGACGATCAGTGAAGGCCCGCACACGAGCTGCACGGCGACGACGCCGACGAACAGGCGCACGGCCAGTTCCGGACGCGTGCGGTGCAATATGTACGGGGCGGTCAGCAGCGCGCTCCACACCGTGCACGCGGCGACGGCGCCGGCGGACGAGGACGGATAGTCGAAGATCAAGCCGGCGCCGTCGTTCCACGCGAAGCCGCCGATCATCGAGATCCACAGCAGCATCAGCAGCATCGTCTCGAGCGCGTCGACGACGATGACGCGATGGTCGTGCATCCATCCGCGTGCGCGGACGCGGAAGGGCGCTCGACGCGGATCGGAACGTGGGGCATCGGAAGGCATGACGCCCAGCGTAGCGTGCGCGCGCGCCACCGGCAATCATCCGCGAGGACGAAGCCGTCGCCATGTCCGTACGGGGGATTGTGATGGAGACGGGCGTCGCCGGGCGCGCACCGCGGCCGCGGCGACGCGACGGCGCAACGAAAGGGGACACCATATGGGACTGCTTGCCGAATACTATCTGCCGGGACTGCACGTCTCGGAACACGCGATCGACGTGCCGCTCGACTGGGACGGCCACGAACCCGGCCGGGGCTTCGACGGCCCGCGCATCAAGCTGTTCTACCGCGTGCTCACCGCGCCCGAACACATCCACGACGACCTGCCGCCGCTGCTGTTCCTGCAGGGAGGTCCCGGCGGCGCCGGACCGCGCCCTCTCGACCCCCATTCGGACGGCTGGATCGCCGAGGCCGTCAAGCACTTCCGCGTCGTGCTGCCCGACCAGCGCGGCACCGGACGCTCCTCGCACATCGATTCCAACGTCATCGGCGCGATGGATGGCGAGGCCGGCGCCGACCATCTCATGCACTTTCTCGCCGACTCGATCGTGCGCGACTTCGAACACCTGCGGCGCACCGAATTCGCCGGCAGCCTGTGGACGACGCTCGGACAGAGCTACGGCGGCTTCCTGACGCTCACCTACCTGTCGCTGTTCCCGACGGCGCTCGCGGCCGCGTTCACGACCGGCGGCATCCCGCATGTGCCGGCCGACGCGACCGAGGTCTACCTGCACACCTTCCCGCGCATGCGGCGCAAGACCGAACAGTTCACCGACCGCTACCCGTTCGACCGCGCCCGTCTCGACACGCTCGCCGACATCCTCGCCTCGCAGCGCATCACGCTGCCCAACGGCGACCCCTTCACCGTCGAGCGCCTGCAGACGCTCGGCTCGTCCTTCGGTATGAAGCCGAGCTTCGAACATGTGCACTGGCTGCTCGACGAGGCCTTCGCCGCTGGCGACGGCAGCGCGTCTGAGACGTCGCCGCTGACCGACGAGTTCCTCGCCGACGTCGTGACGGCCACATCGTCGAACGCGCTGTACTGGCCGCTGCAGGAGTTCATCTACGCGAACGGCGAACTCGACGCGCCGATCGACTGGGCGGCGCAGCGCGTGCGCGACACGATGCCCGAGTTCTCGACCGATGCGCGGCCGCTGCTGCTGACCGGCGAGGCCGCCTTCCCGTGGATGTTCGAGCAGGAGCGTGCGCTCAGGCCGTTCCGCGCCGCCGTCGAGACGATGATGGGACGCACGCGCTTCGGCACGATCTACGACGCGCAGCAGCTCGCGCGCAACACGGTGCCGCTGCAGGCCGCCGTCTACTTCGACGACATGTACGTCGACTCGTCGCTGAGCCTCGACACGCTCGCGCACATCGGCAACGCGCACTGGTGGGTGACGAACGAGTTCGAGCACGACGGCGTGCACGGCGCCAGGGTCTTCCGCCACCTGTTCCAGGAGGCGCTCGACCGCGGCGACCTGCGCAAGCTGTTCTGAGCGCCCGACACTTCGGCGGCGCGCGTCCATGTCATGGCATGCCCGGGCAGGGACGCAACACGGATGCGCTACCGTGGACGACGAAGACAAACGCGCCCGGTGCGCACGGCAAGGAAGGAAGCACATGACGGATTCGTGCACGGTCGGATTCATCGGATTCGGCAACATGGGACAGGCGATCGCGAAGGGGCTCGTCGAGGCGGGCACGCTCGACGGCTCGCAGATCGTGGCCTGCGCGGCCCATTGGGACAAGCTCGTGGAGTCCACCGGCGCGATCGGCGCGACGGCGCTGCACGACGCGAAGGATGTCGTCGACGCCGCCGACATCATCGTCGTGGCGATCAAGCCGTACCAGATCGAGACGGTCATCAAGCCGCTCGTAGCCGACCTCGCCGGCGCCGACAAGTTCGTCGTGTCGATCGCCGCCGGATGGACGCTCGACCGCTTCGACACGATGATGGGGGAGATGAGCGAGCTCATCCACCTGCAGTGCACGATCCCGAACACGCCGATGGCCGTCGGCAAGGGCGTGCTCGTCACCGAGACCGACAACACGCTCACCGACGCGCAGCGCGACGAGTTCGAACGGATCTTCGGCTCAATCGCGCTCATCGAACGCGTCGACGGCGCGCACATGGACATCGCGATGTGCATCGCCGGCTGCGCGCCCGCCTTCACCGACATGTACCTCGAGGCGCTCGGCGACGCCGGCGTCAAGTACGGGCTGCAGCGCGCGACCGCCTACCGGCTCGCCGCCAAGATGATCGAAGGCGTCGGCGCGCTGTATCTGGCCACCGGCACGCATCCGGGCGCGATGAAGGACGCCGTGTGCTCGCCGGGAGGCACGACGATCAAGGGCGTCGCCTCGCTCGAGGAGAGCGCGTTCCGCGGCTCGGTCATCCGCGCCGTCGACGCGATCGAACAGGGCTGAGCGCCGCCCGCCGCCCGCCGCGGCGTTGACGAGCCGCAACGCTACAGTGGGCGGTATGTCTCTTACCATCGGAATCGTCGGACTGCCGAACGTCGGCAAGTCCACCATGTTCAATGCCCTCACCCGCAACAACGTGCTCGCCGAGAACTACCCGTTCGCGACGATCGAGCCGAACACCGGCATCGTGCCGCTGCCCGACGACCGTCTGCCGGTGCTCGCCAGGCTCGTGCACACCGAGAAGATCGTGCCGGCGACCGTCACCTTCGTCGACATCGCCGGCATCGTCAAGGGCGCCTCGGAAGGCGAGGGACTCGGCAACAAGTTCCTCGCGAACATCCGCGAGGCAGACGCGATCTGCGAGGTCGTGCGCGCCTTCGAGGACGACGACATCGTCCACGTCAACGGCCGCGTCGACCCGGCCGACGACATCGACACGATCAACACCGAGCTCATCCTCGCCGACCTGCAGACGATCGACAACGCGCTGCCGAAGCTCGAGAAGGACCTGCGCGGCAGGAAGATCGAGCCGTCGTACATGGAGGCCGTCAAGCAGGCGAAGGCGATCCTCGAGTCGGGACGCACGATCGACGCGGCCGCGCAGGCCGGCGAGATCGACAAGGACGAGCTCTACGACCTCCATCTGCTCACCGCGAAGCCGTTCATCTACGTGTTCAACGTCGACGACACCGAGCTGATGAACGACGGGTTCAAGAAGAAGCTCGACGATTCGGTCGCACCGGCGCCGGCGATCTTCCTCAACGCGCAGTTCGAGGCCGAACTGACCGAGCTCGACGAGGCGGACGCCCGCGAGATGCTCGAGGACGCCGGACTCAAGGAGTCGGGGCTCGACCAGCTCGCGCGCGTCGGCTTCGACATCCTCGGCCTGCAGACCTTCCTGACGGCAGGCGAGAAGGAGGTGCGCGCCTGGCAGATCCACAAGGGCTGGACGGCGCCGCAGGCCGCAGGCGTCATCCACACCGACTTCGAGAAGGGCTTCATCAAGGCCGAGGTCGTCTCCTACGACGACTTCGTGGCCGCCGACGGCTCGATGCCGAAGATCAAGGAGGAGGGCAAGCTGCGCCTCGAAGGCAAGGACTACGTGATGCAGGACGGCGACATCGTCGAATTCAAGTTCAACGTCTGAGCGACTGTAGCGTCACGATACGAAAACGGCGGAATCCCAACGGTTCACGGGTTGCGGACCATACGGAATCCGCCGTTTTCGCGTCTCCGGCGAAATGGCGGAACGAGCCGCGTGTGCGACCGATGGCTTGCCGGCCGCCTGTCCGCAACGACGAAAGACGCTGATGCGAAACTTGCCGCAGGGGAGCCGGTGCCATGCCCATCAGCGATCCGTCGTCATCGTATGCACACGCATCGGCTTCCCCGATATCGAAGACATCCCCGTCAACGTCACGGACGAGAGGCCACATCATTGGTCGGTGCGGTGCGGCTATTACGGCAACCCATCCCTGTGCCGCGGTCTGATGAGCCGTGAGCGGCCGGATCCGGAATCAGTTGTCGATGGCGTCATGGGCGCGCGCCGGCGTGACCATCGTCAGCATCATGACCGACGGCTCGAGCGCTCTGATCGCATGCGGCAGACGCGTCGGGAAGTAGATGAGGTCGCCGGGGACGGCCTCATGCTCCTCGTCGCCGCCGCTGATGAGCAGGCGGCCGCTGAGTGGCTGCACGAAGACCGGCATCGCCGCCGTGTGCTCGCTCAGCTCCTGGCCGGCATCGAAGGAGAACAGCACGACGTTGCCGCCCTCGGTCTGCATGACGGTGCGCGACACCGTCGCCTCCGGCTGGACGCTCACCATCTGCGCGACATCGTCGAGCGTCTGCATCCGTGTTTCCTCGTTGGTCATCGTCATCATGCTCCTCACATTTCTCGATATTCAGACATCCGCGTCATCTCCGGCGTACGCGCCGGCTTGCGGTGACATACGCACACAGTGTAGCGTCGCGGCCGAGGCATGAGAAGACCCCGCGCATCGCTCAATGCGAAACGCGGGGTCCATGGTGATGCGGATGCGGGCGGCGAATCGTGGCGCCGCCGGCTCCGACGCCGGTGCCGTCGCCGCTGGGCTCCTGCGACGCCGGGAAGGGGTTGACCGGCTCTGCAGGCTGCGGCGTCTCGTTCGACTTCGCATGTTCGCGTCTGAAGGCCTGCTCGGCCGCGTCATCCTTCGTGCCGCATCCGCAGCTCGAGGCCTCGCCGGCCGCGTTCGCCATGCCCCGGAAGTCGAGGTCGCCGTCCGAGGAGGCGCCCTTCGTCGCTCCGCCGTTCGTCGCGCCGGTGTTCATGTCGTCCGAATCGGCGTTGGTGCTGGTGGGTGTTGTGGTGGTTGTTGCAGTGGTCATGTCGGCCGCCTTTCTGTTCGTTGTCCTCCACGATACGGGGCACGGCTGTGGGTGGGGTGTACGCGACCTGCCAATGTCATGACCGTCCTCGCAGCCGATTCCCAGATTCGTCCGAGGCGGGGAATCGGCTGCATCTCAGCGGATGCGCGCGTAGGAGAAGTCGCGGATGCGTTCGAGCACCCGTTCGCTGTCCTCGAGCCATGTCATGCATACCGGGAACACATGGCCGAGCGTGCGCGTCGGCGGCGTCTTCTCGTCGTGCAGCTCGAAGTCGCGGCGGTGCGTCGACAGCGCCGTCGCCAGTTCGAGCGTCTGCGCCTCGATGAAATCGTCGCTGCTCGTCTGCAGGTACAGCGGCGGCACGTCGACATGCGAGACGAGCCCGGCGGGGGACAGGAAGGGCTGCGCCTCGTCGAGGTCGGCGAGGAAGCGTGGTCCAAGCGTGCCGGTCAGCGTCTCGCGCAGCGGCGAGTCGGCGGTCAGGTCGTAGACGCCGCTGACGAGCGCGCCGCCGGCGATCGGCAGCCCCGATGGCTTCGCGACGCCGAAAGCGGCCGCGGCCGCGGCGTCGCGTTCGATCGCGATCGTCAGCAGCGCGAGGCAGGCGCCGGCCGAGTCGCCGGTCAGGAACACGGCGTCGGGATCGACGGGGAAGCGTCCGATGTTCGCGCCGATCCAGCGCAGCGCGTCCTGGACGTCGGCGAGCTGGCCGCGCAGGTCGGTCTGCGGCGCCGGCCGGTAGTTGAGGGAGAAGACGGCGAAGCCGAGCGCGGCCAGATGCGTGCAGAAGTTGCGGTTGAGCTCCTTGTAGCCGTAGCAGAAGCCGCCGCCGTGAATGTCGATGTACACCGGCAGCGTCGCGCCGCCGCTAACGATTGCAGCATGGGGGAGGTAGAGGTCGAGCAGATGGCCGCGGACCTGACCGTGGGCGCGGTCGTAGCCGCCGTCGGCGCGGTAGGGCGCGTCGGCGATCACGTCGATCGATTCGGGGTCGTGCCAGTAGGCGGCGCGCGGATAGTCGAACTCGGCCGTGTCGAGCCGCATGCGGCGGATTTTCGCGGCCTGCTCGGCGCCCACGGAGCGCAGGTCGTCGTCGATCTCGGTCCAGTAGCGCGCGACCGGCGCGATCGCGCAGTCGAGGTCGTCGCGTTCCATCGTCAGGGTGTCCAGATCGGGGTGCATGAGCGAGTAGGGCGTTGACATCGTATTCATCGTGTTTGTCCTTTCCCTGCGTTCGGGCGTACATGTTCAATTATCGCATAGTTTCGGCGACGTTCCAACGGTTTGCGGACGTAGAGCAAGCCCGCGCCGTCCCGCTGGGCCCTTCGCTCATGACGCAATCGTGCGTTCGCGTTGAAGCGCGGGGTACTACTGGGAGATATGAAAGAATTCTGTCAGAAATGGGGCAAGCGCATTGCCACCAAAGAGATGCTGCTCATCGTCATCGTCACGCTCGCGGCCACGGGCGTCGGCATGTGGGCGGCGCAGTTCCCGGGACTGAAGATCCTCGGCGCGCTCATCATCTCGCTGCTGATCGGCATGGTCGTCCAGTTCCCGATCCGCGCATGGTACACGAAGAACGATCCGCAGCGTCAGGCGCGCGTCAAGGACGCCGCCGGACTCATCGCGAACAGGTTCCTGCGTCTGGGCATCATCCTGCTCGGCTTCAAGCTCAACCTGCAGCTGCTGTTCACGACGGGCGCGAAGTGCCTTCCGCTCGCCGTCGTCATCGTCACCGTCACCGTGCTGCTCACCTACGGCATCTGCCGCTGGATGGGCGTCGACCCGCTGATGGCCATCCTCGTGGCCTGCGGCACCGGCATCTGCGGCGCCGCCGCCGTCATGGGCGTCTCCGGTTCGGTCAAGGTCTCGCCCAAGCGCGAGGAGGAGAAGGAGAACGACGAGGTCACCGCGATCGCGATCGTCGCGATCATGGGCACGATCTTCGCGCTGCTCGAGATCGCCATCCTGCCGATGATGCACCTCAACCAGGCGCAGGAGGGCTTCGTCGCCGGCGGCTCGCTGCACGAGATCGCGCACGCCGTCGCCGCGGGCGAGGGCCTCAACGACCCGCAGCTCGCCGCGCAGCAGGGCGTCGTCGAAGCGGCGACGATGGCGAACATCATCAAGCTCTCGCGTGTGCTCATGCTCGTCTTCGTCGCGATCATCGTCGCGATCTGGTGGGACAAGAGGCACAGCGAGGTCCCGTCGGACGGCGGCAAGCGCAAGGTCGCCTTCCCATGGTTCATGCTCGGCTTCATCGCGACGGCCGCGATCGGCACGTTCATGCTCGAGACCTGGCCGTCGACGACCGGGTTCGTCAACGTGCTCGGCAACGACGTCGCGAAGATCTTCCTCGGCATGGCGATGGCCGCGCTCGGCATCAACGTCAACTTCAAGGCGCTCGCCAAGGGCGTCAAGCCCTTCGTCGCCTCGCTCATCGCGTCGGTCATCCTCGTCGCGATGTGCATCGGCATGGCGCTGGTGTTCTTCCCCGCGAAGTGACGTCGGCCCGACCGGCCGGCACCGGCATCCTGTTCCCGCGTCGCCCGCATCCCGTTTCCCCGGGACGCGGGCGACGCCGTCTTTTTCCGCCCGGCGCGAAACGGAGCGGGCGTTGCCGGAACGGCCGCGGCGACGCTGCGAACGTTCGTGACATGGGGGGCACTACAATGACGATGGCGTCCGCGCGGGATCCTGTGCCGCCGCGTGCCGCCGAGAGCAGTCCAGAGAAGTCAAGGAGACCTTTATGACCAATCTTTCGATGGCGGGCATGTTCCATTGGAAACTGCACGGCGACGGCAAGACGCTCGGCCCCGGCGAGGTCGTCGAGCCGAACGAGCGCCTCACCTGGCCGCGCACGATCGAGATCGGCGCGCAGCACGTCGTGGCGATGTTCGGCGCCACGTTCCTCGTGCCGATCCTCACGCATTTCGACCCCTCCACGACGCTGTTCTTCACGGCGTTCTCGACGGCGCTGTTCCTGCTCATCAACAGGAACATCCTGCCGTCCTATCTCGGCTCCTCCTTCGGCTTCATCGCCCCGATCACGGCCGTCTACAGCGCCGGCAAGGGCATCGCCGTCGCCAGCTTCGGCATCCTGTGCACCGGCCTGCTGCTCGCGCTCATAGGCGTGGCCGTGCAGCTGGCCGGCGCCGTGTGGATCGACCGCATCATGCCGCCGGTCGTCAACGGCGCGATCGTCGCGATCATCGGCTTCAACCTCGCGCCGACCGTGTGGACGAACTTCCAGACGGCGCCGGACACGGCGCTCGTCACGCTGTTCGCCGTCATCCTCGTCGCCGTGCTGTTCAAGGGTCTGCTCGGCCGCCTCAACATCCTCATCGGCGTCCTCATCGGCTACGCGTACGCGTGCGTGCGCGGACAGGTCGACTTCGCGGCGATCGAAAAGGCCGCATGGATCGGCTTCCCGCGCTTCCACCTGCCGCACGTCGACTTCTCGGTGCTGCCGATGTTCCTGCCGGTCGTCCTCGTGCTCATCGCCGAGAACGTCGGCCACGTCAAGTCGGTCGCCGCGATGACCGGCCACGACTATGACGACCAGATCGGCACCGCGCTCATCGCCGACGGCCTCGGCACGACGGTCGCCGGCTTCGGCGGCGGCTCCGGCACGACGACCTACGGCGAGAACATCGGCGTCATGGCCGCGACGAAGGTGTATTCGACGGCGGCCTACTGGTGCGCCGCCGGCTTCGCGTTCATCCTGTCGCTGTGCCCGAAGTTCGGCGAGGTCATCAACTCGATCCCCTCCGGCGTCCTCGGCGGCGTCACGACGCTGCTGTACGGCATGATCGGCATGATCGGCGTGCAGATCTGGGTCGACAACAAGGTCGACTTCAGCAAGCCGCTCAACATCATGACCGCCTCGATCGTCATGATCATCGGCATCGCCAACTTCCAGTTCGCGATCTCCGACGTGCAGTTCAACGGCATCGCGATCGGTTCGATCGCCGTGCTCGTGCTCTACCACGGCCTCAAGGCGATCGGACGGGCGACCGGCGCGATCCCGAAGACGCCGTCCGCCGACGACTCCGCGCCGTCCAGGCCGTCCGCCGGCGAGGACGAGGCGGCGCAGTGGACGTCCCCGAAGGACGCGCAGCCCGAGCAGCGGGATTCCGTGAAGATCGTCAAGTAACGACAGACCGCGCGATCCGTCCATGGACCTCGCGCGGGCCGGAAGCGGACGTGGACCGTGTAGCGGGGTGCTGCTAAAATGTTCGAGTTTGCGCATCCTGCGCCGACATCTGACTAGGAAGGCCACCGTGCCCGCTTCACCTGTTCCATCCGTTCCATCCGACATCACCCCCGCATCCGGCGTCGACGATTCCGCCGTGCAGGAGACCAAGACCTTCGCCGAGCTCGGCGTCGACAGCCCGATCGTGCATCTGCTGGCCGACGAGGGCAAACGCGCCGCGTTCCCGATCCAGCAGGACACGCTGCCCGATTCGCTCGCCGGCCGCGACGTGCTCGGCCGCGGCCGCACCGGCTCCGGCAAGACGCTCGCGTTCGCGATCCCGCTCGTGACGCGCATCGCGGAATCCTTCGACGACGACCGCGAGCACGGCCGCCGCGAGCCGCGCGGCGCGAAACCGCATCCGCGCGGCCTTGTGCTCGCGCCGACGCGCGAGCTCGCCAACCAGATCAACGACGTCGTCGCGCCGCTCGCCGCGCTGTACGGGATGACGACGACGACCGTCTACGGCGGCGTGCGCTACGCGCGGCAGTTGCGCGACCTCAACGACGGCGCGCAGATCGTCGTCGCCTGCCCGGGCCGTCTCGAGGACCTCATCGAGCAGGGCGCGCTCACGCTCGACGACGTGCGCGTCGTAGTGCTCGACGAGGCCGACGAGATGGCCGACATGGGCTTCCTGCCGCCGATCAAGCGTCTGCTCGCGCAGATCCCGCGCGACGCGCAGCACATGCTGTTCTCGGCGACGCTCGACCATGGCGTCGACGCCGTCGTCGACGAGTTCCTCGACGATCCGAAGGTGCACAGCGTCGACGAGGCGACCGACCGCGCCGACCTGATGACGCATCATGTGTTCCTGACGACGAAGGCCGACAAGAACGAGCTCGTGCGCGCGCTCGCGAGCGGCAAGGGCCGCCGCATCCTGTTCACGCGCACGAAGTTCCAGGCGAAGAAGCTCGCGAAGGCGCTCACGCAGCAGGGCATCCCGGCCGCGGAGCTGCACGGCAACCTCAGCCAGAACCAGCGCGACCGCAACCTGCAGGCCTTCGAATCGGGGGCGACGAACGTGCTCGTCGCGACCGACGTCGCCGCGCGCGGCATCGACGTCAGCGGCGTCGAACTCGTCATCCAGGTCGACCCGCCGGACGACCCCAAGTCGTTCCTGCACCGTTCGGGACGCACGGCGCGCGCCGGCAAGGCCGGTGATGTCGTCACGATCGTCACGCCGGACCAGAAGCGCTATGCGCGCGGGCTGCTGCGCCGCGCGGGGCTGACGATCAAGCCGCTCGAGATCCGTCCGGACTCGCTGCAGGTCGCCGAGCTCGTCGGCGAGACGGCGCCGCTCGTCGAGGGATGGGAGCTGCCCGAGCTTGAACGCCGGCGCGGCAAGCGTCCGCACGGCAGGAGGCCCGAACGCCGCGAGGCGCGCCAGTCGCGCAGCGCGAAGGCGCGGCGCAACCAGACCCGCACCCGCGAACGCAACCGCGAGCTGCAGCGGCAGATCGACGACGAACGCCGCGAGTTCGCGCAGCGCTTCCTCGGCGACGTGCACAGCGTGCGCGCCGCCGAATCGCAGGCCGCCGAACCGGCCGGCCGTGACGAGAAGCCGCGCCGCGACCATCGCCATGACGACCGTCGCGACGACCGGCGCGGGCGTCGCCGTCACGGCGATGAGCGTCGCAGTGAGGAGCGCCATGGCGGCAAGCGCATCCACCGCCGCGAGCAGCTCATCGTGCGCGACGAGCGCGGCGAGGACGCCAAACGTCAGGAGCGCCGCGAGGATGCGCGCCGCAGGCGTCGGCAGGAGAACGGCGACCAGGCCAAGTCGGCCAGGCGCGGCGGTGCGAAGAAGCGCGGCGGCGGCATGCGCAAGCGCGCCAACGGCAAGCGCCGTTCGGCGCCGTTCCGCACGCGCTGAGCGGGCGCATGTCCATCGCCGACGCCTATGCAATCGCGATGAGGGGCGGCATCCGGAACATGTTCCGGATGCCGCCCCTCATCGATGTTCGTACGCCGTGCCGGTCATGCAGCCGGCCTCGCCGTCCCGTCCGCCTATTCGTCCCGCCTGGCGGGATCGCCCCCGTTGAGCTTCGCGGCGATCCTCGCGGCGAGCGCGCGCGGGACGAGGCGCACGCCGAAGGCCGCCATCTTCGCGAGCGCGCCCTGGTAGGCGAGCGCGCTACCGGCCTGCATCTTCGCATAGGCGAAGGCGGCCGTGCGTTCGGGCGTCGACGGCCTGAGCACCGGCAATGTGTAGAAGTTCTTCCCCCTCATGTGCGCGGCGCTCTCGAATCCGGTGGACACGGGGCCGGGGCACACCGTCGTCACCGTCACGCCGCTGCCGCGCAGCTCGTAGGCGACCGCCTCGCCGAGCGAACGCACGAAGGCCTTCGTCGCGTAGTACATCGCCATGTACGGTCCGGGGGCGACCGACGCGACCGACGCGACGTTGAGGATGCGGCCGTGGCCGCGTGCGCGCATGTCGGCGCCGAAGCGGCGCATGAGCTCGGCGAGCGTGACCATGTTCACCTGCATCATCGCGCGCATCCGCGTCCCGTCCATGTCGAGGAAGGCGCTCCAGTCGCCGAATCCGGCGTCGTTGACGAGCGTGTCGACGGCGATGCCGCGTTCGCGCGTGAAACGGTGCAGGCGCTGCGCGGCGTCGGGATGCGCCAGGTCGATCGTGACGGCGATGACGTGCGCGTTGAGGTCGTGTTCGAGCGTCGCCTTGAGCACGGCGAGCCTGCCGGCGTCGCGTCCGGTGATGACGAGGTCGGCGTCGTGCTGCGCACAGCGCAGCGCGAGCTCCCTGCCGATGCCGCCGGTGGCTCCTGTGATCAGTGTCGTCATGATGGGGTCCTTTCCGCGGGGTTGCGCAGGTCGCGCGGGACGTCCCCGCCGGCGCTCCCGCGCGCGTCGTCGCCGCCCACTGTAGTCCGCCGCCGCTGGGTCCGGGATGTGTTCAGCTCGTCGCCGACGCCGTGCGCGACATGCCCGCGGGGCGTCCATATGGAATAGCAGGCGCGCCGCCGGCGTTGATTCTGGTGGTGCCAGCGGTCCGTCACGGGCGTGCCCGATGATCGGGGCGCCGGCTTTTCCGATGTATTGGCATAGGGCAAGGAGCGAAACGATGGCGACTGCGGGCATCATCGTCGCGGCGGCGCTGCTCAGCGCGCTGCTGCTGTGGTATTTCCTCGCGCCCCGGCGCGCCGCGCACGCGGATGAGGACGTGTCCGGCGGCGTGCAGCGGGTGCGCATCGAGGTCAAGGGCGGCTATGAACCGGGCGAGGTCATCGTGCGCGCCGGCGTGCCGACGCTCATCGACTTCGACCGGCGCGAGGGCGGCGAATGCTCGTCGCACGTCGTCTTCGCCGACCTCGGCGTCGACGCCGCGCTGCCGGCCTTCGCGCACACCGAACTGCCGCTGCCGGCGCTGCCCGCCGGCGACTATCCCTTCGCCTGCGGCATGAACATGCTCCACGGCATGCTGCGCGTCGAAGGCGACGGCGGCGACGCGGCCGCCACGGTGTTGCCCGCCGCGCCGGCCGCCGTCGCCGAAAGCGACGACATGCTGCGCGAGCGCCAGCATGCCGAGGACCTCGACCGGGCCCACGAGATCCGGACGCTGACGCGCCGTCTCGTCGTCGCCGCCGTGTTCACGGTGCCGCTGCTGCTCGTCGCGATGCTGCCGATGATCCCGTCCGTCGGCGTCTGGATGCGAGCCTCGCTGCCGGCGTGGACGCTCGGCCCGTGGCTGCAGCTCGCGCTGACGGTCCCGGTCATGTTCTACTGCGGCTGGCCGGTGCACCGCACCGGATGGCTCGCGATCGCGCACCGCGCGCCGGAGATGAACTCGCTCGTCACGCTCGGCACGATCGCCGCCTTCGGCTACAGCCTCGTCGCCACGGTATGGCCGGGTCTGCTGCCGGCCGCGGCGCGCGCGCCGTACTACGAGGCCGTCGGCACGATCATCACGCTGATGATTCTCGGCCAGCTGCTCGAGGCGAAGGCGCGCGCCGGCACCGGAGACGCGATCCGCGAGCTCATCGGGCTGCGTCCCGACACGGCGACCGTCATCCGCGACGGACGTCCGACGACCGTCGCGACCGCGGACATCGCCGTCGGCGACGTCGTCGAGGTGCGCCCCGGCGAACGTCTGCCCGTCGACGGCGTCGTCGTGTCCGGCACGAGCGCCGTCGACGAGTCGATGATCACCGGCGAGTCGCTGCCGGTCGCCAAGACGGTCGGCGACCCGGTCACCGGCGCGACGATGAACACGACCGGCGCGCTGCGCTACCGCGCGACGCGCGTCGGCGCCGACACGACGCTCTCCGGCATCATCCGCCTCGTGCGTGCCGCACAGACCTCGAAGGCGCCGATCCAGCGCATGGCCGACAAGGTCGCCGGCGTGTTCGTGCCGGCCGTCGTCCTCGTCGCGATCTGGACCTTCGTCATCTGGTGGTGCGTCGGCGTGCCGCCGCGCGGCCTGTACGGACTCATCTGCGCGATCTGCGTGCTCGTCATCGCCTGCCCGTGCGCGCTCGGTCTGGCCACGCCGCTGTCGATCACGACGGCGACCGGACGCGGCGCGCGCCACGGCGTGCTCTACCGCAACGCCGAGGCGCTCGAGACGGCCGCGAAGATCGACGTCGTCGTCTTCGACAAGACCGGCACGATCACGCGCGGCGAGCCGCACGTCGTCCGCATCGCCGCGCTTGGCGCCGACGGCGCCTTCGACGCTGCGATCGACGACGCGACGCTCGCCGTCGTCGCCGCCGCCGAGGCGAAGTCGGAGCATCCGCTCGCGCACGCCGTCGTCGAGGCCGCCCATGCGCGCCATCTCGACGTCCCCGAATGCCTGACCTTCGTCGCCGTGCCCGGAGGCGGCGTGCGCGCTGACGTGGACGGCCACGACGTCGTCGTCGGCGCCGACCGCTTCGTCGGGGAATCCGTCGGCGCCGACGGCCTCGCCCCGGCGCGCGAGACGATGCGCCTGGCCGCGCAGGACGGCGCGACGCCGGTCGTCGCCGTCGTCGACGGCCGCGTCGTCGCCGTGTTCGCGATTCGCGACACGATCAAGGACGACGCGCGCGCCGCCGTCGACGCGCTGCATGCGCGCGGCATCGGCGTCGTCATGCTCACCGGCGACAACCGCCTGACGGCCGACGCGATCGCGCGCGAGGCCGGCATCGCGCATGTCGTCGCCGACGTGCGTCCCGAGGACAAGGAATCGGTCATCCTCGCGCTGCAGCGCCAGGGACGGCATGTGGCGATGGTCGGCGACGGCATCAACGACGCGCCCGCGCTCGCCCGCGCCGACCTCGGCATGGCGATGGGCACCGGCACCGACGTCGCGATCGAATCGGCCGACGTCACGCTGATGAACGGCTCGCTCACGTCGGTCGTCACCGCGCTCGACCTCGCGCATGCGACGATGCGCAACATCCGCCAGAACCTCGGGTTCGCGCTCGGCTACAACGGCCTGGGCATCCCGGTGGCCGCCGGCGTGCTCTACCCGGTCTGGCACGTGCTGCTCAACCCGATGATCGCCGGCGCGGCGATGGCGTTCTCGTCGCTGTCGGTCGTGCTCAACGCGAACAGGCTGCACGCCTTCGTCTCCGGACGCGCGCACCGCTACGCGATGCACGCTGCGCCCATCGGTGAATCGACGCTCGAGGCGGCGCGCGGCGGCGCGGGCCGTGTGCACAATGGTGACGGAACCAAGGACACTGCAACGAAAGGACATGCGATGGCAGATGAAACGGCAGCGGGGATCCTCGAGGATGCGATCGACGAGCAGCTCAGGCAGGAGGAAGCCGATGCCGAGGACGTCATCGACCCGGTGTGCGGCATGACGGTCGACCCGAAGGCGGCCGCCGCCAAGCGCGTGTGGCACGGCCGCACGATCTACTTCTGCAACCCGCACTGCGCCGAGGTCTTCGACACGAACCCGTCGAGCTACGTGGACGACTGAGCGCCGTCCATCGTTACGACGAATGCGCCGCGGGGCGCGCGCCGGCGATCCGGTGCGCGCCCCGCGGCGCATTCGTATCGGAATTCGGCGGCCGTCAGGCGCGGCGCCGGCCGCGCACGAGCGAGACGACGACGCCGATGACGACGCCGAGGCCGGCCGGCACGAGCCAGCCGAGCGCCAGGTCGTTGAGCGGCATCCATCCGCACGCCGTCTCGAGCCACGTCCAGCGGCCGCCGAGCGCGGCGACGAGGCCGACGACGCCGTTGGCGATGCTGTCGATGGCCGTGAGCAGCACCGTCCAGAAGTAGACGGCCGGGAAACGGCTCGTGAAGACGGAGTCGAACAGCGACAGGACGACGAGGACGATCGCAATCGGGTAGAGCGCCTCGAGCACCGGCACCGACAGGTTGATGATCGCGCTCAGGCCGATGTTCGCGATGACGAGCGCGACGAGCGCGAACGCGAGCGTCCAGACGCGGTAGGAGAGCGCATGCGGGAACTGCCTGTGGAAATACGACGCGCAGGTGGAGATGAGCCCCGCGCACACGTTGAAGCAGGCGACGACGAAGATGACGCCGACGAAGACGGTGCCGGCGTGGCCGAAGACCTGCTCGGTGAGGTTCGTGAGCACCGTCGCGCCGGTGTCCTTCTCGCCGTCGATGCCGCGGTACGAGCCGGAGACGGCGCCGACGAAACCGAGCATCGCGTAGATGACGACGAGCATGACGCCGGTGAACAGGCCGCCGAGGGCGGTCTCGCGGCGGTTGCCGTGCTCGTCGCGCACGCCCATCGCGCCGATGTTCGCCGAGATGACGATGCCGAAGTACAGGCCGGCGAGCAGGTCCATCGTCTGGTAGCCGTCGAGGAAGCCCTGCATGAGCTGATGGTGCGCGTACGCACCGCCCGGCGCGGCGAAGGGCGGATGGTGCACGCACAGGCAGGTGACGAACAGGACGGCGATCATGACGAGCAGCAGCGGGCCCATGATCTTGCCGAGCACCTGCGACAGGCGGTCGGGGTGCTGCGCGACGAGCCAGGCGAGCGCGAAGAAGACGATCGAATAGATCAGCTGGGTGACGCCGGGGTCGTCTCCGACGAAGGGCGCCACCGCCATCTCGAAGGATGTGGACGCCGTGCGCGGAATCGCGAACAGCGGGCCGATCGTGAGCATGATCGCCACGCCGAGCACGAGCGCGAAGCGCCTGGACACGCGCGCGCTGAGGTTGGCGAAGCCGCCGGCGCGCGCGACGACGATGACGCCGAGGATCGGCAGGCCGACGGCGGAGACGACGAAGCCGACCATGCCGAGCGCCGTGCGGCTGCCGGCGAGCGCACCCAGATACGGCGGGAAGATGAGGTTGCCGGCGCCAAAGAACATCGAGAAGAACGTGATGCCGACGATGACGCGCTGCCGTCTCGTCAGCCGCGTCTCACCCGCGCCGGGCAGCCGCGCGCCGTCGGCCTGCTCGACGTGTTCGGCGATGTCCTGCGCGACCTCGACGGCGTTCTCGGACGCCGGGTCGTCGGCGCCGTGCGCACCGCCGGACGTTGTGGGATGGGAATGGGAGTTCGGTGCGCGCATGACGTCGGATCGCCTCCAGAATGAATCGATGGGAAAGGATGGTCGCCCTCAAGTATAGGAGCCGTGAGCGGAGCGGAATGCGACGCCCGCGTACGGCGAACGGCGGCCGGGGCGCCCGCAGCGCCTTCCTACACTGAAGACGGCGTGGCATGGGCGGCGATGAAAGGGGATCGGATGCGGCAATCGGCGGACGGCATCATCGGCATGGAGGAGGGCAAGGCGGCGGGCGGCGGTACGGGCGCACCGTCTCGCCGACGGCTGCTGCTCGCGTCGTCGGCGGCCGGGCTGCTGCCGCTCATGCGCCGATGGCTCGGCCTGCGTCGCGGCGCCGTCGTCGGCTTCGTCCCGAACGCGAGCTTCGCCGAACACTACGGCTTCGCGAACCGGATGACGGCGCCGTGGTGGCGTCTGCGCGGCCTCGACGTGCGCGTCGTCGACTTGGACGGGAGGCGCTCGCGGATCTGCTCGCTGCTGCGCGGCTGCGACCTGCTGTACCTGTGCGGCGGCAACAGCTTCCATCTGATGCGCTGCCTGCGCGCCGCCGGCGTCGCGCCGCTCATCCGGGAACTCGTCGACTCGGGCGTGCCGTATGTGGGAGAATCGGCCGGCGCCGTCGTCGCGGCCCCGGACATCGACTACATCGCGCCGATGGACGCCCGCCGCGAACCGGCGACGACGTTGCGCGCGCGGCGTCGGCCCGCCGCACCGACGCCGGGGCTCGGCCTTACCGACGTGCATGTCGTCCCGCACGTCGGCGGCCGTATGCTCGGCGCGGCGGCCGACGAGATCCTGCATATGCACGCCGGCGACGCCGGATACCTGCCGCTGCGCAACGACGAGGCGCTGCTCGCCGAAGGCGGGCGTATGCGCCGCCTCGCCACCGGCTCGGCAGCCGCGCGGCTGCTGTAGCGCACGGCCGGCATGGGCCGCACGGACGCGGATGCGCCGGTGGCGAGACATGGACGGCGATATGGCCGCGCGGCGGCGCGGTGCGTTAGACTTGGGGGCGGTATCGTCACAGCGACATCGTCACCAGCAATGGAGGAACGCATATGAGCGCAGAAGCAAACGTCGGAGTTGTCGGACTCGCCGCGATGGGCGCGAGCCTGGCACGCAACCTCGCCCGCCACGGCAACCGGGTCGCCGTCTACAACCGGCACTATTCGCGCACCGAGCACCTGCTCGACGACTACGGCGACGAGGGCGAGTTCTATCCGGCGAAGACCGTCAAGGAGTTCGTCGACCTGCTCGAGAGGCCCCGCACCGCGATCATCATGGTCAAGGCCGGCGCGGCGACCGACGCCGTCATCGACGAGCTCGCCGAGTACATGGAGCCGGGCGACATCATCGTCGACGGCGGCAACTCGTACTTCAAGGACACGATCCGCCGCGAGAAGGAGCTGCGCGCCAAGGGCCTGCACTTCGTCGGCATGGGCGTCTCCGGCGGCGAGGAGGGCGCGCTGCTCGGCCCGTCGATGATGCCCGGCGGCTCCGACGCGTCGTGGGAGCGCCTCAAGCCGATCCTCGAATCGATCGCCGCGAAGGCGGACGACGGCGAACCGTGCGTCATGCACGTCGGCGAGAACGGCGCCGGCCACTTCGTCAAGATGGTGCACAACGGCATCGAATACGCAGACATGCAGCTCATCGCCGAAAGCTATGACATCATGCGCCGCGGCCTGGGCATGACGCCCGACGAGATCGGCGACGTCTTCGCGCGGTGGAACGGCACCGACCTCGACTCCTACCTCATCGAGATCACGGCCGAAGTGCTGCACAAGAAGGACCCGCAGACCGGCAAGCCGCTCGTCGACGTCATCCTCGACCATGCCGGCATGAAGGGCACCGGCACGTGGACCGTGCAGACGGCTCTCGAGCTCGGCGTGCCGGTCACCGGCATCGCCGAGGCCGTGTTCGCACGCGGCCTGTCCGACCAGACGGCGCTGCGCGACAAGGCGCAGGCCGACCCGTTCGAGGGCCCCGACGGCCACATCGAACTCGGCGTCGAGACACGCGAGGCCTTCATCGAACGCATCCGCCAGGCGCTGTACGCGTCGAAGATCGTCGCGTACGCGCAGGGCTTCAACGAGATCTCGCGCGCCGCCGAGACCTACGGCTGGGACATCGACATGGCGCATCTGGCGCGCATCTGGCGCGCCGGCTGCATCATCCGCGCGAAGTTCCTCGACCGCATCTCCGAAGCCTTCGAGGACGGTGCCGCCGACGTCTCGCTGCTGTTCGCCCCCTATTTCAAGCAGGGCATCGAGGCCAGCGAGTCCGACTGGCGCCACGTCGTGGCCACGACGGCCGAGGTCGGCCTGCCGGCGCCGGTCTTCTCATCGTCGCTCGCGTACTTCGACGGCCTGCGCGCCAGGCGTCTGCCGGCCGCCCTCATCCAGGGGCAGCGCGACCTGTTCGGCGCCCACACCTACCGCCGCGTGGACCAGCCGGGCGCCTGGCACATCCTGTGGGCCGAGCCCGGCCAGCGGGAAGTGAGGATGGCCGACTGACGGCCCCGTGCATATGCGAAGGCCGCCGACCCCGGGATAGGGGTCGGCGGCCTTCGTCGTCCGGTTGCGTGCGGCGGACGGTCGCCGTTCAGGCGCGCAGCTTCGCCGTCGACGCCTCGTCGCCGATCCACAGCAGCTGGCGTCGCGCGTCGGCGAAGGACGCCGGATAGTGCATGTCGCGCTCGTTCGTGAAGGTCTGCGCCATCGCGTCGGCCTTCGCCGCGCGCGAGCCGCAGATCCACAGATAGTCGGTCCTGGCGATCATCGGCACCGTGAAGGTCAGGCGCGTCGGCGGCGGCTTGGGGGAGTCGTCGACGCCGGTCACGAGGACGTCCGGGTCGTCGCCGAGCAGCTCCTTGTGGTCGGGGAACAGCGAAGCGAAATGGCCGTCGGGTCCGACGCCGAACATCATGATGTCCATCGCCGCCGCCTGGCCGAGCTCGCCGAGCAGCTCCGACTGGTAGACGGCGGCCGCGTGCCGCAGCGCGTCGCGCGTCTGCCGGGGCGTCGCGTCGGCACGCTGCCGCGCGTCGCGCGTGTCGGCCGGCATCGCGTGAATCTGCGCGTCGTCCATGCGCCCCTCGGCGACCAGACAGTCGAACAATGCGCCGCGCGCCTGCTTCTCGTTGCGCTCGTCGCTGTCGGCGGGCACGAAGCGTTCGTCGCCCCACCAGATGTGCACGCGGCGCCAGTCGACGACGTCGAGCAGCGGCGAGGACGCGATCGCCCTGAGGATCGCCGTGCCGTCGGTGCCGCCGGTCACGGCGACGTCGACGCGCTCGCGGTCGGGCCGGTCGAGCACCTCGTTCATCGTCAGCAACGTGCGCGCGGCGATCGCCTCGGCGAACAGCCGCTGGTCGGGGTAGGTGATGAGTTCGCGTTCGATCATCGCATGTCCTCCTGCAGCCGGTCCCTCGCGCCGTCGGGGTGGATGCGCCGCCAGCCGTCGGTGATGACCCGCGCGTAAATCTCGTCGGGGTAGAGGCGGCCGAGCTCCTCGCTCAGGCAGTCGCCGAGCGAGCGCATCGGCAGCGGAATCGTCTGCGCGGACTGCTCGGGCACGCTGATCGTGACGATGTCGTCGTGGTCGTGGCAGCGCACGAGGCTGAGCACGCCTCCGTCCTCGCGCGTCAGGTTCACCGCGCAGATCGCCGTCGCGTCGTCGTCGGTCTCGATCGAGACCGGGATGTCGAGGCTGACGGCGAGCCATGCGGCGAGCAGGTCCTTGGGCAGGTAGTCCGCCTCGCCGACGACGTTCGCGGCCGTGATGCGCATGTGCGGCGGCTGGTCGAGCATCGCCGCGAGCAGCGCGCGCCAGCGCGTGAGCCTCGTCCACGACATGTCGACGTTCTTCGGCGAGCGGTTGCGCCGCAGGTCCTCGATCGTGCGCATCGGGTTGACCGAACGCATCGCGTCGGTGATGCGCGACTGCGCCATCGCGCCGACGAGGTCCTTCGACGGGTTGGCCGGCGCCTCGGTCGGCCACCAGGCCACGATCGGCGCATCCGGCACGAGCAGCGGCGTGACGAGCGTGTCGAGATGGTGGATGAGGCCGCCGCGCGGACGCAGCACGATGATCTCGCCCGCGCCGGCGTCGGCGCCGATGCGCACCTCGGCGTCGAGGTAGGTGCGGTCCTCCTCGGGCTCACCCATGCGCCTCGAGCTCGGCGCGATCGCGATGACGCGGCACGGATGGTCACGGCTCGCGTCGTTCGCCAATGCGAGCGAGTTCTCGAGATGGTCCTCGTCGGTGACGATGAGCAGCGTCAGCACGCGGCCGAGCGCGACCTCGCCGCGCTCCTCGTGCAGTTCGTCGATCTTGTTCGAGATCTCATTGGTCTCGGTGTCCCGCATCGTAATGATCATGGCATCCTCCAACGGTGTCCGTCGCGTGCAAGCATCTCCACGGCCTCCTGCGGGCCCCACGTACCGGCGCGGTAGGGCTGCGGCTGTCCCAGCGTCGACCAGAAGTCCTCGATCGGGTCGAGGATGCGCCAGGACAGGTCCACCTCCTTCGTCGTCGGGAACAGCGGCGGGTCGCCGAGCAGCACGTCGAGAATCAGGCGCTCGTAGGCCTCGGGGGAGGCCTCGGTGAACGAACGGCCGTAGCTGAAGTCCATCGACACGTCGCGCACCTCCATCGACGTGACCCCCGGCACCTTCGAGCCGAAGCGGATCGTGACGCCCTCGTAGGGCTGGACGCGGATGACGATCGCGTTCTTGCCGAGCTCCTGCGTCGCCGTCGACTCGAAGGGCAGATGCGGGGCGCGCTTGAAGACGAGCGCGATCTCGGTGACGCGCCTGCCCAGACGCTTGCCGGTGCGCAGGTAGAAGGGGACGCCGGCCCAGCGGCGCGTGTCGATGTCGAGGCGGATCGCCGCGTAGGTCTCGGTCGTCGAATCCGGGTCGATGCCCTTCTCCTCGAGATAGCCGCACACCGGCTCCGAGCCTTGCCAGCCGGCCGAGTACTGGCCTCGCGCCGTGTGGGCGGCCAGGTCGCGCGGCAGCCGCACGGCGGAGAGCACCTTCGTCTTCTCGGCCATCAGGTCGCGCGCCGAGAACGAGACCGGCTCCTCCATCGCCGTGAGCGCCATGAGCTGCAGCAGATGGTTCTGGATGACGTCCCTGGCCGCGCCGATGCCGTCGTAGTAGCCGGCGCGCCCGGCGACGCCGATGTCCTCGGCCATCGTGATCTGCACATGGTCGACGTAGTTCGCGTTCCAGATCGGCTCGTACATCGTGTTCGCGAAGCGCAGCGCGAGCAGGTTCTGCACGGTCTCCTTGCCCAGATAGTGGTCGATGCGGAACACCGAATCGGGGTCGAAGACCTCGGAGATGACCTCGTCGAGCTGCTGCGCGCTCGCCAGGTCGTGGCCGAAGGGCTTCTCGATGATGACGCGGCGCCACGCGTCCTCGCCGGACTTCGCCAGGCCGCAGTTCGCCAGCTGGCGCGCCACGATCGGGAAGTCGCGCGGCGGTACCGACATGTAGAACGCGTGGTTGCCGCGCGTACCGCGGTCGCGGTCGAGCTCGGCGACGGTGTCGCTCAGGCGCGCGAAGGCATCCGGGTCCTCGAAGGTGCCGCGCACGAAGCGGATGCCGCGGGCGAGCTGGTCCCAGGTCGCGTCGTTGAACTGCGTGCGGCAGTGCGCCTGCACGTTCTCCTTGACGAACTCCTTGAAGTGGTCCTCGGTCCAGTCGCGCCGCGCGAAGCCGGTCAGGCCGAAGCTCGGCGGCAGCAGGCCGCGGTTCGCCAGATCATAGATGGCCGGCAGCAGCTTCTTGCGCGACAGGTCGCCGGTCACGCCGAAGATCACGATGCTGCATGGTCCTGCGATGCGGGGAAGGCGCAGATCCCTGGGGTCCCTCAGCGGGTTGACCCAATCGAGCGGCGCCGCCCCTTGTTCAGTTGTCTGTGTCATGTCTGCCATCCTAGCGCCGCCCGCGTCCCCGTCCGTACGCGCACGCCGCTTTTCCACGCTCGGGGCAATGGATGCGTCCTACGCGTGCGATCGCATGCGCGCCCTGATGCGCGCGGCGATCGACGGGCCGGCCTTCGCCGCCGCAGGACGCAGCGGGCAGCCGGCGCAGACGATCGAACCGGGCGACGGCTCGCACGGTCCGGCCGAGCAGCCGGCCGTCAGCTCGACGACGTCGATCATGCCGTGCGCGCGCGCATGCTCGACGATCTGCTCGACGAAGTCGCGCGGCAGCCCGCGTCCGGCCGCGCACTGCGCGACGCTCATGCCGGCCTCCAGATCGGCGACGACGGCGGCGACGACGTGCGTGCGTGCGCCGCGCGCCGGCCGGCGCCCGTCGCCGGTGCGCCTGAAGCCGCTCATAGCAGCCACCTCAGCGTCTGGAACGCGACGACGGCAAGCAGATAGGCGACGACGAGTCCGAGTCCGACCGACTGCATCGCGATGCGCGTCGAATACTGCCGTCTGAGTTCGGCGACCGTCGCCAGGCACGGCGTGTACGCGAGCGTGAACAGCATGAACGCGATCGCGGCGGCGCGTCCGTGGCCGCCCGAGCTCTCGTCGAAGGAGGCGCGCATCGCGGCGCCGAGCGAACCCTCGCCCTGCTGCTGCTCGTCCTCGTCGCCGGTGTCGATGCTGTAGGACTGCGCCATCGACGCGACGACGACCTCCTTGGCGACGAAGCCGGTCATCAGCGCCGCCGAGGCGTGCCAGTCGTCGAAGCCGGCGGGCGCGAAGACCGGGGCGACATGGTCGGCGACGACGCCGTAGAGGGAATCGTGCACGTCGTCGACCTTCGCGAAGGAGCCGGCCGCGGCGGTCGCCGGGATCGACTGCAGCAGCCACATGACGACGAGCATCGAGACGATGATCGTGCTCGCGCCGCGCACGAAGCCCCACAGCCGCATCAGCACCGAGCGGCCGAGCGTGATCAGGCGCGGCACCTGGTAGGGCGGCAGGCTCATCGCGAACGGCTCGGAGCGCACGTCGGTGAAGCGCACGCGGCGCAGCAGGACGCCGACGAGCAGGATGAGCACGATCGAGCACACGTACATCAGGAAGACGACGAGGCCGGCCCGGTCGCGGAAGAACGCGTAGGCGAGCACGAGGTAGACGCTCAGGCGCGCCGTGCAGCTCGAGAACGGCACGAGCATGCCGACGAGGACGCGTTGGCGCGAATCGGGCAATGTGCGCGTGGCGGCGAGCGCCGGCAGGTTGCAGCCGAAGCCGATGACGATCGGCAGGAACGCGCGGCCGTCGAGGCCCATGCAGCGCATCGCGCGGTCCATGACGAAGGCGGCACGCGCGAGGTAGCCGGAATCCTCGAGCAGGCTCAGCAGGATGAACATGATGCCCATCGGCGGGATGAAGGTGGCGACGGCGACGACGCCGTCGATGACGCCGTCGACGACGAGCGAATGGACCCACGAACCGGACGCGGCGGGGCCGAAGCGCGCGAAGAGCCAGTCGGCGCCGGCGACGAGCCAGTCGCGCACGGCGCCGTCGATCCAGTCCTGGGCGGGGCCGGCGAGCGTCGTCGTCGCCTCGAACACGCCGAGCATGAGCAGCAGAAAGGCGACGACGCCGAGGACCGGGTTGAGCAATACGCGGTCGATGCGGTCGGAGACGGTGACGCGGTCGCGCGCCCGCATGTCGAGCCTGGAGAGCACGTCGGGCRGCCAGTCGAAGCGCGCGTCGGCGCCGCCCTCGACCCAGTCGCGCGCGTCGACGTCGCCGACCTGCACCTTCGTCAGGCCGTGCGGCATCGGCGTGCCGGACAGATGCACGCCGACGGCGTCCATCAGCGCGGCCGCCCGCGCCGATCTGGGTCGTCGCGACCGTCACGAATCTGCGCGACGTCGTCACCGAGCGGCTG
>NZ_JGYU01000014.1 GCF_000741135.1 Bifidobacterium choerinum | reverse complement strand
MTAACAGGCTGATCATTCCCAAGAGTCCATATCGACGGGATGGTTTGGCACCTCGATGTCGGCTCGTCGCATCCTGGGGCTGGAGCAGGTCCCAAGGGTTCGGCTGTTCGCCGATTAAAGCGGCACGCGAGCTGGGTTCAGAACGTCGTGAGACAGTTTGGTCTCTATCCTCTGCGCTCGTTGGAATCCTGAGGAGGCCTGCCCATAGTACGAGAGGACCTGGGTGGACGAACCTCTGGTATGCCGGTTGTCGCGCCAGCGGCACGGCCGGTTGGCTACGTTCGGGAGGGATAACCGCTGAAAGCATCTAAGCGGGAAGCCCGCTCCAAGATAAGGATTCCTGACACCCCTCCGGGGGTGTGTGAGACCCCACATGAGACCATGTGGTCGATAGACCGGACGTGGAAGCCCCGCAAGGGGTGGAGCCGACCGGCACTAACGGTCGAAGACGACCCCCACCGCGACCCATCGCGCGGCGCACGCGTGCGGGACACGCGACCATCGGGAGTCACACGGCAAAGCATCGAACACGCGAACAGACGACGACACATCGTCCCGGTACGAACACGCAGCGCGTCCACCATCCGGTCCCCAAACCAACCACCAACCGGCCCGACGGGTCGGGAACATGGATAACAGAACAACAAGTCTTGCGGCGGTCACAGCCCAGGGGAGACGCCCGGCCCCATTCCGAACCCGGAAGCTAAGACCTGGCACGGCGATGGTACTGCACCCGACAGGGTGTGGGAGAGTAGCACGCCGCCGCACCCACACTTCACATGAAAGCCCCGAACCGGCACACCGGTCCGGGGCTTTCCCATACCCACACCCAACAACCGGCGGACAACCCAACAACACCCCAACCAACAAACCTTCGCCTTTTTGCGAATGCATGATGCATCGCATGGACCTACAATGGAACACGACAGCATTGTCCTGTCGTGGACGGATCACGGCAGCCATCGAATCGGGGAATGATGCGCAAACGTGTGACGCTCAAGGAGATCGCCAAGGAGGCCGAAGTGTCGCCGGCGGCGGTCTCGCTCGTACTCAACAACAAGCCGTCGCGCATCGCCAAGGAGACGCAGCAGCGCATCAGGGAGATCGCCGCACGGCTCAACTATGTCGTCAATGAGAACGCGCGCGGCCTCGTCACGAACGAGACGCATCTGATCGCGCTCATCGTTCCGGACATCGAGAATATGTTCTTCGCGTCGCTTGCCCGGCATCTCGAGGAGGCGTGCCACGAAGCCGGCTATGCGCTGTTTTTGTCCAATTCGAACGATCTGCGCGCGAACGAAAGTGCACTGATGACGAACTACCTCGCGCGCGACATCGACGGGATGCTGCTCATCCCGTCACTGGAGTCGTACCGCCATACGCGGCAGCTGCAGCGTCAGATCGCGGACGCGCATTGCCCCGTCACGCTCATCGACCGTCTCGTCACGGCACGCATCTGCGACGGCGTCGCCTTCGACAATACGCAGGGTGGCAGGCTCGCGGCGCAACGACTGCTCGAGGCGCGCCATCGTCGCTTCGCATGCATCAGCGGGCAGGTCGATGACGTCAACGCGGGCAATCGCATGCGCGGATTCGTCGACGTCCTACACGGCCATCACATCACCGATGATGACATCCTGGTGCTCAACGGCAACTACCGTTTCGGCAGCGGCTATGCGCTTGCGGACCGTGTGCTTGATTTCGGCGCGACCGCGCTGTTCTGCTGCAACGACCTGATGGCGATGGGCGTCATGCAGCGGCTCGCCGAGCTCGGCCTGCATGTGCCCGAGGCATTGTCGATCATCGGATACGACAACATCCTGCGGCGCTTCGGCATGGCGTCCAGACTCACGACGATCGAACAGGATGTGCACAAGCTCGCCGTGCGCAGCTGGGAATGCCTGTACCGCCATATCCGGCGGCACGACACCGGGAAGGACTGCGTCACGGCGACGCGGACGTCGCTGCTCACCCCGCAGCTCGTCGCCGGCGAGACCGTCGCATAGGCGCTCCGCGCCTCGGCGGCATCGACACCGGAAGAGAACACGCCACCCCCATTCCTCTTTTGGTGGAACTTCGCACGATGGTCTATGATGAACGTAGTTCTTTGATAAAACGTTTTACCAAAGAGCGGCAGCCAACAGTCCAACTTCGTCGACGACGACGTGGTATTTCAAGGAAGAAGGAAGGACGAAGCGATGAAGAAGCTCATTTTGGATCTGGATACCGGTGTCGATGACGCGCTCGCCATCTCCTACGCGTTGGGCAGCCCGGAAATCGAACTCATCGGCATCACCGGCACCTACGGCAATGTGCTCATGGAGCAGGGCGTGCGCAATGCACTCGCGATAACCGACCTGCTCGGACATCCCGAGGTCCCGGTGTACAAGGGCCTGCCCCATGCGAGCACGAAGGATTCGTTCGAAGTGCTCCCGATCTCCTCGTTCATCCACGGGGACAACGGCATCGGCGACGTCGCCATCCCGGATTCGGACCGCGAGGCCGAAAGCGAGCCGGCCGTCGACTTCATCATCGACGCGGCGAAGACCTACGGCGACGACCTCGTCTATGTGCCGACGGGTCCGCAGACGAACATCGCCGCCGCGTTCAAGAAGGCGCCGGAGATCGCCGACCAGCTCGGCTCGATCGTGCTCATGGGCGGCTCGCTGACGGTGCCGGGCAACGTGAACGCGTGGACCGAAGCCAACATCTCCCAGGATCCGGACGCCGCGGATTACGTATTCCGCCACACGAAGCATGCGACGATGGTCGGTCTCGACGTGACGTTGCAGACGCTGCTCACCTACAAGGAGACGCAGACCTGGCGCGATCTGGGCAATGCGGCGGGCGCGTTCCTCGCCGACATGACCGATTTCTACATCAAGGCCTACGAGACCACGGCGCCGCACCTCGGCGGCTGCGGGCTGCACGATCCGCTCGCCGTCGGCGTCGCCGTCGATCCCACGCTCGTCACCGTCCATCCGATCAACATGAAGGTCGACGTCGAGGGTCCGACCCGTGGCCGCACGATCGGCGACGAGGAACGTCTCAACGATCCGCACAAGACGATGGGCGTCGCGCTCGGCGTCGATGTGCCGAGGTTCCTCGACGAATTCATGACCCGCATCACGAACGTCGCGCGTCAGGCCGTCTGAGCCCCGCGCCTACAACCGCCATCATTCCCGTATCAAACAAGGACCAATCATGAGTGCCACAACTGACAATGTCGTCAAGCAGGACGCACCAGATCTCGAAGCGCAGAACAAGATGGCCGTGCGCGCCCTCATCCTGCTGCTCATCACCTTCATCCTCGGTACGCTGTGCCTCCAAGGCTTCAACCTGGTGTTCACCAACATCGGCAACGACGTCGGGGCGCCGGAACAGGCGGCGCTGATCACGAGCCTGCCGAGCATCGTGCTCGGCATCGTCTGCTTCATCTACGGTTCGCTCGGCGATTTCGTCTCGCTCAAGAAGCTGATCGTATTCGGTCTGGTCACGCTGTTCGTGGGATCGCTGTTCGGATTCATCGCGAACTTCTTCTTCACGAAGAACCTGTGGACGGTGATCATCGCCCGCATGCTGCAGACCGCGGGCGAGCAGGTCTCGGGCTCCGTCTATCTGGTCATCGCCACGAAGTACCTGAAGAAGGAACTCAAGGTGATCTTCTTCGGCCTGTTCACGGCCGGCTATCAGATCTCCGCGGCCATCGGCGTCTTCGCCGCCGGCCTGCTCACCTCGATCGCATGGCAGTACCTGTTCCTCATCCCGGCCGTCACCATCGTGTTCCTGCCGTTCCTGCTGCACCTGCTGCCGAACCGCCGCGGCGGCTCGCAGCACGTGGACTGGGCCGGATTCGTCATCTTCGGCCTCGCCTCGGCCTTCCTCTCGCTGTTCTTCTCGTACAACAAGTGGTGGATGCTCGGCGTGTGCGCCGCGCTGTTCGTGATCTTCGCGGTGTACATCAACAAGGCCGACGATCCGTTCATCACGCCGGCGTTCTTCAAGAACACGCGCTGGCTCGCGGGCATCATGCTCATCGTGCTGTTCTACTTCACCAACTACTGCGTCTCGCCGATCTTCAACGGCATGGGCGGCGCGCTGTACGACATGGACGTGACGCAGGTCTCCCAGTACATTGTGTGGGCCTTCATCGTGGCCGCCGTCTTCGGTACCACCTCGGGCTGGATCGTCGGCAAGATCGGCCGCACGCCGGCCATCGTGCTCGCATCGCTGTTCATGATGTGCGGATTCATCGGTTCGGCGCTGTGCGTGAACACGAACTTCGCGCTGCTCACGGTCTTCGCCTGCATGTTCTACGCCGGCTGCGGCCTGATGTACTCGCCTGTCGTCTCCACCGTGCTGGACACGCTGCCGGTCGATGAGTCCGGACGCGGCGTCGGCATGAACGATCTCGTGATGAACGTGACCGCCTCGATCGGCATCGCCGTCTTCGGCGCGCAGCTGGGGGCGACGACGCTCGGCGGCGGATCGCTCATCGGCGCGACCGGACCGGCCGCCGTCTACTCGAACCTGCTGCTCATCGCCGCCGGCGTCGTCGCCCTCGGCCTCATCTGGTTCGTCGTGTTCCATAAGAAGATCTACGCCGGTGAGAGCGCACAGGAACAGAAGACCGTCGACCAGCCGCAGGAGGTCCAGGAGGTGCTCGACCCCGTCAAGTGACGCGGTCTGGGGCGTCCCCCGCCGATATGACGCGAGGACGCCCCGTCCTCCATGCGACGCACGACCGATCGCACGGCACAATGAACGCACAGGAAAAAGGAGAGCTCATGAACACCACGCAGACACTCGATCTGCTTGACCGCATCCATGGTTCGGTATCGGTTGTCGGATCGATGAACGCGGATTACACCGTCACCACCGAACGTCTTCCCGGGCCGGGCGAGACGGTCACCGGAGGGCCGTTGCAGGTCCTGCCCGGCGGCAAGTCCGGCAATCAGGCCGCCGCGGCGGCGAAGCTCGGCGCCACGGTCCGCATGTTCGGGGCCGTCGGCTCCGACGCCAACGCCGATTTCCTGCTCGGCAGCCTCGCCGACGCCGGCGTGAACATCAACGGCATCCGCAAGGTGCTGGGCCCCAGTGGCACCACCGTGATCACCGTGGACTCGACGGGCGAGAACACGATCGTCTACTCCCCGGGATCCAACGCCAACGTCAGCGTGGAGTACGTGGAATCGCAGCGGGAGCTGCTCACCGCGTCCTCGGTGCTCGGCCTGTGCCTGGAAAGCCCGTTGGAGACGGTGACCGTATGCGCCAGGATGTGCCACGAGGCCGGCGTCAAGGTGCTCGTCAACGATTCGCCCTTCCTGCCGCAGCTGCCCGCCGAGCTCATCGCCAACGCCGACATCCTGCTCGTCAATGAGCATGAGCTCGCACAGCTGTTGCACATCGACGAACCCGAGGACGACGACTGGGACGGCTTCGACTGGGCCTACGCGCAGGGCAGGCTGCACGACTTCGGGTTCCGGCAGGCGATTGTCACACTGGGCGGCGACGGCTCGGTCGTGCTCGACGAGGACGCGCAGGAATCCATCGTCCGCATCCCGCCGGTGCGTGTGGCCGCCGTGGACACCACCGGTTGCGGCGACTCCTTCATGGGCACGGTGCTTGCGGCGCTCGCCTCCGGCATGACGCTGCGGGAGGCCGCCAGGCTCGCCTCGTACGTATCCGCCTATGCGGCGACCGGCTACGGTGCGCAGGCGTCCTACGGCACGAGCGTGCAGATTCGCGACATGTTCGCGTTGAAGCGCTGAGGCAAACGCTCGTATGCATGAGGGGCGGCCGTCCCGATCGGGGACGGCCGCCCCTCATGCATACGAACAGGGCGTTATGCGTAGATGTTGCGCGTGCGCATGTCCTCGGGTAGCCCGTTGAGCAGATTCGAGACGGAACGCGATTCGAAGACCGAACGGATGCCGGCGGCGAGCAGCGGCGCCGTCGAAAGCACCGTCATGTTCGGCAGGCGCTTCTCCTCGGGGATCGGCACTGTGTCCATCAGCACGATCTCCTTCGCGCCGCTGTCGCGCAGACGCTCGACCGCCGGTCCGGACAGCAGGCCGTGCGTCGCGACGAGCGTGACCGACTTCGCGCCATGCTCGTGGAGCGTGCGTACGGCCTCGCAGATCGTGCCGGCCGTGTCGATCATGTCGTCGACGACGACGCAGTCGCGGCCCTTGACGTCGCCGATGATGCCGTGGGCGACCGCATGGTTCGGACGCGTCGTGTCGCGGGTCTTGTGGATGAAGGCGAGCGGCAGGCCGCCGAGCTTCGCCGCCCACTGCTCCGAGACCTTGATGCGGCCGGCATCGGGGGAGACGATCGTCGTGTTGTCGAGCGGCAGACGGTTGCGCATGTAGTCGAGCAGCACCGGCATCGCCGTCAGATGGTCGACCGGGCCATTGAAGAAGCCCTGCTCCTGCGCGGCGTGCAGGTCGACGGTCATGACGCGGTCGGCGCCGGCCGCCTCGAGCAGCGAGAACATCAGCTTCGCGGTGATCGGCTCACGGCCCAGATGCTTCTTGTCCTGACGAGAATAGCCGAAGAACGGCGCGACGACGGTGATCGACCGCGCCGACGCGCGCTTGGCGGCATCGATCATGATCAGCTGTTCCATGATCCATTTGTTGATCGGCTGCGTATGCGCCTGCATGATGAACACGTCGGCGCCGCGGACGGGTTCGGTGAACCGCACGTACATCTCGCCGTTCGCGAAGTCATAGGCCGTCGTTGGCAGGACCTCGGTGCCGAGATAATGCGCGGTTTCCTCAGCTTGTTCCGGATAGGCGCGTCCTGTGACGAGTGCGAGTCGTTTATCGGGTGTGCCTTCGAGAACTGCAGACATGGTTCGCCTTTCAAATGCGTGGGAGTACCCGTGGTTCAAGCAACACCAATATAACAATGTGTCTGTATGTGCATCGGGCGCCGTTCGGCCGTCAGCGCGACGCGAAGGGCGGCGTGCGAGGCCTTGCGCGGCGAAACGCGCGGGAACCATGCGGCGCCGACGGCCGGATGTGTCCTGCTTCGCGGCTATGCTATGAAAGTTGCTCTAAACCGGGTGTGCCTTTGGCTGCCCGGAACACGGCACAAACGCATACACACTCCTGTCACGGAACGTCCGTGGCCGAAAGTCCGAAGGAGGTGGGTGATGTCTGCGCATAAGTACGAAATGATGTTCATTGCCGATCCTGAACTGGATGATAACGGTCTGAAGAAGCTGACTGATCAGCACATGGAGATCGTCACCAAGGAAGGCGGTTCCGTCGAGAACATCGATATCTGGGGACGCCGCAAGCTCGCTTACGAGATCGATGGCAAGAACGAAGGCAACTACGTCGTCGTGACGTATAGCTGCGAACCGCAGGTCAGCGACGAGCTCGACCGCGTCATGAACCTGAACGAAGCGATCGTTCGCACGAAGATCATTCGTAAGTAATTCCGCTGTAGGTTTGTGCACTAAGGATAGGCAGGCAAGACATGGCAGGTGAAACCATCATCACGATCACGGGCAATCTGACCCGCGATCCGGAACTGCGCACCGTGGGCAGTGGCTCGACGGTCGTCAACTTCACCATCGCTTCGTCCACGCGTACGTTCAACCGGAACACCAACCAGTGGGAGGACGGCGACACGCTGTTCATGAACTGCTCGGCGTGGGATTCGGCACGCACCTCGCTTGCGTCGAACATCGCGAACACACTGTCCAAGGGCATGTCCGTCATCGCCCAGGGCCGTCTGACGCAGCGCTCGTATCAGGCGCAGGACGGCTCGCAGCGCACCGTCGTCGAACTGCGCGTCGAGGACATCGGTCCTTCGCTGCGTCGCGCGACTGCACAGGTCCAGCGTCAGTCCGCAAGCTCCGGCTTCGTCGGCAATCAGCAGGGCGGCTACAACAACGCCCCCGCCGGCAACGCGAATCGTGGAGGATATCAGGGCGGTGCCGCCTACAACGGCGGCGCGAGCAGCTACGGCGCTCCGCAGCAGCCGCAGCAGGCTCCGGCCACTGACCCGTGGGGCGAGTCCTCGCAGTCCTCGAGCTCGAGCTTCGGCAGCTTCGGGACGAGCGAATTCGGTGGCAACGGCGACGAGGACGATTTCTAAGCCCCGGGCCGCATCCGAGTCCAACATCGCAATACCACAGCATCACATCATTTCATTTGTAAGGAGACCATAGATGTCACGCAAGAGGCCGCAGCCGCCGGTGAAGCCGTTCAAGAAGAAGCCGAACCCGCTCAAGGCTGCCAAGGTTACCGAGATCGATTACAAGGACGTTGCGCTGCTGCGCAAGTTCATCTCCGATCGCGGCAAGATCCGTTCCCGTCGCATCACCGGCGTCACCGTTCAGGAGCAGCGCGAGATCTCGAAGGCGATCAAGAACGCCCGCGAGATGGCCCTGCTGCCGTACGCCACCAACGGCCGCTGATTCTAGGAGGAGTTGAAGATGGCAACCACCAAGGTTATTCTCAAGCAGTCCGTCAACAATCTGGGTCATGCCGGCGACATCGTTGAGGTCAAGCTCGGCTACGCCCGCAACTACCTGATTCCGCAGGGCTACGCCCTCGCCTGGTCGAAGGGCGCCGCCGCTCAGGCCGAAGCCATGAAGCGCGCTCGCCTCGCCAAGGCCGTCGCCACCCGTGAGGGCGCCGTCGAGGCCAAGGGCATCATCGAAGGCATCGCGGTCGAGATCCCGGCGAAGGTTTCCGAGTCCGGCAAGCTCTTCGGCGGCATCTCGAATGAGCAGATCGCCAAGGCGCTCGCCGACAAGGTCGCGGTCGATCCGAAGGCGATCACCGTCGAATCGATCAAGACGACCGGCGAATTCCCGGCCACCGTCGCCCTGCACCCGGAGATCACCGCGAACTTCTTTGTGAAGGTCGTCGCCGAGTGACCCCGCCGGTCGCATCGATGACGATCCGATTCGTCCGATGCGGCCACCACAGACCTGATACCGTCTGAGCTTAAGCATACGAAAGTCCCCGCAGCGATCGGCTGCGGGGACTTTCCGTTTGTGGCTATCCGCGGTCCGTGGACGCTCAGTCGTCGCCGTCGTCGCCGAGCTCGATCGTGAGCTTGTCGCCGTCCACGCTGAAGGTGCCGGTCATCTGATTCATCGACGTGCTGCCGTCCTCCGGCTCCCAGCCGTCCGAATCCTTCTCCTCGTAGGTGTATTTGACCTCGACGCCGTAGTCGGTCGAGAAGGTGCCGTAGTCGGTGTCCACCTGCACATCCGGGTAGTCGCTGATTGACCACGTGAAGTTGCGCACGTTCTTCTCGTTGTAGGCGTACACGCTGAACGGGCAGCCCTTCGGATCGAGATCGGTGGACTTCTCGCATTCGTCGAGCTTCTCGTCCACCTTCTGCTGGATCGCGTCGGTCAATGCGTCGGTGGCCTCGACGGAGAGCGTCGCGCGCGCGTCCGACGATGAGTCGTCGCCGTTCGCGATGATCTCCGTCGTCTTCGACGACAGATACTTCGACTTGCCCGCCGAGACGCCGTAGGTGCCCGGATAGACGGTGAACGCCCAGGCGTCGTCGGACGCGTTCTTCGCGTTCTTCTCGGTGACCTCGACGCCGTTGACGGCGATCGCCGAGATCGCCTCCGGCTTCGTGACGACGATCGTCGTCGTCATCGGCTCGGCGACGCCCCAGTCGGTGAAGAACACCGCCTTGCTGCCACGCTTGATCATCTTGAGGTCATGCGAGACCTCCTTGCCGTCGAGCGTGTACGAGACGGTGACGATCTTCGAATTGCCGTTCGCCTTCTCCTTGATGACCTGCGCGTTGGAGATGCGTCCGCTCTTCGGCGCGGCGTTGCTCGTCAGCAGCTTCATCTGGTCGTTCTTGACCTGCGGCTTGGCGATGCTGTTCGCACGGTCGAAGTCGCCCGATTCGATCGCCGCGATGTACTGCTTCGCCGTCGCCGACGCGCTGAACGTCGACGAATTGAGCACCGAGAAGACGATCGACAGCACGATGACCAGACCGACGACGACGCCGCCGATGATGAGCCACATCTTCGTCTGCGGTGACATCGGCTTGCGCGTCGCGGTGGTCGCCGGAGCGCCCACCGCCGGCATGGCGCCGGGCACGGCCGGCCCCGTCGGTGCGCCGCTCGTCGGCATTGCAGGGGCGACGCCCGGCGCGGGCATCGCCGCGGGCGCTTGTGCGGCGCCGGGGACGCCGGAAGCGGGCATCGCGAAGGCCGCGGTCGTGTTCGAGACGCCGGCAGGCGTCGCCATCGTCACCGATTCGGCGACGATGGCGACGTTCGGATCATGACGCGTCGAATGCAGCCCCTGACGCACGGTGCCGCCGGCAAGGATCGGCCAGATGCCGGACAGCGACTGGATGACCGTCGGACCGAGCAGACGGGCGACGGCCTCGATGATGAAGGACCACAGCGCCGCGATCAGACAGAACCACAGCGCCGGCACGATCTGGTAGCTCATGTTGGTGGTGGAGCCCGCGATACCGCTGACACCGCCCTGCACCGCCATGAACAGATACGGCGTGATGAGCCAGAACGCCAGCCAGAACACTGGAGCCTGCCAGCAGAACCGCCAGGCGGCGTAGTACGGGTCGTAGGCGTTGCGTGCGGCGGCGCGCAGCGCGACGTAGAAGCCGCACAGCAGATAGAGGACGAACATCAGCCACAGGGCCCACGTGTAGTCGAAGGTCTCCATCACATCCGAGCTGAACAGCGAGATCGATATCGGGCTTGCGCCGCTGGGGCCGATCTCGATGGCGCCGAAGGAGCCGATGACGACGCTCCAGGCGCTGAGCGCCGGCAGCACGACCGGCAGGAAGGCCCACAGCGCTCCCGCGCCTGGCTCGAGGCCGCTCATCTTCGACGACGCGATGATCATGACGATGAGCGCGACGACGGTCGACACGACGACATAGCAGGCCGCCGATTCGACGACGGTGCGGCGGAATCCGCGGACACGATGCGCCCACGTCCACGCGGCGGTGAAGACGTTCGACTCATCGGCGGTCGTGTCGGCGAGGAAATAGCCGATGAGCGCGCCGATCGTCGCGAGGATGAACACCATCGCGAAGGTGCGGAACGTCGCTCCGGACACGGTGATGAAATTCGAGTCCTCGGTATAGGAGTAGCGCATGATCGCGGTGAGCAGCAGCACGACGAGGCCGGAGACGACGCCGACGGCGAAGGAGCTGACGACGCCGGCCCAGCGGAAGCGGATCGCCGCCTTGCGCGCCATCATGAACGCGCCGAACGCGCAGCCGACGATGAGCGCATAGCCGATCCACGACAGCGGCACGTAGGAGGAGCCGGAGCCCATCACGTCGCCGTTCACGCCGCCCTTCAGGCCGAGCGCACCGGAGACGCCAAGCGCGAGATAGGCGCCCAGACGATGGAAGAAGTTGAGATTGGTCAGCGGCTCGCTCAGATCGTTCGAGTCAATCAGATTCTGCAGCACGCCCCACGAAATGAGCATGCCGAACAGCGCCATGACGATCGCGGCGCCGATACCGATGCCGGCGGAGGTGCCGAAGGCGGCGAGCTGCTGCGGCGTGATCTGCATCGGAGCCTTCGGCGTGGCCGGCTGCGGCGCCGGTGCGGCGGCCATCGGGATGCCGGGGACGGGCGGCAGCGTCGCCGTCGGCTGATAGCCGGGAGCCGGTGCGGCGGGATAAGCGGGCGCGGCCGGCGCGGCCGGCTGCGGAGGAACGGCGGCCTGCGTCTGCTGGTTCACCGGCGTTCCGCACGACGGGCAGAACTGTGAGCCAGCTGGGACGACCGCACCACATTGTGGACAGTGCATCTGGGTGCTCCTTCTCTTTCATGCTTCGGGGGTGCTCCCCCATAGTGCCTATTGTAGACCAGAAGCCCATGCGCAGGCCGAATCGGGACGGATGTCCATATATATTGGGAGGGAACGGGAATCGGCAGCGATTCCTTGGAATGCATGGACGACGCCGGACGGTCGGACGGACGCGGCGTCGAGGAAGGGAAGGACCGACGATGCAATGTCCACAATGCCATCAGCAGGTCGACGATGGGGAAGGATTCTGCTGGAACTGCGGCGCTCGCCTGCAGCAGGAACAGCCGATGGCGGACGCGACGCGCGTCGCCGGCATGACGACGCCGCCACCGGCCGCCGCGGTGCCGCCTGCACCCAGTGCGCCGGGCGCGGCGGAGACTTCGGTCCTGCCGCCCGCACCTGCGCCGGTGTACGGCGCGCAGGAGCCGGCGTATGATCCGTCGATGTACGAGGAGACGGTCGCCGGGCCGATCGTCGGCACGTCGTCGGTCGTGCCGCCCGCGGTGCCAATCGGGGATGCGACGGCGCCGACGGGCGCCGCGGTGCCGCCGCCGGCCATGCCGCCGATGACGCCGCCGAACGGCGACGGTGGCGGCAAGAAGCCGAAGTCGAACCGCGGATTGATCATCACGCTCATCGTGCTCGTCGTTATCATGCTCGCGGCGATCGGATTCTGGATCTGGCAGTCGGCGCATGCGAACGACACCGCCGAGCCACAGGACTCGTCGTCGCAGCAGCAGACGGCGGACGACACATCGTCGGACGACGCGGACGACTCCGATGACAAGAGCGACGCGGATGCCAAAGACAAAAAGGACGACAAGGACAAGAAGAAGGACGCGAAGTGCACGGCGACGCCGGACGTCGACGTCGACGACCTGACGGCGAACGGCGACTCGCTCGTCGCGACGCTCTCGCTGACGGCGAAATCGTGCGAGACGGGCAGCTACGCCGAGCCGAACATCGAAATCACCGTGAAGAACGACGACGGCGACGTCATCGCCGCGGCCGTCTATGACTTCTCGAAGAGGCCGATCACCTTCGAGGACGGCGAGGCGAGCACGCAGATCGCATTCAACTCGCGGCAGCACTGGCAGCCGGCCGACGAAATCTCGTCGCCGACGAACGCGAAAGTCATCTGGCAGACAAACCAGAAGGGCGAAGGCAAGGCGTCGGGCGACGTATCGGGCGCACTCGGCGGCGCGTCGATCGACACATCCGACAACGAACGCTACGCGCAGCTCGCACTCAAACGGCAGCTCAACGACGACGCATCGCAGACGTCGCAGTTCTATTCGGACTACACGACGCAGCTGTCGAGCAAGAAATACAACATGAACATCAACGGCAAGGCGTGGAAGTACACGGACATCTACGAGCAGTTCCTCAAACTGCACTACAAGCATCCGAACGCGATCCTCATCTGGGCCGCCGACTACTACAACTACACGAAGCACGGGCATGCGGCCGACTACTACGTGATCCTCTCCGGCGAGACCTTCTCCCGGGCGGACGACGCGACGGCCTGGTGCTCGGCGAACGGATATGCGGCGGAGGATTGCGTCGCAGTAGATCTGGAGTGAAATAACGCGGGCGCTTTGCGGGGCCGATGCTTTTGTGCGTTTTTGAGTGCACTGAGATTCTCTTATGTGCTTGAGTGCTTGAGTGCGCTGATATGGGCAGTACTGCAGTGCGTTGGGCGAAAGGCGGCGCGCGGACGACGAAACAAAATGACTATTCGTCGTCCGCGCGCCGCCTTTCGCGGTTTTTGCAGTATATGCGCGGTTTTGCAGTATATGCGCGATGCTGTGTGGTGCGTGCTGCGTGCTGCGTGCTGCGTGCTGTGTGGTGCGTGGGGCGTGGGGCGTGCTGCGTGCGTGGGGCGCGCGCGTTATTGACGGGGAGGGGAAGGGAATGAGTATTCGTACTGGGGTGTGTTCGTGGGGGCGTTATTGATGAGTGAGGGGAGGGGAAGGGGATGGTTGGGTGGTTGGGAGTGGTGTTGCTGGGTTTTACTCGAATGACACCGGGCTTTGCTCGAATGAGAGGAAGGAGGGAGGAAATGTGAAGGAATTGTGAAGATGCGGGGATTTTTTGGGGGGAGGGGGTGGATGAAGGAGTGAGGCCGGGGATTTTCTGGGGTTGGGGGTGATTGGAGGAAACGTTGGAAAATGGGGGTTTTGGGAAGCGACACGCCGAGGGTTGCGGACTTGGGGAATCTGAGTATATTTATCTCTTGGTTCACGAACCAACGCCCCTTTAGCTCAGTTGGTTAGAGCAGCTGACTCTTAATCAGCGTGTCCAGGGTTCGAATCCCTGAGGGGGCACCACAGAAGGCTTCGGTCGATATCGACCGAGGCCTTCATCGTTGTCGCCGTCCGTGGCGGATAGGCGGCTTTCGGGGCGGAGCTCATGGGGGCGCTCGCGGAAGACAGTGGGTCGATGCATTGCTCTGAGCGGAACATAGTTGGGTGCGGCACATACGATTGGACATGGAAACATCGAGGACCAGGCCGCGGGCGGATCGTGCGGACCGCACGGCCGCTGACGCGGCGGCAGCACAGAAAGGAGGAGTCGAATATGCGAGAACAATGGGAATCGACGTTCACGGCCTTGGACAGGCTGATGGCGCAGCACGATGACGAATCGACGGTCGCCATGATGGACCAGATGCATCATCAGTACAGCGAATAATGTGAGAAAAATGCGGCAGGTCGCACCGCAGTGAACAGCGACCATGAGGAAGCTCGCGGGCGAACGACCCGGCGAGTTTTTTTTATGCGTCATGCACAGCGTCGTGCGTGATGGCATAGCCGGCGGTGTGATGGCGTGGCATGGCGTCGAGAATATGCGCAGATGCGAACGGTCGCAGATGCGGCGGCGCGTGGAAGACGTCGAACGTCGCGAATCCGTGCCAACGTTTGCGCCGCCGTGGGCACTTCCATCGGCGTCGCAGGGTGGGCCACGGTGCGGACGGGGCATGGGGCGCAGGGCACTCCTAGGCGTACGCTGAACTAGCTCGTTGCATCCTCGGGAGGCTGCGAGACCGTTCGAGAGTAGAGAATACAGAAATAAGGAAATTCCTCGTGGAATACTCATTGTTCACCAAGTTGGCGGCCGAATTCGTCGGAACCGCCGTGCTCATGATCTTCGGCAACGGCGCTGTGGCCAACGTCGAGCTGAAGAACACGAAAGGACACAACGCAGGCTGGCTCAACATCGCGATGGGCTACGGCTTCGGCGTCATGTTCCCGGTGCTGATGTTCGGCGGCGTCTCCGGCGCGCACATCAACCCGGCGATGACGCTCGCGCAGGCCGTCAACGGCATGTTCCCGTGGAGCCAGGTGCTGCCGTACATCTGCGCGCAGATCCTCGGCGCCGCCGCAGGCCAGCTCATCGTCTACATCTGCTATTACCCGCACTACAAGGAGACCGAGAGCGCCGAGGCGATCCTCGGCACCTTCTGCACGACCGACGCCTATGCGACGCGCCGCAACTACTTCATCAACGAGTTCGTCGGCACGATGATCCTCGTCCTCGGCGCGCTGTGCTGCCTCGAACTGCAGTGGGGCAAGACGAACTACGCAGCCGCCTCGATCGTCGTCGGCTTCATCGTCTGGGGCCTCGTCTGCTCGCTCGGCGGCCCGACCGGTCCTGGTCTCAACCCGGCCCGCGACCTGATGCCGCGTCTGCTGCACCAGATCCTGCCGATCCCGCACAAGGGCTCGTCGCGTTGGAACGAGGCGTGGATCCCGGTCGTCGCGCCGATCCTCGGCGGTATGCTCGGCTGCTGGCTGTTCAACGTGCTGTTCGCGATCTGATCCACCGGTTTCCCGGATCCGATCCGTTTTCCGAAGCGGCCCGTGGTCATCCCACGGGCCGCTTCGTGATGTTCCGGCGCCGATGCTTCGCCGTCGTTGCTATAGTGGGTGCAACGATTCGCGGCCACGTCCGCGACCGTCGTGGCGACATGGGCGACGGCGCATATGATGAACGACGCAAGACGATGCGGACTTACGGAAGATCGACGACAACGACAGTGCAGGCATACGGGAACGGATGAGTCATGGGTAGTGCGAACATGAACAGGACCTCTCGTCGGCGCCACCACAGGCGTCTGCGCCGACGCTACCTCGTGCGCCGCATCGTCGCGGCCATCGCGCTCGTGCTGCTCGTCGTCGGCGTCGCCGCGAGCACCGGCGCGTCGGTGGCGCGCGTCACGGCGGCGCTGGAGGAAGGCGGCGCCGCGACGGCGAGCATCGATTTCACGAAGGCGCTGCGCATGGCCTTCGCGAACGGGCAGATCAAGGAGCCGGAGCCATCGCAGCCGCAGCCGAAAAGCGACGAGGATCGTCGCAAGGAGGCCGCACAGCGCGAACTCGACGCGCTCGCCGCGCCGATGTCGGCCGAGCAGCGCAAGCAGATCTACGCCAAGGCGAAGCAGACGGCTGAGCACAGCGGCGCGCAGGCGACGAAGATGACGTACTGTGTCGCGACGAACGGCGACGTCGGCGACAAATCGGCCTTCGCGAACGCCGTCGACCGCGTGCTCAACGATCCGCGCGGATGGCCGCGCGCCGGCGTCGTCTTCCAGCAGGTCGCCGACGGCTGCGACATCACGGTGACGCTCGCCGCGCCGGAGAAGCTGCCGACGTATTCGACGTACTGCTCGAGCGAATACAGCTGCCGTGTCGGCGCCGACGTCATCATCAACAAGAAACGCTGGGACGGCGCCGTCGACCACTGGTTCCAGGAGGGCGGCACGCTCGCGGGCTACCGCACGATGGTCATCAACCACGAGGTCGGCCATGCGCTCGGACACATCGATAACGAACAGGCGTGCGGCGGCGACGGCAAGGCGGCGCCGCTGATGCAGGAGCAGTCGATGTTCCTCAACGGCTGCACGATCAACCAGTGGCCGCTCGACAGCGAACTGTGGACGAACTTCGTCGGGTCGCCGGCATGACGTCACCGCGACCATATGACTCCATGACCATGCGAAGGACTGCGAACGACAATCGAAAGGCGGGCCGCGGATGAGCGGAAGGTTCGCGCCGACGCCGTCGGGGCGCATGCATCTGGGCAACGCGTACGCGATGCTCGCGGCGTGGCTGTCCGCGCGCGCACGCGGCGAGGAGATGCGGCTGCGCATCGAGGACATCGACGTGCCGCGCGTCATGCCGGGCGCCGACGCATGGATCCGCGACGATCTTGCGTGGCTCGGGCTGGACTGGTCGGGCGACGTCGTCTACCAGTCGCGGCGTACCGCGCTCTACGACGAGGTCTTCGCGACGCTGTGCGACGCCGGGCTGCTCTACCCGTGCTTCTGCTCGCGCGCCGAGATCCGCGCCGCGTCGGCGCCGCAGGAGGGCGACCGATTCATCGTCTACCCGGGCACCTGCCGGCGGCTGCACGACGAACACCCCGACGAGGCGGCCGCGCGCGTACGCGCCGGCGAGCGCCACGCATGGCGGCTCGCGGCGCCGCACGCCGGCGCGCGCGAAGGGCGCATCCTCTTCGACGACCGCGTCTACGGCGCGCAGGACTACGACCTCGGCTCCGCGCTCGGCGACGTCGTGCTGCGCCGTTCGGACGGCCTGTACGCGTATCAGTTCGTCGTGACGCTCGACGATCTGCTGATGGGCGTCGACGACATCGTGCGCGGCCGCGACCTGCTGCGGTCGACGGCGCTGCAGATCTGGCTGCGCCAGCGGCTGCTCGACTGCGGCATCGGCGGCGGTTCCGATGGTTCTGGCGGAGACGTGCGGTGGACGCCGGCGCAGACGCCCGACTACGCGCATCTGCCGCTGCTCGACAACGCCGCCGGCGTGCGGCTCGCGAAACGCGTCCGCTCGCTCGACCTCGGCCATCTGCGCGAGCAGGGCGTGCGCCCGCAGGCCGTCGTCGGCTACTGCGCGTGGGCGCTCGGGCTCGTCGAGCGTCCGCGCGCGATGGATGCGCCGGAGGCGCTCGCATGTTTCGACTGGCGGCGGGCGCGCGCTGTGTGCGGCCGCGATCTGAAGGTGCCCGACGACATCGGCGCGCGGCTGCTGGCGATGTGAGCGGCGCATGTCATCGACGCGTGAAGATGAGTGGGACATGCGCGGGCATCCGGCATATGCGATGCCGGATTGAGGTAAGGTAAGGTCGTGCGGGACGGACAGAGGAAAGCGTGCCGTACGACCTCGGGAAACGAGTGATGGGAACGTCATGACGGCATATATGGATTACAAGGACCTCGCGAACGAGACGATCGACGAGGCGCGCGCCGGTCGGATCGCCGACGGTGTGCACCGTGTGCTCGACCGCATCGCGCGCGCGGAGATGCTGAACGGACGCGAGGAGGGCTCGGTCACGTTGCTCGCGGCGACGAAGACGCGTGACGTCGGCGAGATCATGGCCGCGATCGACGCGGGCGTGCATATGATCGGCGAGAACAGGCCGCAGGAGATCGCCACCAAGATCGACGGGTTGCGCTACGCCTGCGGGCAGCGCGGCATCGTGCTCGGCGCGAACGACGTGGAGACGGTCGAAAGCCTCGACCTGACCGACGATCCGGAGGCGCTCGACCATCTGCCGCTGCATCTGATCGGACAGCTGCAGAGCAACAAGATCAACAAGGTGCTGCCGGACGCCGACGTCATCGAATCGGTCGATTCGCTCGAGCTGGCGCACAAGATCGGGCGGCGTGCGGCAGCGCGCGGCGCCGACGTTGGCGTACTGCTCGAGGTCAATGAATCGGGCGAGGCGACGAAGTCGGGCTGCGACCCCGACGAGGCCTTCGAACTGGCGCTGCGGATCGCCGAAATCGACGGGCTCGAACTGCAGGGGCTGATGACGGTCGGCGCGCATGTGGACGACGAGGCGGTCGTGCGTCGCGGCTTCGCACATCTGCGCGACCTGCGCGACCGCGTGCGCGACTCGCACGCCGAGGGCACCGAACATTGCGCCGAACTGTCGATGGGCATGAGCGGTGACATGGAGCACGCGATCGCCGAAGGCGCGACGATCGTGCGCGTCGGCACGGCGATCTTCGGCGAGCGCGCGTTCAAGTAGACGACGAGGGACGATGGCGTCCGCGGCGCGCGTCCTGCGCGGGACGCCGCCGTTGTAGACTGTGCCGTATGAGACTTGCACGTTTTTCCAAGGATGACACGCCCCAGTATGCCTTCGTGCAGACCGACGAGGCGGATGACAAGGACTATCTCGTCGTGCTCGAGGGCTACCCCTTCGGCGGCCAGGTGAGGCCGACCGGCGAGCGCATCCCGCTCGACGCGGACAGCGTGCGGCTGCTGTCGCCGGTCATCCCGTCGAAGGTGTACGGACTGGCGAAGAACTACGAGGCGCACGCGAACTACATGTTCGAGCAGGGCCAGTCGACGGTGCGCCATGCGCCCGAGGAGATGGTCGTCTTCATGAAGCCGTCGACGTCGGTCATCGGCCCCGACGACCCGATCGTGTTCCCGGCGTGCTCCGACGACATGAACTTCGAGCCCGAGGTGGCCGTCGTCATCGGCCGCATCACGAAGAACGTCGGCGTCGACGAGGCGATGGACCATGTCCTCGGCTTCACCTGCGTCAACGACGTGACGCTGCGCGACCTGCAGGGCGCCGACCCGATGTGGACGCGCGCGAAGGGCTTCGACACGTCGTGCCCGCTCGGCCCGTGGATCGTGACGCGTGACGACTTCCATTGGCGCGACGCGGCGATCTCGTTCACGCTCAACGGCGAGGACGTCGAGAAGGCGAGCGGCACGACGGCCAATCTGATCCACTCGATCCCCGAGCAGATCGCGTTCATCTCGAGCTTCGCGACGCTGCTGCCGGGCGACGTCATTCTCACCGGCACGCCGGACGCGTCCGGCAGCCTCAAGCCGGGCGACGAGGCGGTCGTGCACGTCGACGGCATCGGCGACCTGCGCAACGTCGTCGTGCGCGCGTGAACGGTGGAGGTCGGCCGAGCATTTCCTCCTCCGCCGCCTAGCGCGTCGCGCTGCGATGGGGCATCAGGTAAGGCTGTCCGCTGAAAGCGGGCGGCCTTCTTTGTATTCTGCGTCAGAATTGCAGAGGATGGTCCGTCGAAGCGGTAGCCTTCATCGAATCACGAAACTTGAGTGAGATTCGCTCAAGTTTTGGGAATAAGTGATCTGCGGCGTCGGTTGACAATATCAGACAAATGAAGCCGTGGGTGCGCGGACGCTCCCCGGACGTGCGAGACGCACAGCCCGAGAGCGCGACGCGCCCATGTGCAGCAATGGAGGATGATATGGAACAGAAATTCACGACAATGGCCCAGGAGGCGCTCGGTGACGCGATCCAGAGCGCTTCGGCGGCCGGAAACCCGCAGGTCGAGCCGCTGCACCTGCTCGACGCGCTGCTGCGTCAGGAGCACGGCGTCGTCCGTGGCCTGATCGAGGCGTGCGGTGCCAACGTGCAGACGATCGGCGCCGCCGTGCGCAACGCGCTCGTCGCGCTGCCGAGCGCGTCGGGATCGTCGACGACGCAGGCGCAGGCGAGCCGTCAGCTGACGGCCGCGATCGCGAAGGCCGAGGCCGCGATGAAGGAGATGGGCGACGAATACGTCTCCACCGAGCATCTGCTGCTCGGCATCGCCAAGGCGACGCCGAACGACGCCGCGAAGATCCTCGACGCCAACGGCGTGACCGCCGCGAAGATCCGCGAGCAGATCCCCGGCATCCGCGGCGGCGCGAAGGTGACGAGCCCGGACGCCGAGGCCTCGTACAAGGCGCTCGAGAAGTTCTCGACCGATCTGACGGCGCGCGCGAAGGAAGGCAAGCTCGATCCGGTCATCGGCCGCGATCAGGAGATCCGCCGCGTCATCCAGATCCTGTCCCGCCGTACGAAGAACAACCCGGTGCTTATCGGCGAGCCCGGCGTCGGCAAGACCGCCGTCGTCGAAGGCCTCGCGGAGCGCATCGTGGCGGGCGACGTGCCGAGCACGTTGCAGAACAAGCGCCTGATCAGCCTCGATCTGGGCTCGATGGTCGCCGGTTCGAAGTACCGCGGTGAATTCGAGGAGCGCCTCAAGAGCGTCCTTGACGAGATCAAACAGTCCGACGGGCAGATCATCACGTTCATCGACGAGATCCACACCGTCGTCGGCGCCGGTTCGGCCGAAGGTTCGATGGACGCTGGCAACATGCTCAAGCCGATGCTCGCGCGCGGCGAACTGCGCCTGATCGGCGCGACGACGCTCGACGAGTACCGCGAGAACATCGAGAAGGACCCGGCGCTCGAACGCCGCTTCCAGCAGGTCTTCGTCGGCGAGCCGTCGGTCGAGGACACGATCGCGATCCTGCGCGGCCTCAAGCAGCGCTATGAGGCGCATCACAAGGTGACGATCGGCGACGACGCGCTCGTGGCCGCCGCGACACTGTCGAACCGCTACATCACCGGCCGTCAGCTGCCGGACAAGGCGATCGATCTCGTCGACGAGGCCGCCGCGCATCTGCGCATGGAACTCGATTCGCAGCCGGAGGAGATCGACGAGCTGCAGCGCAAGGTCACGCGTCTTGAGATGGAGGAGATGCAGCTCAAGAAGGCCGAGGACCCGGCGTCGAAGGAACGGCTGATGAAGCTGCAGTCCGAACTCGCCGACAGCCGCGAGCAGCTGCATGGCCTCAAGGCACGCTGGGACGCCGAGAAGGCCGACCGCAACAAGGTCGGCGACCTGCGCGCCAAGCTCGACGAGAAACGCGTCGAGGCCGACAAGGCGACGCGCGCCGGCGACCTCGCCCAGGCGAGCCGCATCCTCTACGGCGAGATCCCGCAGATCCAGAAGGAGCTCGCCGCCGCGGAGACGGCCGACGAGCAGGCCTCCGAGTATGCGCACAAGGAGGAGCCGATGGTTCCCGACCATGTGGACGCCGATTCAGTCGCCGAGATCATCTCGGAATGGACCGGCATCCCGGTCGGCCGCCTGATGCAGGGCGAGAACGAGAAGCTGCTGCATATGGAGGAGTACCTCAACGAGCGCGTCATCGGCCAGCCGGAAGCCGTCGAGGCGGTCTCCGACGCGGTGCGCCGCTCGCGCGCCGGCATCTCCGACCCGAACCGTCCGACAGGTTCGTTCCTGTTCATGGGACCGACCGGCGTCGGCAAGACCGAGCTCGCGAAGGCGCTCGCCGAGTTCCTCTTCGACGACGAGAAGGCGATGGTCCGCATCGATATGAGCGAGTACATGGAGAAGTCGTCCGTGTCCCGCCTGATCGGCGCGGCCCCCGGCTACGTCGGCTACGAGGAGGGAGGCCAGCTCACCGAGGCCGTGCGTCGTCGTCCGTACTCGGTCGTGCTCTTCGACGAGGTCGAGAAGGCGAACCGTGAGGTCTTCGACATCCTGCTGCAGGTGCTCGACGACGGTCGTCTGACCGATGGCCAGGGCCGCACCGTCGACTTCAAGAACACGATCCTGATCATGACGTCCAACCTCGGCTCGCAGTACCTCGTCAATCCCGACCTGAGCGAACAGGAGAAGAAGGACGCGGTGATGAACGCCGTGCACACGCAGTTCCGCCCGGAGTTCGTCAACCGTCTCGACGACCTCGTGATCTTCCATCCGCTGACGCGTCAGGAGCTCGGCAAGATCGTCGACCTGCAGGTCAAGCAGGTCGCGTCGCGCCTGACCGACCGCCGCATCACGCTCGACGTGACCGAGGCCGCCCGCGAATGGCTCGCCGACACCGGCTACGATCCGGCCTACGGCGCCCGTCCGCTGCGCCGCCTCGTGCAGACCGAGGTCGGCGACCAGCTGGCGCGCATGCTGCTCGCCGGCAAGGTGCACGACGGCGAGACGGTGCTCGTCGACCACACCGGCGGCGAACACCTCGAGCTGTCCGTGCATCAGCAGGATCCGATGGAGGGCGACGCCAACCCGCTCGACACCGAGGTGAAGATCGACGGCGGCGCGCAGTCCGACGACAGCGCGAAGTGAGCCGTGTGAGGCAAGTCGCATGAGGCCGCGCGGCTGAGCGTGGCCCCGCCGTCATCGTCCACCGGTCGCGGACGATGACGGCGACAACATGACGACCATGACGACGGAGCCCCGGTGGGCACCTGTGAGGTGCCCACCGGGGCTCCGTCGTATTCGGAAGCGCTCAGCGGTCGATGTGCGCGTGCCGCAGCCGCAGCGCGTTGAGCAGCACGGCGAGCGACGACAGGAACATCGCGAGGCCCGCCAGGCTCGGGTCGAGCGTCCAGCCGGTGAAGGGGTAGAGGACGCCGGCGGCGATCGGGATGCCGATGAGGTTGAAGACGAAGGCCCAGATCGCGTTCTCCTGGATGTTGCGCACCATCGCCTTCGACAGCCGGATCAGCTGCGGGACGCAGGTTCCGCCGGGCTCGTCGGTGACGACGTCGGCATGCACGAAGTCCGCGTCGGCGTCCTTCGTGACGACGACGGCGATGTCGGCGGCGTTGCGGACGGCGACATCCTCGTGGCCGTCGCCGACGAACAGCAGCGCCGCGTCGTCGCCGTCGATGTCGAGCTTCGCGCGGCGTTCGCCGATGCGCCGCACCGCGTCGTCGGTGTCGGATGCATCGACGACGTCGACGCCCAGCCCGGCGTCGAGCAGCGCGTCGATGGTTTCACGTGAAGCGTCGGCGAGCGTCGACGAGAAGACGACGGCGCGCACGTCCTGCGCCTGCTGCAGCGCGCTCGTCGTCAGGACGCGCATGCCGGCGCGGCGCGCGCGGTCGGTCGCGAAGGTCGCGGCGAGCGGCGCCGCCCAGCCGAGCGCGACCGGGCAGGCGATGATCAGCACGCCGATTGCGATGAGCAATGCGCGAGCGAAGGCCGGCTGACGGCCGAAGATCAGCCAGACGACGAAGGTCCACACGGCGATCAGGAAGACGATCGGCACGAGGATGCGCGACAGGCGGTCGACCTTCGTCTGCAGCGGGAACGCGGCGCGGCGCGGCAGCCAGCGGTCGCTCATCAGACGCGCGAGCAGCACGAGCGTGATGATGACGCCGGTCACCTGGAAGTAGACGTCATGCATCGAATCGGGCAGCAGGTCCTCGGCGAAGCACACGAGCAGGCTGTAGACGTAGGCGGCGCCCGAGCCGACCGACGCGAGCGAGTTCATGTTCGGCACGCGCCGGCGGATCGCCGACCAGCCGTCGATGTGGATCGGGTAGCCGCTGTAGAACATGACCGGCGTGATGATGATCGCGTGCAGCCACGGCGCGATCAGCCAGCCGGGGACGATCGACGGGCGCATCATATGCAGCAGGTCGGGGATGATGACGAGCAGCGTCAGCACGGCGGCGACGACGACCTGCGTCGTCAGCAGGCGGATGCTCGCGGCGTTGTCGGAGCGGCGCGTGCGCAATGTGTCGCCGGCGTGCACCGGCTCCTGCTCCGGCTGGTCGCGGAACGCGCCGGTCTCGGCGTCGGTGGCGCGCGCCCGGGCGCCGAAGAAGAAACGGATCGTCAGGAACGTCAGCAGCAGCGCCACGACGACGCAGATCACCGCGATGAACAGATTCAGTCCCATATGGTCGCTCCCTGGGTTTCGTGACCCTGCCGATGACCGGCAACACCAACTCTTTCGACATCACCACTGTACGCGAGGGGGACGGCGGCGCCGGCCGATTTGACGTGGCGCACGGCTACGCTGGCGTACATGAGTGAAGAAGCTTCCACGTTCCGCAAGACCGCATCCGCTTCCCGGCACGACGAGGACGCCGCGCCGACCAACGTCGACGAGGCCGCATTCGCACTGATGGAGCCGCGCGACCAGCTCAAGACGCTGCTGCGCGCCCATATGGCCGACCGCCCGTTCTCCGAGCTGTCGCCGATCACCTTCGACCACCGCGGCGCGTCGCTCATCGGCCACATCATGCTCGACACGCTCGAGGAGCAGGGCTATTCGATCGACGATTTCGACGCCGTCGGCGCATTGACGGCCGCCGCCGTGCCGATCGTCTGCTCGATGATGCACGCCGCCGCCTCGCGCGGCGAGGCGCTCGACGGCTTCGTCATGGACTTCGTCTATCCGGCCACGAAGGGGCCGTCGATCCAAGGCAAGCGCGTCGTCCTCGTCGATTCGTGGCTGTCCGAGAAATCCTATGTGCAGACGTCGTCGCTCGTCACATTGCGCAACGGCAACGAGCTGAGCCTCGACTTCAGCATCGTCGACGCGCAGGGCGCCGACGTCGTCGCGATCACGTCGCTGATCGGCGGCGTCGACATGGAGAAGCCGACGGTGCGCGTCGTCGACCCGGTCAGCGGCGAGGCCACCGAAGTGCCGTTCGTCGAGACCTTCCACGAGTCCGAGCTGCACTGAGCGGCGCCGGACATGACCTGTATGGCCCAGTTGACGCGAAGGCGAGCGTGAGCAGATGCACGAACCGAATCCTATCGACGTGGCGGCGAAGGCCTCCGGCGAGCCGACCTTCCGTGAGGTGGGCGTCGGGCCGTGGGAGCAGGAGCATCCCGGCGAGCCGCGCCCCGTCGACCCGCGCTACGACGCGGCGCTGCTCGACGACGGCGACCGGCGCAACGTCCTCGACCGCTACCGCTACTGGAGCGTCGACGCGATCCGCGCCGACCTCGACCGCCGCGGTCGTCATCTGTTCGAAGTGGCGATCGAGAACTGGACGCACGACTTCAACATCGGGTCGATGGTGCGCACGGCGAACGCGTTCACGGCGAATCGCGTGCACATCGTCGGTCCACACAAATGGAACCGCAAGGGCGCGCTGATGACCGAGCTGTACCAGCACGTCGTCAATCATCCGTCGATCCGGGACTGCGTCGAAGACTGGCGCCGGCGCATCGCCGGCGAACGCGACGAGGCGCGCTCGCGCGCCGACATGATCGAGCGTGCGCGCGACGCCGGCGACCTCGACGAGCGGAACGCGGCGCGCGAACTGCTGTACGCGCGCCGCGACCTGCGCACCGCCGAGGACGCGAAGGTCATCGCGATGGACATCATCAACGGCGCCGTACCGATCGAGACCTACCGTTTCCCCGAACGCTGCCTGCTGCTGTTCGGCGCCGAAGGCCCGGGATTGTCCGACAAGGCGCTCGAACTCGCCGACGACGTCGTCTACATCAGCCAGTTCGGCTCAGTACGTTCGATCAACGCCGGCGCCGCCGCCGCCGTGACGATGCATGCGTGGATCACACAGCACGCGGCTGTGTGATCGGTCGTCGTGATCGATGGCGACCGCCGCCGACGTCAGCCGTATCGTGGGCGCGCACCGCATCGGCCGTCGCGCGCTTGCTACGATGCGAGCATGATGGAACTCAACGGCGTCTGCAAGTCATTCGGCGCCAAACCGATACTCGACCATGTGAGCTTCACAGCGCCGGACGGCGTCGTCACCGGCTTCGTCGGCCCCAACGGCGCCGGCAAATCGACGACGATGCGCATCCTGCTCGGCCTGATCGCGCCGGACGAGGGCACCGCGCTCGTCGACGGCGTACCCTACGCGCGCACCGCCTCGCCGATGGCGAGCGTCGGCGCCGTGCTCGACGCGCGCTGCGCGCCGAAGAACCGCACGGCCTATGCGTATCTCAAATCGCTCGCGTACACGAACAACATCCCGAAGTCGCGCGTCGACGAGGTGCTCGACCTGACCGGGCTCGCGAGCGCGCGCACGACGAAGGCCGGCCGTTTCTCGCTGGGCATGGGCCAGCGGCTGGCGATCGCCGCGGCGATGCTCGGCGACCCGAGGAACCTCGTGCTCGACGAGCCTGTGAACGGCCTCGACGCCGAAGGCGTCAAATGGGTGCGCGACCTGTGCCGCAACAGCGCGGCCGCCGGACGCGCCGTGCTGCTCAGCTCGCATCTGATGAGCGAGGTGGCGCTCACGGCGGACACGCTCGTCATCATCGGCCAGGGGCGGATCCTTCGCTGCACGTCGGTCGCCGATTTCGTCGCCGAGCATTCGCAGCCGCTGATCTCGGTCGTCACGCCCGACGCCGACAAGCTGCAGCGGATGTTCGCGCATTCGCCGGGCGTGCGGATCACCGAGACGGCGCTCGCCGACGGCTATCCGCACGACGCGCGCGCGTTCCATATCGAGGGCGCCGACCTCGAGGCCGTCGCGCGCGGCTTCGCCGCCAACCAGATCGTCGCCTACCGTTTCGCGCGCGAGCAGGTCTCGCTCGAGCAGGCGTACATGGAGCTCACGCACGCGCACGCGCAGTATGTCGCGACGCCGATCGGCCTGCAGCCGGCGGCGGCGATGCCCACGCAGCCTGCACAGCCGGTGCCGCCGGCCGCGGCGATGCCGAATCCCTCCATGCGGCCGTCCGCGCCGACCCAGCCTGCGCCGGCCCCGCCGGCCCCGACCATCCCGACGACGAACGGAGGTGCGCGATGAGCGCGACCGCAACGACCCAGCCGCATGCGCCGCGCACGGCGCGACTGACCTTCTCCGGCGCGCTGCGCGCCGAATGGTGCAAGATCTGGAGCGCGACGTCGACCTATGTGCTCGGCGTGCTCACGATCGTCTTCCTGCTGCTCAACAGCCTGATGATGGGTTGGATGCTCTCGCTGCTCGCCGGCGAGAACATGCCGGTCGCCCGGGCGGACGTCTGGTCGACGGCGAGTTCCGGCGCCGGCAACGTGCTCGTCATCGTCGGCATCCTCGGCGTCATGGCATTGACGAGCGAGTTCAGCTCGTCGTCGATCGTCTCGTCGCTGACCGTGAACCCGCGCCGTGCGATGTTCATGCATACGAAGGCGCTCGTCGTCGCCGCCGTCACCTTCCTCGCGTCCCTCGCCGGCGTGCTGCTCGCATGGGGCGTCGCCGCATTGATGATCGGCTCCGATGTGACGGCCGTCGCCGGCGACGCGCCGGCGGCGATGCCGGTCGTCACGTTGTTCGGGCTGCCGGCGATGATGGCCTTCGCGGCCGTGCTCGCGATGGGGCTCGGCGCGATCTGCCGTTCGACGGTCGGCGGCGTGCTGTGCGTCATCGTACTGTTCACGATCGTGCCGTCGGTGCTGCAGATGGCACAGCTGCTCGGCCGCCGCTACGTCTGGGTCACGTCGGTCAACAACTGCCTGCCGGCGAACGCGTTGTCGACCTTCCTTGGCGCCGGCGCGAGCTCCTTTGCGAACAATGCGGCGGCGGCGCTGATCGTCGACGGCGCGCATCCGTTCCAGCCGTCGTGGGGCGTGGCCGGCCTGATCTTCGTCGTCTGGAGCCTCGTGCTCTACGCCGTCGGCGTGCTGATGATGTGCCGTCGCGACGTGAAGTGACGGCGCGGCGCGGCCGACATGACCTGCACACGGCGAATCCCGGGCGGCGACGCTCCGGGATTCGCCGTTTTCCGTCCCGCGCCCGATGAACGAGCCTCGTCACATTTGGTTCGTATAGTGGGAGGCATGCCTACATTCACACGTGAAGAAATCATGCATTTGGGCGACCTCGCCCGAATCGCGCTCACCGACGAGGAAATCACCCGCATGCAGAGCGAGCTCAACGTCATCGCCGAATCGATCAATTCGGTGCAGGAGGTCGCGACCGACGACGTGCCGCCGACCGCCAACCCGGTGCCGCTCGAGGCCTATCTGCGCCCCGACGTGCCGGTCAAGCCGCTCGACCAGTCCGAAGTGCTCGCCGCGGCGCCTGCGACCGAGGACGGCATGTTCGTCGCGCCGCAGATCCTGGGGGAGGAGTGAGATGACCGACCAGAACGAACTCGTCAAGCTGTCCGCAACCGAGATGGCGGCCAAGCTGCGCGCCAAGGAGATCTCGAGCCGCGACCTCGTGTCCGCCGAGCTCGACGTCATCGACGCCGCCGAACCGAGCATCAAGGCCTTCCTCAAGGTCGCCGGCGAGGCCGCGCTCGAGCAGGCCGACGCCTTCGACAACCTGTCCGACGACGAGAAGGCCGAACTGCCTGAGCTCGCCGGCGTCCCGATCGCGATCAAGGACATGATCGTGACGAAGGGCATCGAGACGACCGCCGCCTCCCGCATCCTCGAAGGCTGGATCCCGCCGTACGACGCGACCGTCATCGAGAAGCTCAAGGTCGCGCATATGCCGATCCTCGGCAAGACGAACCTCGACGAGTTCGCGCAGGGCTCGTCGACCGAGCATTCCGCCTTCCAGCGCACGTCGAACCCGTGGGACGTCGATCGCGTGCCCGGCGGCTCCGGCGGCGGCTCCGCGGCGGCCGTCAGCGCCTTCGAGGCGCCGATCGCGCTCGGCACCGACACCGGCGGCTCGATCCGCCAGCCCGGCGCACTCACCGGCACCGTCGGCGTCAAGCCGACCTACGGCGGCGTCTCCCGCTTCGGCGCGATCGCGATGGCGTCGTCGCTCGACCAGATCGGTCCGGTCTCGCGCACCGTCCTCGACTCGGCGCTGCTGCAGGAGATCATCGGCGGCCATGACCGCCGCGACTCGACGTCGATCCCCGAAGGCCCGCGCCCGATGGTCGCCGCCGCGCGCGACGGCCTGAACAACCGCGACCTCAAGGGCATGAAGGTCGGCCTCGTCAAGGAGCTCAACGGCGACGGCTTCCAGCCGGGCGTCGAGGCGCGCTTCCACGAGGCCGTCAAGAAGCTCGAGGCGATGGGCGCCGAAGTCGTCGAGGTCTCGTGCCCGCACTTCAAGTACGCGCTCGGCGCCTACTACATCATCATGCCGTCCGAGGTCAGCTCGAACCTCGCCCGCTACGACGGCATGCGCTACGGTCTGCGCGTCATGCCTCCGGAGGACGTGCCGCAGACGGCCGCGAACATGATGGCATACACCCGTGAGGCCGGCTTCGGCGACGAGGTCAAGCGCCGCATCATCCTCGGCACCTACGCGCTGTCCGCGGGCTACTACGACGCCTGGTACGGCTCGGCGCAGAAGGTGCGCACGCTCATCATCGACGACTTCCGCAAGGCCTTCGAGCAGGCCGACGTCCTCGTCTCCCCGACGAGCCCGTCGACGGCGTTCAAGTTCGGCGAGAAGATGGACGACCCGCTCGCGATGTACATGAACGACATCGCGACGATCCCGGCGAACCTCGCCGGCGTGCCGGCGATGAGCATCCCGGCCGGCCTGTCCGACGACGGCCTGCCGGTCGGCTTCCAGTTCATCGCGCCGCAGCAGCGCGACGAGGTGATGTACAAGCCGGCCGCCGCGCTCGAGGCCGCGCTCGAGGAGGACTGGAACGGCCCGATCTGGCAGTCGCTCAAGACGCCGTGGCTCGATGGACTCAACAAGTAAGGGTGACAGGAAGAGAATATTATGGCTGAAAAATTGATGAAGTATTCCGAAGCCGTCAAGAAGTTCGATCCGGTCATCGGTCTCGAGACGCACGTCGAGCTGTCCACGAACACGAAGCTGTTCTGCCCGGCCCCGATCTCCTTCGGCGCCGAGCCGAACACCGAGCTGACGCCGGTGAGCCTCGGCCTGCCGGGTTCGCTGCCGGTCGTCAACGCGGCCGCCGTCGACTACGCGATCAAGCTCGGTCTGGCGCTGCACTGCCAGATCCACGAGTGGAGCCAGTTCGCACGCAAGAACTACTTCTACCCGGACATGCCGCGCGACTACCAGATCTCGCAGTACGACAAGCCGACGAACGGCGAGGGCTACCTCGACGTCGAACTCGAGGACGGCACCGTGTTCCGCGTGCCGATCGAGCGCGCGCACATCGAGGACGACGCCGGCAAGAACACGCACGTCGGCGGCGCCGACGGCCGCATCGAGGGCGCCGACCATTCGCTCGTCGACTACAACCGCGCGGGCGTGCCGCTCATCGAGATCGTCACGAAGCCGATCGAGGGCGCGGGCGACCGCGCGCCGGAGATCGCCGGCGCCTACATGCGCGCGATCCGCGACATCGTGCGCGCGCTCAACATCTCGCACGCCCGCATGGAGCAGGGCAACATGCGCGCCGACGTCAACGTGTCGCTGCGTCGCGACCCGTCCGACCCCTTCGGCACGCGTTCCGAGACGAAGAACGTCAACTCGTTCCGCGGCATCGAACGCACGATCCAGTACGAGATCCGCCGTCAGGCCGCGATCCTCGAGGACGGCGGCGAGATCCTGCAGGAGACGCGCCACTGGGACGAGGCCTCGCAGTCGACGGCCGGCGGCCGCGTCAAGTCCGACGCCGACGACTACCGCTACTTCCCGGATCCGGACCTCGTCATGCTCCACATCACGCCGGAGCACGTCGAGGAGATCCGCAAGGTCATGCCGGAGATGCCGCGCGAGCGCCGCAACCGCCTCAAGGGCGAATGGAAGTTCTCCGACACCGAGATGCGCGACGTCATCAACGCCGACGCGCTCGACCTGATCGAGGAGACCGTCAAGCTCGGCGCGACGCCGTCGGGCGCGAAGAAGTGGTGGCTCGGCGAGCTCTCGCGCGAGGCGAACGCCAAGGGCGTCAGCCTCGAGGAGCTGCCGATCGACGCGCAGGCGGTCGCCGACGTCGAACAGCTCATCGCCGACGGCAAGCTCAACGACAAGCTCGCCAAGCAGACGGTGAGCCTCGTGCTCGCCGGCGAGGGCACGCCGGCCGAGATCGTCGAGAAGCACGGCTTCAAGGTCGTCTCCGACGACGGTGCGCTGCAGGCGGCCGTCCAGGAGGCGCTCGACGCGAATCCGGACGTCGTCGAGAAGCTCAAGGGCGGCAACATGAAGCCGATGGGCGCGATCATCGGCGCCGTCATGCGCGCGACGAAGGGCCAGGCCGACGCGAAGGCGGTCACGAAGATCGTCATGGAGAAGATCAAGGGCTGACCGGACCCACGGTCATCGGCGATACCGGGGCGGCGGACGCGCATCGACGCGTCCGCCGCCCCGGCTCGTATTTGGACGCGCCGGCGCCAAGGACGACGGCGTACACTACAATGGCAAGACTGGAGAGAATAGGGAGAACGCTCCAGTCGCCAAACAAAGAGGAACAACATGACGCACAGTGACGAACGTCGCGAGGAGGAACGGGAACGGCCGCGCGTGCTGCCCACGCGCATCACGATTCCCGATATTCTGGGGGAGATGGTGTATCTGCGGCCGGCCACATCGCAGGATCTGCCGCTGATGGACGAGCTTGACGCCTACGTGAACGCGTCGGGCATCACCGGCAAGGACCGCGTGGCGGAACGTGCGGCCGTGCACGCATGGGTGCGCCGCTCCGAGGCGTGGACGCAGGGCTCCGACGTCGGCGAGGGCGTCGACGACCCCGAGCGCCGCCGCACGATCGCATGGGCGCTGATGACGACGCCCGACGACAACGACGAATCCGTCAACGCGGACAACGCGACCGAGTTCCTCGGCATGATCTTCCTGATCGACATCGACGGATGGGCGCGTTCGGCGCGCATCCAGGTCGTGCTCGGCAAGGACTTCCGCGGCCGCGGCTATTCACGCGACGCGATGCCGCGCGTCATGACCTACGGCTTCGCCGACCAGCCGGAAGGGCTCGGGCTGCACCGCATCTGGGTGGCCGTTCCCGAGAAGAACACGCGCACCTTCTCCGTCTACCAGTCGCTCGGCTTCGTGCCGTCCGGCACATCGCGCGACGCGTTGTGGGACAACCGCCTCGGCAAGTACCAGGACCTCAACGTCCTTGACACGCTCGTCGACGAATTCGACCCGGTGCGCGCGATGGACGCCTTCGGCATGCACGTCATCACGTCGAACCCGGGCATGGAGAAGGCGATGTCGCTGCACCAGCATTCGATGGCGATCAAGAAGCAGGAGCTGCGCGAGGCCGGGCTGATGAAGGACCTCGACGACGAACGCCAGCGCGTCGCCGGCGCCGTGCGCCAGGCCGTGCAGGACGACGCGCAGGCGCCGACGCTCGGCGAGACATTGCACCGCGATGCCGAACGCATCGCCGGCGACGACGTCGACGCCGAGAACGCATGGCCGTACAACAACGCCGAACGCAACACGTCGAAGAAGGCGTGGTGGCGCACGTTGGGCAGCGACCGCAACCGCCACGGCGCGGCCGCGCGCGGCGACCAGTGAGCATGCGGACCACGGACACGAAGGACAGGAGCACAAGCGAGCAACCATGAGCGCCGAAGACCTCGACAACTATGAGACCGACGCCGAACTGGCGTTGTACAAGGAGTACCGCGACGTCATCAAACTGTTCACCTACGTCGTCGAGACGGAACGACGGTTCTATCTGGCGAACAAGGTGGACTTCAACGTCCGCTCGGCCGGGCAGGACGTCTACTTCGACGTGCGGCTCTCCGACGCGTGGGTGTGGGACGTCTACCGTTCGAACCGCTTCGTCAAGAACGTGCGCATCGTGACCTTCAAGGACGTCAACGTCGAAGAGGTGCAGAAGAGCGACATCGACATCCCCGACGGCATCTGACGGCGGGGAAGCGCGGTGCCCCCCCCCGTGGCCGCTATGGCCATGGGGAGCATTAGACTTGCTGCGGAGTGCGACATATCAATGCGCACACCAATCCCATGTCCTGCGCGGTACCGGCGCGAGGATGCGCGATGCGAATGTTTCAGCAGCGATCGATCGGCAGAACCAGTGTTGAAGGAGAACGTGAACGTGTCTGACAAGGAAACCGTAGTCATCATCGGCGGCGGCCCCGCCGGTCTCACGGCCGCCTGGGAGCTCGTCAAGGACGGCGGCGCCGACCGGTACGACGTCACACTGCTCGAGGAGTCGCAGGAGTTCGGCGGCATCGCCCGCACCGTCAAGCACGACGGCAACCGCATGGACATCGGCGGCCACCGCTTCTTCTCGAAGGACGACCGCATCATGCGCTGGTGGGAGGAGACACTGCCGCTGCAGGGCGCCCCGTCCTACGACGACAAGAAGCTCGGCCGCGTGCACGAGCTCGAACCGGGCGGCCCCGATCCGGAGAAGACCGACAAGGTCATGCTCAAGCGTCACCGCGTCTCGCGCATCTTCTGGAACAAGCATTTCTTCGACTATCCGATTTCGCTGTCGATGAACACGTTGAAGGCGATGGGTCCGCGCCTCACCGTCGTGGCCGGCTGCTCGTACCTCAAGTCGGTGTTCCACAAGCTGCCCGAGGACAACCTCGAGAACTTCTACATCAACCGCTTCGGCCGCAAGCTGTATTCGATGTTCTTCGAAGGCTACACCGAGAAGCTCTGGGGCCGCCATCCGTCGGTCATCTCGGCCGACTGGGGATCGCAGCGCGTCAAGGGCCTGAGCATCATGGGCGTGCTCAAGAACGCGTTCCGCAAGCTGCTGCCGAAGAAGCGCGACGACGAGGAGGTCGAGACCTCGCTCATCGAGGAGTTCTGGTACCCGAAGCTCGGCCCCGGCCAGCTGTGGGAGACGGTCGCGAAGAACGCCGAGGACGCCGGCGTCACGATCATCAAGGGCGCGAAGGTCGTCGAACTCGACCAGCGCGACGGCAGGATCGCCTCGCTCGTCTACGAGGACGAGCACGGCGTGCGCACGACGATGGAGGCCGACGAGTTCATCTCGTCGATGCCGATCAAGGACCTCGTCGACGCGATCGACGACGGCACCGAGCGCGCGCCGAAGGACATCGTGCGCATCGCCGACGGCCTGCCGTACCGCGATTTTGTCACCGTCGGCCTGCTCGTCAAGCATCTCAAGCTCCGGAACACGACCGACATCCCGACGCTTGGCAACCCGCCGATCGTGCCGGACTGCTGGATCTACGTGCAGGATCCGGGCTACAAGGTCGGCCGTCTGCAGATCTTCAACAACTGGAGCCCCTACCTCGTCCAGGACGTCGACGACACCGTCTGGATCGGCCTCGAGTACTTCTGCGAGGAAGGCGACGACTTCTGGAACATGACCGACGACGAGGCGACGCGCTTCGCGATCAGCGAGCTGACGCGCATGGGCGTCATCAACGGCTCGCACGAGGTGCTCGACTCGCACCGCGAACGCGTCAAGAAGGCGTATCCGGCGTACTTCGACACCTACGACGAGATGCCGAGCATCGTCGACTACCTCGACTCCTTCGGCAACCTGTACTGCGTCGGTCGCAACGGCCAGCACCGCTACAACAACATGGACCATTCGATGGCGACGGCGATCGAGGCCGTCGGCAACATCAAGTCCGGCAAGCCGACGAAGGAGAACATCTGGTCGGTCAATACCGACAAGTCCTATCACGAATCCAAGTGACGCCGACCGTTCCGGGCGGCTCCCATGCACGGCGCATGGGAGC
>NZ_JGYU01000013.1 GCF_000741135.1 Bifidobacterium choerinum | reverse complement strand
CAAGCGCGTGCTAAGTGGGAAAGGATGTGGAGTCGCATAGACAGCCAGGAGGTTGGCTCAGAAGCAGCCATCCTTGAAAGAGTGCGTAACAGCTCACTGGTCTAGTGGTTCCGCGCCGACAATGTAGCGGGGCTCAAGCACGCCACCGAAGACGCGGACGTCAGCTTGTCTGGCGTGGTAGGAGAGCGTCCCTTGAGGGTCGAAGCCGCCGGGGAACCGTGTGGTGGACTTCAGGGGAGTGAGAATGCAGACATGAGTAGCGAGAGCAGGGTGAGGATCCCTGCCGCTGGATGACCAAGGGTTCCAGGGCCACGTTCGTCGTCCCTGGGTGAGTCGGGTCCTAAGGCGAGGCCGACAGGCGTAGTCGAATGGATGAACGGGTCGATATTCCCGTACCGGCCGCATGACCGATCAGCGGTCCCTTGACCGATCGCGTGTTTCCATCGGATCCGTCCTTCCTTCGGGTTGGTCGGTGATGTTCGGGTTCGCGCGTGGCGTCCTGGGGTCGAGCGCATGGAGTGACGCGGACGGGTAGCCGGCCGGGGAGGTGGTTTTCCCTGGTCAAGCGTGCGGCCCCGCCCCCAGGCAAATCCGGGGGCAGCATGGGGCGAGGCGTGATGATGGGGGCCTTGATGGCCCGATATCCGGTGATCCCGTCGGCCGAGAAAAGCTTCGGCGCGAGGTGGGCGGCCGCCCGTACCCCAAACCGACACAGGTGGTCAGGTAGAGTATACCGAAGCGAGCGAGCGAATCCTGGTCAAGGAACTCGGCAAACCGCTCCCGTGCCTTCGGCATAAGGGAGACCCCCCGCGGTGGGACGTCCTTGCGGCGTCGAGCGGTGGGGGGTGGCACAAGCCAGGGGGTAGCGACTGTTTACCAAAAACACAGGTGCATGCCAAGACGCAAGTCGCCGTATATGCACTGACGCCTGCCCGGTGCCGGAAGGTTAAGAGGATCCATCAGCGCTTTGCGCGAAGTGGTGAATTCAAGCCCCGGTAAACGGCGGTGGTAACTATAACCATCCTAAGGTAGCGAAATTCCTTGTCGGGTAAGTTCCGACCTGCACGAATGGCGTAACGACTTCCCCGCTGTCTCGACCAGGAGCTCGGCGAAATTGCAGTACGAGTAAAGATGCTCGTTAAGCGCAGAAGGACGAAAAGACCCCGGGACCTTTACTATACCTTGGTATTGGCATCAGGTGCGGATTGTGTAGCATAGGCGGGAGACTGTGAGGCATGCACGCCAGTGTGTGTGGAGTCGGCCGGTGAAATACCGCTCTGTCCCCATCTGATGCCTAACCCGGACAAGTCAGCCTTGTCGGGGAGAGTGCCTGGCGGGTAGTTTAACTGGGGCGGTTGCCTCCCAAAGAGTAACGGAGGCGCTCAAAGGTCCGCTCGGCCCGGTTGGCAATCGGGTGTCGAGTGTAATCGCACAAGCGGGCTTGACTGCGAGATCGACGGATCGAGCAGGGACGAAAGTCGGAGATAGTGATCCGGTGCCGGCGTACGGACGCGGCATCGCTCAACGGATAAAAGGTACCCCGGGGATAACAGGCTGATCATTCCCAAGAGTCCATATCGACGGGATGGTTTGGCACCTCGATGTCGGCTCGTCGCATCCTGGGGCTGGAGCAGGTCCCAAGGGTTCGGCTGTTCGCCGATTAAAGCGGCACGCGAGCTGGGTTCAGAACGTCGTGAGACAGTTTGGTCTCTATCCTCTGCGCTCGTTGGAATCCTGAGGAGGCCTGCCCATAGTACGAGAGGACCTGGGTGGACGAACCTCTGGTATGCCGGTTGTCGCGCCAGCGGCACGGCCGGTTGGCTACGTTCGGGAGGGATAACCGCTGAAAGCATCTAAGCGGGAAGCCCGCTCCAAGATAAGGATTCCTGACACCCCTCCGGGGGTGTGTGAGACCCCACATGAGACCATGTGGTCGATAGACCGGACGTGGAAGCCCCGCAAGGGGTGGAGCCGACCGGCACTAACGGTCGAAGACGACCCCCACCGCGACCCATCGCGCGGCGCACGCGTGCGGGACACGCGACCATCGGGAGTCACACGGCAAAGCATCGAACACGCGAACAGACGACGACACATCGTCCCGGTACGAACACGCAGCGCGTCCACCATCCGGTCCCCAAACCAACCACCAACCGGCCCGACGGGTCGGGAACATGGATAACAGAACAACAAGTCTTGCGGCGGTCACAGCCCAGGGGAGACGCCCGGCCCCATTCCGAACCCGGAAGCTAAGACCTGGCACGGCGATGGTACTGCACCCGACAGGGTGTGGGAGAGTAGCACGCCGCCGCACCCACACTTCACACGAAAGCCCCGAACCGGCACACCGGTCCGGGGCTTTCCCATACCCACACCCAACAACCGGCGGACAACCCAACAACACCCCAACCAACAAACCTTCGCCTTTTTGCGAATGCATGATGCATCGCATGGACCTACAATGGAACACGACAGCATTGTCCTGTCGTGGACGGATCACGGCAGCCATCGAATCGGGGAATGATGCGCAAACGTGTGACGCTCAAGGAGATCGCCAAGGAGGCCGAAGTGTCGCCGGCGGCGGTCTCGCTCGTACTCAACAACAAAAGGTCCACTTCGTTGACAGTTTGCCCCGCATGTGCGGGGATGATATCCCATAACACTGTTTGGCCACTGCTATCTTCGTTTGTCCTGCACAAGGTGGGATGATCGGACGACCGCTATCCTGAAGGCCTCGGACATGTCCTGTCCGAGGCCTTCAGGATATGTGCCGCACGCCGGTTGTGCTTGTCAGCTCTGGGGGAGGACGGCGGCGTCGCAGGAGATGTAGCGGCGCTGCCATTCAAGGCACTGGTAGGTCTGCGTCGCATCCGAAAGCGCACGATGCTCCTCGACGTCGGCGATACCGTAACGCTGGATCAGATCGACGAGACGATGCCGTTCCGAGGGGAACAGATGCTTGTCGATCGTCATCGTGTCCAATGTCGGACGCATGAAATGGTTCGTGAACCCCAATATGCGGTGCTCGGCCTCGGCGAGGAAGCCCATGTCGAAGCGGATGTTATGGCCAATGACGACGTCGTCCTCGAGGAAATCGATGAACGGGCCGAGCACGGCCTCGAGCGACGGCATACCCTCGACCATCTCGTTGGTGATGCCGGTCAGTCGTGTGATGTTGGGTGTGATGAGCGTGCCCGGATCGACGAGCTGATCGAAGGTGTCGACGATCCTGCCGTTGCGGATCTTCACCGCACCGATCTCGGTGATGCGATCACGCTGCGCGCTCAGACCGGTCGTCTCCAGATCGAGCGCCGTGTAATCCTTCGGTAGGCGTTCGGCTGGCCGGATGACTACGGACATCGTGATTCCTCTCTGATATCCAACGCATCGGCGACCCTCTGTCGGCTGCCTTGTACGGGGATCGGCCGTGCGCTGCTCCCATGTTGTTTCCAGTGCCGAGTCTAATGTAAAACCGCCGTGAATGCGGCGCGAGTTCCAGTTTATGCGCAAGGTGTTCGCAAATCGCAGACGGCAGGGACGCAGCCATCCCGTTTTCCGGGAGCGGATGTCCGGCATCCGGCCGCTCGGTCGGCAACGGTTATCTGAGCACCGGGAACTGCGCCGTGATCGTATGGCCGTGGTCCATGTACGACGTCGTCTCCTCCATCGCCTTGCGGATGTTGCTCGCCGTGATGTCATAGGCCTCGTCGATCTCGTCGCCGTCGGCCTGCCGTCCAAGCCGCAGCCGCATCTGGTACCATATCGCGTTGCCGTGCGTCGAGGCGCTCGGGCCTTCGTTGACGAAGCCGAAGCCCTGATAGAAGCCGATGAGCCGCTCCTTGCAGGCAAGCACGATGCCGGCGCGGTGGGCGATTGCCGAATCGAGGATGACGCGGCGCATCAGATAGGCCGCGCAGCCGCGATGCTGGTAGACCGGCGCCGTGTCGACGCCGAGGATCATCTGCCAGGAACCGTCCTCGTCATGCAGATTGGCCTGCTCGTACATCGCGTCGGTCAGATCGGCGACGTTGGTCGTCATGCCGTTGATGAAGCTGACGAGCATGCCGTCGGCGAGATGCGCCGGGAAACAGGCGTCCGACGCATCGGCGTCCGGGTTGACGAGCAGCCAGAAATGCTCCGGATACGTCTCGATGCGATTCGCGAGCCTTTCGATGTCCGCGGCCTCCTTGGGAGGGAAGCACGCTGATTCAATACTGGAAAGAGCATCGAGGTCGTCCAAAGTTGCATGACGCACAAACATAGGCATCATCGTCTCTCAAGGCATAGCCAAAAGCGCAGGCCGGACCGCCTGCGTCCCGCATGGACGAACACGGCGCCGGGTAGCGCGATGTGGACGCCGGCGTTTTCGACGCTGTGAGGAAAAGCCTGGCGTGAGGGGAACCGGCACCGGGCCGGTGAGCTATATTACACGTAGAACGGTCAGGCCCCGCCATGGGAGGACCGATGCGCCATGCGCATCCGCCGCGCATGGCGCACGTTGTCGTCGCGGCGCGCGGGCATGCCGCCGCAAGCGTAGGAACGCCACCAATATGAAGGAGCGAGGAATCATGTCCGAGAACGTACAAGGCACAGGGCAATCCGCCGTCAAGACGGGGAAGACGGGCAAAATCGACGGCTCCCAGGCGACCGCGACGAAATCGGTCGTCAAACGAACGCTGACGACGAAGGACCTCATCGTCTTCGGCATGATCTTCATGGTGCCGATCGCGCCGTTCTCGATCATCGCGTCGGTCGCCTCCGTATCCCACGGCATGCCGGCGATCGCCTATCTCATCGCGATGGTCGCGATGCTGTTCACGGCATTGTCCTTCGGCATGATGGTGCCGTTGTTCCCGTCGAGCGGCAGCATCTACATCTACGCGTCGCATGAGATGAACGACTCGGTCGGCTTCGTCGTCGGATGGCTGATGATCCTGCAGTATCTGATCACGCCGGCGATCATGCTGCTCATGGCGGCGAACGCGCTGCACGAGTATCTGCCGCATATCCCGGTATGGGTGTGGTGCGTCGGCTTCCTCGTCGTCATCACGGCGATCGCGATGCGCGGCATGGGCGCCACCGTCCTAGTCGACAAGCTCGCGCTCGCGGCCGAGCTCATCGTGCTGGCGCTGTTCTTCGTATTCGGCGTCATCTACGTCTGCAAGCATCCGCAGACCGCGCACTTCTCCGGCACCGCGTTCTTCAACCCCGGCAAGTTCGACATGGGCGCGATGATGAGCGCCGTCTCGCTGTGCGCGCTGTCCTATGTGGGATTCGGCTCGATCGTGACGCTCGACGACCAATGCGTGCGTCCGAAGAAGGCGCCGGGCAAGGCGATGATCATCATCGTCCTCATCCTCGGCTTCCTGTACATGTCGATGAGCTTCCTGACGATGTGTATGGATCCCTCCGGCAACATCCTGCAGGCGAACCAGAACAGCGGCTTCTACGAGGTGGCCGGACTCGCCGGCAAGTGGCTCGGCGTCGTCTGCGCCGTCGCGAACGCGCTCGCGCTCGGCCTGTTCACGTCGCTGTCCGGCATGACGGCGATCTCGAGCCTCATGTACACGATGGCCGTCGACGGCGGCCTGCCGAAGTTCCTCGCCAAGTACGACAAGAAGACGAACGTGCCGGTCGGCGCCACGCTGTTCACGGCGGCCGTGAACCTCGTGCTCATCTTCGTGTTCATCCTCCTGGGCCAGAACACGGCGGCGAAGGTGAGCAACTTCGGCGCGCTGTCCACCTATTGCATGCTCAACATCGTCGTCATCTGGGGTCTGGGGATCAAGGCGCGCGGCTATCGCGGCCGTTCGTTCTGGCGCACGATCCTGTGCCCGCTCATCGGCGCGGTCGTGACCTTCGTCATCTTCATCTCCCTGGGCTGGACCGTGTGGATCGTCGGACTGATCTGGACGGCGCTCGGCATCGTCTATTACCTTGTGTGGACGAAGGGCATGCATCGCACGATGGACCTCGAACGCAAGGTCGTCTGACCATATCCCTCCATATTCGGCAAGCGCCGTCACGATATTTCCGTCGTGGCGGCGCTTGTTTTTCCGATTGATTGGCGCGTTCGCACGCATGTTGAGCATCGTATCGATTTTGCTATAGCGGCGCCGCCGTTTCGGCTTGTGAGGTGCCGTACAGTGTGTCACGCAGGCACGGCAGAGGGTCTGCGCACGACGAATAATACGTTCGGAAAAGCGACGATATGCAAGGAGGGACGACGCATGAGATACGCGATTCTTGGGGCCGGCGGCATGGGCGTCCAGTACGGTGTGCTGCTGCAGGAGCATGCGCACGCCGACGTCGACTTCATCGACGCGTGGACGCCGAACGTCGAGCGGATACGCGCACAGGGCGGCGCGTATGTGTCGCAGGACGGCGAGGGACGTCACCTTGTGCCGATCGACGTGTACTACCCGGAGGAGTACGACGGCGACCCCGATGTGTGGATCGTCTTCGTCAAGCAGCATCAGCTCCCGGGGCTCCTCGAGCGCGTCAGCGGATGCATCCGCCCGCGCCACCATGTGTTCTCGGCGATGAACGGCTACGGCCATTTCGAACATCTCGCGGAATACTTCGCGAAGGACCATATCTATGGCGGCACGGCGCTCATCGGCGCGTACGTCTACGGTCCCGGCGATTTCAACTTCACCGGGGGCGTCCACGCGAAGGCGATGCACATGTGCGCGTACGACGGCCACGATGCCGCCGACGATCCCGTCGAGCTCGCGTTGTACCGAGATTTCCAGGCGGCGACGCTCAATCCGACGATCGCGCCGCATTTCCTCGGCATGTGCTTCGCGAAGATCGTGTTCAACTCGGTGCTCAACACGCTGTGCACGATGTACGAGATCCGTTTCGGTGAATTCGCCGAGCATCCAAGCGCCCCGGTCCTGACGCGCCGGCTCGTCGACGAAGCGTACACGGCGGCGGAACGCGCCGGCATCACGCTTCCCGGTACGAGGGAAAGCGAGGTGGAGACGATAATGCATACGGCCGCGGTCGCGCATCCCCTGCATTATCCGTCGATGTACCAGGACCTCACGAGATGCCGCCCGACCGAAGTCGACTACATCAACGGCTACATCGCACGCCTTGGGCGCGAGCACGGCGCGCCGTGCCCGCTCCACGAGTTCGTGACGCATGAGGTGCACCTCGCCGAGCATGCGTTCGCGATCCACCATCCCGACATCGCCACGCAGCAGGCGATCGACGGACGCTGAGAGGCGACGAGGTCCGAGAACCGGCATCCGGACGGCCGCCGCATGGTCCGCACCACGCGGCGGCCTGGGCGAACACGCCCGAAACCACGCATGACCACAGCGACGTATGCAGGAACATCACCATTCGAGCAAGCGATCAAGGAGACGACAACCATCATGACGACGAAGCAGCGCATCCACACGCTCATCCGCACGGCGGCCGCCGTGCTCGCCGGCGCGGTCATCATCGCGAACAGCGCATGCGGTGACGCGCGCAGCGCATCGGCCGAGCAGATCCCGACGCCGAAGGACGGCGAGACGACGACGATCACGGTCGGCGTATGCCCCGGGCCGTACGGGGAGATGATCGACGAGGTCATCGCGCCGCTCCTGAAGGACGACGGCTACGCACTGACGACGAAGACCTTCAACGACTACGTGCAGCCGGACAAGGCGCTCGCGAGCGGCAGGATCGACGCGAACCTCATGCAGCACGGCAACTACCTGAAGAAGTTCAGCGCCGACAACGGCCTCGACCTCGTCTCGCTCGGACAGACGCCGACGCTCGGCCTCGGCGTCTATTCGAAGACGTTCGCGTCGATCGACGACATCGCCGACGGCGCGAGCGTCGCGGTCGCGAACGACGGATCGAACCTCGCACGCAGCCTCGGCGTCCTCGAGCAGAACGGGCTCGTGACGCTCAAGGACGGCATCGACGCGACGAAGGCGTCGGTCAGCGACATCGCCGACAATCCCAGGCATCTCGACATCAAACCGATCGACGCCGCGCAGCTCGCGCGTTCGCTCGACACCGTCGACGTCGCGCTCGTGCCCGGCAACTACTCGTGGGCGGCGGGGCTCGACCCGAAGGACGCGCTCGCGCTCGAACGGCAGGACGACGGCGTCATCGAGGTGTTCGCGGTCGCGGGAGCGAACAAGGACACGCATTTCGCGAAGACCGTCCGGGCACTGCTCAGCAGCGACGAATTCAAGAGCGCGATCGCCGCGAGCCGCTTCAGGGACTTCGGCAAGCCGGCGGGCTGGAACGAATAGGGGGAGACGATGACGGACATCATCACCTTGGACGACGTCTCGGTCGTCTTCGAAAGCGACGGACGTTCCGTCGAGGCGGTCAGCCACGCGAGCGTGCACATCGAGGAAGGCGAGATCTTCGGGATCATCGGCTTCTCGGGGGCCGGCAAATCGACGCTCGTGCGCACGATCAACCTCCTCGAGCGCCCGACGTCGGGCCGTGTCGTCATCGACGGGCGCGACGTGACGGCGCTGCGCGGGACGGCGCTGCGCAAACTGCGCAGCGGCATCGGCTTCGTCTTCCAGAGCTTCAACCTCATCGACAACGTGACCGTCGCGCAGAACATCGCGTTCGCGCTCAAGGCGGCGCATGTGCCGAAGTCGCGGCACCGTGCGCGCATCGAGGAGCTGCTCAGGCTCGTCGGGCTTGAGGAGAAGATCGACAGCTACCCGTCGCAGCTTTCCGGAGGGCAGAGGCAGCGCGTGTCGATCGCGCGTGCCCTCGCGAACCATCCGCGCATCCTGCTGTGCGACGAGGCGACGAGCGCGCTCGACCCGGAGACGACCGAGGGGATCCTCGCGCTGCTCAAGCGCGTCAACGCCGAGCTCGGCGTCACGATCGTCTTCATCACGCACCAGTTCGACGTCGCGAAGGCGATCTTCGACCACGTCGCCGTCATGGAACATGGCGTCATCGTCGAACAGGGCACGACCTTCGACGTGTTCGGCTCCCCACATCACGAGACGACGCGCGCGCTCGTCGAACGCTATCTCGGCGTCGCGATCCCGAGGCGGCTCGTGCCGCAGCTGCCGTCGGGACGTCTCATCGAATTGCGATACAAGGACGAAGGCGCGCTCGAGCCGCTCATCAGCGACGTCTCACGGCATTTCGAAGTGTCGATCAACGTCCTGCACGGCAATGTCGGCTACTTCGGCACGCAGGCGATCGGCACGCTCATCGTGCTGGTGAGCGCGCGGCAGGAAGGACAGCGGGGCGCGTTCGTCGTGCAGGCGGCGATCGACGAGCTCACGTCGCGCGTCGCCGATGCGCGCGAACTGAGCGTCGCGCTCAACGACGACATCGGCGCGAGCATCGACGCGATCTTCGCGGACGACGCATACGGCACGAGGCCATCGGCGCATGCCGCCGACGCATACGACGGCGATGCGCATAAGGAGGTGCTCGCATGAACGACACGATCGAGATCCTCAGGGAGAACCTGGGACGGGCGTTGTGGGAGACATGCACGATGGTCGGCATCGCGACGCTGGTCGGCGTCGTGTTCGGCACGGCGCTCGCGATCCTGCTGTTCCTCACGCAGCACCGGCTGTTCACGCCGAACAGGATCGTCAACGAAGCCGTCGGATTCGTCGTCAACGCGATCCGTTCGATGCCGTTCCTCATCCTGCTCGTCGTGCTGATCCCGCTCATCCAGCTGATCATCGGCGACCCGTACACGCCGACGGGAGGCGCGATCGCGCTGTCGATCGCGGCGATCCCGTTCTTCGCCCGCGTCGCCGAAAGCGCATTCCAGGAAGTGGACGACGGTCTGCTCGAAGCGGCGATCTCGACCGGTGCGCCGGTGCGGCAGATCATCGTCGGCGCCGTGTTCCCGCAGGCGCTGCCCGGCCTCATCCGCGGCATCGTGCTGACGATCGTCTCGCTGCTCGGCTATTCGGCGATGGTCGGCACGATCGGCGCCGGCGGCATAGGCGACCTTGCGATCCAATACGGCTACAACCGCTATGAGACCGGCGTGCTCGTCGCCGTCGTGCTGCTGCTCGTCGCCGTCGTGCAGCTCATCCAATGGGTCGGCGACCGCATCGCGCTCAAGGCCACGCATTAGACGGCGCTCGGGATATGGGCCATATGGACATGCATGGATCCGCGCCCCGCGCGGGCAATGGCGGCGACGGACAACAGGACAACAGAGCAATCAACAGAGCAATAGGGAAGGAGCGTCATGGGCGTGCGGTTCTCGACGGTCACGGCGAACATGCCGGCGAACGTCTTCGAGAGGATGGACAGGAAAGTGGCCGAGGCGAGACGTGCAGGCGCCGACGTCATCGACCTGTCAAAGGGCAATCCGGACGGTTTCCCCGAACCGTTCGTCCGCGAGGCGGCGCGCGTCGGCGTCGACGATCCGGACAACGCGCGCTACACGCCCTTCGACGGCAAGCGGCGCTTCCTCGACGCGGCGGCCGGCTGGTACGGACGTGAACACGGCGTGACGCTCGACCCGTCGCGCGAGCTCCTCGCCGTCGAAGGCGCCGTCGACGGCCTGGCGACGCTGTTCAGCGTGCTGCTCGACGCCGGGGACGTCGTCGCGTTCGCCGATCCGTACTATCCGTCGTACCATGGCATGGCTGCGCTGCGCGGCGCGCGCGAGCTGCTGCTGCCGGCACGCGCCGAGCTCGGCTGGCTGCCCGACCTCGACGCCGTACCGGCGCATGTCTGGGACGGCGTGCGCCTGCTCGTGCTCAACTACCCGAACAACCCGACCGGCGCGCAGGCGCCGGCCTCGTTCCTGCGTCGTGCGGTCGAACTCGCGCACGCCCACGACTTCATCGTGCTGCACGACTTCGCCTACGCCGGGCTGGGCGTGCGGGAGCGGCAGCCGAGCCTGCTCGAGGCGACCGGCGTCGACGAACGCGCGGTCGAGGTGTGCTCGCTGTCGAAGATGTACGCGATGGCCGGTTGGAGGGCCGGATTTATCGCCGGCAGTGAACAGGTGGTTGACGTGGCGCGGAAATTCCATTATCAAATGGGTTCTATGATCACTTCGTTCGTACAGGACGCCGGCGCGTCCGCTCTGGAAAGCGACCAGAGCGGCGTGGCACGGCAGGCGGCGCGCTATGCGGCGCGCCGCGCCGTCGTCGCCGGCGGCCTGCGCGAACTGGGATACGATCTCTTCGATTCGCCGGGCGGATTGTATGTGTGGATGCGCGCACCGGAGGGCCTCGACGGCGACCGTTTCGCCGACGAGCTGCTCGACGGCGCCGGCGTCGCCGTGCTGCCCGGTTCCTGCTTCGGCCGCGTCGGCGCCGATCATGTGCGCCTGAGCCTGCTGCAGCCGCGCGAGCGTCTCGCCGACGCCGTGGCGCGCATCGGCCGGTGTTGTTGAGGGCGGATCATCGGCGCAAGCCATCCGCCGCGTACCCCGTCACGGGACGTCACGCGGCGCAATCGTCCATAAGCAATAGCCACATAGTGGAATACCATGTGGCATGGCAACAATCATCGGTCACACTCTCGGGAAGGTCGCCTGCGACTGAACCCGACGGCAGCGAAGGAGGAATCAGCGGATGCTCGACTGGTCGTTCATCGAGCGATATGCCCCGTTCTTCGTGAACGGCGCGTGGATGACGCTGTTCATCTCCGTGTTCGGCATCGCGCTCGCCATCATCACCGGAGGCATATGCGCGGCGATCCAGACGGCGCGCATCCCGGTGCTGCGGCAGATCGTCGCCGTGTACATCGAGATCAGCCGCAACACGCCATTGCTCGTGCAGCTGTACTTCCTGTACTTCGGCCTGCCGAAGCTCGGCTTCGTCTGGTCGGCGGAAATGTGCGCGATCATCGGCCTCGGCTTCCTCGGAGGCTCGTACATGGCCGAATCGATGCGTGCGGGACTGCAGGCGGTGCCGCAGATCCAGCGCGAGAACGCGTACATGCTCGGTTTCAGCCGCATGCAGACGCTCGTGCACGTCGTCATCCCGCAGGCGATCAGCGTCTCGACGCCGGGCTTCGTCGCGAACGTCATCTTCCTGATCAAAGAGTCGTCGGTCGTCTCGGCGATCGCGCTCGCCGACGTCATGTACATGGCGAAGGACCTGATGGGCATCACCTACAACACCTACGAGTCGCTGTTCATGCTCATTGTGACCTACCTGATCATCCTGCTGCCGATTTCGATCCTCGGCACATGGCTCGAGAGGAGGTTCGACTATGCAAGGCGCTAACATCCTGCTCGAACCGGGCGTCTTCCCGCGTCTGCTGCAGGGCCTGTGGGTGACGATCTGGATCGCCGCCGTCTCGGTGGCGATGAGCGTGCCGGTCGGCCTCGTCTGCGGCTGGCTGATGACGCTGCGCAATCCGGTCATCCGCTTCATCATGCGCGTCTACCTCGATTTCATCCGCATCATGCCGCAGCTTGCGCTGCTGTTCATCGCATACTACGGCATCGCGCGCGCCTGGAACTGGAACCTCGACGCGACCGGCGCCTGCGTGCTCGTCTTCGTGCTGTGGGGCGGCGCCGAACTCGGCGACCTGACACGCGGCGCGCTGCAGTCGATTCCCGAAGTGCAGCACGAGACGGCGTACATGCTGGGACTGAGCAACTGGCAGGCCTTCATCCATGTGATCCTGCCGCAGGCCGTGCGCCGGCTGCTGCCGGGTTCGGTCAACCTCGCGACGCGCATCGTCAAGACGACGTCACTGGCCGTGCTGCTCGGCGTCGTCGAGGTGATCAAGGTCGGCCAGCAGATCATCGACGCGAACCGATTCCAATATCCGACGGGCACGCTGTGGGTCTACGGCGTGATCTTCCTGATGTACTTCATCGTGTGCTGGCCGCTGTCGCTCGTGGCACATGCACTGGAGAAAAGGTGGGCGAATGACCGAAACGACTGAGCATACCCGGCGCGACGAGGCGATCGCGCTCAAGGTGACCGATCTGAAGAAGCATTACGCGGACGCCGACACGAACGTGTTCGACGGCATCTCCTTCGAGGTGCCCAAGGGCAAGGTCCTCGTCATCGTCGGCCCGTCGGGTTCCGGCAAGTCGACGCTGCTGCGCACGATCGCCGGCCTCGAGCCGATCCAGGGCGGCACGATCGCGCTCGACGGCAGGGTCATCGAGACCGGCAGGCCCGGCAACGAGAAAAGCGGGCGCGTCAAGCGCAGCGAGGAGCTGCGCACGAAGTTCGGCATGGTGTTCCAAAGCTACGACCTGTTCCCGAACAAGGACGTGCTCGGCAACATCACGATGGCGCCGCTGCTCGTGCAGAAGCGCAAGAAGGACGAGGTGGAGCGCGAGGCGCTCGAACTGCTCGAGCGCGTGCATCTGGCCGACCGCGCGCACGCGAAGCCGCATGAGCTCTCGGGCGGCCAGCGTCAGCGCGTCGCGATCTGCCGCGCGCTGATCCTGCATCCGGAGATCCTGCTGCTCGACGAGATCACGGCGGCGCTCGACCCGGAGATGGTGCACGAGGTGCTCGAAGTCGTCGTCGAACTCGCCGACGCCGGACAGACGATGCTCATCGTCACGCACGAGATGAGCTTCGCGCGCGCGATCGCCGACCGCGTGATCCTGCTCGCCGACGGCAGGATCGAGGAACGTTCGTCCGACGCCGAGGAGTTCTTCACGCATCCGAAGACCGAACGCGCCAGGGAGTTCCTGCACTCCTTCGACTTCGTCCGCCACCGCAGCCAGCAGGCGGAGCAGGACCTCGAGGCATTCGACGCCTCATGAGCGGACGGCCGCGAACACGGCGCGCCGAACAGAAGATTTGACCATAAAGACCACGGAAGAGCACGGAAAGGAACGCAGATGAGCTCATCCATTTTCAAACAGCTGGGCAGGGCGATCGCAGCGGCGGGCGCCGCCGTCATGATGGTGACGGCGGTCGCGGCCTGCGGGCCGTCCGCATCCACGCCAAGCGAAGCCGGCTCCTCCGATACGTCGAACACGACGACGGCGAAGGCGCGCACGCTCGACGAGATCAAGAAGTCCGGTGAACTGCGCATCGCCGTCTTCTCGGACAAGGCGCCCTTCGGCTATGTGGATCAGGACGGCAAGTACGCCGGCTACGACATCGAATTCGCCGAGGCGCTCGCCAAGGGACTCGGCGTCAAGCCGGCATACACGTCGGTCGATCCGGCCGCGCGCGTCGACGTGCTCGCGTCGAACAAGGTCGACGTGACGCTCGCGAACTTCACCGAGACGCCGGAACGCGCCGAGAAGGTCGACTTCTCGAAGCCGTACATGAAGGTCTCGCTCGGCATCGTCTCGCCGGAGAGCAACGAGATCACCGACGTCAGCCAGCTCAAAGGCAAGACGCTCATCGTCGCGAAGGGCACGACGGCCGAGACCTACTTCGAGAAGAACCATCCGGAGATCAAGCTGCAGAAGTACGACCAGTACGCGGATGCCTACAACGCGCTGCTCGACGGCCGCGGCGACGCGATGAGCACCGACAACACCGAGGTGCTCGCCTGGGCGAAGGCCAACAAGGGCTTCAAGGTGGGCGTCACCGACATCGGCGACGTCGACGTCATCGCCGCCGCTGTGCAGAAGGGCAACACGCAGCTGCTCGACTACATCAATGACGAGATCGTCAAGCTCGGCAAGGAGAACTTCTTCCACAAGGACTTCGAGAAGACGCTCAAGCCGGTCTACGGCGACGAGGTCAACCCGGATGACATCGTCGTCGAAAGCGGCGAACTCGACAAGTGATACGCCCGGCCGTTGGCATGACGACGGCTCTGACGCACTGCCATCGCGGCCCCGCGCATCCCGGACGGATGCGCGGGGCCGCGCCACGTTCGGTGGCAAGGAACGCGGCCCGTTCCGGCTCCCGGAACGGCGACGCGGCGGGCGGCACCGGCGCGGTACAGTGGAAGCCATTGTGCCCGTGCGGGCACAGGAAACGAGGTAACCACCATGACCCCAGGCACCATTGCACTGATCGTCGTCGCCGTCCTGCTGATCGTCGTGCTGTGCTGCTCGTGCTACATCGTGCCGCAGCAGCAGGCGTACATCATCGAACGGTTCGGCAAGTTCAAGAAGGTGACCTTCGCCGGCATCCATGTGAAGATCCCCTTCGTCGACCAGATTGCGATGAAGACGAACATGCGCGTCAGCCAGCTCAACGTCAAGATCGAGACGAAGACGCTCGACAACGTGTTCGTCGAGATCGTCGCGAGCACGCAGTACCGCGTCAACGCCGCCGACGTGGCGAAGGCCTACTACGAGCTGCGCGACCCGGCGGGCCAGCTGCGCGCCTACATGGAGGATGCGCTCAGGAGCGCGATCCCGATGCTCACGCTCGACGACGCCTTCGCGAAGAAGGACTCGGTCGCCGCCGACGTCCAGCAGACCGTCGGCGCCGAGATGGCGCGCTTCGGCTTCACCGTCGTCAAGACGCTGATCACGTCGATCGACCCGAGCCCGGCCGTCAAGGCGGCGATGGATTCGATCAACGCCGCACAGCGCGAGAAGGAGGCGACGCGCCAGCGCGCCGAGGCGCAGCGCATCCAGATCGAGACGCAGGCGGCCGCCGAGGCCGAGAAGGTGCGTCTGCAGGGCGAGGGCCAGGCGAACTACCGCCGCGAGATCGCGACCGGCATCGTCGACCAGATCAAGAGCCTGCAGGCCGTCGGCATGGACATCACCGAAGTGAACAACGTCGTGCTGTTCAACCAGTACCTCGACGTGCTGCGCTCGCTCTCCGACTCGCCGAACGGCAAGACGGTCGTGCTGCCGGCGTCAACGCCGGGCGGCTACCGCGACCTATACGAGCAGATGACGAACGCGATGCTCACCGCGCAGGAGAACGCGCCGACGACGATGCCGCCGGCGCCGCGCGTCTGATCCGGGTCCGGCGATGCGGCCGTGATGGCGACGGTCAGGAGGCGAGGAATGCGGCGATCGGCTCGGCGGCCGCGTAGCCGGCGCGGTACATGCGCTCGAGCCCCTCGTAGGTCTTCGACATCGTCGACAGCCCGTAGAGGTCCTCGGGGGCGAGGATGAGCACGCGGCCCTCCTGCTCGTAGCGTTTGGCGAGCGCGACCTCGTCGTTGTAGGTGCGGTAGCGGTTGAGCAGCGCCTCGCCGGCGGCCGGATAGGAGTGCGAGAGCAGCTTCGCCGGGGCGACGTCCTTGTGCTGTTCGCGCAGCACGTCCTTCAGCCGCGTCAGTACGACGACGATGCGGTCGTAGCCGGCGTCGACGGCGCGCTGCACCGGGACCGGGTCGGCGATGCCGCCGTCGAAGTACGGCACGTCGTCGATGACGACGGGCTTGCAGGCGACCGGCACGGCCGAGGACGCCTTGAGGATCGTGTAGTCGTCGTAGCGCATGTCGTGCTTCGTGAAATAGTGCGGTTCGCCGGTCAGGCCGTCGGCGGCGACGACGGTGAATTCGGTCGGGTTGGCGGCGAAGGCCTCGTAGTCGAGCGGGTATTCGCCGTCGTGGTTGCTCAATGTGCCGTAGACGTAGTCGAGGTCGCAGTAGTTGCCGGTGCGCACGTAGGCGTCCATGCTCGCGTACTCCTTGCGGAACGCGAATTCGGTGTAGAAGCGGTGCGCGCGCGTGTTCTGCCTTGCGATGAACGACGCGAGGTTCGCGCTGCCCGCGGAGATGCCGTAGGCGTGGTCGAAGGAGATGCCTTCGTCGAGGCAGCGGTCGAGGACTCCGGCGCCGAAGATCGCGCGGAAACCGCCGCCGACGTCGATGATTGCTGTGCTGTTCGTCATTCGAGCATTGTACGTCACCGCCGCAGACCGGTTTCGCCGCCGGTTTCCAGCAGTTCCTCGGCGAGCGCGGCGACACGCGGCGACGGGTCGGAGTTCGTCAGCGTGACGCCGCCTTCGGCCGTGTCGGGCGCGAGCGCGCCGAGCGATTCGAGGATGACGTCGAGATGGTGGACGGTGCCGGCGTTGCCGTCGACGATCGCGACGTTGTCGGGCAGCAGTTCGCGGAAGTAGTCGCGGTAGAAGATGAAATGGGTGCAGCCGAGCACGACCGAGTCGATCGAGTCGAGGTCGTAGCGGTCGAAGTAACCGTGGAGCGTGCGCATGACGAGGTCGTGGTCGGCGAGCCGTCCCTCCTCGACGATGCGGACGAGTTCGGGGCACGGCTGCGGGAAGATCGTGTGGCCGGATTCGAAGCGGTGCATCAGCGCGGCGAACTTGTGTTCGCGCAAGGTCAGCGGCGTGGCGGCGACGATGACGCGCTGACGGCGTCCGTGGCCGCGGTCGCAGGCGACCTTGAGCGCGGGCTCCATGCCGATGATCGGCAGATTGTAGTGGTCGCGCAGCGCGGCTGCGGCGGCCGACGTGGCCGTGTTGCAGGCGATGACGATCGCCTTGGCGCCCTGGGCGACGAGGTCCTCGACGATCTGCTCGGACAGTGCGCGCACCTGTTCGGGCGTCTTCGTGCCGTAGGGCGCGTGCTCGGAGTCGCCGAAGAACATGATGCGCTCGTGCGGCATCTCGCGGCGGATCTCACGGACGACGGAGATGCCGCCCAAGCCGGAATCGAATACGCCGATCGGAGCCGACGAAGCCATGATGGTGCCTCCTGACAGAGCCGTTGCGCGCGACGCGGGGCCGCGCCTCCCAAGGCGTCATTATACGAAGCGGCGCGCACCGCTACGCGCATCGGGGAATCAAAGGGGCGGCTGTGCGGGTACAGTGAGGCATATGAGCATTGCAACGACGGTATACAAGACGCAAGGCACCGGCAACGACTTCGTCATGTTCGAGGACGCGGACGGCACGTACGATCCGCAGCCCAAGGAGATCGCGGCGATCTGCGACAGGCATTTCGGCATCGGCGCCGACGGACTGATTCGCGTCACGAAGCCGCAGTACGTCGGGGACATCAGCGAGGAGGACCTCAAGGCGTGCGAGGACGGCGGCGCCGAGTGGTTCATGGACTACCGAAACGCCGACGGTTCGATCGCGCAGATGTGCGGCAACGGTTCGCGCGCGACGGCGCTGTTCATCCGCACGATGCACGGCATCGACGGCGACGAGCCGCTCAGGCTCGGCACGCGCGCCGGCGTCAAGACGCTGACGCCGATGCCCGACGACGACGAGCTCGGCACGCATCTGTTCCGCGTCGACATGGGCGTCTGGAAGATCGGCGACGTCGACGCGCACATCGTGACGGTCGCGGATTCGGACGGCTCGGGCAAGGGCACCTTCGTCGACATGGGCAATCCGCATGTCGTGACCGTCGTCGAGGACGCATTCAGCACGCTGCCGGTGCTCGAGGACCTCGACCTCGACGAGGCGCCGGTCGTGACGCCGGCGATCGAGGAGGGGCAGAACGTCGAGTTCGTGCGCATCGATGAGATCGACGACGGCGAGGACCGCGGCGAGGCGACGATGCGCGTGTTCGAACGCGGCTGCGGCGAGACGTTGTCGTGCGGCACCGGCCTGTGCGCGACGGCCGTCGTGCTGCATGCGAAGACCGGCGTCAACCATTGGCGCATCACCGTGCGCGGCGGCAAGGTCGACGTCGACGTGACCGGCGACGACGTCATGCTGACCGGGCCGGCGGCGATCGTCGCGAAGATCGAGATGCTGTGACCCGCCGTGGCCGCCGTCGACGGTGGGTCACAGCGGATCACAGCCACTGCGCGCGGGGAGGGCGAACGCTCACCCCGCGCGCAGCTGCATGCCGTAGGGGATGAACATCAGGCCGAACCAGACGAAGTAGGCGATGATCGTGAGCGCGGCGAGCATGACGACGACGCTGACGACGATGCCGGCGATCGCCAGGCCGCGACCGTGCAATGCACGGCCGTCGGCGATGCGGGCGAGCGCGACGATCGAGCAGGCGAGGCCGGCCGGCGGCAGCAGCCACGCGCAGACGAAGCCGACGACGGCGAAGACGCTCCAGCGTTCGGTCATGCGCGGCGGCGCGGGGGAGGGGGACGGCGAAGTCATCGTGCTCCTTGGCAATGAGAGGAAAGGGAATCGTGCGGGCAGTCGCTGCGGTTCAGGCGAAGAGATAGGCGCCGTCCTTGACGAGGATGAGCGTGACGAGCGCGACGATCCAGACGGCGTCGACCATCAGGTCGAAGTTGAGGCGGTAGTATTTGCGCAGGCCGGCGGCGCGCGTCGGCAGCCCCTGGACGGTGACGGTCGCGTGGCTGACGGCGATGAATTGGATCGTCGTCGCGAAGCACAGCACGAGGCACCACGGGCACAGCGCGTTGATGACGAACAGCGACTGCGTCGTCAGCCAATACGAGTAGGCGAGCGCGGCGAGGGAGCCGAACCATGTGCATGCCGCGAACCAGCGCGGCATGCGCATGCGCGCCAACCCGATGACGGCGATCGTGCAGAACACCGATTCGGCGGCGATGCCGAAGAACGCGTTCGGGTAGCTCAGGCCGGCGAACTTGACGATCTCCGCCTGCCAGGAGTCGGCGACGGCGGAGCAGGAGAGCACGGCGTTGACGTCGCACGACAGCAGCTTGCCGGGTTCGCGCGCCATCTGCAGCGTCTCGGCGGACAGGACGAAGGAGACGACGAGCGCGAGGCCGGAGGCGGCGAGCATGACGAGATACAGCCAGACGGCTCCGTGGCGCCAGCCGCGTGGCATGTCGGCGGGGACGGCCGGCGCGCCGGTGTCCTTGGCCGGGACGGATACGGGCCGTGCCGTCGTCTGATGCGGCTGTTCGGATTGGGTGCTCCGCTGCCGGTTCGCTGCCATATTGGCCTCCTCGATGCGTCGGACGTGGGTGCGGCGCGGCCGGTGGCGGGCGCCGCTGTGGAACAGTGTACAAAACGCGGGCCCGCATGGGCGAATCGGCGATTGCGCGGATCCCAGTGATTTCGCCGAATGCGCGCGGCGCCGCGGCGCGACCGTTTACGATGGAGATATGGCGAAGGTAGCGATTGCGATGACACCGCCGACGAGCGGATGGGATATGCACTGCCACACGGTGTTCTCCGACGGCACGGAGACGCCGCATGAGCTTGTGCGGCGCGCGAAGGGGATCGGGCTGCACGGCGTGGCGATCACCGACCACGACACGACGGCCGGCTGGCCGCAGGCCGAGCAGGCGTCGAGCGAGCTCGGGCTGCCGCTTGTGCGCGGCACCGAGATCACGGCGCAGGACGGCAACGTCTCGGTGCATATGCTCGCCTACCAGTACGATCCGCGCTCCAGACGCATCTGCGACCTGTTCCGCACGACGCGCGCGGCGCGGCTCGCCCGGACGAAGAAGATGGTCGCGCTGCTGGCGAAGGACTTCCCGATCGACTGGGACGACGTGCTCGCGCAGGTCAAGGAGGGCGACCAGACGACGATCGGCCGTCCGCACATCGCCGACGCGCTCGTCGCCGCCGGCGTCTACCCGGACCGTTCGGCCGCCTTCGCCGACGCGATCAGCTCGCACAGCAAGTACTACATCCCAACGCCGTCGCCGAGCACCGGCGACGTCGTGCGGGCCGTGGGCGAGGCCGGCGGCGTCAGCGTCGTCGCGCACGCCGCCGACCCGAGCCGCAACAAGGTGCTGCTGTCCGACGCGCAGATCGCGCGCCTGGTCGACGAGGGGCTCGACGGGCTCGAGGTGTGGCACCGCGGCAACCCTCCCGAACAGCGCGCGCGGCTGCTCATGCTCGCCGAACGCTACGGGCTGCTCGTGACCGGCGGATCGGACTGGCACGGCAAAGGCAAGCCGAACAAGCTCGGCGAATGCCTGACCGACGATGCGACGGTAGCCGAGATCGTGCGCCGCGGCGCGATCCCGCTGTGGAAATAGCGCCCCGCGGCGGGCATGGATACGGCGAAGGGCGGCGGATCCCGCGGATATGGAATCGCGGGAATCCGCCGCCCTTCGCGGCCGTGCAGGGTCTTGTGGACGCTTTAGCTGAGCGCGCCGAAGCCGACGGCGTGGCGCGTCTCGGAGCCGATGATCGCATAACCGAGCGCGTCGGCCGGCACGATGAAGCGGCGGCTCTTGTTGTCCATCAGCACAATCGGCTTATGCGCTTCGAGCGCCTGCTCGATCGTATGCTCGATCTGCTCCGCCGGCTCGTCCGAGTTGAACGTGACCGGACGTGTGACGTTCTGGACGCCGAGTTCGATTTCCATATGACTCTCCTTGATGATGATCGCTGTCCCTGTGCGTACAGCATTCTACGGCAAGCGTCGCGCCGGGCGCCGGCGCGCTACGCGCACGGATGAGCGTGCGTCGGGCGCTGCATACGCTCAGCCTTGCGTATGTGGCGTGGGGGAGGAGCCGTCGCCGGTCGCCGGATGCGACTGTTCGAGGCCGGCCTGCGCGTCGCGCATCGCCTGCTCCTCGCGTTCGAGCAGTGGGATCAGCAGCGTCTGCGCATCGGGCCCGTTCGACGACGTGCCGTTCGACGCGGGACGCTGCGCGCCGGGCGTCGAACGGACGGAACCGGTGGCGACCGCCTGCGCCTGTCCGGTCGCGTCCGTCTGCTCGGTGACGCCGATGACGATCGTCTCGCTCGACGAGGCCGCGATCTGGCGCGACGCCGTGTCGTCGGCGTCGACGACGCCGATCGCGTCGATCGGATGGGAGTCGGTGCGGTCGTCGCCGGCCGGCTGTCGCACGGCTTGCGTCGCGCCGGCGGTGACGTCGCGTTCGTCGGTCACGTCGAAGATCGACGACGCCGAGGCCAGCTGCGTGCTCGACGGCGTCGACGCGCGGCGCTGGCGCGCCTCGTCCTCGCGCAGCAGCGTGTTGACGGTGACGGTGCTCGGGTTCGCGCCGGAGGCCGCGTCGTAGCCGCGTGTGCGGTGCATCGTCGCGCCGAGCTGATGGGCGAGATGGTCGACCTGCGCCTTGAACTGCATGATGCGCGCGTTGTCGCCCTGGTTGAGCGCCTGGATGAAGTCGCCGACCTGCGCCATCTGCACCCACAGGTTCGCGCGCAGCATGATGAGGTCGTCGAGACGGTTGCCGAGGATGCGGCCGTAGGCGGAGATGACGGCGTTGCGGTGCGTCTCGTCGAGCTTCGAGAAGATCCACGCGAGGTCGCGCGCCGGATCGTTGATCTGCATCTCCTGCCAGTTCGTGATCGTCGTGATCGTCGAGCCGGAGAAGACGAAGTCGCCGTCGGCGTAGCCGCCGTGCACCGGGCAGGTCATGAACGACCACAGCCCCTCGGTCTCGAGGATGCGCGTCCAGCTGTCGGTGATCTCGCCGGGCACATGGCCGGCCTGGCGCAGCCGCTTGATCCACGACGTCAGCTGCGCGCGGATCTGGCCGGTCGTGTACGAAGGATAGCCGGATTCGGTCAGGAAGGTCGGGCGCAGCCGGTGCACGGCGCCGATCGCCGTGCCCACCGACGCGCAGTCGTCGAGCGTGAGCAGCTCGAGCGAACGGGCGACGCCCTCGGGATGGGCGGTGACGAGCACCGACGCGCGCTCCGGATCGTCACCGCCCGGCTGGAACGCGACGATGCGGTCGACGGAGAAGCCGAGCCCGGCGAGCTCGCGCGCATGCTCGACGACCTGCCCGGCACGCACGCGGCCGGCGAGACGACGCTTGCCGCGCGCGTCGTCGGACGCATAGACGTTGTAGAGATGGCCGCGCAGATCCTGCACGACGGCCTGGTCGATGCCGACCCCCGCATCCGTGTCGTTCTCCTGCTCGCTGGCGCGGACGCCGACGACGGCCGTGTCCGGCATCGCCGCCGAAGCCAGGGCCGCCAACATCAGATTGCTTCGTTCACTCACAGCGGCCATTTTTCCATGCGGAGCGTACAAGACGATGCACAAACGTCAGTCGTTGCAACGTTCCGCAGGCCCGCGCGGGCGCGCGGCGCGGGCGCGCGGCGCGGGCGTGCGAGACCGGGCGCGTGGCACAATGGTCGGCATGCAGGCATCAGCGGAGGAGATTCTCGACGGGCTCGACGACGCGCAGCGGCGCGCCGCGACGAGCGTGGAGGGGCCGGTGCGCATCATCGCATGCGCCGGCGCCGGCAAGACGCGCACGATCACGCGGCGCATCGCCTACGCGTGCGCGACCGGCGCGTGGCGCCCCGGCGCGACGCTCGCCGTGACGTTCTCGGTTAAGGCGGCGAACGAGATGCGCGAGCGGATCGCGGCGCTCGGCGTCGACGGCGTGCATGTCGCGACCTTTCATTCGGCCGCGCTCGCGCAGCTGCGCGAAGTGTGGAACGAACTGTGCGAGGGACCGTTCCCGCAGCTCGCCGAACGCCGCGGCGACCTCGTCGCGCAGGCGTGCGTGCGCGCGCTCAACCGCGAACCGGAACGCCGCGCCGCGCACGACATCGAACGGGAGATCGACTGGTGCAAGGTCTCGCTGATCGCCCCCGACGACTACGGGCGCGTCTGCGCGGCGACGCGGCGCGAACCGCCCGCGCAGCTCGACGTGCGCCGCTTCATCGACGTCTACCGGCAGTACGAGCTCGAGAAGACGGCACGTCTGCAGATCGACTTCAACGACATCCTGCTCATGTGCGCGCATGTGCTCGACGCGTTCCCCGAGACGGCCGCGCACATCCGTGAGCGCATCGGCTGGCTCACCGTCGACGAATACCAGGACGTCTCGCCGCTGCAGCACCGGCTGCTGCGCGGATGGCTGGGCGACAACCGCCGCATCTGCGTCGTCGGCGATCCGGCGCAGACGATCTATTCGTTCGCGGGCGCGACGAGCTACTATCTCGACGACTTCGCGCGCGAGTTCGCGCCGCTCGCCGCGAACATCGAACTGAGCCGCGACTATCGTTCGACGCCGCCGGTCGTCGCGCTCGCGAACCGTGTGCTGTCGCGTTCGCCCGAACGCGACGGGTATCTGCGGCTGCGCGCCGTGCGCGGCGGCGGCCCGCGCGTGACGAGCATGATCTACGGAACCGACGCCGAGGAGGCGCGCGCCGTGGCCGCGGCGATCCGCCGCATCGTCGAGCGCGGGGGGCGCGCCGCCGACTGTGCGGTGCTCACGCGCATCAACGGCCAGCAGGCCGTGCTCGTGCGTGCGCTGCGCGAGGCGGGCGTGCCGTATCAGGTGCGCCGCGACGCCGGATGGCAGCAGTCGGCGGTCGCCGACATGCCGCCGGCCGACATGTCGGCGATCGACGACGCCGCCGGTGCGCGCGCCGGACGGGCGACGGTCAGCACGATCCACGCGTCGAAGGGCCTCGAGTTCAAGCATGTGTTCCTCGTCGGGCTGTCCGACGGGCTGATGCCGTTCCACGCCTCCGACGACCCGACGACGCTCGAGGAGGAGCGCCGCGTGCTCTATGTGGGCGTGACGCGCGCCGAGGACGCGCTCCATCTGTCCTATGCGCGCCGCATGAACGAGGAAAGCGGCTTCGTCAGGGACGTAAGCCGCTTTCTGCAGTGAGATCCGCCGTCGTCGGGCCGGTTACCGGCGCGTCGCGTCAGTAGCGCCGGGGTGGTCGTCGTCGGGATGGTCGTCATCGGGATGGTCGTCATCGGCACCGTCGGTGTCGTCGGTGTCGCCGTGCTCGTCGTCGGCGTTCGCGTCGGCGGATGTGGCGTCGTCGTTCGGGACGTCGGCGTCGTCCGTTTCGGTCGGGGCGCCCGCGTCGGCCGCGGCGCTCGCGTCGTCGTCGAGCAGGCGGCTCAGTTCGGCGTCCCAGTCGATATGCTCGCCCTTCGGCGCGGCGGCCTCGGCCTCGTCGCCCTCGTTGGGCAGGCTCGGCAGCAGGTCCGGGTGTCCCCACATCGCGTCGCGTCCCTCGACGCCGCGTTCGGCGGTGAGGAGCTCCCACAGCTGCGCGGCCTCGCGTGTGCGCTTTGGGCGCAGCTGCAGGCCGAGCAGGTTCTCGAAGGTCAGTTCGGCGGGGCCTCCGACGGCGCGCTCGCGGCGCATCATCTCGCGCAGCTGCTCGAGATGCGGCAGATGCGCCATGCCGGAACGCCAGACGACGCAGTCGACCCAGCCTTCGACGAGCGCGAGCAGCGTCTCGATCGAATGCATCGTCTCCTTCTGCTCGTCGGTCGTCGTCAGTCCCACGTTCGACAGGTTGACGGCGCCGGACAGCGACTCCGGGTCGAGCGACGAGGCGCCGCGCAGCTGCTCCTCCATCGCGTCGAGGTCGATCGTGATGCCACGCGCGTATTTGCCGATGAGCGCGACGAAGCGCGGCATCAGCCACGGCACCGTCGCGTACAGGCGCGCATAGGCCTGTTCGCGTAGCGCGATGAACTCGGTGACCTCGGCCGCGTCGATCTCGAGCGAGCGCGCGTATTCGTCGACGTTCTGCATGATGAGGCCGCCCGCCGGGTTCTTGAGCAGTTCGATGCCCTGATCGTAGCTGCCGCGCACCTCCTTCGACATCGCGCCGGCCGCCTGGCCGAGCTGCATCGCGTACGAGGTGTTGGCGAACAGCTTCATCAGCTGCTTGGCGTCCTTCATGCCCTCGGGGATCGGGATCGGCACCGGGCCGGCGAACATGCCGGTGATCTCGCCGTCGAAGGCGCCGTCGAGACGTTCGGAGATGACGGCGCCGAGCGCGTCGTTCATCGAGGCGGCGACCGGCGCGGCGAACTGGGCCCACTGCTCGATCGTGCCCTCGACCCAGGCGGCGCGCGTCAGCGCCTCGGCCTGCGAGGGCACCGGGTCGAAGTCGGTCGTCGTGTCGAGCCACAGGTTGACCTCGCTCATCGCGCGGCGCATCGCGGCGCCCTCCTCGGCGGTGACGATCCGCTCGCTGTCGGCGTCGTTCGCCTGCTGCAGCGCGATCGACCTCGCGAGCTTGACGTTGATCGGGCCTTCGGCGATCGTCTGCTGCATCTCGCCGAAGGAATTGAGCCCGCCGCCGGCGAAGGCCTGCATCATGCCGCGGATCTGCGCCGGGTCGGGCAGGTCCTCGAGGCTCTGGCTCATCAGCTGCTCGCGGATCTGGTCGGGCAGCGACTCGACCTGCTTCCACGCCATCTCGCCCTGCACGGGGCCGAAGCATTCGATGAACCACTGGTGCAACGTATTCTCATCCATCATGGGTTCCCTTCGTACTTGGATCTGTACGCTTCGTGTTTTTCCTATCTGTCTCAATACGCGACACGCCGAAATAATTCCGCCGCGGCCATAGTATGGGAGGCATGTCGCACACGCAGAACCCCACCCGGCCGCAGACCACGCGGGACGCCGTCCGCCCCGGCCTGCTCCGCCGCCTCGCCGCGCATTGGCGGGGGCGGCCCTTCGGCTTCGCCGTCGGCGCGCTCGCCGTGCTGCTCGGCGTCATGATCCTGCTGATGCCGAGCGCCTACGTCGTCGAGACGCCCGGGCCGACGCAGGACGTGCTCGGCGAAAGCGGCGGCAAGAAGGTCATCGACGTCTCCGGCGTGCCGACCCACAAGGACTCCGGCAGGCTGCTGCTCGTCACCGTCAACGCCGCCGGCGTGCCCGGATACCCGGTCTCGAACGCCGAGGCGCTGTGGGGCTGGGCCGACCCGCAGATGCTCGTCATGCCGCAGGAGGCGATCTTCCCGGTCGGTCAGACGAGCGAGGAGTACGAACGCGAGTCGCAGCAGGAGATGACCTCGTCGCAGGACGCGGCCGTCACCGCGGGCCTCGACTACGCCGGAAAGCTCGGCGCCGACGTCAAGGGCGCGAAGGTGACGATGCACGTCGACGACATCGGCGGCCCGTCGGCCGGCATGATGTACGCGCTCGGCCTCGTCGACATGCTGACGCCGGCCGAGGAGTCGGCTGGGACGACGGTGGCGGGCACCGGCACGATCGACGACAAGGGCAAGGTCGGTGCGATCGGCGGCATCGACCTGAAGATGCTCGGCGCGCTCCGCGACGGCGCCACCTGGTTCCTCGCGCCGTCCGCCAACTGCGACGAGGTCGTCGGCCATGTGCCCGAAGGGCTGCGCGACGTCAAGGTCTCGACGCTCGACGACGCATACCGCGCGCTCGTCGCGATCGGTGAAGGCAAAGGCGACGCGCTGCCGCGCTGCACTGCCGGATGACGGCCGGATGACGGCCGGGAAGACGTCGCCGCCGGCACGGCCGACGCCCGCGAACGGCTCCGCGGCGCCGATTGCGGGCCACCGGTCCCCGCGGTCGGCGTAACGGGCGTGTTCGCTGGTGTTGCTATATTGGCGAACGTGAATCAAACGGCATCTGAGAAAGCTGAGGAGTTCGGCTTCCGCGCGGGGGACCTGGTCCAGGAATGGCTCTGGGACGACGATGTGGATGACACGATCCGCGAGAACATCGAGACGTTGACCGGTGAGGAGCTGGTGGACGAGGAATACGATTCCGCCGTGGACGGCGCGATCATCTGGTGGCGCGACGGCGACGACGAGGACGGCCTGTCGGACACGATCATGGACGCCTACGCCGTGCTCGGCCAGGACGGGCCGCTGTGGGTGCTCACGCCGAAGCCGGGACGCGACGGTGCACCGGGGGCGAACACCGTGCAGAACGCGTCGAAGACGGCGGGCATGAACGCGTCGACGCCGCTGACCGTCAGCAGCGACTGGAACGGCATCCGCCTGCGGGCCTTCGGCAAGAGCTCGAACCGCTAGACGGTCCATCGCCGCCGGCGATCCCCGAGGGGAAGGCCGGCGGCGATGTCGTATCGGAAAGCCGGGGCGGGCATCGAGGCCACGCTCACAGCAGGCACGCGCACAGCTGCATCATGACGGCGCAGACGAAGACGATCGTCATCGCGAAGGTGCGCGGGAACCGCTCGCGCATGATCGCGAAGGCGACGGCGAACGCGAAGGCGAACGCGATGAGGCCGAGCGTCACCCATCGGATGACGGCGTGCGCCGGGTCGATGACGCCGAACAACGTGAGCATGACCGGGATGAGCATGCCGGCCGACAGCACGAGCATGACGAGCGCGACGATCATGTCGGCGCGCCTCGTCGCAGGCGAGGGGTGCCGACGTCGCGCCCGTTCCTCCTCGAGCGCGCGCGTCAGCTCGGTGATGCGCCGGTCGTCGTCGACGGCGCGCCAATGTGCCTCATGTTCGAGCCGCTGCACTTCGAGGTCGAGCGCATCGAGGCGCTCCTCGAGCCCCTGTTCACGCCGTGAGGTGCCGGGAAGCAGCGTCTGCAGCGCCTTCAACGGGGTCGACAATACGTCCAATGGGGTGTTCATGGCTCATGATTATAGGGAGGCCGCGCATGCGCCGCGGCACGTTCCCTCGCACAGCTGAGCGCGGATGCGCCGAATGGGGAGGACGGAAGGCAACGGTGGGCGATGAGGGATTCGAACCCCCGACATCCACCGTGTAAAGGTGGCGCTCTAACCAACTGAGCTAATCGCCCGCATGCGCGTGTGCGTATCGCATCGCGGCAGCCACATCACTGTACAACGACGGGTGAAGAAAGCGTCGCGGCGGCGGGTGTCGCGCGCGCCGCCGCCGTGCGCGCGTCTCAAACATCACGTAATCTAGCACTGGTACGAAATCGCGAGGAGGACAGACGATGGCGCAGGAACGCGAAGCGACGGGCGGCACGGCGAATATCGAACGCGTGGGCAAACGCAAGAAGGGATACGACGTGCGTCAGGTGGACGCATTCCTCGAACAGGCGCACGCATTGTACGAACAGGACGGCGTCGAACTGCGGCGCGGCGACATCCAGGACGCGTCCTTCGACATCGTCAAGGGCGGCTATTCGATCCCGCAGGTCGACGCGACGCTCGAACGGCTCGCGAAGGCCGTCAGCGACAAGGACACCTCCTACGAGATCGCCGAACTCGGCCGCGTCGCATGGAAGGCGCAGGTCGAGGCGCTCTACCGGCAGCTCGAGGCGCATGCCGAACGCGCCGACGGCGAACGCTTCGCGCCTGGCGAGCCGAAGCGGCCGTCCTACGACCGCAAGCAGGTGGACCGGCTCATCGACCGCATCATCGACCAGGCCGGCGACGAGCTCGAGCACATCAGCACCGAGGCGCCGGACGGCGGCGACGACGGCTCGAAGCTGACGGCGCAGTCCGTCTCCGACGTCATGTTCACACAGCGCAAGGGCAAGCACGGCTACGACGAACGCCAGGTCGACTACTATCTCAACGCCTGCGCCGACCTGCTCGGCCGCCTTGAGTCCTATGGGCGTGTCTCCACCTACGCCGAGCACAGGCCGGCGGCCGCCGCGCAGGCCGCGACGCCCGCGCCGGCCGTCGCGCCGCTCATCCCGGAGCACGCAGACGCGCCGCGCACGGCCGCGTCGACGACGCAGCCGATGACGATCGTGCAGCCGACGCCGGTGCCGGCGCAGCCGTCCGCCGCGACCGAGCCGATCGCGCCCGAACAGTCCTTCGACGAGCTGCACAAGGCCGAACAGGCGATCTTCATGCCGACGACGCCGACCGTCTCGCCGGTGACGCCGGCGGCGGCGTCGGCTACGGCCACGTCGACGGTCCCGGTCAG
>NZ_JGYU01000012.1 GCF_000741135.1 Bifidobacterium choerinum | reverse complement strand
CATCCGGGCAGCGCGAGCGCGGCGGCGCAGCACAGGACGGCCATCGCGAGCCATCGGCGCCGGCCGACGAGGACGCCGAGCGCGGACAGCGAGACGACGACGAGGACGCCGACGATGAGGCGGCGGTGACGTCGCCGTGCTGGGCGACGGCGAGCAGCACGCAGACGGCGACGATGAGCGCATGCACGACCGTGTCCGCCATCCATGTCTCCTTTCCTCCGCCGCCGTCCGCCGGCGCCGCTGATGTGCGGCTTCCATTATCGAGTACAGCATGGCCCGCGTCACGCGCGTCGTGACAAAAGTCACCATCCGTTCACGAAATCCGGTATTCGCGGCACCGTGTCGCCGCCGCCTGCGCGCGCATCATGGTGTCCATGAACGATACGACCCATGCCGATTCCAGGACACGCACGGCACCACGACCCGCGCAGCGCGTCGCGCACCCCTCCCCCGCCATCGCCGTCGACGAGCTCGTCAAGCACTACGGCGACAAGCTCGCCCTCGACTACCTCAACATGGAGGTGCGCCGCGGCGGGATCTACGGCCTGCTCGGACCGAACGGCTCCGGCAAGACGACGGCGATCAACTGCATCCTCGGGCTGCTCACCTACGATTCGGGCGAGATCCGCATCTTCGGCGAGCCGATGGGGCCGACGAGCTACGACCTTAAGCGCCGCATCGGCGTCGTCCCGCAGGACATCGCCGTGTTCAACGAGCTGACGGTCGAGGAGAACGTCTCCTATTTCTGCTCGCTGTACGTCGCCGACCGCGCGCGCCGCAAAAGCCTCGTCGACGAGGCGATCGCGTTCGTCGGCCTCGACGACTACCGCCGCTTCCGTCCGCGCAAGCTGTCGGGCGGCCTGCTGCGGCGGCTGAACATCGCGTGCGGCGTCGTGCACAAGCCCGAGCTGATCTTCTTCGACGAGCCGACCGTCGCCGTCGACCCGCAGAGCCGCAACTCGATCCTCGAGGGCATCGAGAAGCTCAACGCCGAGGGGTCGACGATCGTGTATACGAGCCACTACATGGAGGAGGTCGAGCAGATCTGCGACCGCATCCAGATCATCGACCACGGCCGCCAGATCGCGCTCGGCACCGCCGACGAGCTCAAGCGCATGATCGACGTCGGCGAGCGCATCAGCATCGAGGCTCCGTCGCTCGCCGCCGACGAGGCGATGCGCGAACGCACGCTCGCGGCGCTGCGCGCGCTCGACGCCGTGCACGACGCGGCCTACGAGGACGACGTGCTCACCGTCTCGTGCGTGCAGGGCGCGCACAACCTGATCGACGTACTGCAGGAGCTGCGCCGCCTCGACGTGCCGGCCGGCCATGTCAGCTCGCGCACGCCGACGCTCAACGACGTGTTCCTCGCGCTCACCGGCACCGACCTGCGCGACTGAGACGACCGGGACGACCGCACCAACGAAAGGAGAGCGACGATGGGAGCCACGTTCCTGACGACGCTGCGCATCAACCTGCGCGAGAAGTCCTCATTGTTCTGGCTGTTCTGCTTCCCGATCCTGCTGTCGACGATGTTCCTCGGCATGTTCGGCAATCTGGAGGCCACCTACGAGATCACGACGATGCGCTTCGCCGTCGTGGCCGACGACGCTACTGCAACGCGGCCGGCGCGCGGAAGCTGCTCGACGCGATGCAGCGCGAGCCGGTCGAGCCGGCGGCCTGCACGGCCGACGGGAACGCGCCGGCGGCCGGAGCAGACGTCGACGACGTCGACACCGGCGGCGTCGACCTGCGCGACCTGCTCGAGCTGACGGCCGTCGACGACGCGGACGCGGCGCGCGACCTGATCAACGCCGACGACGACGTGCGCGGCTTCGTCAGCGTCGACGACGAAGGCCTGCCGCATATGACGATCAGCCATGCGACCGTCTCGAACGCGAACGACGCGATGGGCTCGCCCGGACTGCCGGTGTCGCTGAGCATCCTCAACGGCGCCTTCGGCATGTTCAACCGCCAGACGCTGACCGTCGAACAGATCATGCGCACCGACCCGGCCGCGCTCGCCGATGCCGGATTCCAGGAGGCCGCCGGACGGACGCCCGAGTTCACGCGCCAGGTGCGCCTGACGAACTTCAAGCCCGACGAAGACGCCCGCTACTACTACGCGCTGCTCGCGATGACGGCGCTGATGGCGATGACCTTCGCCGTGACGACGGTGTGCTCGACGCAGGCGAACCTGTCCGCGCTCGGCATGCGCCGCTCGCTCGCGCCGCTGACGCGGTTCCGTCAGCTGATGGGCGGCTTCCTCGCCAGCTGGCTGTGCACGTTCTGCTCGCTCGTCGTCGCGCTGCTCTACATCCACTTCGTGTGCCGCATCTCCTTCGGCGGACGGTGGGCGGCCACGCTGCTCGCGATCGTCGTCGCCTCGTTCACGGCGAACGCGCTCGGCACATTGCTCGGCTCGCTGCCGAAGCTGAGTGCCGGCACGAAGATCGGCCTGACGACGGCGTCCTCCTGCGCACTGTCGCTGCTCAGTGGCCTGTACGGCTCGGGCGCGATGGCGCTGAGCGACTGGATCCAGCGCCATGCGCCGGTCGTCGCGACGATCAACCCCACGCAGCAGGTGACGAACCTGTTCTACGACATCCTCTACTACGACTCCTACACCCCGTTCTTCCGCACCGTCGGCATCCTGCTGACGATGTCGGTCCTCGCCCTGGCCCTCGCGACCGTGTTCCTCAGGAGGCAGCGCTATGCACACCTTTAAAACCACGTTGAAGATCCTGCTCGCGCAGCGTCTGATGATCCTCATCTACGTCGTATGGCTGTGCCTGATGATGTTCGGCCTGAGCTGGTCGATCATCGCCGGCCTCGCGAAGTCGGACAATTCAACCACCTTCGACTCGGCGCGCCCCGAGGTCGCCGTCGTCAGCCGTGACGTGCACGGCGAGGCGTTCGGCGACGCGCTGCGCGGCTTCCTGGGCAAGGACTGCGACCTCGTCGACGTCGGCACGACGAGCGAGGAGCTGCAGACGGCCGCCGCGTCCAACTACGCCGACCTGATCGTCATCGTCCCCGACGGCTACACGCAGCGGCTCGCCGACGCGCTCGCCGACGGCGGCGAGGAGCCGCAGCTCGACGTCGTCGTTAGCTTCACCGGCGCCTACGGCTCGCTCGCCAGGCTGCAGGTGGACGACTTCCTGCGCCTGACACGTCTCAAGGCGCTCGCCCGTCAGAGCGCGACCGGCGCGGCGACGACGCCGGCGACGCTCGGCGACGCCGCGACGCAGGTCGTCGCCACGCTCGCCGACGACGCCGACGCCTACCCGGCGATCCACGTCGCCGACGACCCCAAGGCCGCGAGCGACCGGCAGGAGTCCGCGCGCGTCGCCTATGTGACGACCGTCAAGATGGGTGTCTACCCGCTGCTCGCCGCGATGCTCGTGTGCACGGCGCTGACGATGACCTCCTTCGCCGAGTCGAACGTGCGCCGCCGCCTGTACGCATCACCGCAGCGCACCGGCGCGATGGTCATCCAGGAGTTCGCCGGATGCGCGCTCTTCGGCGTCGTCGTCAGCCTGCTGTATTGGGCCGCATCGCTCGCATTGCCGGCGCTCGCCGGCCTGCCGATCGACGGCGTCCCGCTGCCGACCATCCTGTACTCCGGCGCCTCGCTCGTCAGCTACGCGCTCATCGCCGTGGCCGCCGGCTTCATGATCAGCATGCTGTCGGCCAACGCCGTCGCCGTCAACGCGATCGCGAACGTGTTCGGCCTGCTCATCATGTTCACGTCGGGCATGGCCTTCCCGGTCGACATGATGCCGAAGGTGATGATCGCGATCGGCAAGCTGCTGCCGGGCTGGTGGTTCTGCCAGTCGGTCGACGCGGTCAACGGCGTCGACGGCCGCGTCGACGCCGGCGCATGGCTGTCGTGCAACGGCCTCGTGCTGCTCTTCGGCGTCGCGTTCATCTGCCTCGGCCTCGCCTTCTCGAAGCTGCGCCGCAACCGCCCCGACCTGTCCACGCCGGGCGCCACGCAGCTCGCCGAAGCCTGACGGCCCGCCCCACCGGACATACGAAGGCCCCGCGGCGACCGGAACGGATGCAATCTGCACCTCTTCCAATCGCCGCGGGGCCTCTTCGCGACCATCGCAGACGCATCCCGCACCCGTTCCGTTCGCAACGACTGCTCCCCGCGATCGTCCCGCGCGATCCGCACCCGTTCCGTTCGCAACGACTGCTCCCCGCGATCGTCCCGCGCGATCCGCACCCGTTCCGTTCGCAACGCCGTCCGTCCGCGATCGTTCCGCGCGCGATCCGCGTCCGATCACATCGCGGCGCGGTACGCCTTCCAGATGTCGCTCAGCGCGCGGCCGTCCGATTCGCGCTTCCAGACGTTGAGGCTCGCGCTCGCACCGCCGACCGCGCGCGCCGCGGCCGTCGGCGTCGCGTATTCGGCGCCGTCCTCGCCGGCGAAGCCGTCCTCGGTGACGGTGATGATCCACGTCTCGTGCTTGCGCGGACGCACCCACACGAAGCGGTCGCCCGGCCTGAGCAGCCCGGCGCGCACGACCTCGGCGACCGTCACGCGCTTCGATGTGCGCTTCGAACGGTGCGTGCTGCCGCCGGCGCGCTCGCGGCGCCGCTCCTCCTGTTCGGCGACGACGATCTCCTCGTAGCTGATGTGCCACGCCTGCGCGATGAGGTCGATGATCTGCGTCTGCCGCAGCTCGAGGAACTGCGGCGTGAGCGTCTCGAGGTCGAGCAGCGCGCGCGTGAGCGGGAAGCGCTGCGAGCTGGGCGAACGCAGGATGATTGCGCGCCGCGTCGCGAAGTCGCCGACGTCGTCGAGCGAACGCAGCATCGTCTGCGTGAGCACGAAGTTGCCGATCCGCTCCGCCCAGTAGTCGCAGGTGCCCGCCGGCCACGACGCGAACGGCGACCTCGCCGACACGTGCTCGGGGATGATCGGCACGGCGTTGAGGCTGCGCGGGCGCGTGATGCGCGCACCGGCGAGCTGTTCGTTCGCGCGGATGAGCAGCAGCCGCTTCATGCCGGCGTCGATCGACAGCTCGCCGCGCAGATGCAGCATCGCGAGCCGCTGCTCGTCGCCGCTGACGTGGAAGCCGGCGACGCGCTGCAGCGGCGTGCCTTTTCTCAGGTCGCGCACGATCGTCGCCGAACGCGTGCGCCGTTCGAGCTCCGACTTGCCGTTGAGGCAGTCGATGCCGGTGACGCGGTCGAGCAATGTGAGAATCTGCACGAGCCGTTCGCCGTCGTGCAGCGAGACGTGCGGCCCGACCCTGCCGGAGCGTTCGAAGACGACGGTGTCGGGGTCGTCGAGATGCTTGAGCGAATGCACGAGCGCCCACAGCGCCACCGGTTTCCAGTCGTCGTACGGGTAGTCGGCGAGGCCGGCGAGCAGGTCGCGCACCTTGGCGGGCAGCAGGCTCTCGCCCGGCCTGTGCACGATCTCGTCGCAGATCGCGTACGGACGCAGCACGTCGTCGATGAACTCGATGCACTGCCCCTTGCCGATGTACTTCGCGAGCACATGGTCGCCGAAGTCGGCGAGCAGCGACTGGCACATCGGCGCGCGCGTGAAGATCAGGTCGAGGTCGGCGAAGAAGCGTTCGATGCGCGCGTTGTCGTCGCCCATCGGCTCCATGATGTCGTCCCAGTAGCGCGCGTAGACGTCGCGCGCGGCGCTCGAGATGCCGGAGACGACCTTCGCCTTGAACACGTCGGACGGCGTCAGCGGCATGCCGCGCATGTTCATGACGTCGAAGATGCGGTAGGCGCCGGAGATGTCGTCGGTCGTCACGATGACGAACATGACGTCGTTGACGAGGTAGGACGCGAAACGGCGGCGCTCGTCCTCCCTGAGCGGCGCGAGCATGTCGTACGCGCATTTCGCGTTCGTCTGGATGTTGCGCTGCGCCTGCGTCGCGATGTCGGTCTCGCGCAGGTCGAAGAGCGCCTCGAGGTCGCCGCGCTGCACGTATTCGCGGAAGAAGCCCTCGTCCTGTTCGCGAAGGCTCAGCCGCGGCTCGGCGGCGATGCCGCGCAGCTTGTCGCCGGTCTCGGTGAGCAGCCCAGCGAGGCTCGCGGCCAGCTGCGGGTCGTCCTCGAGCGTGAGCAGCACCGAGAAGACGATCGACAGCGACACGAGGCGCTGCTGGCCATCGATGACCTGATGCATGCCGCGTTCGTCGCGCACGAGGATCAGCGAGCCGAGGAAATACGGTCCATCGTCGACGGCGCACGCGTCGGCGACGTCCTCGATGAGCTGCCGCATCTGCACGTCATGCCAGCTGTAGGCGCGCTGGAACGCCGGGATCGCGAAGCGGTAGTCGGATGTGAACACCTTGGACAGCGGCTTTTCGCTCGCGCTAATCGACATATCGTTCCCCTTCGATGATCGCGACGCCGGACTTGCGCATCCGTTCGACCGCCTGCGCACCGAGTTCGGCGCTCACCGGCACAGTCAGGTCCTCGTAGACGCGCGTCTCGTAGCCGCGCGCGGCCGCGTCGAGCGCCGTGTCGCGCACGCAGTGCGACAGCGCGATGCCGACGAGGTCGACGCGGGTGATATCGTGCGCGCGCAGCAGCCCGTCAAGCGTACGTCCCGCTGCGAGCGCCGCGTCGACGTCGCCGCGCGTCGGGACATGGTCGTCGTTGTCCTCGACGCCTTCGAAGCCGGAGTAGGCGGCCGCGTACTGCCCTTTCCTGATGTGGTGCGGCACGTCGAGCGACCCGATCGCCGGATGCAGCCGCGCGTTCTCTGATCCGGCGACGCCGTGCCGCGGCCACGTGTCCACGTAGTCCGGCTCGGCCGACCAGTGGTCGCCGGGGTCGACGTGCCAGTCCTGCGTCGTCGCGATCAGCGCGTAATGGCCCCGTTCGCGTTCGACGAAGTCGTGGATGGCCCGGGCGACGGCGTCGCCGCCCACGACGGAGAGCTCGCCGCCCTCGGTGAACGTCGGCTGGACGTCGACGATGATCAATGCTGTCCTCTTCGTGCACACGTTCGCCATTCTAATGCACAAGCCCTCGCCCGCGCCGCGCCGCGCGCCGTATGCGGAAACCCTACTGCGCGTCCTTCCATGCGCGGTAGGCGTCGGCCTGCGCGCGCCACCGGCGGCGGTCCTCCTCGCCGATCGCACGCACGACGTGCGCCGGGTTGCCGACGACGACCGCATGCGACGGGATGTCCTTCGCGACGACGGACCCGGCGCCGACGACGACGTCGTCGCCGATCGTCACTCCCGGGCAGACGGTCACGCCGCCGCCGAACCAGACGTCGGAGCCAATCGTGATCGGCAGACCGCCTTCGAGCTGCTCGTTGCGCGTGGCGGCGTCGATCGGATGGTACGGCGTGCACAGCGCGACGCGCGGGCCGAAGAACACATTGTCGCCGATCGTGACCGGCGCGACGTCGAGGACGATGCAGTCGGTGTTCGCATAGAAGTTGCGGCCGATATGGATGTTGCAGCCGTAGTCGCAGCGGAACGGCGGCTCGATGTGCGAGCCTTCGCCGAATGCGCCGAGCAGCTCATGGAACAGCCGGTCGCGTTCGTCGAAGGCGTCCCAGGCGCTCGTGTTGATCAGCTGCTGCAGCCGGCGGCGCCGAGCGCCGAGCTGCTGCAGCCGGGGGTCGTCGGCGATGTACAGCTCACCGGAGAGCATGCGTTCGTATTCGCGGGTGTCAGGCGCCGCGTTCGTCGTTGCGTCGTTCGTCATAGCACATGATTCTAGCGGACGCCCTTGTGCTCGCAGGCGAGCGCACGGGCAAACCGGGCGACGATGTCTATAATGGCGCCAGTGCTTGCCAACGATGGCATCACCCGAGGAAAGACGACAAAAGGAGCAACCATGGCCGGTACCATCTTTACCATCCTGTTCACGATCATCATCGCCGCGCTGTGCATCTGGGCGCTGTACTACGTGATCCGCGCCGCCGTGCGCGCCGGCATCATCGACGCCTACGAGCAGATGGGCAAGGTGCGCACGCCCGTCACGAAGGACGACAGGCTGCAGGCCGAGCGCGAGGCGCTGCAGGAGGAGCGCGTGCGCGCGATCGTCGCCGACGAGCAGCGCAAGCAGGCGGTGAAGGAGGCCAGGAAGGCCGACAAGTAGGCCGAGGCGGCCGGGCGGTGCCGTTGGCACCGCAACGCGATGAGGGGCGTCCACGGAGATTCCGTGGACGCCCCTCATCGTCTGTATCGTCCGCCGCGGCAATCGTCCGCGGCGCACGGCGGGACGGCACTATTCGGCCATCAGGTTGCGCAGCACGTACTGCAGGATGCCGCCGTTGCGGTAGTAGTCGGCCTCGCCGGGCGTGTCGATGCGCACGACCGCCTCGAACTCGGTCTTCGTGCCGTCCTTGTGCGTCGCCTCGACATGCACGGTCTTCGGCGTCACGCCGTCGTTGAGCGCCGTGATGCCGTCGATCGAGTAGGTCTCGGTGCCGTCGAGGCCGAGCGACTCGGCCGATTCGCCTTCGGGGAACTGCAGCGGCAGCACGCCCATGCCGATGAGATTCGAACGGTGGATGCGCTCGAAGCTTTCGACGATGACGGCCTTGACGCCGAGCATCGCCGTGCCCTTCGCCGCCCAGTCGCGAGACGAGCCGGTGCCGTACTCCTTGCCGCCGATGACGACGAGCGGCGTGCCGTTGGCGATGTAGTCGCGCGACGCCTCGTAGATCGTCGTCGGCTTCATCGCGAGGAAGTCGTAGGTGTAGCCGCCGGGCCTGACCTCCTCGCCGACCGAGGCGAGCAGCATGTTGCGCAGACGGATGTTGCCGAAGGTGCCGCGCACCATGACCTCATGGTTGCCGCGGCGCGAACCGTAGGAGTTGAAGTTCTTCGGCTCGACGCCGTGCGCGATCAGGTACTCGCCCGCCGGGCTCGTCGCCTTGAACGCACCTGCCGGCGAGATGTGGTCGGTCGTGACCGAGTCGCCGAGGAACGCGAGGACGCGCGCGTCGCGGATGTCCTCGACCGGGGCCGGCTCGGCGCCCATGCCGTCGAAGAACGTCTGCTTGCGCACATACGTCGACTCCGGATCCCATGCGAACAGTTCGCCTTTGGGCACGTCAAGGCCCTTCCAGCGCGCGTCGCCTTCGAACACCGAAGCGTAGTCGTTGAGGAACATCTCACGGCTCACATTGCCGCTCACCACCTGCTCGACCTCGTCGTTCGTGGGCCAGATGTCCTTGAGGTACACCGGCTTGCCTTCCGGGTCGGTGCCCAGCGGCTCCGTCTCGAAGTCGAAGTCCATCGTGCCGGCGAGCGCATAGGCGATGACGAGCGGCGGCGAGGCGAGGTAGTTCATCTTGACGTCCGGGCTGATGCGGCCTTCGAAGTTGCGGTTGCCTGACAGCACGGCGGTCACCGTCAGGTCGTTCGCGTTGATCGCTTCGGAGATCTCCGGCAGCAGCGGCCCGGAGTTGCCGATGCACGTGGCGCAGCCGAAGCCGACGAGCTGGTAGCCGAGGCGGTCGAGGTCCTCCTGCAGGCCAGCCTGCTTCAAGTAGTCGGCCACGACTTGCGAGCCCGGGGCGAGCGAGGTCTTGACCCATGGCTTGGGCTTGAGGCCCTTCGCCACGGCGTTGCGCGCGATGAGGCCGGCCGCGATCATGACCGAGGGGTTCGAGGTGTTGGTGCACGAGGTGATCGAGGCGATTGCCACGTCGCCGTTCTGGATGTCGAAGTCGCCGCGGAAATCGGTCGAGACGTGCACGGGGTTGCCGTTCGTCTTCTCGGTCACATAGCCGGGCAGTGTCTCTTCGAACGTCGTCTTCGCATGGTTGAGCTCGATGCGGTCCTGCGGGCGCTTCGGGCCGGCGATCGACGGCACGACCGTCGACAGGTCGAGCTCGAGGTATTCGGAGTACTGCGGCTCCACATACTGCGGGTCGTTGACATCGTGCCACAGCTTGTTCGCCTTCGCATACGCCTCGACGAGCGCCACCTGCTCGTCGGAACGGCCGGTCAGGCGCAGGTAGTCGAGCGTGACGTTATCAATCGGGAAGATGCCGCACGTCGAGCCGAACTCCGGGCTCATGTTGCCGATCGTCGCGCGGTTGGCGAGCGGGACGGACGCGATGCCTTCGCCGTAGAACTCGACGAACTTGCCGACGACGCCGTGCTGGCGCAGCATGTCGGTGATGGTGAGCACCACGTCGGTCGCTGTGACGCCTTCGGGGATCGACCCCTTGAGCTTGAAGCCGACGACGCGCGGCACGAGCATCGAGATCGGCTGGCCGAGCATGGCGGCCTCGGCTTCGATGCCGCCGACGCCCCAGCCGAGCACACCGAGTCCGTTGACGGTCGTGGTGTGCGAGTCGGTGCCGACGCACGAATCGAGGTACGCGAGCGTCTTGCCGTCGGCGGCGGCCTTGCGCATGACGACCTGGGCGAGGTATTCGATGTTGACCTGGTGGATGATGCCGGTCCCCGGCGGCACCACGCGGAAGTTCTCGAAGGCCTGCTGGCCCCAGCGCAGGAACTGGTAGCGTTCGCCGTTGCGCTCGTATTCGATGTCCATGTTGATCTGCACGGCGTCATCCACACCGTAGGCGTCGATCTGCACGGAATGGTCGATGATCATGTCGGACTGCACCTGCGGGTTGATCACCTCGGGGTTGCCGCCGAGCTCCTTGACGGCGTCGCGCATCGTGGCCAGGTCGACGACGCACGGCACGCCGGTGAAGTCCTGCATGACGACGCGCGACGGCGTGAACTGGATCTCATGGCTTGGATCGGCTGCAGGGTCCCAATCGAGCAGCGCCTTCACGTGCTCGTCGGTGATGTTGGCGCCGTCCTCGTTGCGCACAAGGTTCTCGACGAGCACCTTGAGCGAATAAGGAAGGTGGTCAATGCCCTCAAGGTCGGCGATGCGGTAGTAGTCGTACGACTGCTCCCCGACGTTGAGGACGTCCAGCTGGTCGTCGCGCATGGACATGGGTTTCCTCCGAACGTGTTGTGGAACTGGTGATTGGCTCACACGATACCGTGTGCATGTTTCAGCGCTTCGATATGCGCTTGTATTGTGAGATGACCGAACGCATGGTCACGGGCAGGAACTTGGGGAACAGCCACACACTGAGCGCGAAGAGCAGCGTGGCGATCACGATCTGCACACCAAGCGCGAGCAGACCCTTGCCGCCCGGCAGCTGGAATGCGAAGAAATGCGCGACGAACGGGATGCACATGCCGATCACACCCGCCGCCGCGAACGCCGCGAGGAGCCAGCCGCGCCACGAGTTGAGTGGCGTCGCCACGCGCGCGAGCACGTAGAGGCCCATCACGAAGAGCACCGTGGCGCACATCGACCGCCACAGCAGCTGGTACTGCGCCGAGCCGTCGACGTTCCACCCCATGAGTTTCGGCACGAACCATGCGGACAGCAGCACCGAGAGCGCCGTCGCGATGCCGCACGGCACCGAGAACGCGAAGACGCGGCGCAGGAACCCGGGAATGTAGCGGCGCGTGTTCGGCGCGAGCGCGAGCAGGAACGCCGGGGCGCCGATCGTCAACGCGCCGATGTAGCTGATGTGCCGCGGCAGATACGGGAACGGGATCATGCTGAGCACGACACCGAACGAGATCAGCGCCGAATAGACGGTCTTCGTCAGGAACAGGCTAGCGACGCGCTCCATGTTCGCCATGACCTGGCGTCCGCGCGCCACGACGTCGGGCAGATGCGAGAATTTCGAGTCGACGAGCACGACTTCGGCCACCGCTTTCGTCGCCGGCGCCGCGTTGCCCATCGCGATGCCCAGATCGGCCTCCTTGATCGCGAGCGCATCATTGACGCCGTCGCCGGTCATCGCCACCACATGCTTCTGCGTGTGCAGCGCCTGTACAATCGCCTTCTTCTGTTCGGGCAGCACGCGACCGAGCACGTCGACGTTCTCGAGCACGCGCGCCAGCTCATCGACGTCCTGCGGCAGTTCGCGCGCATCCATGGCCACCGGCTTGCGGTCGCCGGTGAGCTTGACCTTACCGGCGATCGCACCGACCGTCACCGGGTTGTCGCCGGAGATGACGCGGCAGCGCACGCCCTGTTCACGGAACCACGCGAGCGTCGGCTCCGCGTCGTCACGGATATGCTCGGAGCACAGCACGATCGCCACGGGCTGCGCGCCCACCTCGAGCTTCGGGTCGGTCTCGAAATCGGCGGGGACTTCGCCGGCGGCGTGCGCGATGAGCAGCACGCGCATGCCGTTGTTCGCGTAGTCGTTGACTTGCTTGAGCACGTCCGGGTACTGGTTCGCGAATCCGGCGAGCAGCACTTCCGGCGCGCCCATGTACCACACGCCGCCCTGGCCTGCTTCGGGCTCGTCGTGGAACGCGACCGCGCTCCATTTGCGCGCGCTCGAGAACGGCACGCGTTCGAGTTGCGCGCTGCCGGTGAATCCCTGCTTGCCGAGCCCCGCGAGCACGGCACGGCCGGTGCCGTTCGGGCTTTCCTCGTTCGCCAGGTCGTAGAGAGCCTGCATCGCCTGCCGCTTGCTGGCACAGGCGGGCAGTGCGATAAAGTCGTCGTAGACGATGCCGCCGTCGGTGATCGTGCCGGTCTTGTCGAGATTGAGGCAGTCGACGCGCGCGAGCGTCTCCACCGAGTCGAGGTCCTGCACGAGCGTGTTCTTGCGCGCGAGCCTGATCGCCGCGAGCGCGAAGTTGAGCGAGGTGAGCAGCACGAGGCCTTCCGGCACCATGCCCACCACGCCGGCGACCGACGAGACGACCGCCTGCCGCCATGCGCCGCTCGCGATGGCCGCGGACCAGCCACCGACGGTCTTCATCTGTGTGAGGATGAGCAGGATGCACAGCGGCACCACGAGGAACGTCATGAACTTGAGGATCGTGTTGATGCCCTTGTTGAGGTCGGAGACGTTCTTCTTGTACACCTTCGCCTGCGCGGTGAGTGTGGCGGCGTAGCTGTGCGCGCCGACCGCGGTCACGTGCACGAGCGCCATGCCGGACACTGCGGTCGAGCCGGAGTAGACGGTGTCGCCCTCCTTCTTGCGCACGGTGCGCGATTCGCCGGTGATCATCGACTCGTCGAGTTCGAGCCCCCATGTCTGCACGATCGTGGCGTCCGCGGGCACCTGCTCTCCCGACCTCAGCCATATGAGGTCGCCGAGCACAATGTCGTTGTGCGAAACCTCCACGTCGTTGCCGTCGCGGCGCACGAGGTAATCAGAGGCGACGAGGATCGACAGTTTGTCGAGCGTGTACTTTGCGCGCAGCTCGGTGACGATGCCGATGCCCGTGTTGATGATGATGACGAACCCGAAGACGGCATCCTTCCATGACCCGGCGATCAACACCATGACCATCGCGGTGAGGATGATGCCGTTGAACAGCGTGAACACGTTCGCACGCACGATGTCGGCAAGTGAGCGCGACGTCGACGATGTGACGGCGTTCGTCTGTCCACGTTCGATGCGGTCCTCGACTTGCGCCGCCGTCAATCCCCGTTCGGACACATCCGGCATCTTCGGTTGCACGGCCGTTGCCGCATTCGTCGTTTCGCTCATGCGCGCCAGTCTACTCGACCGTGTGCACCCGCCGTTGTATGCTCCGCCAGCCAGTGGCTGCGCTCACTTCGTGAAGACGGCGACCGTCTCCACATGGCTTGAAACAAGCACCTGAATGTCTACATTTTCCGTCCTTACGCGGGAACTGCCCAAAGCCGAAAATCGGCGTTTTTACAGGTGCTCTCCGTTTGCGGAAACTTGTCCATGCGCTTTCTCTACCATATTTATACGGCAGGCAGGAGGGAGGCCACCGTCTCGACCTGCTCCATTGCAGCTGGCTACTTCATTATTACGGTCTCAACCCTGTCTGCCGCTAACTTGGTCGGTATCTTGGTCGGTCACCGATCAAGTCGTTTCTTCTTGAACCGGTTCCGTCATGACTCCAATGTCCGGTTTTCTATTTGAATGTCCGGTTTTGCTTTTCAATGTCCGGTTTTCTACCGTCGCAGATTCTCGACTGGCATTCTGCTACTGGCTCCGCGACACCTCCAATCTGCAATCGTTAAAAAGTATGGCCACCGATGAAAGATTTAATCGGCGCTGTCGGCGTATCCGAAATGGTCTCTGACCTTCTGATGCGTCGTCTTGTCATTAAGCATGTAGACTACAAGCGGGACTGTCGTCATTCCTTTCTCCCAGTAGCCGTCGTTAATATCCGTCACATATTTCTTCCATGCAACTTCGATAAATACTTCCTTGTTGGGATCAAGTTTCTCCTTGGATTCCTCGGATTTCCACGGCGCGTCTGCTACAGGAGTTGAAGCGCCGTCGACCATCACTTTGAAGTTCTTCATCGGCACAGCGGTTGATGTGCATTCGCCAATACCTACAAAGCCATATCCAGCGATATGGCAATAAACCGTATCTCCGACCTGAACGTTATAAATAGATTTCCCGCTGCCGCCAAAGTTCGCAGACAGGAATCCGTATTCCAGAGCGTCTGGCCAGCTCCTTTCTGCATAGCCGACTGTAAATTCACGGCCCTTCTCGTTCTTGAAGAAGTCCTTCTCATCGTCATCGGCCCATCCACCAACGATTTCCTTAATGGCGTCTGGATTCCAGATGTCACTTGCCATTCTCAGATAGATCTCAGCCCGGTCTGCGATGCTTTGCTTACTGAAGTCAGGAATCGCATGAAAGCCATGCTTGTCGGCCGGATTGCCAGCATCATGTCAATTCTGATGTACGTCTCATATATTCCGCTGATCATCAACAACTTGCACGGCCAATATGGCAATCCCATGCAGCCGCTGGTTGCCTCCATCGACAGCTCCTTTTGGTGCAGCTACGCCCTTTTGCAGAAATACAAGGACTGGCCGGTCTTTATTGCCAATGTCCCTGGCATTATCTTCGGCCTGATCACTTTTGTAACTGCCTTGCACTAAGCCGTCTTCATCTTTCTTTTTCGATAGTAAAAATCTCCTCCTAGTAATCTAGAGGGAGATTTTTCTTGTCTATTACAAGTCCAGCAGGCCATCTTCATCAAGGATTTTCACCTGCTTGCCTGTCCTTTTCAAATAGCCCATTTTTTCGAGGAGTTTGAATTTGCGGGAGAGGGTTTCGGGAGTAGTTCCCAAGTAGAAGGCGATATCTTTCATCTTCATGGACAGCTGGACCTGGTCGCTTCCAGCCACTTTAGCCAAGTCGAGCAGGTAGCTGGCCAGCCTTTCTTCGACCCGCTCCATGGCCAGGAACTGGGTCTGTCTTTCCGTGGCCAGCAGCTTCTGGGTGCTGAGTTCCAGCAGTTTGAGGGAGAGCTGGGGATTTCCTAGGAGGACCCGGTTGAAGTCGGCCTTGCCCAAGCTGCAGATTTCCGTATTCTCCATGGCCTCGCCGAAGAAGCTGTCGTTTTCCAGGCCAAAAAGCTGCTTTTCCCCTTCATAGTCACCCGGCTGGGCAACCCGGAGCAGCTGCTCGCGGCCACTGGCGGACAGCTGGTAAACCTTCATGCTTCCCCGGGCCACGATCTGCAGCTTTTCATCCCCTGGCTGAAAAATCGTCTCACCCTTTTGATAGCGCCGGTGGATGGCCAGGGAATTGATCTTAAGCTGGTCTTTTCCTGGCAGGTCCATGAATAAGGGAACAAGGCTGACACATATATGCTGCATTTTGCTCTCCTCTGCTGGTAAAAATTAGCCCTGGACCAAGTGGTCGAATTCTTCCAGGGTCTGATAGGCCTTAGTCATCGCCCCGCAGGCGTCGGCCGGAATGGCGTAATCCGCGGTCAAGGACCGCAGCCTGCTGAAGTCGGCAGTCAAGTCTTCCTGGCCGGCCTTCACTTTCTTTTGGATGTCTTCATAAACCTTGCGGACTTCAAAGACTTCCGGGTGGTGGGCGCCATGGGCCTTGGTAATTGCCTTCGTATATAAGTCTAACATTTCATCGTTCTTGGTAAAAAATTCCTTGATCATCATTTTCTCCTTTTTTCTTGATTAGTCGTTTTTCTTGTTTTTGCTTTTTCTCTTATTTAGCGCTGGCCTTCAAGACGTCATAGCCGATATTCTTCACAGCTTGAGTGATCGTGTCCAAATTGGTTTTTTCCGGGTCGAAGTTGGCCTTGGCCTTGCTTGCGTTGAAGAGGACCTTAACGCTGGTCTTTTCAACCCCGTCGACATTGGCGATGGCCCCCGCGATCTTCTGCATGCAGGTCGGGCAGGCTAATGTTTCAAGTTGTAAAATTGCTTTTTGCATGATTTCTTGTCCTTTCTTTTTTCTATTGGATACTTTCGATGCCCTTAGTATACAGGCCTGCTGCTTGCGAAAAATTGTTTTCTATCAACTTTCGCGATTTTTGTAATTTTGACCGGTAGGCCAGAAGGCGCATGGCGTTTAAGATTACAATCAGGATACTGCCTTCGTGGACAAACATCCCGATGGCCATGTTCATCCATGAGCTGGCTAACACGCTGACCAGCAGGACGGCTACGACAGCCAGAGCGATGGTGATGTTCTCAATCATGTTCCGCCGGGTGGCCTTAGCCAGGGCCAGGGCCCGCGGAATCCGGTCAAAGCTGCCGTTCATGAGGACCACGTTTGAAGTCTCAATTGCCACGTCAGCCCCACTGCCCATGGCAATCCCGATGTCTGCCCGGGCCAGTGACGGACTGTCGTTGATCCCGTCGCCGACAAAGGCCACGATTTCACCGGCCGCCTGCCGCTTTTTGACAAATTCGACCTTGTCTTCTGGCAAAAGCTGGCCATATGCCTCAGTGAGGCCCAGTTCTTCCGCTACCAGGTCAACCGTCTTCTGGTTGTCACCGGACAAGAGGAGCAGGTTCTTGACGCCCAGCTTCTTTAAAGCAGCCAGGTCTTCCTTGACCCCGGCCCGGATCTCATCCTTTAAGCCTAAAGCAAGTTCCAGCCGCCCGTTAACGACCACCAGAACCAGGGAATTACCAGCACTCGCCAGCTCTTCCATGTCCCTTTCCATTTGTTTTGTGACTGGGACATGGTACTGGTCAAGCAGGTAGCGGTTGCCGACCAGGACCTGCCGGCCAGCTACTTGAGCAACGATCCCGCCGCCCTGGAGGACCTGGGAAGCTTCAACTTCTTTAGCTTCCAGGTCTTCATAGTAGCCAGTGATGGCTTTCGCCAAAGGGTGGGCAGATTCTTTTTCCACGCTAACCAAAAGCTGTTCAGCCAGCTGGCCCTGGCCGTACTTTTTCACCTGGCTGACCCGGGGGTCGCCGTAAGTCAAGGTCCCGGTCTTGTCGAACATGATCGTGTCGACCTTGCTGAACTTGGTGATGACTTCACTGCCTTTAAAAAGGATCCCCTGCTTGGCCCCATTGCCGATTCCGGCCACGTTGGAGACCGGAACCCCGATAACCAAGGCACCCGGGCAGCCGAGAACCAGGATGGTTACAGCCAGTTCCAGGTCTTGGCTGATGAGGCCAACAATAATGGCCAGGAGCAGGACGACTGGGGTGTAGTACTTGGAGAAGCGGTCAATTAGACGCTCAGCTTGGGACTTGGAGTCCTGGGCTTCTTCCACCAGTTCGATGATCTTGCCAAAAGTCGTCTCATCCCCGACTTTTTCCGCCTCGATCCGGATGATCCCGTTTTCCAAAATAGTACCGGCATAGACCGGGTCGCCGGGCTTCTTGTCTAAAGGCATGGATTCACCGGTAATGCTGGCTTCGTTGGCCGTCCCGGAACCGGAGACGACTTCCCCGTCAACCGGGATCTTGCCGCCGGTCTTGACCAAAACGATGTCCCCTTCGTCCAGGTCGTCTAAGTCAACTTCTTCAAAGTCGCCGTCTGCCGTCTGCCGGAGGGCGGTTTCTGGCACCATCTCCACCAGTTCCTCGATGGCTGACCGGGTCTTGGCCAGGGTCTTTTGTTCAAGGTAAGCCCCAAACAAGAAGAGGAAGGCCACGATGGCGGATTCTTCGAATTCCTGGATGACGAAGGCACCTAAGATGGCCAGGGTCACCAGCAAGTCGATACTGATGACTTTGACTTTCAGGGCCTGCCAAGCGGATGCGGCGATCGGGAAGCCGGGGATGAGGGAGGCGGCCAGGAGCAGGCCGGACTCTGCTGCTTCACCTTTAAATAACCATTTTGCGGCAAAGGCCAGGACGATTAAGATGCCCGTAGCGGCCGTCAGCCGGTTGCGATTTTTCATTAACCATTTTTGCATTGATCTTTTGACCTCCTTGCTTTGATGCTTTTAACATACCGGGAAAGCAGAATTCCTCCATTGATTTCTATCAAGATTGAGATTTTGCAAAAATTTTTTCACGAAAAAAGCCATCCAGGGGAATTTAATCCTCTGAATGGCTTAGTTTTAGCCGACGCGGTTGATTTTACCAGCCGCGATTGGAAGAGTGACGTGTTGGCCGTAATGGTCGTTGATCTTGCCGCCAACGCTTTCTGGCAATTCCAGGTCAGCTGGCATGCCGTGGATGTAGACCACCCGCTTGTCCAGGGCCAGGTCCTGGTCATTGAAGACTTCCTTGAACTTGGCTTCCAGCTTGGCTAAGTCGACATCTTTTTCATAGCTGTAATAGCCGTTTGCGTCGGCAACTGGGTAGTTGTCGTGGGGGATGCACATTTCGTGCGGAGCCACGTCCAGGGGCACCATAGTCGTGCCGGAGACCGGTTCGGTTTCCAAGAGGTCGATAAAGCCATCCTGGTCGGTGTCCTGGGCAAGGGTTGGCACTTGGGCATCCTTGCCATCCGGGAAGCCATGGAAGTGTTCCGGGAGTCAGCTTGCTGCCATAGCCTTTCATCAGAAGATAGACATCAGTGACACGTGTCATTTCAATGAGAACAAATTCCTTGTAGTCCTTCGACTTTACAAGGCCCATCGCCGTCCGGGCGTTGTTGACTACCCAGGTATGGAACTTGTCGCCGAGAAGTTCGTAATCCTCATCTTTAGCACCGCGCTTGGTGTCTTGCATGGAATTGGCATATTTTGCGCGAAGCCAGATAGAGATGAATTCAACGTCCTGCGTATTCACCATGCCGCTCGTATCGTAAGAAGAGGCGTTCTTGATACGGTTGATGTTGTCCTGCCACTTCCGATTCACCTCAATGCGGTCAGCTTCTGCAACCTGCCGGATGATGCAAGCCTTCATTATCTCGGCGCTGTTCAGACTCAGGCCTCGGTCATTCATTGTCAGGAAAATCGTGTGTGCTTCGTCGTCAGACGGTGTGTCGACCTCCAGAAGGAGGACCTTCTCTATCAGCCAGTTAATAAAGTAAGGAAGCGCTTCTCCCTTCAACTCGTCAGGGAAGATGTCCTCTATGTCCTAATACCGGTCAAGCATATTCTGTGAGCTCTCATTCACTAGCACATAGGTTTCATCTTTTCGCAATAGAGCCTGCATGCAGGTTCCGCGGTCAGCCACATCGATATTGAAGCTCTTCTTACTGAAAGCCTTTGAATAGATCATGTCATCCATTTGAATAGATCATGTCATCCAGCGGGACAAGGAGATCCTCGTCCTTGACAGTTTCTTTTTGCAGGTTGTTCAGATAGATGATGAGAAGTGTTAGCGAGGTCAGACGCCGCTGGCCATCGATGATTTTCTTTACGGAACCGCCAGTACAGATGATGCATCCCATATAGTAAAAGCCATAGTTCATGACTTCTTCCGGCGTATCATGATTATCCGGATCATAAAATTCCTCAAATGTGCCCTGGAAGTCGGCGAGCATCTGCTCGATCTGCTTCTGCCCCACCGGTATTCCCGCTGGAAATAATCGACGATGTACTTGCGACCACTCAGAATTGTTTTGAGCGTGTCTGTTTTGTCAATTTTCTGCATTTATGCCTGCCCATTACCATGTTAAGTAGATTCCTCAGTTGGAATCTACTTAACATGGTAATGGGCGATGCCGTGCCGGGTCATGAGCTTCATGACGCGCCGGGCGCACACGCGTATGCCCCGGTCGCGCAGCATGCGCCATATACGCCGGTATCCGTATCGTTCCCGGCTTTGCTCGAACGCCCGCCGGACGGGATCGAGCAGCCACTCGTCCCGCTCGGGCCGGCCCAGACGCTTCCCGTTGTCGTAGAATGTGCTGCGCGACAGGCCGCACCTTCCCAGCAGGTCGCGTGGCTTCATGGCGAACCTGTCGGCCAGATGCAATACCAGACGGGTCCTCCCGGCGTTGGTCAGGTTGTCGGGGTCTGCACCCCGCCCTTTTCCCAACAGCTCCTTCGTGTAGCGGATGATCTCCAGCTCGATCTCCAGCTCGTCGCGCTCGGCGCGCATCCGCGTCAGCTGCGAACGTATCTCGTCGCGTTCCCGCCGCATGCCCTCAAGGGATCTGCCACCGTCATCGCGGTGCCGGTCCTCGCGGGACTTCGGCGTTCCGCCCTTGTCCGCGTCGTCGCCCATCGCACGCTCCTTGTCGTCGCCCGCAAGCATCTTGTGCTTCCAGTTTCGCACGACATCGGCACTGACCCCCAGCTCCTCGCCGATCTGCCGACTCGTCCTGGAGCCCGAGGCATATTCGACCACCGCCTTGCGACGCGTCCCCGCATCCACGGGAGCCCGACTGATCCGGCGTTGGCCCGGCTCCAGCTCGTCGACCCAGCGCGCCAACAGCGCCTTGCACGGATAGCCCAGCGCGCGGATCGTGCGCGCCGCGCACCTCCCGTGCCGCAGGTAATGATCGACCGCCGCGCGTTTCTGCCCGGGCGTGTAGCGTTCCCCGCGCCCGTCGCCAAGCGAGCCGCCGTCGTCGCGGCCGGCCTCGACCCATGCCCGATGCCAGCGCACCAGCATCTGCCGGGACGGACACCCCAGCTCGTTGATCACCGACGCCGCGCTGCGATCGTACTGCTCATACAACCTCACCGCACGAAGCCTCTGCTCCCTCGTGTACTTCACCATCAGTGGACTCCTTTCCCACCAAAGAGTCCAAAAAATCGGCACCACCTCAGTTCGATAAGTTCCCCCAGAGAGTTTTTTCTTAGTTGGACCATCCTTTTGCAAAAAGGTCAGGTGTGCAGGAATGGCTTAAAATAAGGCTTTTCTCACCCCTTAGCCTCTGACTCTTGACATCAATGCTACCGTCTCAACATGGTGCGTCATCGGGTAGATGTCGAACGCGGCGATCGAATGGAGCGCATATCCATGCTGGGTGAGCGTCGCCGTGTCACGCGCGAGCGACGCCGGGTCGCACGCGATGTACACGACGATCGGCGCGCCGGAGTTCGCGATCTTCGTGCACACCTTCGCCTTCGCGCCCGCGCGCGGCGGGTCGAGGACGACGATGTCGGGGTGCGCGCGCTGCGGATCGATGTCTTTCTCGAGCGTCTTGAGCACGTCGCCGCACAACGCCTGCACCGTGTGGATGCCCGCGCTCTTGAGGTTCCTGCGGGCGTTCGCGACGGCCGTCTTCGCGCCTTCGACGCTGACGAGCTTCGCATGGTCGTCGATCAGCGTCGCGAGCGGCAACGTGAACAAGCCGGAGCCCGAATACAGGTCCCAGATGACGAGGTTGCGCCCGTTGCGCGGCGCGCGGCCGTCCATCGCCTCGCGGATCTGGTCGACAACGTACTGCGGCAGCACCTGCGACGCCTCGCGGTGCATCTGCCAGAAGCCGGCGGCGTCGACCGTGTACGTGAACTCGCGGCCGTCGACGGTGATGCGTTCGGTGAGGTTGCGGCTGCCGTGGCGCACCTTGCCGTCGACGATGACGGCGTAGTTGTCGCCGATCGCGCGGCGCAGCGCCTCGGGCGTCGCGACGTCGGCGGCGTCGACGCGCGGTTCGGGCACGGCGACGCGCAGCTGCGCGTTCGCCGGCAGCGCACCGTCCCAGACGTCGTTCATCGCGGCCGCCTCGAGCACGGCGCGCGTCGCGAGCGGCATCGTATCGATCGGCACGCGCAGATGGCTGCCGCGCCGGTGCATCGACGGCCTGCCCTCGTCGTCGGTGATCATCTCGATGCGCGTGCGCCAGTTGAGGCCGCCCGCCTCCTCGTCGCCGGGCATCGCGTAGACGGGCACCTCGTCGAGTTCGACGTGTCCGAGGCGTGCCATGACGTCCTTGACCGCGGCTTCCTTCCAGCGTTCCTGTCCTTCGAGCGAGACGTGGATGAGGTCGGCGCCGCCGACGCCGCCGCCCATCGCAAGCGGTCCGGCGAGCGGCCATGCCGGCTCGACGCGGTCGGGGCTCGCCTCGAGCACCTCGACGACCTCGCCGGTCCAGAAACGGTCCTTGCGGTCGGCCGGCTCGTCGAGCGCGATCCTCACGCGTTCGCCGGGCAGTGCGAAGCGCACGAAGACGACGCGCCCGTCGATGTGCGCGACGCATCGTCCCTGATCCGCGTACCGTTCGATGTCCACCGTGGCTTCCATGCCCTCTCCTGTCCCGCGGCCGTGCGCACGGCGCGCGTTGCTTGCGTTCGTATCTGCGTTCGTGTGGTGATGCCGACGCGCTCAGTGCAGCGTCGTGACGACGATGTCGCGCTCGTGCGGCTCGTCCTCGATGACCCGGCGCGCCGCCTCGCCGACCGGCGTCGCATCCATCATGCGGTCGTTGACGATGAACGTCGCGGCGAACAGCGTCGCGTCGTCCGGCGCCTCGACCGGATTGAGCAGCACGACCGGGATGCCGGCGCTGCGCGCCGCCTGCAGCACCTCACGCCACTGCTTGGTCTGATGCGCCATGTCCGCTTCGCCGATGACGATCAGGCTCACGTTGCGTCCGACGGCGTCGCGCACCGCCTGGATGCGCGCGGCCGTCGCAGCATCTGTATCAGTCATGCTGTCCGCGTCCGTCACCGGCGTGAGGACGACCTTGTAGCCGTCGGCGTCCAACGCCTCCTCGACGAGGCCGTCCGCGCCGTTCGCGGAGCCGACGATCGCGACGGTCTGCGTCTCGCCCGGCGAATCGACATGCGCCGGGGCGTCGGTGCTCGACGATCCGGTGTCGCCGACGGCGGCGTTCTTCGGCGCGCATGAGGCGAGCGCGAAGACGGCGAGCGCACAGCACACGCCCACCGCCACCTTGAGGATGATGCCGTTGCCCATGTCAGGCCCCCGTCCCATGATCGTCCGTCCGGCCGCCCTGCGTATCGCCATCGTTCGCATGACCGTCATTCGTATCGCCGTCGCGCGCCTCGGCCTCCCGTTCACCCTCCTGCTCGGCGCGTGCGAGCTCGAGCTGCTTGTGCCGGTGCATCGGATCGGCCACGATCAGATAGGACACCCAGATCGCGAGCGCCCAGAACGGAATACCCATCAGCAGCCGCGCCGTGCCGAGCCAGCCGACGCGGTCGGTCAGATACAGCGGCACCTGCACGACCAGACGCAGCGCGAACACGCCTATCCACAGCCAGGTGATCATCGTATAGGCGCGCATCAGCGCACGGTCGGAGCGCCAGCTGTCGAGCCATGCGCGGAAACGCTCGGTCGGCAGCGAACGGATGAACTCGATCAGGAAGCCGAGGCCCGGCACCTTAACGAGCAGCGAGACGAGCAGCACGACGATGTACGCGGCGTTCGTGATGAAGCCGTACATGTAGTAGTTGCGCGCCTCGCCGCTCTTCCATGCCCATATCAGGCAGATCGCGACGGCGACGAGCCCCGAAAGCGCACCCATGACCGACTGCCGCTGGCACAAGCGCACGACGACCTGCGCCGCCGCGAGCGCCGCGGAGACGATGACGGTAAGTTTGAGGTCGCTCGTGACGATGAACATGACGACGAAGACGACGCCCGGCAGCATCGATTCGACGACGCCGCGCGGGCCGCCGATCGCCTGGATGACCGAGAAGTCGTCGCCGTCGGAGGATGCGAGCGCACCGAGCCCGGTGCGTTGGCGTGGCTGCGTCATCATCTCAGCGCAGTTCGGAGAACATCGGCCCGCGCGAGAGCGTCGTCTTCTGCTCCACCTCGTGGTCGGAGTTCATCGGGCCGGTCGGCTTGCCGTCGATCGTGGCGGGCGCGTCGTCCGTATCGTCCCCGTCGGCGGCCTCGGCCATCGCGCGGCGTTCGCCCGGCGTGAGCGGCTGCGCCATCGGGATCAGGTCGCGCGGCGCAAGCGGCTCCTCGCCGCGGTCGACGACGATGTACGAGAAGAAGCGGTCGAGCACCTTCGCCTCCGGGCTGTCCGGATCGTCGGCGGCGGGGCCGGAGAAGATGCCGCGCAGCATCCAGCGCGGGCCGTCGACGCCGATGATGCGCGTGATGTGCTTCTTGCCGTTCGGCAGCTGGATCGGCAGGCGCACTTCGGCGCCGAAGATGCCGGGCTCCACCTTGGCTGCCGGGTTCGCGGCGACGAGGTCGTCGCGCACGTCGTCCCACAGTCCCATCGTCTTGGGCGCCGCGAAGGCCTCGAGCTCGAGGCTCGAGCGTCCGATCGTCACCGTCGCGCCGAGCAATGTGTTGTCCGCCTTGCTCGCCTTGAGGCGCAGCTGGATGCCCTGCACGAACGGGATGTAGAAGGAGCCAAGCGACAGGTATTCGTCGTAGTCGGGGCCGTTGTCCTCGCTGATGTCCCACGGGCCGAACTGCTCGCCGCGGCCCTGATAGTCCATGACCGCCTCGGTCGGCACCGCGAGCGCCTCGTCGCCGTCCTCGGCGTCGGCGGCCTCCGGCAGGCCCTCGGACTCGTCGTCGCGCACGGCCTTCGCCTCGGCGGCGCGCTCCTCGTCGGCGACCTCGCGGTCATGGCCAGGCTGCTCGGCGGCGGTGACGTCGATATCGTCGGCGTCCTCCTTCGCGACGTCCTCGGTCTGGGAGGCGACGGCCTGCGCGAGACGTTCCTCGCGTTCCTTCGCCGCTTCCCTCTCCTTCTTCTTCCTGCCGAATCCGAACAGTCCCATCTGTGCCTCGTCTCCTGTCTGCTGTGCGCGTGCCTATGCCGTCGACGTCCTCGCCCAAGACGCGGCACGCCCATGATTTACCGCCACTAGCCTAGCACGGGCGTGGTGGAACGCGCCGGAGAGCGCCGTGTTCCGTCACGACCTTTCCATAAGCCGTCCGCGGCCGTACGCTCCGGCGCCGCTCACACGTCGTAGGTGATGCTCAGCGGCGCATGGTCGGACCAGCGCTTGTACCATTCCTCGGCGCGGTCGACGACGAATCCGCGGGCCGTCTGCGCGAGCTCCGGCGTCGCGAACTGGTAGTCGAGGCGCCAGCCGGCATCGTTGTCGAAGGCGCGCCCGCGCTGGCTCCACCACGTGTACGGCCCCTGGATGTCGCCGGCGAGGTCGCGCATGACGTCGACGTACTCCATCTCGTCGAGCCATTTGTCGATGTACGCGCGTTCGGCGGGCAGGAAGCCGTGCGTCGTCTCGTTCGCCTTCGCGTTCTTCAGGTCGATCGGCCGGTGCGCGATGTTGAAGTCGCCGCAGACGACCGCCTGCCTGCCGCCGCGCGCGGCCTCCTCGCGCAGCTGCTCCATGCGCGCCGTCATCGCGTCGAGGAAGCGGTACTTCTGCACTTCCTTGATGTCGTCGCCGTCGCCGCCAGCGTGCACGTACACGCATGCGACGGTCACCGTGTAGCCCTGCGCGGTGTGCACGTCCGTCTCGATCCAGCGTCCGGTGTCGACGTCCTCGTCGAGTCCGGGCAGCCCGATGCGCGGGTCGCCGATCGGCAGCACGCTGACGAGGCCGACGCCGGCGCGTCCCTTAATCCGGCACACGTCGTCGATCGCGTGGACGTCGCCGGGACTGCCCACCTTCCCCGCCTCGACGTAGTCGGCGCCGATCTCCTGGAAGATCTCGTCGAGGACGTCCTGCGGGGCGCGCGTCTCCTGCATGCACCACACGTCGGGCGTGTGCCGAAGGAGCCACTTCTCCATGCCTTTGCGTTTCGCGGCGCGGATGCCGTTGAGGTTCGAGGTCGTAATCGTCATCGTCATGGCTCACGAGCCTACCCGCGTGCCTGCCCGGACGCCAGCGGCTTCACGGCGCGCGCATATGCGAAGGCGGCGCGCCCCGGAAAAGGTGCGCGCCGCCTTCATGACGACGGAGCGTCGGACCTCACAGGTCGAGGCCGAGTTCGAGCTTGCCGCCCGGGATCGCGTCGAGCAGGTCCTTCGTATACTGCTGCTTGGGGTGCAGGAAGACCTCGTCGGTCGTGCCGTGCTCGACGAGCCTGCCGTGCTGCATGACGACGACGTCGTCGGCGATCTGGCGCACGACGGCCAGGTCGTGCGTGATAAACAGGTAGCTCAGCCCGTTCTTCGTCTGCAGGTCGTTGAGCAGATGGAGCACCTGGTCCTGCACGAGCACGTCGAGCGCGGACACGGCCTCGTCGCAGACGATGACGTCCGGGTTGAGCGCCATTGCGCGCGCGATCGCGATGCGCTGGCGCTGGCCGCCGGACAGCTCGTTCGGGTAGCGCTGCATGACCGATTCGGGCAGCTCGACCATGTCGAGCAACTCGCGCACGCGCACCGCACGGCTCGTCTTGTCGCCGATGCCGTGGATGCGCAGCGGCTCCTCGATCGAACGGAAGATCGAGTACATCGGGTCGAGCGAGCCGTAGGGGTTCTGGAACACCGGCTGCACGTGCCTGCGGAAGGCGAGCAGCGACTTGCCCTTGAACTGGCTGATGTCCTGGCCGTTGTAGGTGACGGTGCCGCTCGTCGGCTTGAGCAGCTTGAGCACCATGTTCGCCACCGTCGACTTGCCGGAGCCGGACTCGCCGACGATCGCGAGCGTCGTGCCTCGCTTGACCTTGAAGCTGACATCGTCGACGGCCTTGAACATCTCCTTGCGGCGCGGGAGCTTGAACTCCTTCGTCAGATGCTCGACGTCGATGACGACGTCGGCGTGCTCGAGCGAATCCTCGTTGACCTTGTGCTCCATCAGCGCGCTCGCGTCGTCGCCGCGCTCCTCGACGGAGACGATGCGCTGAGAGGCGAGCGACGGGGCGGCGGCGACGAGACGCTTCGTGTACGGATGCTGCGGGTGCTGGAGCACCTCGAGCGACGGGCCGGATTCGACGACCTGTCCCTTGTACATGACGACGATGTGCTGCGCGCGCTCGGCGGCGAGGCCGAGGTCGTGCGTGATGAACAGCACCGCCGTGCCGAGTGAATCGGTGAGCCCCTGCAGATGGTCGAGGATCCTCTTCTGCACGGTCACGTCGAGCGCCGAGGTCGGCTCGTCGGCGATGAGCAGCTCGGGGCGGCACGCCAGGCCGATCGCGATGAGCGCGCGCTGGCGCATGCCGCCGGAGAACTCGTGCGGGTACTGGCGTGCGCGCACGGCCGCGTCCGGCAGGCCCGCCTCGTCGAGCAGGCCGGCGATGCGGTCGTTCATCGTCGATCCGAGGACGTACTTCTTCGCGATGTACCAGGCGTCGTCGTCCTTGACGCCGGCCTTGATCAGGTCGTCGGCGACGCGCCAGCGGGTCTCGGAGCCCGGGACCCATTCGGAGTGGAAGTACGCCATCTTCTTCTCGAGGGCGTCGCCGGTCACGCCGACCTTGACGAGCGCCTGCTCGGCGGCCTCGATGAGCTCGGGCAGCTCCTTCGAGCCGAGGAAGGTCTCGTCGCCCTCGCTCTTGATCTCGATGTCCGCGTCGGCGAGCGCCTTCGCGAGTTCGGAGCGCTTCTCATGCGCGACGTCCATGTTGTTCGCGACGAGCGCCTCCTTGACCTGCGTGCCGATGCGCCACACCGGGTTGAGGTTGCTCATCGGGTCCTGCGGCACGAGGCCCATCTTCGAGCCGCGCACGGTGACGAACTGCTTCTGCGTGTAATGCGAGATCTCGGTGCCGTTGAGCTTGATCGAGCCGCCTACGACCTTGCCGGTGCCCGGCAGCAGGCCGAGGCAGGCCATCGCCGACGTCGACTTGCCGGAGCCGGATTCGCCGACGATCGCGACCCACTGGCCCGGATAGACGCTGAACGACGAATCGCGCACCGCGTGCACGGCGCGGCCGTCGTCGGTTGTGAAGTCGACCTGCAGGTCCTTGACCTCGAGGAGCGGACCCTCCTGACGCTGCAGGTCGTCGAGCTTCTGCTCGATATTCGTATCTTCTGTCATTGCTTACTCCTACGGGAATCTCAGGCCGTGCGGCTCTTCGGGTCGAGCGCGTCCTTGACGGCGTCGCCCATCATGATGAACGCCAGCACGGTGATCGCAAGCGCGACGGACGGGTAGAACAGCACCATCGGATCGGTGCGCAGGATCGACTGCGCCTTCGAGATGTCGCCGCCCCAGCTGACCGTCGTCGACGGCAGGCCGATGCCGAGGAAGCTCAGCGTCGCCTCGGAGACGATGTACGAACCGAGCGACGTCGTCGCGATGACGATGATCGGCGAGACCGAGTTCGGCAGGATGTGGCGGAACAGGTTGCGCGTCGGCGTCGAACCGAGCGCCGTCGACGCCGTGTTGAACTCGAGGTTCTTCGACGAAAGCACGGCGCCGCGCGCGATGCGCGCCGTCGAGACCCAGCCGAAGAGCGCGAGCACGAGCACGACCTTCCAGATCGACGTGACCGTGCGGAACATCTGCAGCACGACGATCGCGCCGAGCAGCATCGGAATCGCCATGAAGATGTCGACGATGCGGCTGAGGACCGCATCGACCCAGCCGCCGAAGAAGCCGGCGACGGCGCCGATGAGCGTGCCGACGGCGACGACGATGAGCGTCGTCAGGATGCCGACGCTCAACGACGTGCGCGTGCCGTAGACGACGCGCGAGTAGACGTCGCATCCCTGCAGGTCGAATCCGAACGGATGGCCCGGTCTGGACGGTTCGAGCGAATTGTCGAGGTTGCAGTAGTTCGGGTCGTTCTTCGTGAAGACGCCCGGGAAGAGCGCGACGAAGACGATGCAGATGATGAGGATGCCCGAGATGATGAACAGCGGGTTCTTGCGCAGCGTGCGCCATGCGTCCGCCCACATGCTCGTCGCTGGGGCCGATTCGTCAACCGTGTCCACGGTCTGCAGCGGCGTCTCGTCGAGCGGCGCGACGTAGCGTTCCTGGCCCGGCAGCGGTTTCGTGATGTCTGTCATTGTCCTACTCTCCCTCACGCGTAGCGGATGCGCGGATCAAGCGCCGCGTACAGCAGATCGACCAGCAGGTTGCACACGACGAACACGAGCGTGAGCAGCGTGACGACCGAGACGACCATGTTCGCCTCACCCTTGAGGATGCTCTGGTAGGTGAGGAATCCGACGCCGTGGATGTTGAAGATCTGTTCGGTGATCATCGCGCCGCCCATCAGCGCGCCGAGGTCCTGGCCCAGATAGGTGACGACCGGGATCATCGAGTTGCGCAGGATGTGGCGGAAGGTGACGGCCGTGTTGCTCATGCCCTTCGCACGCGCGGTGCGCACATAGTCCATCGCGATGTTCGACGAGACCTCGGAACGCGCCAGTCGGATGATGTACGCCATCGAGACCGAGCCGAGCACCATCGCGGGCATCAGCAGGTCGAGGAATCCGGGGTTCGAGCCGGCGGTCACCGGTAGGATGCGCCATTTGACGCCGAGGAGGTACTGTCCGAGGAAGCCGGTGACGAAGGTCGGCACCGAGATCAGCAGCAGCGAGACGATCAGGATGACCGAGTCGTACCACTTGCCCTTCTTCAGGCCGGAGATGACGCCGAACACGCAGCCGAAGATCGCCTCGAAGCAGAACGCCATCAACGCGAGCTTGATCGTGACCGGGAACGCGCGCCCGATCTCCGCGATGACGGGCTGTCCGGCGAAGGTCTCGCCGAAGTTGAGGCTCAGCGCGTTCTTCAGGAACAGCAGGTACTGCACGATGAACGGCTTGTCCAGATTGTATTCGGCGCGGATCTGGGCAGCGACGGCTTCATTGACGGGCTTGTCTCCGAACATCGCCTTGACCGGGTCACCCGGGAGTGCGAAGACGAGCGCATACACCAACAGTGTCGTACCGAGAACCACGGGGATCATCTGCAGGATGCGGCGCAGAAGATATTTGCCCATTGGTTGCTCCTTGTTGTCTTACAGACCGCATCAGGGCACGACGCGTCATGCCGCTCGCGGTCGCGGTATCCAGTAAGTCTACCGCATGACTTGACTTACCGGACGGATTCGCCCCTCTTTTGCCGTTTCCACGGCCATTTTGCCCACGTTCTGAGCGAACGGCGCGCCCAGGCGCCGATTCGCGCCGATTCCTTCCACCGCACCGCGTCCCACACTGTGGGCATCGCGGCGGACTGGACGAAGTACGGCGTTAAACCGGTCATTTATTCGAAAAGTGACCGGAAGGGGGACCTCATGCACGAACAGCTGACCGTGACCGTCCGCATCGAGTTCTTCGACGACGAATCCGAGCAATCCGAGGAGACGGGGCGGGACTGAGCGGCGAACGCTGCACGTCGCCGTCGCGACGACGGGAACGGATATGAGGAAGGGCTCCGGAACCTCGATGGTTCCGGAGCCCTTCCTCATGCAGTGTCGCGGCACCGAACGGCCTCACCCGTTCGACGTCCCGCGCCGGCTCACTTCGTCATGTTCTCGTAGATCGGCTGGTTCTGCCAGTCCATCTCGAAGCCCTTGACGCCCTTGGCGGCGACGCCGTCCGCGTTCGAGTAGTACAGCGGGACGGCCGGCAGCTGCTCGAGCAGGATCTCCTCGGTCTGGTGATACAGGTCGATCTGCTCGTCGGTGTTCGTCGCGGCGGCGGCCTTGCTCAGCAGCTCGTCGACCTCGGCGTTCTTGTAGTCGCCGTCGTTCGAGCCGTTGCCGTCGGCCGCGTCCGAATCATAGAGCTGATACAGGTAGTTCTCGGCCGACGGGTAGTCCGGCTGCCAGCCGGTGCGGAACGCTCCGTCGATCTTGCGGTCGGAGACCGCGTTGCGGAACTCCTGGAAGGTCGGCATCGGGTTCGTCGCGGCCTTGATGCCGAGGGTGTTCTTCACCTGGTTGACGACCGCGTCATAGATCGGCTGCGCGCCGCCGTCGGCGTTGAACGAGAAGGTGAGCGTGCCGTCCCACTTGGCGATGGCTTCGGCCTTGGCCCACAGCTTCTTCGCCTCAGTCGGATTGGCCTTGAGGTACTTGCCGTTCTTGAGGTCCTTCGAATAGCCCGGGATGACCGGCGCCGTGAAGTCGGTGGCCGGCGTGCCGACGCCGTTGAGCACCTTGTCGACGATCTGCTGGCGGTCGATCGCCATCGACAGCGCCTGGCGGCGCAGCTGGCCTTCCTCGGTGTTGGTCTCCCAATGCTTCATGTTCGCCGGGATCGTGAAGGTCTGAATGACCGAACCGGCCTTGTTGTAGGCCTCGACCGACGGATCCTTCTCGAAGGTCTTCGTGTCGGCGGCCGGGACCGTGTCCATGACGTCGAGATTGCCGGCCTGCACGTCCGCGTAGGCCGAATCCGGCGACGTGTAGATCTTAAAGGTGACGCCGTCGTTCTTCGGCTGTTCCTCGCCCTTGTAGTCGGCGTTCTTCGTCAGCACGATCTGCGAGTTGTGGTCCCACTTGTCGAACTTGTACATGCCGTTGCCGACCGGCTTCTCGCCGAAGGCCTTCGGATCCTTGTAGAAGGATTCCGGAAGCGGCGCGAAGGCCAGATAGCCGACCTTGATCGGGAAGACCGAATCCTGCTGGTCGAGGTCGACGGTGAAGGTCTTGTCGTCGATGACCTTGAGGCCCGAGAGCTGCTCGTCGCCCTTGAGGCCGTCCTTCTGCAGATCGTCATAGCCCTTGATCATGCTGAAGAACGACGAGCACTTCTGCGCGTTCTTCGCGTTCGCCGTGTAGCTCCACGACTTCGTGAAGGACTCGGCCGTCACCGGCGTGCCGTCGGTGAACTTCCAGCCGTCCTTGAGCTTGACGGTGTACTGGGTCGCGTCCTTGTTCGGCTCGATCGATTCGGCGACCTCCATCTTCGTGTCGCCCTTCGAATCGTAGCGCACGAGGTTCGCGAAGAGCAGCTGACCGACCTTGCCGCCGCCGGTCTCGTTCGTGTTGCCCGGGATCAGCGCGTTCTGCGGCTCCGAGTTGTAGGCGGTGATGACGTTGCCGCCGGCGTTCGACGAGTCGCCCGCTGCGCCGCAGCCGCCGAGCAGCATGCCGAGGGCGCAGGCACCTGCGACGACGGCGATTGCCTTCTTCTTCATGGGATTACTCCTTTTTCCTTGAGATCGGACGGCGGGGCGAGCCCCGCCGAAAACGATGGGGCCGAAACCGTTCGAGTTCCGACCCCATCGCCGATTAACTACCCATTGTGCCACAGCCACGCAACCACCTGAGACGATAACGCTGTCAGCGCCAACGGCCCGATCGTCGCTCCGAGCGACTCCCCCGCCGGCGCAGGCGATGCTCGATTCCGCCGCGGAACGGCGCCGCTGCAATGGGTTAGCCCGCACCCGCCCCACCGTTTCGTCGATTGTCGCGGCGCTGCGAGCGTTTGCAGTCCGCTCGCGACGACATCGCGGCGATGCCCCATAGCGTTCTCACTACGTGAAACCGCATCCGCCTATGCGCGCGGGAAGGCCTGCGCGTAGCGCGCCTTGAGCTGTTCGATCGAGACATGCGTGTAGCGCTGCGTCGTCTGCAGCGATGCATGTCCGAGCATCTCCTGCACCTCGCGCAGGTCGGCGCCGCCGTCGAGCATATGCGTCGCCGCGCTGTGGCGCAACGCATGCGGCGAGATGTCGGGGACGCCGGCGCGCGCCGCCTCGCGGTGGACGACGCCGCGCACGACGCGCTGGTCGACGCGGCCGCCGCGCGCGCCGAGGAACAACGCGCTTCCCGAACGCGCGTTCGCCAGACGCGGCCTGCCCTCGCCCGTCCACTGCTCGAGCGCGCGCTGCGCCGGCGCGCCGAAGGGCACGACGCGCTGCTTGTTCCCCTTGCCAGTGACGGTGATCGTGCGGTTGCCGTAGCGCACGCTGTCCAGATCCATCGACACGAGCTCGGCGACGCGGATGCCGGTCGCGTAAAGCACCTCGAGCATCGCGCAGTCGCGCAGCGCGAGCGCATGCCGATGCGGGTCGCGCTCGTCCGACGGCTCCATGTCGGCCGTGTCCATCAGCGCCTCTGCCTGCGTCTCGTTGAGCACGGCGGGCAGCGTCTTCGACAGCTTCGGCGTGCTCAGCGAGGCGGCCGGGTCGTGCGCAAGACGGCCGTGCCGCTGCGCCCACGCGAAGAACCCGCGCACGGCGATCGTCCGGCGCGCGAGGCTGCTCTTCGCAATCCGTTTCGCATCATGCGCCATCCACATCCGCAGATCGTCGAGCGTCACGTCGTCGAGCGACGTCCTCCCGAAGGAGGCGAGCACGTCGACGCAGGCGAGCAGGTCGGAGCGGTAGGCGGCCACCGTATGCTCGCTCAGCCCCCTCGCGCCGCGCAGATACCCCATGTATTCCTCGACCATCCGTCGCGCATCCGCCATCGTCCCGCTCCCTCGTCCGTTCCGTCACAGCCCGGCCGTCCCGTCGCCGCCGTGCGACCACTCTACCGCCCGCACGCTATCGGCGCCGACGTCGCCGGGGCGGTCGCGCAATTGGGACGCGCAACCGCCCCGGTCTCGCATCGTGAGATTCGATACATCATCGACATGGCGGCGCGGATGCCGGACAATCGCTGGAACGACGCCGATGCAACGCATGGTTGCCTGCGTTTGCGCCCGATGCAACCGCAAGATGGCGGACTGTGAAGCCGATGTCGGCGATAGTGGAAGGCAAGCGGCCCGCGACGTGGCCACGGCGGCGGACAGGAGATCGGTCCGGGAAAATGGACATTCCGATCTCCGACGCCGTCCGGCACGATACGCTTCGGTCGTGGAGATCCGCCCCCGTTCCGATATGGACGGACGCCGCGGCGGCAGGGCCGCACGGTGACCGTTGTCATATGCGACGCCGAACGGCATCGCATATCGTGACGGCGGTCACGGCCCCGCGCATGCGCGGCGGCGGATAATTGGGGACCGGGTAACGACATCGGGCGCATGGCCCCCGCGCGAACTTGCGCATCCATGCGCGATTGCACGAACATACACGCGAAAGGTTCACATGAACAGGAAATCAACAGGCGCCACCATGCCGAAAACCGACCCGATCGTCGCCAGGGCGGTCGATCTGTATAAGACCTACGGCGACACCGACAGCCAGGTGACGGCGCTCGACCACGTCAGCGTCGACTTCCGACGCGGCGAACTCACGGCGATCATGGGCCCGTCGGGCTCGGGCAAGTCGACGCTGATGCACTGCATGGCCGGCCTCGACGTGCCGACGAGCGGCGAGGTCCTCGTCGAGGACCTCGAGGTCTCGTCGATGAACCAGAAGCAGCTCACGCAGCTGCGACGCAAGGAGATCGGCTTCATCTTCCAGTCCTTCAACCTCGTGCCGACATTGACGGCCGAGGAGAACATCCTGCTGCCGTTGCAGATCGCGCACCGTCCGATCGACCGCGACTGGTTCGACAAGGTCGTCTCCGTCGTCGGCCTTGAAAACCGCCTCGATCACCGCCCGAGCCAGCTTTCGGGCGGCCAGCAGCAGCGCGTCGCCTGCGCCCGCGCGATGATGGAGCGTCCGAGCGTCATCTTCGCCGACGAGCCGACCGGCAACCTCGACTCGCGTTCGAGCCGCGAGGTGCTCGGGTTCCTGCGCCAGTGCGTGCGCGACTACGGGCAGTCGATCGTCATGGTGACGCACGACCCGCGCGCCGCGAGCTTCGCCGGCCGCGTGCTCGTATTGTCCGACGGCTCGATCACGCAGGACATGGACCATCCGACCTACGACGACATCCTCGCCGTCTTCGCCGAGCACGACGACCCGGACAACGGCCCGGTCGACGTCGAGCCCGTGACCACCAAGGAGGACTGAGCCAACGATGTTCCGCATAGGTCTACGAGACACCAGGGCCCATTTCCGCCGCTTCATCATGTCGATCATCGCGATCGCGCTCGGCGTCGCCTTCGTCGTCGGCTCGTTCTGCTTCCGCGAGATGCTCAACGACCAGGTCGCGCAGATGATGGGGTCGAACTCGGACGCCGACGTCTACGTGCGCGGCGCCACCGAGCAGAAACAGGACGGCGAGGACGGCTTCGCCGAATACAACAGCACCTACAACGAGATCAGCACCGACGTCATCGCCGACATCGAGAAGGTCGACGGCGTCGTCAGCGCCGACGCGACGCATCAGCTGAGCAACGTCGTGCTGCTCGACCACAACGGCGACGCGATGGCGACGGTCGGCGCACCGACGCTCGTCATCGGCGTCGACGAGCAGGATCCGTGGCGTTCGGCGCACTTCGTCTCCGGCGGCTACCCGCAAACGGACGACGAGATCGCGTTGCTCGAGGACACGGCCGGCAAGGCCGGGCTGAAGACCGGCGACACGGCGAAGATCGTCGTCGACGGCGAGGCGCACGAGAAGACCGTCTCCGGCGTCTTCACGTCGCCGTCGACGCAGCTCGGCGCGATCCTGATCCTCGCACCGCCGAGCTTCGTCGAGCATACGTTGCAGCAGGAGGGCGAGGACACGTCGAGCGTCCAGTTCATCGGCGTCTACGGCGACAAGTCGACGCCGCTCGATGCCGAGGCGCAGCAGCGGCTCGCCGACCGCATCAACAAGGAGCTGCCGAAGAGCGCCGACGCGCACGCCGTCACCGGAGACTCGGTGCGCGACGACGCGACGAAGAGCATCCAGGACCAGCTCGGCTTCATCCAGCCGCTGATCCTGATCTTCGCGGCGATCGCATTGTTCGTCGGCGCGTTCATCATCGCGAACACCTTCACGATGATCGTGCGCGAATCCATGCGCGGCTACGCGCTGCTGCGCTCGGTCGGCGCCTCGCCGCTGCAGGTCTTCGCGAGCGTCCTCGTGCAGGCCGTCATCCTCGGCCTCGTCGGCTCCGGCATCGGCGTGCTGCTCGGCTGGGGTCTGCTCGAGCTCATCGCCAAGGGCATGACGAGCAGCGGCATGCCGCTGTCCGGCTCCCCCGCCCCGTCGGCGACCGACGTCGTCATCGGCCTGATCGTCGGCGTCGTCGTCACGATCGTTGGCGCGACGCTGCCGGCGAAGACGGCCGCGACGGCGCCGCCGATCCAGGCGATGAACGAGACCGTCAACCCGGAGAAGCCGGTCAGGACGCGCGGCTGGATCGGTGCGGCGATGGTCGTCGTCGGCGCCGCCTGGTGGACGCTGTGCTACCTCGACGCCGACAAGCGCGTCGACTGGGCCTGGCTCAAGGACCTCGGCTCCGGCTGGACGCTCGGTCTGGGCGCGGCCTTCATCATCATCGGCGCGATCGTCTGCGCGCCGGCCTTCGTCGCCCCGTCGGCGAAGGTGCTCGGCTGGATCCCCGAGAAGCTGTTCCCGGTCACCGGCAAGCTCGCGACGCGCAACATCGGCCGCGCGAAGCGGCGCACCGCGAACACGGCGGCCGCGCTGTTCGTCGGCATCGCGATTGTCAGCTGCCTCGGCGTCGTCGCGTCGTCGATGAAGACCTCGGTGAGCAATCTCGTCGACAACAACGTCAACGCCGACTACGTGGCGATGACGGCGAGCATGACGCAGCCGATCTCCACGAAGGCCGTCGACGCGATCGAGAAGACCGAAGGCGTCGGCGCATCGTCGGCCGTGTACATGCTGCCGACGGTGAAGGTGACGAACGCGGCGAAGGACGTCATGACGGCCGCCGTCAAGTCCGACCTGCTCACGAGGCTCGCTCCGATCGAAAAGCAGGACGGCGACGCCGCGACGGTGATCGTCGACGGACAGGTCGCCGTCGGCCGCATGGTCGCCGACGACGAGCATTGGAAGATCGGCGACGTCATCGATCTCGAATCGGAGAACACGAGCGTCGACGAGGCGGCCACGAAGCAGGCCTCGGAGGCGTACCGGAAGAAGATCGAGGAGCAGGCGACGGCGCTGCAGCGCGAGGCGCAGAGCCTCGCCGCGGCCGGCGACGCCGCGGGCGCCCAGGCCAAGGCGAGACAGGCCGAGGACGTCGTCAGGCAGGGGCAGGACGTCGACCCGAAGCAGTTCGTCAGGACGAAGACCGAGACGAAGACGGCGAAGGTCACGATCGGTGCGATCATCGACGATGCGCTGTATGCGGACAGCATCTTCGTCTCGTTGCCGACGGCCGAGAAACTCACGGACGAGGACATGATGATGATCACGCAGATGTACGTGCAGGCGAAACCCGGCGCGGACGTCGCGAAGCTCGGCGAGGACCTGAAGAAGACCGCGAAGCCGTTCTACACGGTCTCGATCCTCACGCGCGACGAGTTCAAGTCGTCGATGAGCTCGATGATCGACTCGATGCTCGCGATCATCTACGCGCTGCTCGCGCTGTCGATCGTCATCGCGATCTTCGGCATTGTCAACACGTTGGCGCTCAACGTCTCCGAACGCACGAAGGAGATCGGACTGCTGCGCGCGATCGGCACGTCGAACGGCCAGGTGCGCGGCATGCTCGCGATCGAGGCGGTCATCCTGTCGGTGTTCGGCACGCTCGTCGGCATCGTCGTCGGCGTCGCGGCGGGCGTCGTCATCCGCGTCGCCTACGAGGAGCAGGGCCTGACGACGCTGACGATCCCGTGGGGCCAGCTCGTGCTGTTCCTCGTCGTCGCGATCGTCGTCGGCCTCGTCGCCAGCATCTCGCCTGCGCACCGCGCGCTCAAGCAGCCGGTGCTCGACGCCGTCGCGAGCGAGTGACCCGAAACGTACGACGAGGCGGGCCCCGCGCACATCGTGCGCGGGGCCCGCCTCGTTCCGCGTGCATATGTCGATTGGGCGCGCCGACTACAATGCCGTCCTGCATGCGACGGCAGGCCGCATGCAGGACGATCAGAAAGGCGGCCGTCATGAGACTTCCCGAACACATCCCCGCCGGCGCGCGCGTCGTCGTGCGCCTCCACGCCGGCGTCGACGAACGCACCGGACGCATGCAGTACCGCGACGTCGTCGGCCATGTCCGCTCATGGGACGGCGAGACACTCGAGATGACGCGCGACGCGGCGGCGAACGGCTCGCGGCCGGCGCAGGACGTCAGCATCCGCCCCGAGGACATCGCGATCCTCAAGCCGGTGCCGGAGCGCCCGGTCAGACGATGAACTGACGTTCGGCGAGCGCGTGGTGCCCGGAGGTGAAGCGCACGATGTGCTCGCCGCGCTTGGCCGATTCGAGCAGGTCGCGGCGCCAGTCGTCGGCGCTGATCCTGATCGTCGTGAACACGGTCTGCGTCTCGCCTGTCGTGATCGCCTCGCGCTGCCTCGCCTTGTAGTCGCGATACGGCTGTCCTTCGGCGAAGAAGCGGCGCAGCGTCGCCTTGTCGTCGTCGTGCAATGCGTCGGCGAAGGATTCGAGACGGCGCGCCATGCTGCGCAGCAGCGTCTCGACGTTGTCGGCGTTCTCGACGATCATCGCCGCCGTGCGCGCCGGGTCGGTGAGCGCGACGCGCGTCATGTCGCGCCACGATCCGGCGGACAGCGCGGCCGCGATGTTGCGGTCCGGGTTCGCCGTCAGCTCGTTGATGAGCGCCGTCGAGACGACGTGCGGCATGTGCGAGATCAGCGATGCGGCGCGGTCGTGTGTCTCGTCGTCGATGACGATCATCGTGTTGCGCAGGCCTCGCGTGATCATGCCGGCGACCTGCACGATGCGCGCGTAATCGGTATGGTGGTCGTAGGTGAGCGCCCACAGCGCGTTGTCGAAGATCGACGGGTCGGCGGCCGCCCATCCGGAGTGTTCGTTGCCGGTCATCGGGTGGGCGCCGACGTAGCAGTCGGTGATGCCGGCAGCATGCACCTGCTCGCGTACGAGTCCCTTGACGCTGCCGACGTCGGTGAGCGTCGTGCGCGCCGGATCGATGATCGGCCTGATCGTCTCGAGGATCTTCGGCATCGCGACGAGCGAGTTGCACAGCACGATGACGTCCGGATGCTCGGCGACGAGCTCCTCGAGGCTGTCCTTGCAGTCGATGCCGACGGCGCGCGCCGCCACGTACGGATGCGGGCGGTGGTTCCACGCGCTCACATGGATGCCCGCCGAGTGCAGGCGCAGCGCGAGTGAGCCGCCGATGAGCCCGAGTCCGACGATGGCGATGTGCCGCGGGCAGTCGATGCCCTCCGGGCCGATGTCGGGCATCGTCACCGTCTCCTCGATCGTCGTGTCCGTCACCTCTACGGAGCCAGCTACCTCTTCTACCACAGCAGTTCCTTTCGCATCGTCGCATCATCGCTTCGGGAAGCGGACAATGTCTCGTTGGTCTCCATAGTGCATCGTACCCCGCCTTGCGGAAGCATCCATTCGTCCACCGGCGGGTGCGGCCGCTCGCGGCGCGGATAGACGGCGAGCGTCTTGATCCAGTCGCCGTGTTCGATGATTTCGACGAGCAGCGCGTGGAAGCGCGGCTCCCATGGCGCCGCGTCGAGCGTCGCAATGAAGCTGTAGGTGCCGTCATGGCCCTTGATCGGGCGCGAGATGAAGCTCGTCATGTTGAGTCCGGCGTCGCGGATCGCGTCGAGCGCGTCGGCGAGGACGCCCGGACCGGTCGCCAACGGAATGAACGTGAGGATCGATTCGAATTCGGCGACGCCGCGCGCGCGTGCGGCCATGAGTTCGTCGTGCACGTCGTCGCGGCGCGCGATGACGAGGAACTCGGTGCGCGCGCCGTGGAAGTCCTCGACGCCCCGTGCGACGAGGCGCAGCCCGTACAGGCTTCCGCAGATCTCGGGGCCGAAGGCGATGCGGCCGTCGACGAGGTCGCGGCAGGCGGCCGCGTTCGACGCCGCCGGCATCTCGCGCAGCCGATGGGACTGCGTGAAGCGACGGCACTGCGCGAGTCCGTGCGGATGCGCCGACGCGCCCGTGCAGACGCGGCAGACGGCGTCGAGTTCGGATTCGCCGTCCTTGCGCGCCGCCATCGCCCGCTCGTAGGTCGTCGGCGTGACGAAGGCGCAGAAGGTCACGTCGACGCCGACGCGCGCGAAGCCGGCGACGTCGCGCGCGTCGATGAGCATGTCGAGGTTCGGCACGACGTAGCCTTCGACGTTGTTCTCCCAGGCGACGACGCCCCATCCGCTCCCCTCGCCGACGGCGCGCACGATCGACGCGGCGTCGGCGCACGGCTCCAACGTGACGTCGGCGGCGGCGCCCGCGGCGAGCAGCCGCGACGCCTCGATCGCCGCCTGATGCGTGAAGGTGCCCTCCGGCCCCAGATAGTACAGCCGACGCGCGCCCATCAGATGGCCTTCCCCGCGGCGTCGGCGGATGCGGCAGCGGCGTCGTTCCGCGGGGCGGCCGCCGGCGCGACGCGGAACCACCGCGCCGGGCAGATGAGCAGCAGAAGCTGGACGATGAGCGATCCGTACAGCCAGATGTACCCCGCATGCTGCGACCACCACGGAATCGTCGTCGCATGGAAGCCGATCGGCAGCATCAGGTCGCCGCCGGGCCCCGGCATCGCCATGCACCAGACGGCCAGATAGGAGACGCTCAGATGCAATGCCAGGCCGGGGACGCCGCCGCGCGCGCGGGCGCACCACGCGGAGGCGCCGATGAGGACGAACGCGAGCACGAGACCGTAGGGGATGTTCGCCGACGCGCCCATGCGGTGCGCGAGCGTGCCGAGCACGCCCGCCGCGACGGCGCTGGCGATCGTGACGAGGCTGCGGACGAAGACGTTCTGCCGGTGGCTCCATGGCAGGTCGGAGCGGCGCACGGCGTCGCGCGACCGCATCGGATTGGGGTCGGAGGTGCTCATAGCCACCCAGTGTAGGCGAACCATGCGAAGACGTCGCGAAGGCATCGTGCCGGCCCGCGCGGGTGTACCGGGCCATGCGCGGCAGTATTGCACGGCCGATATGGACGCGCGGCCGCATAGAGACGACGGGGCCCCGCACATGATGTGCGGAGCCCCGTCAGATCGTGCGCCGTCGGATACGGCTCACTTCGCGTTCTGCGCGTTGTTGTTCGCGCGGCGCTGCTTGGCGCGCCACTTGTACCAGTCCTCGCGGTTGAGGATGATCTTGCGGATGCGGATCGACTCCGGCGTGACCTCGACGCACTCGTCCTCGTTCGCGAAGTCGAGCGACTCCTCGAGGCTCATCTTGATCGGCGGCGTCAGCGTCTCGAGGACGTCGGCGGTCGCCGAGCGCATGTTCGTCATGTGCTTGGCGAGCGTGATGTTGACGTCGAGCTCGTCGGGCTTGTTGTTGACGCCGACGACCTGGCCTTCGTAGACCGGCGACTGCGGCTCGACGAAGAAGTTGCCGCGCGCCTGCAGGCGCTGCATCGCGTACGGCGTGGCGACGCCCTGGCGGTCGGAGACCATCGAGCCATTCTGGCGGGTGACGATCTGGCCAGCCCACGGCGCGTAGCCGGCGGACAGCGACGAGGAGATGCCGGTGCCGCGCGTCGCGCTCAGCAGCGCGGTGCGGAAGCCGATGAGGCCACGCGACGGGACCGTGAACTGCAGGCGGATCCAGCCGGAGCCGTGGTTCGACATCGACTCCATGCGGCCCTTGCGGTCGGCCATCAGCTGCGTGACGGTGCCCATGTACTCCTCCGGCACGTCGATCGTCGTCGACTCCATCGGCTCGCACAGCTGGCCGTCGATCGTCTTCGTGACGACCTGCGGGCGGCCGACGGTCAGCTCGTAGCCTTCGCGGCGCATCTGCTCGGCGAGGACGGCGAGCGCGAGTTCGCCGCGGCCCTGCACCTCCCAGGCGTCCGGGCGTTCGGTCGGCAGCACCTTGATCGAGACGTTGCCGATGAGCTCGCGGTCGAGGCGGTCCTTGATCATGCGGGCCGTCAGCTTGTGGTCCTTGCCTTCGGTGCCGGCGAGCGGCGAGTCGTTCGTGCCGAAGGTCATCGAGATCGCCGGGTCGTCGACGTGGATGAGCGGCAGCGGGCGCGGGTCGTTCGGGTCGACGATCGTCTCGCCGATCATGATGTCGTTGACGCCGGCGACGGCGACGATGTCGCCGGGTCCCGCCGATTCGACCGGCAGACGGTCGAGGCCCTGCGTGCGCAGCAGCTCGGAGACGCGGAAGTTCTCGATCGAGCCGTCGACGCGCGACAGGCCGTAGGTCTTGCCCTTTTCGAGGGTGCCGTTGTAGATGCGCACAAGGCCGAGACGGCCGAGGAAGTCGGAGGAGTCGATGTTCGCGACGTGGGCCTGCAGCGGCGCGTCCGGATCGTATTCGGGCGCCGGGATGTTCTTGATGATCGCCTCGAACAGCGGCTCGAGGTTGTCGTTGTCCGGCAGCTGGCCGTTCGCCGGCTGGTCGGTCGACGCGTAGCCGGCCTTCGCCGCGCAGTAGATGACCGGCAGGTCGAGCAGCGAGTCGAGGTCGAGGTCGACGCCCTCCTCGATGACGTCCTGCGCGAGGCCGAGCAGCAGGTCGGAGGCCTCGCCGACGACCTCGTCGATGCGCGCGTCGGGACGGTCGACCTTGTTCACGCACAGGATGACTGGCAGCTTCGCCTCGAGCGCCTTGCGCAGCACGAAGCGGGTCTGCGGCAGCGGACCCTCGGAGGCGTCGACGAGCAGCACGACGCCGTCGACCATCGAGATGCCGCGTTCGACCTCGCCGCCGAAGTCGGCGTGGCCCGGGGTGTCGATGACGTTGATCGTGATGCCTTCGGGGTGGCCGTACTTCTCGGCGAGCGGGCCGGTGTACTGTACGGCCGTGTTCTTCGCGAGGATCGTGATGCCCTTCTCGCGCTCGAGGTCGTTGGAATCCATCACGCGATCGGGGACTTCCTCGCGTTCGTTGAATACATGGGACTGCTGAAGCATTGCGTTGACGAGCGTGGTCTTGCCGTGGTCGACGTGAGCCACAATTGCCACATTACGAATATCGCCGCGAACCGCCATGAATGTTTTCTCCTAAAGCCATTGATTTCCTGCGTAACCGTGCCGAACCCTGTCCGGTTCACCATTCGTACACAAACCATCGATATGGTACGCGACGATGCTGACACGGCATGCGCGGGGCTCAGCGTCCGGTTCCGCGACGCCCGGTTGGAGACACGGACGCCTGCAGAACGCCCGTGTCCGATTCCGTTGTCGTCGGGGGGGAATGCGGAGACGAAAGCGGCCGCCCGCGTCCGGATCCGTCGCAATCGACGGGAAGTTCCGGACACGGGCGGCCGCTTTCGTCTCCGCGGATCAGTCGTCGAGCGCGGCGCCGGTCTTCTCGGGCAGGAAGAGCGCGGCGACGCAGGCGAGCACGAAGGCGACGGCGAAGACGACGAAGGCGATCGACTTGTCGCCGCCGGCCATCGACAGGAACCACGGCATGAGCAGCGGCGCGATGATCGCGGCCACGCGTCCACAGGCGGCCGCCGCGCCGGAGGCGGCGCCGCGCAGACGCGTCGGGTAGATCTCCGGCGTCACCGCATAGAGGACGCCCCACGCGCCGAGGTTCGAGGCCGACAGCAGCATGCCGAAGGCGAGCACCTGCGTCACGTTCGCCGAGCGCGAGAACAGGAACGCGGCGACGGCGGAGACGGCGAGGAAGACGCTCAGCGTGCGGCGACGTCCCCAGCGTTCGACGAGCCATGCGGCGAGGAAGTAACCGGGCAGCTGCGCGAGCGAGATCGCCAACGTGTAGCCGAAGGATTTCGTCAGCGAGCCGAACTGGTCGGCGAGCAGGCTCGGCATCCATGTGAACGCGCCGTAGTACGAGAAGTTGACGAAGAACCAGGTGGCCCAGATCGCCACCGTCACGCCGAGGTATCTGCGGCCGAACAGCTCGCGCGTGCGGATCTTCGGCAGCTTGACGGCCTTGCGGCTTTCGACCGGTTCGACGCCGCTCGCCGCCTCGAAGTAGCGCACCGAACGCTCGGCCTCCTCGTCGCGGCCCTGCGCCTCGAGGAAACGGACCGACTCGGGCAGCTGACGGCGCGCGACGATCGCGTAGAGCAGCGGCAGCGCGCCGATGAGCAGCGCCCAGCGCCAGCCCCAGTCGCCGGTGTTCGGAATGACGAAGTAGCCGATCGCGGCCGCGACGATCCAGCCGACGGCCCAGAAGGATTCGAGCAGCACGGTGATGCGTCCGCGCTGCTTCGCCGGCGAGAACTCGGAGACGAGCGTCGAGGCGACCGGCAGTTCGGCGCCGAGGCCCAGGCCGATGACGAAGCGCGCGGCGAGCAGCATCGCGAGCGTCCACGAGAACGCCATCGCGCCGTTGGCGATGCCGAAGATGACCATCGTCGCCGTGAACACGGTCTTGCGTCCCCAGCGGTCGGCGAACCAGCCGCCGAGCGCGGCGCCGATCGCCATGCCGATGAAGCCGATCGACAGCACCCACGACTTCTGCACGGCGTCGAGGTTGAAGTGCGGGTCGGCGGCGATCGCAGCGACGACGAAGGAGACGAGGCCGACGTCCATCGCGTCGAAGGCCCAGCCGATGCCCGAGGCGACGAGCAGCTTGCGGTGCGCGCGGTTGAGCGGAAGCCTGTCGAGGCGTTCGTTGCGCGTGGGCGTCGTGATGTCGGCGCGCGATTCCGGGGCGTCCGCGTCCGCGCCGCGCGAGGGTACGCCGAATGTGCGTTCTGCAGCGGTCATTGGTACCTCCCATGTGCTGCGAGTGGTGATGGTTGATTGGATTGGATTGTGTGATTGGAACCGATTGGTCGGCCGGGGCTGATCGATCACATTGCGCCGCTACGGCCGCACGTCGGTCGTCAACGCGGCGATCGCGTCGGGATGGCCGTCGTGCCCGCCCGCCGTGCGTTCGTCCGCCGCATGCGCGGCGATCCGCGACAGGTCGCCGGCGTCGAATCCCTGCGGCAGCGCGCCGTCGTCCGCCGGCGCGACGTCGGCGCGGAAACGGTAGAGCGCGGCCGGCCGCTGGCGGCCGACGCGGCGATGCTCTCCGGTCTCCTCGAGCATTCCCGAGGCGAGCGTGCGCCTGCGGAAGTTGGCAAGATCGATCGGGTGTCCCTCGACCGCCTCACTCACGGCGTGCAGTTCGCGCAGCGTGAAGGTCCCGCCGACGAGTTCGCGCACGACCTTCGGCATGTCGAGACGATGCCGCAACCGCCAGATCGCGTAGTCGACGATGCGACGGTGGTCGAAGGCGAGCTCGGGCAGCGCGTCCTCGGCGAACCAGGCCACGTTGTGCTTCGGTTCGAGCGAGGCGACGTCCACCTGGCCGACGAGCGCCCAGTAGCAGATCGAGACCATCGGCACTCCCCCGTGCGAACGCTCAGGGTCGCCGAAGGTGTACAGCTGCTCGAGATAGCCCGGATGCAGGTCGGTCGTCGACGCGAGCGTCTCGTAGGCCGAGCGTTCGAGCGAGCGGCCGGCCCTGAGCGGGCCGCCGGGCAGCGCCCACGCGCCGAGGAACGGCTCGCGCACGCGACGCACGAGCGGCAGCCACAGGCGGCGGCGCGCGCCTCCGTCGGCCGGTCCGAGCGCGAGGATGACCGACGTGACGCCCACCTGCGGCGCCTCGTCGCGGCGTTCGCTGACGTTGCCGATGCCCACCGTCCGCACTCCTCCACGCGTATCGTCGTTTGTCGTCGTTCATGTCCGCATATCCGTCGGCGGTCCGACGGCCGGAGCCGCCGCCGCGGTCATCGTCAGCGTATCACTTATAGTCAATATGACTATAAGTGCTGTCCATATTGTGGTCGATACGACGGCCGGGCATGCGGAATCCGCACGGGGAGACGCCGGACGCCGCAAACGGCGAAGGCTCCGCGGCCACGATATATTCGTGGCCGCGGAGCCTTCGCCCCACGCGGCGCAGTGGCCGCGCGATCGAAAAAAACAGACGGATCAGGCGATGATCCCCTTCGCGATGAGCTCGCGCGCGACCTCGCGGTATTCGCGCGCGGTCTTGTGGTTGTGCGCGTAGTAGGTGATCGGCGCCGCCGCGACGTTCGCGTCGGGCAGCTTGATCGACCGCGAGATGACCGAATGGAACACCTTGTCGCCGAAGGCCTCGTAGATGCGCTGCACGACCTCGTCGCAGTGCAACGTGTGCGTGTACATCGTCACGAGCACGCCGAAGACCTCGAGTCCGGGGTTGATGCGCGCCTGCACCTTCTCGATCGACTGCATGAGCAGCGCGACGCCGCGCAGCGCGAAGAACTCGGCGGCCACCGGGATGATGACGCCGTCCGCCGCCGTCAGCGCGTTCACGGTGAGCAGACCGAGCGACGGCTGGCAGTCGATGATGATCGCGTCGTACTCCTTGATGACCGGGCGCAGCACGCTCGCGAGGATCTGCTCGCGGCCGACCTCGGTCACGAGCTGCACTTCGGCGGCCGACAGGTCGATGTTCGCCGGAATGATGTCGAGCCCCTCGAACTTCGTCGGCTGGATGATGTCGTGCACGTCGATCTTCGGGTCGAACAGCGCCGTGTAGATCGTGTTGTCGAGCACGTTCGCGTTGATGCCGAGACCCACCGTCGCCGCGCCCTGCGGGTCGAAGTCGACGATGAGTACGCGCCTGCCGTACTGCGCGAGCGCGCCGGCGATGTTGATCGAGCTCGTCGTCTTGCCTACGCCGCCCTTCTGGTTGCACATCGCGATGACCCGCGCCGGACCGTGCTGCTGCAACGGCTCGGGTACCGGGAAGGTCTCGTATTCTCGTCCAAGCAAATCCGTAGGCATACCGCTCACTTTATCAGGTCATGCATGTGCCGACGCCGCCGACGCTGCGACGACGTCCTGTCTTCACTAAGTTTCCAGTGTACCGCTTCGGGCTCCCCGCAACCGCCTATTTGGCGCGTGGATGAGCGGTGATGTACGTTTCGATGAGCGCTTCGGGGCTGATGTGCGTGTAGATCTGCGTCGTCTTCACCGACGCGTGCCCGAGCAGCTCCTGCACGGTGCGCACGTCCGCGCCGCCCTGGATGAGGTGCGTCGCGAACGAATGCCGCAGCGTGTGCGGGTGCAGCGACCGCGTGATGTGCGCGCGCTCGCCGGCGCGGCGGATGATCTCCCACACCGACTGCCGCGACAGCCGCCTCCCGCGCAGGTTGAGGAAGACCGCGCGCAATTCCGGCGCGCCCTTCGCCTTCTCCTGCAGCGGCGTGCGTCCGTATCTGAGGTAGGCGTCCAACGCGTCGCGCGCGTAGTCGCCGAAGGGCACGAGCCGCTGCTTGTCGCCTTTACCGGTCAGCCGCACGACCTGCTCGTCGAAGTCGAAGTCGTCGAGGTTCGTGCCGACGGCCTCGCTGACGCGGCAGCCGGTCGCGTACATGAACTCGAGCAATGCGTCGTCGCGCAGTCCGGCGGCGTCGTCCGTGCCCTCGGGGCGCGCCGCCTTGAGCAGCGCGGCGACCTCGTCGACGTCGAGCACGTCTGGCAGCGCCGACCCGGCCTTCGGCGCCTTCACCTGCTGCGAGACGTCGTCGTCGACGAGATGTTCGCCGAGCATGAAGCGGTGGAACATGTGCACGCTCGCGAGATGCCGCGCGCGGCTCGTCGCGCTCTGCCCGTCGATCGCGAGCGACTGGATGAAGGCCTCGACGTGCAGCGGCGTGATCGCGCGCGCGTCGTCGATGCCGCGCGCGTCGAGCCACTGCAGATAGCGGTCGAGGTCACGTTCGTACGCTTCGACGGTCGCCTTCGCCAATCCGCGTTCGACGTCGATGTACGCGAGGAACTTCGACTCCGCCATCCGCAGCCCGTTCGCCATCCCCATCCTCCTTCGCCGATGCCGTCTGTTCCTATTTATATCCGTTTATATCCGCCGACGCACCCCGCTGCGGCCCGTCCACCGCCGCACGCCGGCATTCCGCAGGTGCCGCACCTACGAACGACCATCCGCAGCCGATCACACGGCATTCCATTGGCGACTCACCCACAGAATGCCAACTGCGACAACTGATGTGGCATTCCATTGGTGACCTCACCCGTAGAATGCCGTCTGCAGCATCCGACACGGCATTCCATCGGTGACGCACATGCAGAATGCCAGCTGTGCCAGCTGATGTGGCATTCCGTAGGTGACCTCACACACAAACGACCACCTGCGGCACCCAATACGGCATTGCTTTGGTGACTCACCCACAAAACGCCACAGGCGTCCGCAGTCGTCCAGCCGACGCGGCCGCCACAGCCGTCGACGGCTATGCGAAGAGCCGAACCCGCGCGAGGTGGGTTCGGCTCTTGAAGCATGCTCCGCCGCGGCCGGCCATCGTTCGATGCGCCGGCGCGTCGGCATGGCGTCCTCGGCTCAGGCGGCGACCGGAGCGTTGACGTCCTCGGGCAGCGCGGCCTTCGCCTGCTCGACGATCGTCTTGAACGTCTCCGGATCGTTCACGGCCAGATCGGCAAGCGCACGGCGGTCGAGTTCGATGCCGGCGAGGCGCAGGCCCTGGATGAAGCGGTTGTAGGTGATGCCCTCGTTGCGCACGGCGATGTTGATGCGCTGGATCCACAGCTTGCGGAAGTCGCCCTTACGCGCCTTGCGGTCGCGGTAGTTGTAGTTGAAGGAGTGCAGCAGCTGTTCCTTCGCCTTGCGGTACAGGCGGGAACGCTGGCCACGGTAGCCCGAGGCCCTATCGAGTACTGTACGACGCTTCTTGTGGGCGTTCACTGCGCGCTTGACACGTGCCATTGTTGTTCCTCAGCTTTCTTTCTTGAAACGATCTCGACTTGCCGGTCTCAGCCCAGCAGGCCCTTCATCTTCTTGGCCTGCGACGTCGGCAGAGCGGAGTCGCGCTTCAGGTCGCGGCGCTTGTGAGCGGACTTGTGCTCGAGGTTGTGGCGCATGCCGCAGCCAGCGTGCATGAGCTTACCGGAACCGGTCACACGAACGCGCTTGGCGGCCGCGGTCTTTGTCTTCATCTTCGGCATTGCTGCCCTCCTTGTTGTTACTTCGTTGCTGAAGTCTCGGTTGCTTCGGCGACGACGGCTTGTGCTTCCTTCGCCTCCTGGGCCTTGGCCTCCTGCTTGGCGGCGAGGCGGGCGGCCTGGCGCGCCTGGCGTTCGGCGCGGGATTCCGCACCGCGGCGGCGCTGCTCGGACTGCGTGTGCACCTTCTTGCCCTTCGGGGCGAGGGTCATGATGATGTTGCGGCCCTCCTGCTTCGGCGCGGATTCGATCGTTCCCGAATCCGAGACCTCGTCGGCGAGGCGCTGCAACAGCTCGACGCCGCCGATCGGGCGCGACTGCTCGCGTCCGCGCAGCATGATCGTGACCTTGACCTTGTCGCCTCCGTTGAGGAAGCGCTCGACGTGGCCCTTCTTGACTTCGAAGTCGTGTTCGTCGATCTTGAGGCGGAAACGGATCTCCTTGATTTCCGCGGTGCTCTGGTTGCGGCGCGCTTCGCGCTGCTTGATCTTCTCGTTGTACTTGAACTTGCCGTAGTCGATCAGCTTGGCAACCGGAGGCTTCGCGTTGGGTGCCACCTCGACGAGATCGAGGTTCGCTTCCTTGGCCAGGTTCAGTGCGACGGAAGTCGCGATGACCCCCACCTGCTCGCCGTTCGGTCCGATAAGGCGCACCTGTGAGACGCGAATCTCGTCGTTAATGCGTGGTTCGTCGCTAATGATGACTCCAATCCTATGGTTTCCTGCAGTGGTCACGCCATCCGGGCGTCATCATGATCGATGCACAGGCATCGTGGAACACCGTCGATCATCCGATCTGCCGTTCCCTGCCGCGCGACGCCGAGCCGGACATGCCGTCCACCGGCCGCGCGCAACGCCGACGCCGTGACGAATCACCGCGAAGGCCGTGCCTATGACCCGAAGTCATGATGGACTTCCAGGTGGGTTTCCCACTTTCTTGATTTCTCAAGCCTGAACGATAATACCACATCCCCGGACTTTCGCGACACGGCCGTCTGCGGCGCGCCGTCCGCACGTCCATATCCGTCATCCTCTACTGCACGGCGCGCAGCAGCCCGCCGATGCCGTCACGTTCGAGGATCTCACGGTACGGGCCGGCCTGTTCGGCGATGATGCCGTCGATAGCGCGCATGCCGAGCAGTTCGACCGGCGCCTTGTCGTCGGTGAGCACCGTCGCGTCCGCGTCCACGGCGACCGGCCGGAACACCGGGTCGACCTGCCGCACCGCGCGGTCGAGCCGCGTGCCCCCGGCGCGCATCGCCGCGATCCGCTGCCCGATCGACGGCGACGACGCGCCGGCGCGCCTGGGCGCGAACAGTTCGCGGTTCGTCGTGTTCGGCACGTCCGCCGTCACGATGTTGCCCGCGCCGAACACCGACGCGATCGTGTCGGTGAGCGCCTCGTTGATCGAGCCGTGTCCGTCGCTGATCATGTTCATGTTGACGACCATGACGCCGCCGTCGGCCAGATGGCCGTAGACGAGCCGGAAGAACTCGCGCGAGCTCATCTGGAACGGGATCGTGATGTCCTGATACGCGTCGACCATGATGACGTCGAAGCGCTCCTTGCTCGCGGCGAGCCATGCGCGCCCGTCGTAGGTCGCGACGTCGATGTCGCTCGGCTCGTCGAAGTACTCGCCGGCCAGACGCGTGATCTTGCCGTCTATCTCGACGCCGGTCACCTTCGTCTGCGGCGAGTGGCGGCGCAGCGCACGCGCATAGGTGCCGGTGCCCATGCCGAGGATCAGCGCCGAGTCGGCGTGCGTCGCGAGCGCCGGCGCGGCGAGCGCGACGTCGTAGTACATGCCGGTCGGCTCGTCGCTCTTCATCGTCACCGACTGCACGCCGAAGAGCACGTTCGTCGGCAGGATCGTGCGGTCGGGCAGGTTCTGCACCTGCAGGTAGTTGTACATCGACTCGCCCTCGTAGGCGAGCGTGTCCTTGTTCATCCAGAACGCGAAGCCGGTCATCGGCGAACACAGCGCCGAGATCGCGAACAGGACGACCGAGACCGCGCAGGCGACGCGGTGCGCGTGCGCGGACAGGAAGTAGACGATCGGCAATGCGAGCAGCGCGCCGGAGAAAATAAGGAACGTGACGAAGGTGCCGACGGCCGGGATCGTCACGAAGGTCGGCAGGAACGTGCCGAGGATCGAGCCGACCGTGTTGCATGCGGACAGCCTTCCGACGACCGACGCGTTGTCGGCGAGCGACGTCGTCGCGAACTTGTTGAGCCCCGGCGTCACCGTGCCAGCAGGAACAGCGGCGGCACGAAGATGACGATGCAGCTGACGAAGGCCGCGACGACGAGGAAGTTCGTCGACACCGTCACGATGAGCGCGCCGGAGACGAGCAGCACGATGTACTTGCCGACGAGCGGCACGAGCGCGATCCAGACGGCGGCGACGAGCACGCGCATGTACAGCCTGTCCAGATCGGGGTCCCTGTCCGCCCAGCAGCCGCCGAGGACCGCGCCGAGCGCGAGCGCGATCATGATCGTGCCGATGATGATCGTCCACACGATCTGAGAGCTCGAGAAGTACGGCGCGAGCAGCCGCTGCGCGCCGAGCTCGGCGGCCATGACGGCCATGCCCGAGAAGAACTCGGTGACGTACAGGAACACCTTGGACTTGAGGATCGGACGCCTGACGTCCTCGTCGCCTTCGACCTGCATCGTGCCTCCCTCTTGTCTCCCTCGCGCGGGCCGCGCGCATATCGGCGTGGGCGCGGGCCGCGATTATCATCGAAAATCATAGCGAGCGAGGGAATCGAGGGACCATGCCGCATCCATCATCGTCGTCACGGCCGTCGTCGCCGGTCTGCGTCGTCTTCGGCGCCGGAGACTACTACGGCGCACCGCAGATGCCGCCACGGGGCGCCTTCGTCGTCGCCGCGGACGGCGGCTACGACCATGCGCGCGCGTTCGGCGTCGAAGTCGACGTCGTCGTCGGCGACTTCGATTCGACGTCGACTGCGCGCGAGGCGATCGGCGCGCGCACCGTCGCGCTGCCGTCGCAGAAGGACGACCCGGACCTGCTGAGCGCGCTCAAGATCGGCTGGAGGCACGGCGCGCGCGAGTTCCACGTCTACGGCGCGCTCGGCGGCCGCGTCGACCATACGATATCGAACATCCAGCAGACCGCGCTCGTCGCCGCGCACGGCGGCATCGCCTATCTGCACGGCGACGGCCGCGTCGTCACGGCGCTCGCCGACGCCGCGCTCGAATTCCCGGCGCATGCGGTGCCCGCGACGCGGTACGTCTCGGTGTTCGCGCACACCGACGTCGCCGAGGGCGTGTGCGAGGAAGGTCTCAAGTACGGGCTCGACGACGCGACGATGACGAACCTCGAGGTCAACGGCCTGAGCAACGAGTTCGTCGACGGCCTCGCGTCGCGCATCGCGGTGCGCCGCGGCATCCTGATCGTCGTGTTCGACGACGCGGCGCCGCTGCCGGCGCTCGTCGGTGCGCATGCGCACGGTGACCTCGGCGCGCCGTCGACGCAGGTCACGTCGGCGCTCGTGCGGCGCTGAGCGCGGGCGGCATATGCGACGACGACCGCGGCGTCCGACGGCCTCGCGCGGCGGCGTGCGACACCGCGCGCACGTAGCACGATGTGCATACGTTCGCACGGCAATTGCAACGGTTTTCGGCGCGCGCGGAGAATGGCCTAAGTCAAGCAAAGCCATTAGAGTGAGAGTCGTTGGTTAACCAAGCCGAAGGGCGTGCGAACGTCCCGAAGCTGTCCCCAAGGGAGAAACTACATGACAGTTAAGATTGGTATCAACGGCTTCGGCCGCATCGGCCGCCTCGCGTTCCGCCGCATCTTCGAGCTGCAGGAGAAGGGTGGCGAAGCCGCCGACATCGAGGTCACCGCGATCAACGATCTGACCTCGCCGGCCGCTCTCGCCTACCTGCTCAAGTACGACAGCACCCACGGCGTCTTCAAGCACGTCGACGGCACCCCGGTCGACGTCAAGGCCACCGACACCGCCATCGTCGTCGATGGCAAGGAATACCCGGTCTACGCCGAGCGCGACGCGCGCGACCTCAAGTGGGTCGCCAACGACGGCGTCGAGTTCGTGCTCGAGTGCACCGGCTTCTACACCTCCGCCGAGAAATCCCAGGCCCACCTGGACGCCGGCGCCAAGAAGGTCCTCATCTCCGCCCCGGCGAAGGACGAGACCACCCCGACCGTCGTCTTCGGCGTCAACCACGACATCCTCAAGAAGGACGACAACATCGTCTCCGCAGGCTCCTGCACGACCAACTCGATGGCCGCGATGGTCAAGCTGCTCAACGACAAGTGGGGCATCAAGGCCGGCTTCATGACGACGATCCACGCCTACACCGGCACCCAGATGATCCTGGACGGCCCGCGTGGCAACAAGACCGGCCGTGCGCTGCGCGCCGCCGCCGTCAACACGATCCCGCATTCGACTGGCGCCGCGAAGGCGATCGGCAAGGTCGTCCCGGAGGTCAACGGCAAGCTGCAGGGCCATGCCCAGCGCGTGCAGGTCCCGGACGGCTCGATCACCGAGCTGTTCACCGTCCTCGACAAGCCGGCGACCGCCGACGAGATCAACGCCGCGTTCAAGGACGCGTTCGAGAACTGCGACTACTACGGCTACAACGATGACGAGATCGTCTCCGGCGACATCATCGGCGACACCCACGGCGGCGTCTTCGATCCGACGCAGACCGACGTCAACGCCGTCGACGGCGTGACGATGGCCCGCACCGTTGCCTTCTACGACAACGAGTACGGCTTCACGTCGAACATGGTGCGCACGCTCGAGTACTTCGCCGAGCTCTCCGAGTGAGTCACCTCATGTCATGCTGATGCCTGAACGGCATCGCTGACGGCAGGGGCTTTCGCTGATGCGAAAGCCCCTTTTTCGTTGCCCTGTGGCCGCCCTACACTGGTGCCATGGGCAAGAAGAAGCAGAAGGCGGCCGCGACGCCGGCGATCGCGCAGCTGGAGAAGGCGGGCGTCACGTTCACGATCCACGAATACGAGCACAGCAACGACGACGCGGAGGGCTACGGCCTCGAGGCGGCGCGCAAGCTCGGCTACGACGAACGGCAGGTGTTCAAGACGCTGATGGCGGACACCGGCGACGAACGCGTCATCGGCATCGTGCCGGTCAACGGCCATATGAGCCTCAAGGAGCTCGCGCACGCCGTCGGCGCGAAGAAGGCGGAGATGGCCGATCCGAAGGTCGCGATGCGCGAAAGCGGCTACGTCGTCGGCGGCATCTCCCCGCTCGGCCAGAGGACGCGGCACAGGACCGTGCTCGACGCCTCGGCGATGGACTTCGACGTCATCCTCGTCTCAGGCGGCAAGCGCGGCCTGAGCCTCGGCGTCGACCCGCACGACCTCGTCGACGTGCTCGGCGCCACCGTCGCGCCGATCGGCACGACGAACAAATCGTACTGAGCGCGAAGCGCGGCGCGCGCTGGCCGGCGCATCGCACAGGTCAGCGCCGCGCGCGCAGCTCCTTCGGCAGCACGAAATGCATGTTCTCCTGGATCGTCTCGACGGCATCGACCTCGGTGAAACCGAGCCCGCGCAGCCTTGCGACGACGCCGGCGACGAGTTCGTCGGGGACGGATGCGCCCGACGAGACGCCGACCGACTCGACGCCGTCGAACCATGACGGATCCATCTCGTCGGCGTCGTCGACGCGGTGCGCCTCGCCGCGCGCGCCGAGCGCCTCGTTCGCGACCTCCATCAGCCGCACCGAGTTCGACGAGTTCGCCGAACCGACGACGACCATGCAGTCCGCCTGCCGCGCGACGAGCTTGACGGCCTCCTGCCGGTTCGACGTCGCATAGCAGATGTCCGAGCTCGGCGGCAGCTCGATCCACGGGAAGCGCCGTTGCAGCGCGGCGATGACGTCAGCCGTCTCGTCGACGCTGAGCGTCGTCTGCGTGAGCAGCACGAGCTTCGTGTCCGGCGCGAAGTCGAGGCCGTCGACGTCGGAGGCGTGCTCGATCAGATGCACATGCTCCGGCGACTCGCCGACGACGCCGACGGCCTCGTCGTGGCCGTTGTGCCCGATGTAGACGATCTCATACCCCTCGCGCACGAAGCGCAGCACCTCGCGGTGCACCTTGCCCACGAGCGGGCACGTCGCGTCGACGACCGCCAGCCCGCGCCGGTCCGCCTCGCGCTGCACGGCCGGCGATACGCCGTGCGCCGAAAACACGACCGGGATGCCGGCGGCCGCGGCCTCGTGGGGAACCTCGTCGAGCTCCTCGACGAAGACGGCGCCGCGGGAGGCGAGCTGTTCGACGACGTGCCGGTTGTGCACGATCTGCCGGCGCACGTAGACCGGCGGCAGTCCGTCGGCGCGCGGCCCATGCGCGGCCCTGAGAATCGTGTCGACCGTCTGGATCGCGCGGTCCACCCCCGCGCAGAACCCGCGCGGATTCGCCAGAATGATGCGTCGTGCCATGTCCTCGGCCCTCCTGTTTCGAAACGACTCCCCACGATAGCAAACGACGTACACGTCGCAGCCGGCGACGACTATGATGGCTCGGTGAATCATCAACCCTCCGGGGTGGCCGCGCCTGACGCATGCGCGGCCGCCCCAGGCAACCAATGGAGCATGCCATGTCCCTGACGACCAATCTGCCGCCGCGCACCGGCGACCAGTACACGATCGAGCACGGCCGGTACCGTGCCGTCATCACCGAACTCGGCGCGACGCTGCGCGTCCTGACCTGCGACAGCGTCGACGTGACCGTTCCTCTCGGCGCGAACGACATCGTCGGCTGCTGCGAAGGGCAGCTGCTCATCCCGTTCCCGAACCGCGTCGCCGGCGGCCGCTACGGCTTCGACGGCGTCGACTACCAGCTGCCGATCAACGAGCCGGACCGCGACAACGCGATCCACGGCTTCGCGAAGGACCAGTACTGGCGTCTCGAACGGCTCGACGAATGCGAGGCGACGCTGTCGTGGCGCATGCCGCCGGCCCCCTACTACCCCTTCGACCTGCTCGTCACCGTGACCTACACGCTCGACGACGACGGCCTGCACATCCTCGTGCGCGCGCACAACCATTCCGACCATGCGGCGCCGTGGGCGCTGGCGATGCACCCGTGGATCGCGAACGGTCTCGACGGCTACGGCGACGAGATCGACGCGCAGAACGCGCAGTGCACGCTCGAAATCGACGCCGCCACGCATGTGCAGGTCGACGATGACCTCATCCCGGTCGGCACCGAGCCGGTCGACGGCACGAAGTTCGACTTCCGCACACCGCGCGCGCTCGACGAACAGCCGTACGACGACGCGCTCACCGACGTGCGCCACGACATGTCCGGCAACGCGACGGCGACGCTGACGCGTCCGGACGGCAGGCGCGTCGCCGTCGGCGGCGACGCGACGGTCACGTCGTTCCAGATCTGCACCGGCACCGGCTTCCCGGCGGCCATCCGCCCCGCCGGCGTCGCCGTCGAACCGCAGACGGCGTACGCGAACGCGTTCAACACCGGCATCGACCTGATCCGCATCGAACCCGCCCAGACGAGCGAGACGCGCATGTTCATCGGCATGCTCGACTGAGCCACGTCGGCACGCCATGCGATAATCCTGTAGGCTAATCAAGGCTAGCATTGATTGTTCTATCCAAAGGAGTCCATCATGGGAATGCGCGGACGCAAGCGTAAGGCTCGTCGCAAAAAGGCTGCGAACCACGGCAAAAGGCCAAATGCCTGATTCGCCGGGTTCGTTCTGAACAACGCGAAAGAAGGCCCCTTGGGAACCGAGGTTCCCAAGGGGCCTTCTTTCGTATCCGCGGACCGTTCACTGCCCGTCGGCGCCATGGTGGCGCACGACGGTGTGCGTGACGACGGTATGCGTCACATGGGCGTGCCCGCAGCAGGCGTCGAGCGTCATCCTGAGCTTCTCATAGAGGCATTCGGGCGCCTCCTCGGGCCTCAGCACCGCGCGCATCGCACGGATCATCATCTGCTCGTAATGGTCGCAGCAGGTGTCCGGATCGAAGCAGTCGCCGCCGCTCGCTTCCTTGTTCGCATCGTTCATCTCGTCGTTTCCCAGTTGTTCCCGTCCGGGCCGTTCCTCCGCGTTCATCGCGCACCGCCCTTCGCCGTATTGTCCACGAGTTCGTGGTCGCTATCAGATTCAACGGTCTTCGACGTCTTTTTATTTCCGCTGACGACGGCGACGACGTCGGCGGCAGGCTTGCGGCCGCGCCGGCGCGTCGTCTTCGCGCCGTCCGAGCCCTTGCCGTAGCCGCGCGCCGCCGCGTATTCGGCGAGCTCCTTGCGCAGCTGCGTGCGCGCGCGGTTGAGCCGGCTCATGACGGTGCCGATCTTGATGCCCTGCTCGTCGGCGACCTGCTGGTACGACTTGCCGTCGATCGCCGCGTCGATGAACACCTGCCGGCGTTCCTCGGGCAGCTTGTTGAGCGCCGCCATGATCTCCTCGGGCGCGAAGGCCTCGAGATACTCCTGCTCCGCCGAGCGCAGGCCCTGCGAGGCGTGCTCGGAGGCGGCGTAGATGTCCCAGTCGTCGTATTCGCCGGTCGAGTCGTTCGCCCGCTGCGGACGGCGCTTGGCCTTTGCGTACTGGTTGAAGAAGGCGTTGCGTTCGATCGTCGTCATCCACGCCTCGAAGTTCGATCCCGGCTTGAACGAGTCGAAGGCCTTGAAGCCGCGTTCGAAGGTGTCCTGGACGAGGTCCTGCGCATCCTCCGGATTGTTGGTGAATTTCATCGCCTGACGGTAGAGCGCGTTGACGGCGGGCATCGCGAGCTTCTCGAAGCGCGCGCGCTTGGCCTCCATCGTCTCGGCTTTCGTCTCTTGTTCGGTCACGCCTTCCATTGTACGCAGACCGCACGCGGATCCGGGCGCTCAAGCCCACGGCGTTATGGTCCGCCGCAGGCCGAGCCGGCGGCCCGATGCAAGCCGCGCGGTAGAATGCTTGGACGACATCACCGGGTACCTCAAGGAGCGCACGAGCCATGACGCTGACATTGCAATCCGCAGCCGCACTGCTGGGCGAGCACGATCTGCTGCGGGAGATCATCACACCGGACCGCTGGACCGACTTTGCGTCCACGATCCCCGATTCCGACGTCCCCTTCGCGCACATCACCTACGACTCCAAGCAGATCGAGCCGCACACGCTCATGTGCTGCAAGGGCAACTTCAAGGCCGAATACCTCGACGGCGCCGACGGGCGCGGCATGGCCGCCTACGTCGCCGAACACGACTACAGCGGCGTCACGCGCGCCCCCGGCCTCATCGTCGACGACGCGAGCAAGGCGCTCAGCCTGCTCTCCCAGGCCTTCTACGACTATCCGGAACGCGAGCTCAAGCTCATCGGCGTCACCGGAACGAAGGGCAAGACGACGACCTCATACTTCACGCACGCGATCATCAACGCGATGAGCGGCAACGAGTGCGCGCTGTTCTCCTCGGTCGACAACTGCGTCGACGGCGTCCACTACGTCGAATCCGACCTGACGACGCCCGAATCGCTCGACGCGGCGCGCATGATGCGCGAGGCCGTCGACAACGGCATGCGCTACCTCGTCATGGAGGTCTCCTCGCAGGCGTACAAGGTCAACCGCGTCTACGGCCTGACCTTCGACGCGGCCGCGTTCCTCAACATCTCCCCCGACCACATCAGCCCGATCGAACACCCCTCCTTCGAGGACTACCTGCACTGCAAGCGCCAGATCGTGCGCAACACGCACGCGCTCGTGCTCGGCGTGCCCGGCGACTACGCGAATCTCGTCGCCGAGGACGCGACGATCGCGAACGTTCCGGTCACGACCTTCTCGATCGACGAGGCGACCGCCGACGTTACCGCGCAGCCGATCGACGACACGCACACGACCTTCCTGTTCACGCAGGGCCAGCCGATCGGCGAGCTGAGCCTCGCGCTCGAAGGCGACTTCAACTACGCGAACGCCTGCGCGGCGCTCGCGCTCGCGCAGATCGTCGGCATCGACATCCACGATCCGCGCGCGTTGCAGTCGATGGCCGACGTGCACATCGCCGGCAGGATGGAGGAGACGCGCGATCCGCAGTCGGACACGGTCGCCATCGTCGACTACGCGCACAACTACGCCTCCGTCAACGCGCTGCTCGACTTCGTCGAACGCAAGTACGGCGCGCGGCGTCCGCGGATCACCTTGCTCACCGGGTCGGCGGGAGACAAGGCGCTCGACCGCCGCCGGGAGATCATCGAGGCCGCGCAGGACCGCGTGCAGCGCATCATGCTCACGACCGAGGACACGAACACCGAAGATCCGATGGCGATCGCCGAGGAGATGCTCGGCTACGTGACGAATCCGGACGTCGACGCGTCGATCATCATCGACCGCGCGGGCGCCGTCGAGGACGTCGTCGCCGAAGCGCGAGAGCATGACGGCTTCGACGTGCTGCTGCTGATCGGCAAGGGCGACGAACGCTGGATCAAGATGCACAACAGGCATGTGCCGTACGAGGGCGACTCGAGCATCATCAGGCGTCTGTTCAGCTGAACGCGCCGGACGCGCGCAACGCTTAGAATAGGGACGCCAAGGAACGAAAGGACATCATGATCACGATCGAACGCGTCAGTCCGCAGACGATGGAACGCGAGGCCGACGCCAACGGCATCGAACTGCCGATCGAGCAGACGTCGGTGTGGGCGGACTTCCAGGCGGGCGTCGAGGGACGCGCGCCGTGGGGCTGCCTCGTCATCCGCGACGACAACGCGGTGGTCGCCGTCATCTCGCTGATCGACATGGAGACGCACGGCTACCACTATCTGCGCGCGATGCACGGCCCGGTCTGGAAGACGAAGCCGGACGAGCGGCTCGAACAGGCGGTCATCGCCGAACTCGTCGACTTCGTCAAATCGCATGACAGGCATGTCGTGTTCCTGCGCATCGACACATGGTCGGACAGGAACACGTATCCGGTGCTGTCGACGGTGCCGTACAACGAGACGGTCGTGCTCGACATCACCGGCGGTGACGAGGAGCTCCTCGCGCGCATGAAGAAGCGTGGCAGGCGCGACGTGCGCAAGGCGCTGCGCGAATCGCCGGCGACGTGCGCCGACGAGACCGCGATCGCGACGAAGGACTTCACCGACTACTACGCGGTCATGGTGGAGACGGCGAAGCGCGACGGCTTCATGCCGGCGCCGATGAGCGACTACACGGACATGATCAAGGCGCTCGGCCCCGAACACTGCCGCGTGTTCGGCGCGCGCATCGACGGCAAGGTCGTCGCATGGACGATCGTCACGCTGCAGGGCAGGACCGGCGTCTACTACTACGCGTCGATGCTCACGTCCGTCAAGCGGCAGCATGTGCCGGACAAGCTGCTGTACACGGTCGCCTGCGAGCTCGGACAGATGGGCTACGAGAAACTCGACCTGATGGGCATCGGCAACGACTTCGCGCCGTCGCTCAAGTCGCTCAACGAGTTCAAGACGAAGTTCTCCGACACCACGACGACGATCGCCGCCGGCCGTGACGTCCCGATCAAGAAGACGTTCTACAAGTCGCTGCGGCTGCTGCAAGACGTGCGCCGCGCGCTGCGCCCGAAGGTGCACGGCAACGCCGAGAAGGCCGAGCAGCGTGAGGCCGCCGAGAAGAAGGCCGCCGCGCAGAAAGCGCAGATGAAGGCGGCGCAGCAGACGAAGGCGCGGACGGTGGTTGATGTAAGGCAGGAGGCGTCCCAGGCCGCACAGACGAAGACCGATGCGAAGCAGCCCCAGACGGAGGCCGTGCAGGCAGTGCAGGCGGCTGCCGCATCCGTCCCGCAGCAGACGACGCAGCAGCCCCAGATGCAGACGGAGACCGCGAAGCAGCCGGCACAGACGGAAAAGACCGCCGCCGAGCAGCAGGGAGACTCCGCCAAGTAGTCTCCATTCTCCCACTGCGCTGTGCGGGCCGGCGACCTCTTCACGGTCATCGGCCCGCTTCCATGTCTTTCAAATGGCGGTATGTGATCGATCCCAACAACAGCTGCCGCCTCAACCTCTACCAACGGCGGTATGTGATCGGACTCAGCCACCGACTGCCACCACAACCTCTGCCAACGGCGGTCCATACGTAAGTTCACCTACAAAATGTCACGCCGCAAATCATCGACGGCATTCCATGAGTGGCACACCTACGGAATGCCATCCTCCACCCCATCGATGGCAGTATTCGCGTAGCCTCACCTACAAAATGCCACCATTCAACCCGACAATGGCATTCCACAGGTGACCACACCGACAGAATGCCATTGATCATCCTGCAGACGGCATTCCACAGGTGACCACACCGACAGAATGCCATTGATCATCCTGCAGACGGCATTTCATAGGTGGCCGTACCAGCAGAAGACCATTCACCGCCACACCAATGGCAATATCCGCGTAATCTCACCCATAGAATGTCACAGATCACTCCGGCGACGGCAGTATTTGAGTGATATCACCTACAGAATGCCGCCACGCAGCCCATCAGCGGCGCTCTACGAGTGAATGTGCCTATGAAACGGTCAGTGAAGACGCATGGCATCGCCTACGGAATGCCACTGCACCATGACAACGGAACTGCACCATGACAACGGATCGGCATATGACTGAGCCACAGCCACTGTGTCATTCCTGCGACACCGATGCCCGGCGCCATACCGACATCTTGTTTTCCACATGGTTATCCACATTTTTCCGCTAAGACTGCCGGTTATCCACTTTTCGGGCGCGACACACCCTTCCGGTCACATACCCCGTTCACGCTTGCGTTCCGATGCGCGACGTTCGTACCGTCGTGGCATGAACAAGGACACGCAAATCGAAGAGCTTCTGGACGCCGCGGAACGACAGGGCCGGTGCGCGATACCGGCCGACGCGAACATGCGCCGCAAGTGCGCCCGCCGCTTCGCATCGGGCGAACTCGTCAACCCATACCCGCTGCTGTACATTCGCGCCGATGTGTGGGAACGACTCAATCCGACCAAACGCAAACGAGCCATCGTGAGAGCATTGTCGACGATCCATCCGACATGGGTCTTCGCCGCTGAAAGCGCCATCTGCATGTTCGATATCGAGCAGCCCTACGAGATCCATCCGGATGGCGAACTGACGATTGCCTCTCCTGCACGCAGCAGCACCTATGTCTGCATCAAACACGGTTTCGTGAAGCGCACACTGTACGTTCCCGATATGCCGACGACGATGTCCGGCGGCGTGCAGGTCACATCCCTCGCGCGAACCTTGTTCGACTGCGCCCGTCTGCTACCGTTCGAGCTTGCATTGCCGCTCGCCGATTCGGCGATCAGGGGCGGTGGCTTCGACATCACGTCGCTGACGCAATTCCCTGTCTCATCTCTCGACGATGCAAACAGAATCAACGCCATTGTCACCCACGCCGATCCTCGCAGCGACAACGGCGCCGAATCGCGGGCGCGCGCCGTCATCGAGGAGGGCGGCTATCTGCCTCCCCAACTGCAGTATCCGTTCCCCAACCCGAACAATCCCGACTTCCCGTTACGCGTCGACTTCGCATGGGTGTTCCCCGACGGATCCATCATCGTCGGTGAATACGATGGCATGGCGAAGTACGGTGCGACATGGACCGAAGTGAACACGCATGTGAGCATGCAATGCGAGCGCGATGATCATCTCAGGGCATGTGGTGTCACGAAAATCGTGCATTTCAACTTCGACGACATCATCCATCGCGAACGTCTGTACCGCAAACTCGATGAGGCTGGCGTCCCCCGCATTCGCTGATTTGCGGCACCCCGCACAAGGTCGATCTAAGAGTGCGTCCAACTCGCAAAACGCCTTCCGCCGACCTGCAGGCGGCCATCTACGAGTGAGCACGCCTACAAAATGCCACTGCACATGCCGCCAATGACATTTTGCAGGCGGGCACACCCACAAAACGCCAATTCCCAGTCCACGAATGGGATCCCCTCGGTGAGCCGCCAATGGAATGCCGTCGTACACATCAGCAACGGCACTCTATGGGCAACCGCACCCACGGAATGCCATCCATCAACCCAGCGACGGCATTCTGTAGGTGGGCACACCTATAGAATGCCATCTACCAGCCTATAGACGTCATTCCATAGGTGAGTCACCAACAAAACGGCGCCACACATGTCAGCGGCGGCATTCCACGGGTAACCTCACCAACGGAATGCCGTCGCTCAACCCATCGGCGGCATCCTATGGGTAACCTCACCCACAGAATACCGCCATATAACCAACAGACGGCATCCTATGGGTAACCCCACCCACAAAATGCCGCCGCTCAGCCCATCGGCAGCATTCTATGGGTGTCACACCCATAGAATGCCACTGACGGCGACTCAATCAGTTTCCTGCTGCGCCGTCCGCGCCATCGTCCGCATCGTCCGCATCGTCCGCGCCGATGATGCCGCGCACGTCGAAGACGTCGAAATCGGTGTCCTCGTCGGATTCGTATTCACGCTCGGCGGCGTCCATCTCCGCATCCGCAGACGCAACATTCGCAGACGCAGCATCCGAGGCACCGCGCGCCTCGGGCGTCACCGCGACCTGATGCACACGCTCCTCCTTCGTCTTCTGCAGATCCGGATGAATCGATTCCTTGAGCAGCATGCGCGCGTCGCCTGCGGTGACGAAGCTGCCGCAGATGAGCACGCCGTGCCCGTAGCCGACGCCGAGCTCGTCGTCGGCGTCCACACGGTTGACGGCCTCCTGAATCGCGTCGGGCAGCGACGGGATGCAGGTGACGCGTTCCGGCCCGAACACGCCGCGCGCGATCTTCGCGAGCTTGTCCGCCGGCATCACGCGGTCCCTCCACGAGTTCTCGGTGACGATGAGCTCGCTGACGATCGGCTCGAGCACGCCGAGATACTCCTCGACCTGCTTGTCCTCCATCATCGCAACGACGGCGACGAGCTGAGTGAAGTCGTAGTTCTCCTCGATCGCCGCGCGCAGCGCTTCGGCGGCGTTGACGTTGTGTCCGCCGTCAATGATGATCGTCGGCGAGTTCCTCACCTGTTCGATGCGTCCCGGAATCTTCACCGAGCTCAGCGCCTCGGCGACCAGATCGCCGTCGAGCGCGCCGGTGACCGGGATGACGACCTCGGCCGCGCACAGCGCCGCAAGCGCGTTGTGCGCCTGATGCTCGCCGAACTTGTCGAGCGGCACGTCGGCGTAGGTGCCGCTCGGCGTGTGCAGCGTGATCACCTGTCCGCCGACGGCGGGCACGCGCGTGACGACCTCCGCTTCCACGCCGTCGCGCACGAGCGTCGCATGGTTCTCCGCGGCCGCCTGTTCGATGATCGGCATGACCTCGTCCTCGTGCGGCTGCCGGCCGATGATCGCCGTCGAGCCCTGCTTGATGATGCCGACCTTCTCCTGCGCGATCTGTTCGACGGTGTCGCCGAGCCACGCCATGTGATCCATGTCGATCGGTCCGATGACGGCGGCGTCCGCGTCGAGCACGTTCGTCGCGTCCCAACGTCCGCCCATGCCGACTTCGACGATCGCGACGTCGACCGGCGCGTCCGCGAACTTCCAGATCGCCATCGCCGTGAGCACTTCGAAGAAGCTCATGCGCGGCGCGCCCTCCTCGTCCATCTTCTTGTCGACGAGCGCGACGAAGTCCTTGACCTGATCCCACAGGTCGACGAAGTCGTCGTCGGACAAACGCTGCCCGTCGATCGCGATGCGTTCGTTGACGTGTTCGAGGTGCGGCGACGTGTACAGGCCGGTGCGCATGCCGTACGCGCGGCAGATCGCCTCCGCCATGCGCGCCGTCGACCCTTTGCCGTTCGTGCCGGTGATGTGGATGACGCGGAACGAGTCCTGCGGGTTGCCGAGCAGGTCGAGGATCATCTTCATCCGTTTGAGGTCGAGGTTCGTCGTGTTCCTCTCGCTCGGACGGCTCATGATGTCGCGTTCGACGTCGTGGATGCTGCTCTTGTCTGCCATGCGTGTTCCGCCCTTCCCGCTGTCTGCGTCAGCGATTGATACAACCGTCCATTCTATGCCCGTGCCAGACCGTCCACCGCGAGCGCACGCTATGGTGTTTCCTACATGGTTAAACATGGGGGGGCGGTATGGATGACGATGTGAGCATGGCAACGGATCGGCGGTACACGCTCGGCATTGTGGACAACGACCCGCTGGTCGCCGATTTCCTCGCGCATGGTTTCGCGAACACACCGATGGACGTGCTGTGGGCGCTCACCGACGCCGGGCAGGCGCTGACCCGTTGCGGGCAGGAAGGCACTCACCCCGCAATCGTGCTCACCGACATCGAAATGCCGGGCATGAACGGACGTGAGCTGTTCCATACACTGCGCGAACGCCACCCCGAAATGGTGGTCATCGGCATCTCCGCATTTCCCGACTTGGTCGCCGAACCCGGCCTAGTGGTGCTGCCCAAGGAATCGCGGGTCGAGGAGATCGTCCGCCTGGCGGGCATGCTGCTGCACGACGATTCGCTGACCCGCTGGTTCCCGCAGAGCCCGCACGCCAACCCGCTGTCCGACGCCGAACTGCGGGCGCTCGATTGCTATGCGTAGGGCAAGACAATGCTCGCCATCTGCCACTTGATGAACGTGTCCGAGTCGAGCGTGAAAACATTCGTGAAACGCGCATGCAGAAAGCTGAACGTTCATTCACGCACCGAAGCGATCGTAACTTGTGTGCGCAACGATTGGATTTAGGGGCACTCATGAACACACTACGTCGCGCTTTGACAAATCACAGCGTAATCCTCATTGCCGTCTGTTGCTGCGTCGCGTTCTACTGCATCGAATGGCTGATGGTATGGCATCATCTTTCACTATTTGAAACTATATTCAGCTGGTTATTCCTACTCCTCACCATTGCGATTGCATGGAAACCAATTGTATTCAGCATTGTGATCTGCGTCTTTACGGCAACGGCATTCCTACCGCCTTTCGTCGTGCACATGCCCACCATATTCTGGAGCGCCTAGGTAGCACTCGGCGTTCCAGGAGCCGAGATCCGACCACGCTGGTCAATCCCCATAGGTGTGATGGTCGCCGCCAGTACCGCAACACTCACCATGTATCAACAGCAAATGACCACAGCCAGTGCCGTAACGTTCGTTTGTTCGTTTCTGCTCGCAAATATCATGGGCATAATGCTGCGCTGCAATCGCAAATACACCCAAATGAAATATGCCGAACAGCGCCAAGGGGAACAGCCTCAGCTGCTCTCAACACTGCATGACGAAGTTGCCGGATCATTATCATACATGCTACTGCTCTGTCGCAGCATGCAAGACTCACCCGGCGACAGCACAACGCAAACGCCTCTGCCGACAATCATCGCAACACTTGAAGATACTTTGCAAACACTGCGAAACCATGTGATCACGCCGTTATCGGCAAACACAGCCGCCGCCTTACGCGATGATTCGCATAATCCAACCAATGGATATACACAACTATGCCAAAACATTATCAAACAGCAGCATAGACTCGAAACTGCTCATTTCAAAGGATCCATTATTTGCACCAGCAATCCCGAATCTCAATTGGCAAACGTCGTCAATTCAATGCGCACTGAACTGTGTAACAACATAATGAAGCATGGAAGTGACTCATACATGGTGCAGATCACCTTTACGACCGCCATCGCGGTGAGAATCGTCACCATCAACGATATGCGCATCGAAGAACACGACGAGCCTCAGTGCTCGAACCATGGCTTGACGATGCTACAAAATCGCGTGGAATC
>NZ_JGYU01000011.1 GCF_000741135.1 Bifidobacterium choerinum | reverse complement strand
GGCCGTGGCGCGGGTCCCAGGCGCCGTCGGCGCCGTCGTCGTCGGTGAAGAACAGTCCTGGGCGCGTCGCGTAACGATGAAGTTCGGGCAGTTGCATGGCAACATTGTAGACAGTCGAAGGTCGTGCGTCCCGTGCGATGCCGGGAATATGGACATCGTCCGCGCCGACGTGTGCGGGCCGTGTTCAGCACGGCAGCGCGAGCGCGCGCAGATGGTCGCGCACGATCGCGTAGGCGGCGCCGTCGGCGTCCTGATAGACGTCGCACACGCCCGCGCGCGATGCGCGGCGCCGCGGTGCCGCCGTCGTCGCCGGCGGCCGTGCGTGAGGCGGCGGGATGCCCGGCGACGAGCCGGTCGAGATGTGCGATCTCGGCGTCGTCGAGGAATCCGGCGATCGGTCCGCACAGCAGCACGTCGGCGGCGAAGACGGCGCGGATGTCGACGATTGCGTGCGCGAGCGAATGCAGCCAGTCGCGCATGCGGTCACGGTGGTGGATTTCGCCCTGTTCGAGCACGCCGAAGAATCCGGGCAGGCTTTCGCCTTCCTCGGTGAGGTTCGCCGACGAGCAGTAGACGTTGAGGCAGCCGGCATTGCCGCATTCGCAGCGCGGACCGTCCGGGTCGAGCGGCATGTGCTCGACGGCGCCGGTGTGGGGGCGGCCGTCCTGCAGCACGGCGCTGCCGATGTGGTTGCCGAGGAACAGGCACACGGCGTCGCGCAGCGCGGGGCGCGCACGCAGCTCGGCGAGCGCGTACGCGCAGTAGCGTTCGGTCGCCGTCACCGGCAGCGTGATGCGCTCGGCGATCGCCGCGTAGTCGAGGCTATTCGCCGTGTTGATGTGCGTCGGGACGGCGAGGCCGACGCCGAGCGGCGGCGTGCCGGCGGCTGCGACCTGCTCGGCGAAGTCATCGATGATGCGCGCCGCCCTGCCGTAGAACGTGACGTCGGCGTGCGCGGCGATTGTCGTGCGCCGTTCGTCGATTGTCACGCCGTCGAGGTCGACGGCGATGCAGACGATCTCGGTCGAGCGGATCGTGACGCCGATCGCGCAGTGTCTGCGGTAGTTGAAGGCGTAGGTGAGCGCGCGGCGGCCGCCCGTCGATTGGCGGTGCCCGGCGGCGACGATCAGTCCGGCGTCTTCGAGCGTGCTCAGGCGCGCGTTGAGCGTCGGCGCGCTGATGTGCAGCGCGTCGGCGATGCCGCGTTTGGCGATCGGCTCGCCGTGGTAGAGCAGCGCGAGGATCTCGTCGGCGCCGTCGGGCAGCGCAGGGATGTGGTCGTCGTGGGGCATCGGTGTCCTTTGCTCGCTGTGTGTTGTGCCGCGCGTTCGGTGGCGCGTCGCCGGCCGCTGTGACCGTTTGGCGGCGCGGCCGCATGTCCAGTTTGATAAATCGATTTTACAGAAGTTTTTGATTTGTCGAGACATTTGTAAAGAGATTTTGTAAAAGTTGGCGGCGCATGGTGACGACGACGTTGTTCAGATGGGTGGAAAAACGCACAAAATGTTCCATTTGATGGAAAATCCGTGCGAAAACTGTCAATATCGAAAGAACAACGCACAAAAAACAAACGGAATCGAACATGTTTGCATCGACACGGTACATGCTGACAAGTTGACGGATGTTCGATAGATTGGGTACATCACCACGTCGCGGTGGCGGTCACGCCCCCGTGATGCGGACGGCAATGCGTTGGGACCAACGCACGACAAGCAGATTCTATAGGAGGATCGCATGGCAGAAGCACGCAAGGACGATGCGCAGAAGGCCCCTGCACAGGATGTGAAGGAAGCCGCGAAGCACGCACCGGCCGCGACGCCTGTTGTGGACAAGGAGGCGGCCGCCCAGGCCGAGGTCGACGCGCTCGTCGCCAAGGCGAAGCAGGCGCTCGACGAATTCGAGAAGCTCGATCAGGAGACGGTGGACCGCATCGTCGCGAAGGCGTCCGTCGCCGCGCTCAACAAGCACCTCGTGCTCGCCAAGATGGCCGTCGACGAGACCGGCCGTGGTCTCGTCGAGGACAAGGCCACGAAGAACATCTTCGCCTGCGAGCATGTCACGAACTACATGGCCGGACAGAAGACCGTCGGTGTCATCCGCGAGGACGACGTGCTCGGCATCGACGAAGTGGCCGAGCCGGTCGGCGTCGTCGCCGGCGTCACCCCGGTCACGAACCCGACCTCCACGGCGATCTTCAAGTCGCTCATCGCGCTCAAGACCCGCTGCCCAATCGTCTTCGGCTTCCACCCGGGCGCGCAGCAGAGCTCCGTCGCGGCGGCGCGCATCGTGCGCGACGCGGCGATCGAGGCCGGCGCCCCGGAGAACTGCATCCAGTGGATCGAGCATCCGTCGATCGAGGCGACCGGCGCGCTGATGAGGCACCCCGGCATCGCGACGATCCTCGCGACCGGCGGTCCGGGCATGGTCAAGGCCGCATACTCCTCCGGCAAGCCGGCGCTCGGCGTCGGCGCGGGCAATGCCCCGGCCTACATCGACGCCAACGTCGACGTCCAGCGCGTCGCGAACGACCTGATTCTGTCGAAGCATTTCGACTACGGCATGATCTGCGCGACCGAGCAGGCAATCATCGCGCACAAGGACATCTACGATCCGCTCGTCAAGGAACTCAAGCGCCGCAAGGCCTACTTCGTCAACGACGAGGAGAAGGCGAAGCTCGAGCAGTACATGTTCGGCTGCACCGCCTACTCCGGCAAGACGCCGAAGCTCAACTCGGTCGTCCCGGGCAAGTCGCCGCAGTTCATCGCGCACGAGGCCGGATTCGAGATCCCCGAGGACGCGACGATCCTCGCGGCCGAATGCGCCGAGGTCGGTGAGATGGAGCCGCTGACGATGGAGAAGCTCGCCCCGGTGCACGCCGTGCTCAGGTTCGACGACCAGGAGCAGGGCTTCGAGATGTGCGAGGAGATGCTCAAGCACGGCGCCGGACACACCGCGGCGATCCACACGAACAACGACGACCTCGTGCGCGAGTACGGCCTGCGCATGCACGCGTGCCGCATCATCTGGAACCAGCCGAGCTCGCTCGGCGGCATCGGCGACATCTACAACGCGATCGCGCCGTCGCTGACGCTCGGATGCGGCTCCTACGGCGGCAACTCGGTCTCGGGCAACGTCCAGGCCATCAATCTGCTCAACATCAAGCGCATCGCCCGAAGGAACAACAACATGCAGTGGTTCAAGATCCCGTCGAAGACCTACTTCGAGCCGAACGCGATCAAGTATCTGCGTGACATGTACGGCATCGAACGCGCCGTCATCGTCTGCGACAAGGTCATGGAGCAGCTCGGCGTCGTCGACAAGGTCATCGACCAGCTGCGCGCGCGTTCCAACCGCGTCACCTTCCGCATCGTCGACTACGTCGAGCCGGAGCCGAGCGTCGAGACCGTCGAGCGCGGCGCCGCGATGATGCGCGACGAGTTCGAGCCGGACACGATCATCGCCGTCGGCGGCGGCTCGCCGATGGACGCCGCGAAGATCATGTGGCTGCTCTACGAGCACCCGGAGATCGCGTTCTCCGACGTGCGCGAGAAGTTCTTCGACATCCGCAAGCGCGCGTTCAAGATCCCGCCGCTGGGCAAGAAGGCGAAGCTCGTGTGCATTCCGACATCGTCGGGCACCGGCTCCGAGGTCACGCCGTTCGCCGTCATCACCGACCACAAGACCGGCTACAAGTACCCGATCACCGACTACGCGCTCACACCGTCCGTCGCGATCGTCGACCCGGTGCTGGCGCGCACGCAGCCGCGCCGCCTCGCCTCCGACGCGGGTTTCGACGCGCTGACGCACTCGATGGAGGCCTATGTCTCCGTCTACGCGAACGACTTCACCGACGGCATGGCGCTGCATGCGGCCAAGCTGATCTGGGACAACCTCGCCGAGTCCGTCAACAGCGAGCCGGGCGTCGCGAAGACGAAGGCGCAGGAAAAGATGCACAACGCCGCGACGATGGCCGGCATGGCCTTCGGCTCCGCGTTCCTCGGCATGTGCCACTCGATGGCGCACACGATCGGCGCGCTGTGCCACATCGCGCACGGCCGCACCAACTCGATCCTGCTGCCGTACGTCATCCGCTACAACGGCCAGATCCCGCAGGAGCCGACGTCGTGGCCGAAGTACAACAAGTACATCGCGCCGGAACGCTATCAGGAGATCGCGAAGAACCTCGGCATCGACCCGGGCAAGACCCCGGCCGAAGGCGTCGAGAACCTCGCGAAGGCCGTCGAGGACTACCGCGACAACAAGCTCGGCATGAACAAGTCCTTCCAGGACTGCGGCGTCGACGAAGACTACTTCTGGAGCATCCTCGAGCAGATCGGCATGCGCGCCTACGAGGACCAGTGCTCGCCGGCGAACCCGCGCATCCCGCAGATCCAGGACATGATGGACATCGCGATCGCCGCCTACTACGGCGTCTCGCAGCAGGAGGGCCACAAGATCCGCGTCGAGCGCGAAGGCGTCAACGCGACCGAGGAGGCCTCGCAGCGCATCTGACCGGCGGATCCGGCGGCCGTGATCCACTGGGGGGCGGCGGCCGGATGAACCGCGGGTGAGCATATGGATATGGAGCGGCTCCCGTCCAAGCGATTGGACGGGAGCCGCTCCATATCCATTGCGATCCATATGCGGTATATGCGCATCGCCATGCCGCCGGGAGTCTCCGCGGTCGCGCGGCGCCTCCCAGGCCTTAGGCGCCCAGCGGAATCAGGACGAGCATCAGCAGGCTCATGACCGATTCGGTGATGCCGACGGCCTTGACCGGCACCGGACGGCGGCGCGCGACGAGCGGCAGCGCGACGGCGCGCGCAAACAGCGCGAGCGCGAGCACGCCATAGAGCACGTCGCACAGGAAACCGACTGCGACGAGGACCGCATGGTAGGTCCAGCTCGCATGCAGATAGCCACGGCGGCCGCGTTCCCGGATCATCGTCTTGACGAACAGCACCGAACCGAACAATGCGAGGGCGAAACTGACGGCGATTTCGACGCCGACGCCCGGGAACAGCGCCGGGGCGACCGGCCACGTCAGCCGATCGGTCGCCGACGGCGCGGGGCATCGCGAGCCGAAGGGCGCGACGACGACCGCCATCGCCGACGAGGCGAGCACGGCGGCCAGATTCGACCACAGGCTCCGCTCGCGTCGCATCCACGAGGCGAGCAGCGAGACGCCGCACAGCACGGCGTAGATCGGCGCCCACCACAGGATCGCCGGATGCAGCACGAGGAACGGGACGCCGGCGGCCGCCAATATGAGCGCGTAGGTCAGCATCGGCGTCAGATAGCGGCGGCGGAAGCGCGACTTGCACCAGCGGGAGGCCGTGAACTGCACGCAGTAGCAAACCGCCCACAGCGCGACGAGCCACGTCGAGGTCCAGGTCGGGCCGGTCGCGGCCCATGCGGCGAGCGACGGGAACAGGACGATCGACCATGCGCCGGGTTCGGTCGAGGTCCAGTCGCGAAGCGAACGGCGCCTGCCGCGTCGTGGACTCGCGCCGGTCGGGGGCCCGGGCACGGATGCGGGGGAGTGGGAAGTCTTGGGCATGGCCCCAAGCCTAGATTGGCGGGCACCGGCACGCCAGAGGCGGCGGCGGATTTCGCTTCGGGATATGCGCGGAACATGTGCGACACGCCCGGGCTGCGTCATGTAGGGGGCTGGTGCTTGAATATAACAGTTGCCTGAAAAGGGCTCGCATAATTGGAATTCAAAAAAGCGAGTGTGGCGCGGGTCATTCCGCAAGGGACGGACATCGTGGCCATGCACTGATGTGGATCAGCCGGGAGGCGTATGCCTCTTGGGTGTTCTTCGCCGGTGCCCTGAGCAGGTTAGTGGTAAATAGTCAACGAATCGCTAGGAAAGGGCGGAAGGCAATGGCGGGACAGAAAATCCGCATCAGGCTTAAGTCCTATGACCATGAGGTCATCGACCAATCGGCGAAGAAGATCGTCGAAACGGTGACGAACGCGGGTGCAACTGTGGTTGGCCCGGTTCCGCTCCCGACGGAGAAGAACGTATACTGCGTTATCCGTTCTCCGCATAAGTACAAGGATTCCCGCGAGCATTTCGAGATGCGCACTCACAAGCGTCTCATCGATATTGTGGATCCCACCCCCAAGGCTGTGGACTCCCTCATGCATATTGATCTGCCTGCGGACGTCAACATCGAGATCAAGCTGTAAGGGAGGAGGAATCGCTATGTCGAACGCCAAGCGCACCGCACTGCTGGGCAAGAAGCTCGGTATGTCGCAGGTTTGGGACGAGAACGGATTCTTCGTCCCCGTCACCCTCGTGGACGTCTCCACGAACGTCGTGACCGCAGTCAAGAACGACGAGACCGACGGCTACAAGGCCGTCCAGCTCGGCTACGGCCAGGTCGACCCGCGCAAGGTCACCAAGCCGCTCGCCGGACATTTCGCGAAGGCCGGCGTCACGCCGCGCCGTCACCTCGCTGAGATCCGCACCGACAACGTCGAGGATTTCCAGCCGGGTCAGGAACTCACCGCCGAACTCTTCCCGGAGGGCGCGCAGGTCGACGTGACCGGCACGACCAAGGGCAAGGGCTTCGCCGGCACCATCAAGCGCTGGGGCTTCAAGTCCTATCGCCGCACGCACGGTTCCCACAAGAACGAACGCCGTCCGGGTTCGGTCGGCGCATGCGCGACTCCGAGCCGTATCCTCAAGGGCAAGCGCATGGCTGGCCGCATGGGCCACGCCACGAACACCGTCCTCAACCTCACCGTGGTCTCCTCGGACGTTGAGAACGGCGTCATCGCCATCAAGGGCGCCATCCCGGGCCCGAAGGGTGGCATCGTGCTCGTCCGTTCTGCAGTGAAGGGAGCCTGATAGATCATGGCAAACGTTACTCTGAACGTCACCGACAACAAAGGCCAGGCCGCTGGCTCGATCGAGGCGCCCGCTGATTTCTTCGGCTTCACCGCCGAAGAGGTCGAGCAGCACGTCCCGCTGATCCACCAGGTCGTCGTCGCGCAGCTCGCCGCCGCGCGTCAGGGCACCCACGCGGTCAAGAACCGCGCCAAGGTCTCCGGCGGCGGCCGCAAGCCGTGGAAGCAGAAGGGCACCGGCCGCGCTCGTCAGGGCTCGATCCGCGCTCCGCAGTGGTACCACGGCGGCGTCGTCCACGGACCGGTTCCGCGTGACTACAGCCAGCGCACCCCGAAGAAGATGAAGGCCGCAGCGCTCAAGTACGTGCTGTCCGACCGCGCGAACAACGGCCGCGTCGCCGTCATCGACTTCGGCATCACCGAGCCGTCGACCAAGACCGCGATCTCCGCGCTCACGCCGATCGTCGGCGACGGTTTCACGACCATCGTGCTGTCCCGCGACAACATCAACGAGTGGCTCTCCGTGCGCAACATCCCGACCGTTCATCCGATCTTCGCCGATCAGCTCAACACCTACGACGTGGTGACCGCCCAGTACGTGGTGTTCTCGAAGGAAGGCTACGAAGCGTTCCTCGAGGCGAAGAAGCCGGCAGAAAAGGAGGCCTGATTTTCATGGTCGCAGTTCACAAGCCAGCTCACGATATCATCCTCAAGCCTGTCGTCTCCGAAAAGAGCTACGCCCTGTCCGATATGGGTCAGTACACCTTCGTGGTTGCCCCGGACTCGAACAAGGTGCAGATCAAGCAGGCCATCGAGGAGATCTTCAAGGTCAAGGTGACGAACGTCAACACCCTCAACCGTGCAGGCAAGCGCACGCGCACCCGCACCGGCTACGGCCGCCGCGTCAATGAGAAGCGCGCGATCGTGACCGTCGCCGAGGGCCAGTCGATCGACATCTTCGGTAACTGAAGGTTAGCCGACAAAAGTTAAAGGAAGAACTAGATTATGGCTATCCGCGTTTATAAGCCGACCACTCCTGGCCGTCGCAACGCGTCCGTGTCGGACTTCTCCGACCTCACGCGCCGCACGCCTGAGAAGTCGCTCGTACGCAAGAACAGCAAGACTGGCGGCCGCAACTCGTACGGCCGCATGACCTCCCGCCATCGCGGCGGCGGCCACAAGCGCCAGTACCGTCTCATCGACTTCAAGCGTTGGGACAAGGACGGCGTGCCGGCGACGGTTGCCGAGATCGAGTACGATCCGAACCGTTCCGCCCGCATCGCGCTGCTGCACTACGCCGACGGCGAGAAGCGCTACATCATCGCTCCGGAAGGCGTCAAGCAGGGCGACCGCATCGAGACCGGCGCCAAGGCCGACATCAAGCCGGGCAACAACCTCCCGCTGCGCAACATCCCGACCGGTACCGTGGTCCACGCGATCGAGCTCCGCCCGCTCGGCGGCGCGAAGATCGCCCGCTCCGCCGGTGCCGCCGTGCAGCTCGTCGCGAAGGACGGCGCCTACGCCCAGCTGCGTATGCCGTCCGGCGAGATCCGCAACGTGGACGCCCGCTGCCGCGCGACGGTCGGCGAGGTCGGCAACTCCGACCACGCCAACATCCAGCTCGGCAAGGCAGGTCGTGCACGTTGGATGGGCAAGCGCCCGATCACCCGTGGTGAATCCATGAACCCTGTCGATCACCCGCATGGTGGTCGTACCCGTGGCGGCAAGCCGCCGGTCTCCCCGTGGGGCAAGGGTGAGGTTCGTACTCGCCGTCCTAAGAAGGCTTCGAACAAGATGATCGTTCGTCGTCGTCCTAATGGCAAGAACCGTAAGTAAGGGAGTGTCGAACAGATGACTCGTAGCATCAAGAAGGGCCCATTCGTCGACGCCCACCTGCAGAAGAAAGTCGACGAGCAGAATGAGAAGGGCACGCACAACGTCATCAAGACGTGGTCGCGCCGTTCGATGATCACCCCTGACTTCATCGGACACACCTTCGCAGTTCACGATGGCCGCAAGCACGTCCCGGTGTTCGTCACCGAGGCCATGGTCGGTCACAAGCTCGGTGAATTCGCCCCGACGCGCACCTTCAAGGGTCACGTCAAGGACGACAAGAAGTCGCGCCGCTGAAAGTAGGAGAGTAAGGACACATGGAAGCTAAAGCAATCGCCCGTCACGTCCGCGTGACGCCGCGCAAGGCTCGCCGTATGGTCAACCTCATCCGAGGCAAGAAGGCGGCAGATGCAATCACCATCCTCAAGTTCGCTCCGCAGGACGCGAGCACCCCGGTGCTCAAGGTCCTTGAGAGCGCCATCGCCAACGCTCGCGTGAAGGCCGACAAGGCCGGCGAGCCGTTCCGCGAGAACGACCTGTACATCAAGGAGACCTATGTGGACGAAGGCGTGACGCTCAAGCGTTTCCGCGCTCGTGCACAGGGCCGTGCGGCTCGTATCAACAAGCGTACGAGCCACATCACGGTCGTCGTCGCCACCAAGGAAGGAGCCCGCTAAAGATGGGTCAGAAGATTAATCCCTTTGGCTATCGCCTGGGCATTACTGAGGACCATCGTTCGAAGTGGTTCTCCGATTCCAACAAGGCTGGCGAACGCTACCGTGACTTCGTGCTCGAAGACGACGCCATCCGCAAGGAGATGACGAAGGATCTCGAGCGTGCAGGCGTGTCCCGCATCGTCATCGAGCGCACCCGCGACCGCGTGCGTGTGGACATCCACACGGCCCGCCCGGGCATCGTCATCGGTCGCCGCGGCGCCGAGGCCGAGCGCGTCCGCGCCAAGCTCGAGAAGCTCACCGGCAAGCAGGTCCAGCTCAACATCTTCGAAGTGAAGAACCCGGCCATCGACGCCCAGCTCGTCGCTCAGGGCATCGCCGAGCAGCTGACGAACCGCGTGACCTTCCGTCGCGCGATGCGCAAGGCTCAGCAGGACGCCATGCGCGCCGGCGCCAAGGGTATCCGCATCAAGCTCTCGGGCCGTCTCGGCGGCGCCGAAATGAGCCGCTCGGAGTTCTACCGCGAAGGCCGCGTCCCGCTGCAGACGCTCCGCGCCCTCATCGATTACGGCTTCTTCGAGGCCAAGACCACCTACGGCCGCATTGGCGTCAAGGTGTGGATCTACAAGGGCGACATGACCGAGCGTGAGTTCGAAGAGCAGCAGGCGCAGCAGGGCAACAACCGCAACGGCCGCCGCGGCGATCGCCGCCCGCGCCGTGGCCAGCGCAATGGTCAGCGCGGCAACCAGCAGAACCAGGTGAAGACCGGCGCCGATCAGCCGATCGAAGCCCCGGTCGCGCAGGACGCCACCGCTGCACCGGCATCGGAAACTAAGGAGTGAGCTGAAGATGCTTATCCCAAAGAGGACCAAATACCGTAAGCAGCACCGCCCGGATCGCCATGGCATGTCCAAGGGCGGCAACGAGATCAACTTCGGTGATTTCGCCATCCAGGCAATGGCTCCGGCCTATGTCACCAACCGCCAGATCGAGGCGGCCCGTATCGCGATGACCCGTTACATCAAGCGTGGCGGCAAGGTGTGGATCACGATCTTCCCGGATCGTCCGCTCACCAAGCACCCGCTCGGTGCCCGAATGGGTTCCGGTAAGGGTACCCCGGAATTCTGGATCGCCAACGTCCATCCCGGACGCGTTATGTTCGAGATCGGCGGCGTCTCCGAGGATGTCGCTCGCGAGGCCCTGCGCCGCGCAATCGACAAGCTCCCCATGAAGTGCCGTGTGATTGCTCGTGAAGGCGGTGACATCTGATGGCAGTCGGATCCGAAGAATACACGATGAAGAATCTCAACGAGAAGACCAACGCGGAGATCGAGGGCTTCCTCAAGAAGTCCAAGGAAGAGCTGTTCAACCTGCGCTTCCAGCACGCGACCGGTCAGCTTGAGAACACCGCTCGCCTCAAGGCGGTCAAGCACGACATCGCCAGGATGTACACCGTTCTGCGCGAACGCGAGCTTGGCATCAGCCAGGCTCCCGAGGCGACCGAAACGAAAGCCGAGGAGAAGTAATGGCTGAAGAGCGCAACTCCCGCAAGGTTCGTCGCGGTTATGTCGTGTCCGATAAGATGGACAAGACCATTTCCGTGGAACTCGAACTCCGTACGACCCACCCGCTGTATGGCAAGGTCGTCCGTTCAACCCGCACGGTCAAGGCTCATGACGAACACAATGAGGCTCACGTTGGCGACCTCGTGAGTATCATGGAGACTCGTCCACTGAGCAAGACCAAGCGTTGGCGTCTCGATAGCATCATCGAGCGCGCTAAGTAATAAGTTCGGCAAGGCTCGCTGACTCACCCGGTCCATCCTTACGCTAGGATGGACCGGGTGATCAGGGAGAACCAGCTCGGCTAAGGAGAATCAATGATTCAACAGGAAACGCGGCTTCATGTCGCCGACAACACGGGTGCAAAGGAACTCCTGTGCATCCGAGTGCTCGGCGGATCGAAGCGACGCTATGCTGGAATCGGCGACGTGATCGTCGCCTCCGTTAAGGACGCGATCCCTAACGGTTCCGTCAAGAAGGGCGACGTCGTCAAGGCCGTCGTCGTCCGCACCGTCAAGGAACGCCGTCGCGCCGACGGCTCCTATATCAAGTTCGACGAGAACGCCGCCGTCATTCTCGGCTCCGGCCGTGAACCGAAGGGCACTCGTATCTTCGGACCGGTCGGCCGTGAACTGCGCGACAAGCGCTTCATGCGCATCGTGTCCCTCGCCCCGGAGGTGATCTGAGAATGGTAGCCAAGATTAAGAGCGGCGACCTGGTCAAGGTCATCCGCGGCAAGGATCGCGGCAAGGAAGGCACCGTCAAGCGCGTGCTCAAGGATGACCGTCTGATCGTCGAAGGCGTTCAGATCGTCAAGAAGCACGTCCGCGCGACCCAGCAGGGTCAGCAGGCCGGCATCGTCGAGGTCGAGGCCCCGATCCATCGCTCCAACGTGATGGTCATCGATCCGGAGACCAAGCAGCCGACCCGCGTTGGCGTCATCGTCAAGGAAGAAGCACGCGACGGCAAGGTCAAGACCGTGCGCGTCCGCGTTGCGAAGAAGTCAGGAAAGGAGCTGGCATGAGCGAAGTGGTTGAAGAGATCACCGTCGAAGCGCCTGTTACTCCGCGCCTGAAGCAGGAGTACAAGGACGTCATCGTCCCTGAACTCGAGAAGGAATTCAAGCACGACAACCCGATGCAGATCCCGCGCATCGAGAAGGTCGTCGTCTCGATGGGCGTCGGCGCCGCGGCTCGCGACTCCAAGCTCATCGAAGGCGCCGTGCGTGACCTCACCGCGATCACCGGCCAGAAGCCGAAGATCACGAAGGCCAAGAAGTCCGTCGCGCAGTTCCATCTGCGTGAGGGTCAGGCCATCGGTGCCTACGTCACGCTCCGTGGCGACCGCATGTGGGAGTTCCTCGATCGTCTTCTCACGCTGGCGCTGCCGCGCATCCGTGATTTCCGCGGCATCAACGGCCACCAGTTCGACGGTCAGGGCAACTACAACTTCGGTCTGACCGAGCAGTCCATGTTCCACGAGATCGATCCGGATTCGATCGATCACCAGCGCGGCATGGACATCACCGTGGTGACCAGCACTAAGAGCGACGACGAGGCCTACGCGCTGCTCAAGGCGCTCGGCTTCCCGTTCAAGGAGAACTGAAATGGCAAAAACGTGTCTTAAGGTCAAGGCGCTGCGCAAGCCGAAGTTCAAGGTGCGTGCGTACACCCGTTGCATGGTCTGCGGCCGTCCTCATTCGGTCTACCGCAAGTTCGGCCTCTGCCGCATCTGCCTTCGCGAGAAGGCCCACCGCGGCGAGCTGCCCGGCGTCACGAAGTCCAGTTGGTAAATATCGACGCTGAAGGTCCGCGGCCCTGAAGGACTGCTCGCAGTCCCAAGGGCGGCGGAAACCACGGCGAGAAAGGGCGTTAGCCCAAATGACAATGACAGATCCGATCGCAGATATGCTTACGCGTCTGCGTAATGCGAGCGCGGCCAAGCACGAAACCGTGGATATGCCGTACTCCAAGTTCAAGAAGAACATCGCCGAGATCCTCAAGCGTGAAGGCTACATCGCAGACTTCACCGCCAAGGAGGCCCGCGTCGGCCAGACGCTTGAGCTCACGCTCAAGTACGGCCCGAACGGCGAGCGCTCCATCCAGGGCATCAAGCGCATCTCGAAGCCGGGCCTTCGCCGCTACGCGAAGTCCGACGCGCTGCCGATGCCGCTCGGTGGTCTCGGAATCGCCATCATCTCGACGAGCTCGGGACTGATGACCCAGAAGGAATGCCTCGACCGGGGCATCGGTGGCGAGATCGTCGCCTACGTTTGGTGAGAAAGGAGAGCTGAACAATGGCATCACATATTGGCAAGCTCCCGATCACCATTCCGGCGGGCGATGAAATCACGATCAACGGTCAGGAGTTCACGGTCAAGGGACCGAAGGGCTCCGACTCCTACACCATGCCTGAAGGCATTACCGCCAAGGTCGAAGGCAACGAGCTCATCGTGAGCGCGAACGACGACCTGCGTCCGACCCGTGCGAAGCACGGTCTGGCCCGCTCGATCATGGCCTCCATGGTCAAGGGCGTGCACGACGGCTACACGAAGAGCCTCGACATCGTCGGCACCGGTTACCGCGCTCAGATGAAGGGCAAGGGCATCGAGTTCTCGCTCGGCTACTCCCACACCATCACCGTTGAACCTCCGGAGGGCATCGAGTTCGAACTGCCGAACCCGAACCAGGTAATCGTCAAGGGCACCGACAAGCAGGCCGTTGGCCAGGTTGCCGCGAACATCCGCAAGCTTCGCGCCCCGGAACCCTACAAGGGCAAGGGCATCAAGTACACGGACGAGCGCATCCGTCGCAAGGCTGGAAAGGCTGGTAAGTGATATGAGCGTCAAGATCTACGGTAAAGGCAAGAAGGTCGCGCTGAAGCGTCGCCACGCTCGTATCCGCAAGCGCATCAGCGGCACCGCCGAGCTCCCGCGTCTGGTGGTCACGCGTTCCAACCGTCACATGGTCGCCCAGATCGTCGATGACACGATCGGCAAGACGATCGTCAGCGAGTCCACGCTGATGAGCGATTTCGCCGACTTCGAGGGCACGAAGACCGAAGCGGCCAAGCAGGTCGGCCTCCTGATCGCCAAGAAGGCCCAGGATGCAGGCATCACCGCGGTCGTCTTCGACCGTGGCGGCAACATGTACCATGGTCGCGTCGCAGCCGTTGCTGATGGCGCCCGCGAGGGAGGTCTGGCACTGTGAGCGACAACGAAAAGGAAACCCAGGTGGCTGAAGAAACTCAGAACACTCAGGCAACCGCCGAGTCCAACAACGACGACCGCAGGAACCGTCGCGGACAGCGTGGCGAAGGCCGCCGTGGTGAGCGTCGCAACCGTCGCGAGGAGAACCGCGGCGACGAGATGCTCGACCGCGTCGTGACGATCAACCGCGTGTCCAAGACCCACAAGGGCGGCCGTACGTTCAGCTTCGCCGCGCTCGTCGTCGTCGGTGACGGCAACGGCACCGTCGGCGTCGGCTACGGCAAGTCCCGTGAGGTCCCGGCGGCCATCGCCAAGGGCCAGCTGGACGCCAAGAAGCATCTGTTCAACGTCCCGCGCGTGCGCGGCACCGTGACTCACCCGGTCACCGGTCGCGACCACGCCGGCGTCGTTATGCTTCGCCCGGCCGCTCCGGGTACCGGCGTCATCGCCGGCTCCGCGGTGCGCGCCGTTATGGAATGCGCAGGCATCACCGACGTCCTGACGAAGTCGATGGGTTCGTCGACCGCGGTCAACGTGGTCCGTGCGACCGTCGACGCCCTCAAGCAGCTCGAAGAGCCCGAGGAGATCGCGGCCCGTCGTGGACTGTCCGTGCAGGAAGTCGCGCCGGATGCGCTGCTCCGCTCTCGTGCGGCCGGCATCGCCGAAGCCCGCAAGGCTCGCGAGGAAGCCCAGGCTGCCGCAAAGGATGGTGAGTGATGGCTAATCTCAAGATCACGCTCGTGCACGGTGTCTGCGGTGCGAACCCCAAGCAGCGTGCGACCGTGCAGACGCTGGCCCTTCGCAAGATCGGCCAGAGCGTCGTCCGTGAAGACAATTCGACGACGCGCGGCCTGATCAACGTCGTGCGTCATCTGGTCAAGGTCGAGGAGGCTGAGTGATCATGGCTGAAGAGAACAACATTCTGCAGATGCATGACCTCCGTCCGGCTCCGGGCGCCAAGAAGGACCGCATTCGCGTCGGTCGTGGCGAAGGCTCGAAGGGCAAGACCTCGGGTCGCGGCGACAAGGGCACCAAGAAGCGCTACCAGGTCCGTCCTGGCTTCGAAGGTGGCCAGCTGCCGCTCTACATGCGCCTGCCGAAGCTCCGCGGCTTCCGTAGTCCGTTCAAGACCGAGTATCAGGTCGTCAACATCAGCACCCTCGCGGAACTCTTCCCGCAGGGTGGCGACGTCACCGTGGCCGATCTCGTGGCCAAGGGTGCCGTCCGCGCCAACCGTCCGGTCAAGGTCCTCGGCGAGGGCGAGACGACGGTGGCCTTCACCATCAAGGGTGTCAAGGCCTCCGCTTCCGCCAAGGCGAAGATCGAAGCCGCCGGTGGCTCGATCAGCGAAGACTGATTGAGGTCGGCCGGGTCTGACCCCGGCCTGATCGATACGGTCGATATGGTCCCCTCCACGCATCGCGGGAGGGGACCACATCATTATCCGGTCATATATCCGCACGGCCGACCGTGCGTGTCCGCGGGCGCCGACGCCCATCTGCCGCCTTGTATGCGGCGCGACTGCGAACGTTCTCGGCATACGAAATGCGCGGAAATTCTATAGATTTTGGAAGCGACGCCGCAACCGGTAGACACAATGGGATAAACTCTTCCCCTAGAGTGTGTTTTTCGACCGTGTGCGAGAGAGTTCGTACCAGACATGGAGGGAACCCAAGGTGAGGACATTAATCCAGGCCTTCCGAACCAAGGAACTGAGGAAGAAGATCTTCTTCGTCCTTGGCATGATCATCATTTACCGCATCGGCGCGTTCATCCCCGCCCCGGGCGTCAGCGAGCAGGCCGTGCGCCAGTGCACGGCGGGCGCCGGATCCGAGAACTTCATCGGACTGGTCAACCTGTTCTCCGGCGGCGCGATGCTCCAGCTGTCCATCTTCGCACTCGGCGTCATGCCGTACATCACCGCGTCGATCGTCATTCAGCTGCTGCGCGTCGTCATCCCGCGCTTCGAGACGCTGCACAAGGAAGGCCAGTCGGGTGAGGCGAAGCTCACGCAGTACACGCGTTACCTGACGATCGGCCTGGCGATCCTGCAGTCGACGACGATCGTCGTCACCGCGAAGTCCGGCGCACTGTTCAACTACCAGTGCCCGAACATCATCCCGGACGGCTCGATCTGGACGCTCATCGTCATGGTCCTCGTCATGACCGGCGGCACCGGCCTGATCATGTGGATGGCCGAGCTCATCACCGAGAAGGGCATCGGCCAGGGCATGTCGATCCTCATCTTCCTGTCCATCTGCTCCGGCTTCCTGCCGCAGCTGTGGCAGATCGGCTACGGCACGAACGGCTCCGACGGCGATTGGGGCAAGTTCGCGATCGTCACCGGCGTCCTGCTCGTCATCCTGGTCTTCGTCAACTACGTCGAACTCTCGCAGCGCCGCATCCCGGTGCAGTACACGCGCCGCATGATCGGCCGCAAGATGTACGGCGGCTCGTCCACCTACCTGCCGCTCAAGATCAACATGAGCGGCGTCATCCCGCCGATCTTCGCCTCGTCGATCCTCGCGATCCCGACGCTCATCGCGCAGTTCGGCAAGTCCGACGAGGGCTGGGTCCAGTGGATCAACACGAACCTCGCGAACTCGACGACGCTGTGGTACATCCTGCTGTACGCGCTGATGATCGTGTTCTTCACGTTCTTCTACACCGAGATCACGTTCAACCCGGAGGAGACCGCCGACAACATGAAGCAGTACGGCGGCTTCATCCCGGGCATCCGCGCGGGCAACGCGACGGCGCGCTACCTCAAGTACGTCATCAACCGACTCAACACCGTCGGTGCCGTCTACCTGCTCTTCGTCGCGCTGCTGCCGACCGTGCTCATCATGGCGCTCAACCTCAACACGCAGCTGCCCTTCGGCGGTACGACGATCCTGATCATCGCCGGCGTCGGCCTCGACACGCTGCGTCAGGCGAAGGCCCAGACCGAGCAGTACCAGTACGCCGGATTCCTGTTCGAGAACAACGAACACATCGAAGGCAAGTGACCGGTCCGAACCGATGATTCCCCGACACGGAGCCGCCGCGCCCACGCGCGGCGGCTCCGTGCATTCCTATGTCCGAGTATGCTTGACGTGGATTCATCCAGCAATGCGACAACGAAAGGACCACTCATGCGTCTTCTCATCATGGGACCCCAGGGCGTCGGCAAGGGCACGCAGGCCGCGCTGCTCGCCACCCACTATGACATCCCGGCGATCTCGACCGGCGACATCTTCCGCTACAACATCAAGAACAAGACCCCGCTCGGCCTCGAGGCGCTGTCCTACACGGACAAGGGCGAACTCGTGCCGGACACGCTGACGAACACGATCGTCAAGGACCGCCTAGCGATGGACGACACCGCCAATGGCTGGATTCTCGACGGTTATCCGCGCAACGCGGCGCAGGTCGAGGCCCTTGACGCGATGCTCGCCGATCTCGGCCAGTCCCTCGACGCCGTCGTCGCGCTCGAGGCGGGCCGCGACGTGCTGCTCGAGCGCATGGCCAAGCGTGCGAAGGAGCAGGGCCGCTCCGACGACACGCCGGAGGCCATCGCGAAGCGCCTCGAGACCTACGAGAAGGAGACGGCCCCGCTGCTGGACATCTACAAGGACCGCGGCCTGCTGATCACCGTTGACGGCGTCGGCGACGTCGACGCGATCTCGCAGACGATCATCGAGAAGCTCGACGCGAACGTCAAGGCAAGCTGAACGCCGGTCACGCGCACATGATGACGGCATTCTGTGCGGGTCGCCTCGGATGAAAAGGCCGCGGCGACCCGCACATCGTCGTATATCGGGACGACGCGCGCGTCGTGCGGCATGCGCGAGGAATAGCGGGGGAGCGACGTCGGTTGTGCACGGCGGGACGTGATGCGACACGCCGTATTTGAGTCTCGGAACTTTTCGTGTATTCTTGCAATTTGGTGTGTCTTCGGACACAGCAGTAAGTCGATCATCGAATGGAATCGAGACTATGGCAAAAGACGGTGTGATTGAAGTCGAAGGACGGGTCGTCGAGGCATTGCCGAACGCGATGTTCCGCGTCGAGCTGGAGAACAAGCACATCGTGCTGGCGACGATCTCGGGCAAGATGCGCAAGAACTACATCCGCATCCTGCCGCAGGATCGTGTCGTGCTTGAGATGAGCCCATACGATCTCAATCGTGGTCGGATTACGTACCGCTACAAGTAAGGTACAACCAAAGTAAGGAACAACCATGAAGGTTAGCCCAAGTGTGAAGAGGATCTGCGAGAACTGCCGTGTGATCCGTCGTCACGGCCGCGTCATGGTGATCTGCACCAACCCGCGTCACAAGCAGCGTCAGGGCTGAGCAGACACAGCGGCACACCAATCCAGGCACTAAGTCACAGTCCGCACGGACTGAACCCCGGGAGCGCAGGCCCGGGCCGGGAAACCGGGAGACTCGGTGCAAGACCTGCGTGAAACAGAAGGAATCGCAATGGCACGTCTTGCCGGAGTCGACATCCCCAATGACAAGCGCATCGAGATCGCGCTGACCTACATCTTCGGTGTGGGCCGCACTCGTGCGAAGGAAACCCTTGCCGCGACCGGAATCAATCCGGACACCCGCGTCAAGGATCTGACGGATGAGCAGCTGATCACGCTGCGTGATTACCTCGAGTCCAACTACAAGATCGAAGGCGATCTGCGTCGCGAGATCGACGCCGATATCCGTCGTAAGATTCAGATCAACTGCTACCAGGGCATGCGTCACCGTAAGGGACTCCCGGTCCGCGGACAGCGTACCAAGACCAATGCGCGTACCCGTAAGGGACCGAAGCGCACGGTCGCCGGAAAGAAGAAGGCCACCAAGTAATAGGTGAGCCCCGGGCCGCGGCCACGGCACACACCATCGCCGCGCCAAATCAACCAAGAGTTCGTTACAAGGAAACGAGGGTCAATGGCAGCTCAAAAGCAGGCTGCGCGCAAGACTCGTCGCCGCGATCGCAAGTCGATCCCGGTCGGTCAGGCGCACATCAAGTCAACGTTCAACAACACCATCATCTCCATCACCGATCCGTCCGGCGCGGTTGTGTCCTGGGCGTCCGGTGGCGACGTCGGTTTCAAGGGCTCGCGCAAGTCCACGCCGTACGCCGCTGGCATGGCAGCCGAGTCCGCGGCCCGCAAGGCCATGGAACACGGCGTCAAGAAGGTCGATGTCTTCGTCAAGGGCCCGGGTTCCGGTCGTGAGACCGCGATCCGCTCCCTGCAGTCCGCAGGCCTCGAAGTCGGTTCGATCACCGACGCGACGCCGGTGGCTTTCAATGGCGTGCGTCCTCCGAAGCGTCGCCACGTCTGAGCACTAGACCATACCATCCATAGAGCCGCTTGAGGCCGATGAGTGCACCATCGGCCGAAGCTGAAAGGATAACACAGTGCTTATCGCACAGCGTCCGACACTTACCGAGGAATCGCTCAACCCTCAGCGTTCCCGTTTCATCATCGAGCCACTCGAGCCGGGCTTCGGCTACACGCTTGGCAACTCGCTTCGCCGTACCCTCTTGAGCTCGATTCCGGGAGCGGCAGTCACGTCGGTGCGTATTTCCGGTGCCCTGCACGAGTTCACCACTCTGCCGGGAGTTGAGGAAGACGTCACTGAGATCCTGCTCAACATCAAAGGCATCGTGCTCACGAGCGAATATGACGAGCCCGTTGTCATGTATCTGCGCAAGAGCGGCAAGGGCGAAGCCACCGCCGGGGACATCACCCCGCCGGCCGGCGTCACCATCGCCAACCCGGAGATGCACATCGCGACCCTCGCCGACGACGGCGAACTCGAGATCGAGTTCACGGTCGAGCGCGGCCGCGGCTACGTCCCGGCGCAGATGAACAAGCAGGATGGTGATGAGATCGGCCGCATCCCGGTCGATTCCATCTACTCGCCGGTGCTCAAGGTGAGCTACAAGGTTGAGGCGACGCGCGTCGAACAGCGCACCGACTTCGATCGGCTCATTCTGGATGTGGAGACCAAGCCCGCCATCTCCCCGCGCGACGCCGTCGCGTCCGCGGGCTCGACGCTGGTGGAGCTCTTCGGCCTGTGCCGTGAGCTCAATACCCAGGCCGAGGGCGTCGAGGTCGGCCCCGCCCCCGTCGTGGAGGAGGCCGATCCGGAGATGGCCGTCCCGATCGAGGATCTCAACCTCACGCAGCGCAGCTACAACTGCCTCAAGCGCGAGGGCATCCACACAGTCGGCGAACTGGTCAACCACACGGAGCAGGATCTGCTCGACATCCGTAATTTCGGTATGAAGTCCATCGATGAGGTCAAGGAGAAGCTCCAGTCCCTGGGACTGTCGCTCAAGGCCTCGCCGCTCGGCTTCGATACCAGCAACCTCGAGGGTGGCACCTTCTTCTCGCCTGAGGACGAGTGAGACCGAGCCCTTTCGACACAACCACCGCTTCGCCGGTTTCGGATGTTCGGGCAGTTGCCCACCTGAGTCCGGCGGGGCATTCAAGGAGAAACAATGCCTACACCTAAGAAAGGCCCACGTCTGGCTTCCAGCCCGGCACACGAGCGCCTGATGCTCGCGAACATGGCCACCAGCCTGTTCGAGCACGGCCGTATCACGACGACGCTGCCGAAGGCCAAGCGCCTCCGTCCGCTCGCCGAGCGCCTGATCACCTTCGCGAAGCGAGGCGATCTGCACTCCCGCCGTCGCGTGATGCGCGTCATCCGCAACAAGTCCGTCGTGCACAAGCTCTTCACCGAGATCGCCGAGCAGATGGAACAGCGTGAGGGCGGTTACACCCGCATCGTCAAGATCGCTCCGCGCAAGGGCGACTCCGCTCCGGCCGCGATCATCGCGCTCGTCACCGAGCCGGTGAGCCCGAAGAAAGCCGTCGTCAAGGAAGCCGAAGCCGCGACGAAGGTCGCCGCCAAGGAAGAGGCCCCGGTTGAGGCTCCGGCCGAGACCGCGACGAACGAAGCCGAGAACGCCGAGTGAGTCCGGTCGATGACCGCACAGGGTCAGCACCTGCAGGTGCTGACCCTTTTTCTTTGCCTGCATCGCCTTCGCCCGCAGCCGTTCCGGTGCGACGGCGCCGAACGGTTCCGCGCGCTTACCCTCATGGACAAAACACCGTCCGGATCGCCTCCCGTGCGGGACAATGGGCCGTACTGGTGCAGATTGGAAAAACAGGTATGAACGATAGTAGGCGGCATGCTCGGACGACCCCGTTGCGGGGTCGTCGTTTCGTGGCGGTGGTCGCGGCCCTCGCGATGGCCGCGGGGATGGGCCTGCCGTCCTCGGCGTATGCCATGGACACGCAGGAGGCGGAACAGGCCGCGCCGATGCAGTCGCAGCAAGGGACACAGTCCGAAACGCCGGATGAATCGCCGCAGTCGCTGCCCGAGCGCGACGGCGCGGCGTCCTCGGCGGAACCGGCCGCCGCTTCGGACGAGGGCGAAGACCCCGCACTGACGGCGACGACCTCCGACAACAAGGCGAAGCTGTATATCAGCACGAACAAGATCGGCAACTTCCCCGATCCGCCGGCAGGCATCACCGTGACCTTCACCGCCGTCGTCGAAACCGGGACGACCTATAAGGTCACCATCCCGAAATCCACGAAGAACAACGGCTTCAACGGCACCTAAACGATAGGCCCCGGTACCAAGCTGCCGGAGGACATGGGCAACGTCGTCAGAACGGAAACCGACGACGCGGTCACGTTCACGATCGGCTTCGCCTCCGGTGCGTCGGCGGCGTCGGTCGAGTTGGCGGTGGAACTGTCGGCCTGCAACAACTACCATCAGCAGAATGCGCCGATGACGATCATCAGCGAATCGACGCGCACGATCACATGGACGAGGCAGCGCGCAGGCGAGACGAAACCGACGCAGCTGCCGTCGTTGACGATCACGCAGCGCGTGCAGCCGGCGATGGCGCCGACGGTGCCCGAACGCACGTCGCCGGATCCGGATTCGGCGCCGGCGGTCAACGGCAAGACCGATTACACATATCTGTTCAACGTGAACGAGGCGGACGGCGTGCAGGACGACAGGACGATACGTCATACGCGTCCGCGCGCGTGAATTCGGCCGCCAACTACGGCACGACGATCACGATTCCGACGCCGCCGCACTTCATCCTCAACGAACAGGGCACGATGGACGCGAACAAGTTTGGTGACAAGACGACGATCAGCCAGCCGGGAGGCGAAGGACACGACATCGTCATCACCGTGCCGAAGGGCAGCGGTTCGCAAAACTGCCAGAATGCGCCGGGGTACTATCTGGTCGGGCAGATCAACGCCGACAACACCACCACGAAGCAGACCTTCACCGCGTCGGGCAACATCGTCGTCAATCAGACCTATGTGGACGTCGACGGCAAGACGCAGCACCTGATCAAACAGATTCCCGACACCTAGAGCGAACAGCTGCGTTCGACCGACCTGCAGGGACTGTGTCCGTCCTCGCAGGGGGCAATGCCTCAAAGTGACGATCGCGGGCAACAACCGCAGCAGCAACATCCTGCTCACCGACCCGAGCCATCTGACGACGCTCGCCTTCGCCGGCTTTGCGAACAACAGCACCGAAGACCTCGACAACGCCGTGATCACGCTCAATGTGCCCGACGGCTTCGACGCCACGGCGGTCGTCACGCCGTCCGACGCCACCAAGCTCAAGGGACTGACCTCGTACCGCCACGAGCTCACCTTGGCCGACGGCACGACGGTCACCTATTCGACGAAAGCCGCCGTACTGAGCTCGACGGCGGTCCCGGACACGTCATCCTATGTGGACGCGGCGCATGTCACCGACTGGGGCTCGATCCGCTCGGTGCTCATCACGATACCCGAAGTGGACAGCAGCACGATGGCCGGCCATTTCATCTTCATCCTCAACGGCATCGATCCCACGCTCGCCGTGGATGCCGGCAAAACCGAATCGGTGGAATCCGGACTGTACATCGCAGGTCTGAAGATGACGCCGCTCATCTACCGTGAAGGCGACGAACGCACGCCGACGATCACCGTCTCCGGCAGATCGACGATCACCGCGCAGTTGGCGTACGCCGACGCCTCGGGCACCGAGCATGTCGTGCCGTTGCCGAACCTGATCAGGCATCTGAAGAACAACGAGGACCTGTTCGCGAAGAGCGACTATCCGCAGACGATGGACGCGCTCAAGGCCAAGGAAGGCGGTCTGGTGCCCGCAGGCTACAAGCTGGGGCCATACGGATCGTCGGGGACACGGACGCGCACTATCCGGGCGGATATCCGGCCGGCGCCGCGCAGTGGGACATGATGGCCAGATACAACTACAACGGCAGCGTCGTGCGCTATGAGCTGACGACGGGCGGATCGGACCCGATCATGCCGGTTATCGGCGTGAACGGATTCTGGAACGTGTTCACGTTGTCCGCGCTGCTCGCCGGCATGACGCTCATCCCGGGCTGCTACGCCTTCTCCGGCGTGCGCCGGCGCCACGGACGCTGAAGACGCGGACGGCGCGTTTGCTAAGCTCGCCCTGTGACACGCTTACGAATCGATCTGGCATACAACGGCGCCGCCTTCCACGGATGGGCGGTGCAACCGCAGGGCAGGACCGTGCAGGGGACGATTGAGGAGGCCCTCGGCAGGATCCTCGGACAACGCGGCGGGAACGGCGCCTCCGGCACGCCGCGGCTGACCGTCGCCGGACGCACCGACGCCGGTGTGCATGCCTCGCATCAGGTCTGCCATCTCGACGTCGACGACGCCGCGCTCGCACGCTGCGTCGGCCATATGCGGCTCACGCCGGTGCAGGCGCTGGCGACGAGGCTGTCGCGCATGATGCCCGGCGACGTCGCCATCCACGACGTCGCCGTTGCGCCCGACGGATTCGACGCACGCTTCTCCGCGCTCGAACGCACCTACGTGTACCGCATCGCCGATGCGCGCACGCCGTGGGATCCACGGCTCAAGGACTTCGTATGGCGCACCGACCGCGAACTTGACGTCGGGCGGATGAACGCGGCCGCCGCGCTGACGCTCGGTCTGCACGACTTCGGCTCCTTCGCCATCGCGAATCCCGGGGGGACGACGATCCGCGACGTGAAGACCGCGTATTGGGCGCGGGTGCCGGCGCGGCCGCTGCTCGACACCGGCATGGGGGAGCGCTACCGCACACCGACCGCCGAGTCGGGGCTGCTGTGCTTCACGATCGTCGCCGACGCCTTCGCGCGCAACATGGTGCGTTCGCTCGTGGGCGCCTGCGTGCAGGTGGGGCTGGGCAAGCGCGGCGTCGACTGGTTCGCCGGCAAGATGGCCGCGCCGCTGCGTGAAGGATCGACCGGTCCGATCGCGCCGCAGGGACTGACGCTCGAGTACATCGAATACCCGGCCGACGATGAGCTCGCGTCGCGCGCCGAGGCGATCCGCGCCCGCCGCACGCTGCCGGAAGCCTGACGCGCGCTTGGCGTCCTGTGCGGCGTATGCGTGCGCAGTGTGGGACATTGCGGGGTGGTCTGGCGTCCTGCGTGGCGTATGTGTGCGCAGTGTGGGACGTCTGTGGAACTGGGACGGCATGAAAAAAGGGCTTCCGAGCGAAGCCGGAAACCCTGATGGCGGATGAGGCGAGATTCGAACTCGCGGAGGGGGTTGCCCTCACACGCTTTCGAGGCGTGCTCCTTAGACCGCTCGGACACTCATCCATTCGTTGCAATCAAGCAACTTGTTCATTATGGCACAGCTTGCGCCCACGTCAAATCCTCGGCATGTCGCGCCCGCCACGGCCGATTCCGGGGCCCAAGGAACACAGTCGGGCTTCAGCTTAGGGAAGGCTTGGGCACAGCTACGGCATGCCGTCCGCGGATTCGGTCAGCCGAACAACGCGGCGTCGGTGGACGGATAGCCAAGCGTGAAGGCCGTGTACGCGTGCGTCGCGATGAGCATCGACAGCTGTGCCAATGCGGTGCGCATCTGCATGCGCCGCCCCTCGGGCATCGTTCCGTAGTCGACGTGCGCGGAGGCATCGAAGGCGGTGAGCTCGTCGCGCGCGCAGTCGATCTCGAGGACGGCGACGGTGTTCGCGCGCAGTCCGGTCGCCGGGTCGACGACGTCCGCGCTGTGCTTCGTGAGCGCTTGCGTCGCATACACTTTGCGGCGCAGGTCCTTCGCGCCGTCGGACAGATGCATGAGCCGCGACGCCATCTCCTTGTGGTCGTTGCTCATCGCGAGCAGGGCGCCGTCCTCGGCGAGCGCCGCGGTCCGTGCGTCGTCGGCCACGCCGTCGGCGAAACGGCCGGCGATCACTTCGGTCGCGAAGCCGGCGCGATCCTCGGCGAGCGCAAGCTTCGCAAGCGCGTCGCCGCCGATGCCGAGCGCGTCGACGTCGTCGAGTCTCGTGACGGTGAGCGGCTCGTAGTCGACGCCGATCGTGCCGGCGAGCGTGTATGCCGCGGCCTGTGCCTGCGCGCTGCGCAATGTGCCCTCGGCGAAACGCGCGGGACATTGGATGGCGACGTCGAGCCAGCGGTGCGATGCGTCCTCGAAGGCCATGTAGCGTGCGATCTTCGGCGCGCCCGGCTCGGCGCCGCGCGTCGATGCGTCCGTCGCCTCGCCGAGCAGCGTCTCGCAGACGTCGACGCTCCGCTCGCCTTCGGCGCGGCCTTCGACGCGCGGCGTCGAGCAGGCCGCCGCCGAGCCGACGAAGGCGCATGCGACGGCGGCGGCGATGAGCCGTGCAAGCGGCCTGCGCCACGGGCGAAGGTGCGCGGAGTGTCGGACGATCGGCGGGGCGGAAGGTGTCTGCATGAGACACTAGAGTAATGATGGACTGTGACCATAGGGCATAGCGCTCGTACATAGCTTCAGAGGAGGTCTGCATATGGAACTGGACCTGAACGGAATTCACCAGCTCGCACGCGAGCAGGACATCGATGCCGAAACCGTGGACGAGGCGCTCTCCGAGGCACTGCGCCTTGCCTATCTCAAGACTCCGCACGCCGCCAAGCACGCACGCGTCGAACTCGACCCGCGCGCCGGCAGCTTCACGATCTGGGCGCGTGACGAAATCGCCCAGGAACCCACCGAAGACAACCCGCACCCGGCGCCCGCGCTCGGCGACGAATACGACGATACGCCGAAGGACTTCGGCCGCCTCGCCGCCGCCACGGCGCGCCAGGTCATCTCCCAGCTGTTCCGCAAGGCCGAGGACGACAAGATCTTCGGCGCCTTCTCCGGACAGAAGGGCAAGCTCATCACCGGCGTCGTCCAGCAGGACGCGAAGGACACCGCCAACGTGCATGTGGCCGTCGGTGACGTCGAGGCGCTGCTGCCGCGCCGCGAGCAGGTGCCGGGCGAGCACTACCGCCACGGCGAGCGCATCCGCGTCTACGTCGTCAACGTCTCGCGCGGCCTCAAGGGACCCGAGATCATCGTGTCGCGCTCCCATCCGGAGCTCGTGCGCAGGCTCTTCGAACGCGAGGTCCCGGAGCTCGTCTCCGGCACCGTGTCCATCATGGCGATCGCGCGCGAGGCCGGCGCCCGCACGAAGGTCGCCGTGCGCACGAACACGCAGGGCGTCAACCCGAAGGGCGCGCTGATCGGACCGGGCGGGTCGCGCGTACGCGCCGTTATGGAGAACCTCGGCCAGGAGAAGATTGACATCGTCGACTGGTCGAGCAACCCGGCGAAGTTCATCGCCGCCGCGCTGTCGCCGGCGAACGTCACCGACGTGCGCGTCGTCAGCGAGAAGAACCAGACGGCCGTCGCGTTCATCTCCGAGGACCAGCTGTCGCTCGCGATCGGCAAGGAGGGCCAGAACGCCCGCCTCGCCGCCAAGCTCACCGGATGGAAGATCGGCATCGAATCCGAGGAGGCGTACGCGCAGAAGAAGGCCGCGCAGCTCGTGCGCGCACGCGGCGAGCGCAAGGACGGCAAGACGGACGGCGGCAAGGCCTAAACCGGGCCGTTCGTCGCCCGCTTATTCCCGCCGCGCGTATCCAACGGCGGGAGTAAGCTGGGCACGAAAACTGACCGGCGCGCGTGATGCGCGACGCTCAGGACAAGAACGAGGGTGAACAACCATGGTTGCACGATGAGAAACAGAAAGCTCGCCGTGAGAAGATAGCAGCTGCGCTCGCATACGCGCGGCTGGGAAATAGGAGAAATTGAGTGCCGAAAGCACGCGTATATGAGCTCGCCAAGGAACTTGGCGTAGACAGCAAGACCGTTCTTGAAAAGCTCAAGGACATGGGCGAATTCGTCAAATCCGCCTCGTCGACCGTGGAGGCGCCGGTCGTGCGCCGCCTCAAGGCCGCATTCCCGAAGCCGGGAGAGGCGTCCCAGGAATCCAACTCGAAGAAGCCGGCCGCGAAGAAGCACAACGCCCCGAAGCCGGGCGCACCGAAGCCATCGGCGGCCGCGCCGAAGCCGCAGGCCGCCGAAGCCGCGAAGCCTGCGGCACCGACGCCGGGGCCACGCAGCCCGCGTCCGGGCGCGAAGCCGGGTTCACGCAACGGCGGCCGCAGGAACGAGGAGCGCGAACAGCGCAATCCGCGTTCGTCGCAGCCGCGCACGAACGCACATCCGGGCCAGAACGCCGCCAAGCCGTCCCCGGGGCCGCGCAGCCCGCGTCCGGGCCAGCAGAACACCGGCAAGGGCGGCGCGCAGCAGCATGCGCCGCGCCCGGGCAACAATCCGTTCAGCCGCAAGCAGGGCATGCATACGCCGACGCCTGCGGACATCCCGCGCCCGCATCCGATGGCGCGTCCGACCGTCAACAACAACGAGAACCGCCGCGGCGGCCGTCCCGGCCCGCGCGGCGGATTCCGCGGACGTCCGGGTCCGGGCACCGGCGCGCGTCCGGGCCAGTGGGGCCAGCATCGTCAGGGACAGGGCGCCGGCAACGGCGGCCGTCCGGGCGGTAACCGCTTCGGCGGCGGCAGCGGCGGCTTCCAGCACAGCGGTCCGAGCAACGGCCCGTCGCGTGGGGGCGGCCGCGGTCGCGGCGGCGCGGCCGGCGCGTTCGGCCGTCAGGGCGGCAAGTCGTCGAAGGCTCGCAAGAACCGTCTCGCGAAGCGTCATGAGTACGAGGAGCTGAAAGCACCGGTCATCGGCGGCGTGCGCATCCCGAAGGGCAACGGCCAGACGATCCGTCTGCGCCAGGGCGCCTCGCTCGCCGACCTCGCGGAGAAGATCAACGTCAATCCGGCGGCGCTCGTCACCGTGCTGTTCCATCTCGGCGAGATGGCCACGGCGACGCAGTCGCTCGACGAGGCGACGTTCCAGATCCTCGGCGAGGAGATCGGCTGGAACATCAAGATCGTCTCCGCCGAGGAGGAGGACAAGGAGCTGCTCCAGCAGTTCGACATCGACCTCGAATCGGAGGAGCTGCAGGAGGACGAGGATCTGAAGCCGCGTCCGCCGGTCGTCACCGTCATGGGCCACGTCGACCATGGCAAGACGCGCCTGCTCGACACGATCCGCCGCACGAACGTCGTCTCCCGCGAGGCCGGCGGCATCACGCAGCGCATCGGCGCCTACCAGGTGACCGTCGACCTCGAGGGCGAGGAACGCAAGATCACGTTCCTCGACACCCCTGGCCACGAGGCCTTCACGGCGATGCGCGCCCGCGGCGCCGAACTCACCGACGTGGCGATCCTCGTCGTCGCGGCCGATGACGGCGTCATGCCGCAGACCGTCGAGGCGATCAACCACGCGCAGTCGGCGCATGTGCCGATCGTCGTCGCCGTCAACAAGATCGACGTCGAAGGCGCCAACCCGGAGAAGGTGCGCGGCCAGCTCACCGAGTTCGGCCTGATCCCGGAGGAGTACGGCGGCAACACGATGTTCGTCGACATCTCCGCGAAGCAGGGCACGAACGTCGACAAGCTGCTCGAGGCCGTGCTGCTCACCGCGGACGCGGAGCTCGACCTGCGCGCCAACCCGGACATGGATGCGCGCGGCGCGACCGTCGAGGCGAGGCTCGACAAGGGCCGCGGCGCCGTCGCGACCGTGCTCGTGCAGTCCGGCACGCTGCACATCGGCGACTCGATCGTGGCCGGCACGTCCTACGGACGCGTCCGCGCGATGCTCGACGAGAACGGCAAGAACATGGAGGCCGCGGGCCCGTCGACGCCGGTCCAGGTGCTCGGCCTGACGTCGGTCCCGACGGCGGGCGACCTGTTCCTCGTCGCCCCCGACGACCGCGCCGCGCGCCAGATCGCCGAGAAGCGCCAGGCCACCGAACGCGCCGCGCAGCTCGCGAAGCGCCGCAAGGTCGTCTCGCTCGAGGACTTCAAGAAGAAGCTCGCCGAGTCCGAGATCGACATGCTCAACATCGTCATCAAGGGCGACTCGTCCGGCTCGGTCGAGGCGCTCGAGGACTCGCTGATGAAGATCGAGGTCTCCGACGAGGTCGGCATCCAGGTGATCCACCGCGGCGTCGGCGCGATCACGCAGAACGACGTCAACCTCGCGAGCGTCGACAAGGCCGTCATCATCGGCTTCAACGTGCGCCCGAACCGTCAGGTCGCGGACCTCGCCGAGCGCGAAGGCGTCGAGATCAAGTACTACTCGGTCATCTACAAGGCGATCGAGGACATCGAGGCCTCGCTCAAGGGCATGCTCAAGCCGGAGTACGAGGAGGTCACGACCTCGCATTCAGAGATCCGCGAGATCTTCCGCTCGTCGAAGTTCGGCAACATCGCCGGCGTCATGGTCCTTGACGGCGAAGTCAAGCGCGGTACGAAGGCTCGCATCCTGCGCGACGGCGTCGCGACCGTCAACGACCTCGAGATCTCGTCGCTGCGCCGCTTCAAGGACGACGTCAAGTCGGTCACCGAAGGCTACGAGGCCGGCATCAACCTCGGCTCGTTCAACGACATCGAGATCGGCGACATCATCGAGACCTTCGAGATGCGCGAGATCGAACGCAAGTAGCCGGACGGCATCGCCGCCCCGACGGCACGCTCGGATGGAAACGCCCATGGCCCTTCGGCTATGGGCGTTTCCCGTTGCGCGTGACATTCGGGTACGCTGTACTCTAGCGCAGGCCGGCATCAGGCACGGCAGTCAAGGAAAGAAGAACCCATGCAGTCAACCAATCCGCGCGCCGCACGCATCGCGGCGCTCATCCAGCGCGTCATCGCATCGAACATGGAGTCGGCGCTGCACGACAAGCGCCTCAAGAACGTGACGATCACCGACGTCCACGTCACCAACGACCTGCAGATCGCGAAGGTCTACTGGACGACGCTGTCGCACACCGGCAACGACGACGGCGAACGCAAGCGCGCACGCACCGCGCTCAACCAGGCGAAGGGACGCCTGCGTTCGCTCGTCGGCGCGAAGGCGGGGCTGAGGCTCACGCCGCAGCTCGAGTTCGTCTTCGACGAGGTGCCCGGCGAGGCGCACGAGATCGAGGACATCCTCGTCACCGCGCGCAAGCGCGACGAGGAACTCGCGAGGATGCGCGCGAACGCGCAGTACGCCGGCGACGCCGACCCGTACCGCCACGACGACTTCGAGCAGGAGGACCTCGCCGGCGTCTCCGAGGCCGCGACCGAACGCGCGCTCGACGACGAGGAGCACCGCGACAAGGACGACTACACCGAATACGACGGCGACGTCGTCGAGGTCGAGGAACTCGAGGACTTCGACGACGACGAGGACGACGTGCCGACGACGGCCGCGCAGGACGCGGCGTCGACGCGTCCGGACTCGACGATCGACGAGACGCAGGACTGAGCCGGTGGGTGCGCAGGACGGCACGCTCAACGGTCTGTTCGTCGTCGACAAGCCGCAGGGCGTGACGAGCCACGACATCGTCGGCGCCGTGCGCGCGGCCGTGCACATGCGCCGCGTCGGCCACGCCGGCACGCTTGACCCGATGGCCACCGGCGTGCTCGTCGTCGGCGTCGGCAACGCGACGCGGCTGCTCAACGTCATCGTCGACCATACGAAGACCTACGCGGCGACGATCCGATTCGGCCAGCGCACGACGACCGACGACGCCGACGGCGCGCTCGTCGACATGCCGCGCGCGGCCGCATTGCCGGACGTCGGCATGATCCGCGACGTTGTTTCACAGAAGTTTCACGGCACGATCGAGCAGGTGCCGAACGCCTATTCGGCGATCAAGGTGCACGGACGGCGCGCCTACGATCTCGCGCGCGCCGGCGAACACGTCGAACTCGAGGCGCGGCCGGTCACGATCAGCCGCTTCGACGTGGGCGATGCGCGCCCGGCCGCGGCCGCGAACGGCGACGCCGTGCTCGACGTCGACGTGACGGTGACCTGCTCGGCCGGCACCTACATCCGCGCGCTCGCACGCGACCTCGGCGAGGACTTCGGCTGCGGCGCGCATCTGACGCAGCTGCGCAGGCTCGCCGTCGGCGACTTCACCGTCGACGACCCGCACGTCGTGACCGCGCACACCAAGACCCGCGAGTACACGAACCGCGACGGCGAACGGGTGACGCGCGCACGCGCCGTGCTCGACGTGCCCGCCGACGACGTGGCGGCGCATCTGATCCCGATGGTCGACGCGGTGCGCGAGGCGATGCCGACGATCGCCGTCAGCCGCGACGAGGCGCGCGACCTGCGCTACGGACGGTGGATCGCCGGGCACGTCGACGGCACGAGCGCGGCGGTCGTCGAGGACGACGGCGACGTCGTCGCGATCGTCGAACAGGCGAACGGGAAGACCATCAGGCCGACCGCCGTGTTCCCGGCGGCACGGTGAGGGCGCGGCGCACCGAACAGGCAACAGGAGGAAAGCAATGAACATCATTCGGCTCGAACCGGACGAGGGCGGCAACGTCGCATGGCCGACGCTGAGCACGTCCAAGAAATCGGTTGTCACCGTCGGCGTCTTCGACGGCGTGCACCGCGGACACCAGGCCGTCATCCGACGCGCCGTCGAACTCGCGAAGGCGCACAACAGCTTCGCCGTCGTCGTCATGTTCGACCCGCGGCCGGCCTTCGTGCACACATACGCGAAGACGCACGCCGGCATCGGCGTGCCCGACGGCGTGCACGACGCGCAGGCGATCAGCGGCGTCGACGAACGGCTGCGGATGATGGACGAACTCGGCGTCGACTACGTGCTCATCGTCCACTACGACCTCGCGTTCGCCGCGAAGTCGTTCCGTTTCTTCCTCGGCCGCCTCGTCGGCAAGGTCGGCATGCGCACGCTCGTGCTCGGACAGGACGCGCGCATGGGCGCCGGCCTCGAAGGCGACGTGAAGAAGATCGGGACGCTTGCGCAGGCGACCGGCGTGTTCGAACTCGACGTCGTCGTCGACAACGGCGGCCATGTGCGCGTGCCCGCCGACTTCACGCCGCAGGCGCCCGAACGGCCGGGGGAGCCCTCCGACCCGCTCGAGGGGATGAGCAAAGCGGAGCGGCGCGCCTGGAGCAAGCGCGTCAACGCGCGCGAGGTGCGCGAACTGAGCTCGACGAACGTGCGCTGGCTGCTCAGCCAGGGGCGGGTCGCCGACGCGAACCGCATCCTCGGTCATCTGCACGGCGTCGAAGGCACGGTGACGCACGGCGAGGAGCGCGGACGCACGATCGGGTTCCCGACGGCGAACCTCGTCGCGCCGATCGACGGCTACCTGCCCGTTGACGGCGTGTACGCGGGATGGCTCATCGACCTCGGCAGCGAGGAGGCGTACGCGCAGTCGCAGCGCCCCTTCGGCGACCTCGACGGCGGCGGCGTTGCGTCGATCGCGCAGCCGTACACATCCGGCGGCGTCGAAAGCCGGCTCGCGCCGCATTCGCCGTACCGCTGGCCGGCGGCGATCTCGATCGGCCGCAAGCCGACCTTCAACGAGGACAGCGGCCACGACGAACGCGTCCTCGAAGCCTACGCCGTCACCGACGACTGGCTCGAACTCTACGGCCACCGCGTGCGCGTCGAATTCGCGCGTTTCCTGCGCCCGCAGATCAAGTTCGACTCCGCACAGGCGCTCGTCGACGAACTCAAGCGCAATGCCGACGAGACACTGAAGGTCGTCGGCGCATAGCCGACACCCGCCGCGTCATTTGCCGCGCTTCGTCAGTTTGAGCGCGTCGAGCGCGTCGCGCAGCGAGCGCACCTCGACGATGCGCAGCCCCGGAATCGACACCGAAGTGCGCATCGGCGGCACGAGCGCCGTCGTGAACCCCAGGCGCGCCGCCTCGCGCAGCCGGTGTGCGAGACGAGGCACCGGACGCACCTGGCCGGTCAACGAGATCTCGCCGACCGCGCAGGTCGAGCGCGCGATCGGCGTGGACGTCGCCGCGCTCGCGAGCGCCGCGACGATCGCTAGGTCGCAGCTCGGCTCCTTCGCGACGCCGCCGGCGATCGTCGAGATGTACAGATCGTTGCTCAGCAACGACAGGCCGCCGTGCCGGTAGAGGACGGCGACGAGCATCGCGATGCGGTTCGAGTCGACGCCGTTGACGGCGCGCCGGGGTGTCGGCAGCACCGAGTTCGTGACGAGCGCCTGCACCTCCACCGGCAGCGAACGGTGGCCGTCGAGCGTGAACGTGACGCAGGTGCCGTCGACGGGCGTCTCGTTCGACGACAGGAACAGGCCGGCCGGGTCGGCGACCTCCTCGATGCCGACGCCGCTCATGTCGAAGCAGCCGACCTCGTCTGTCGGGCCGAAACGGTTCTTCACGGCGCGCAGCAGCCGCAACGCCGTCTGCGGCTCGCCCTCGAACTGGCAGACGACGTCGACGAGATGCTCAAGCGTGCGCGGGCCGGCGATCGAGCCGTCCTTCGTGACATGGCCGACGAGCAGCACCGGCACGTCGAGCGACTTCGCCGTGTCGATGAGCGCGCTCGCGACCTCGCGCACCTGCGTGGAGCCGCCGGAGATGCCGTCGACGTCCTGGGAGACGATCGTCTGCGCCGAGTCGACGATCGCGAGCGCCGGCCTGTGCTGTTCGATGAGTCCGAGCGCGGTCGCGAGGTCGGTCGTCGAGGCGAGCAGCAGGTTCGGCTCGACGGCGTTGATGCGCGACGCGCGCAGCCGCACCTGCGCCTGCGACTCCTCGCCGGAGATGTACAGGACGTTGCCGGACGGCGTGTTGCGTGCGATGTTGCCGGCTGTCTCCAGCAGCAGCGTGGATTTGCCGATGCCGGGTTCGCCGGCGATGAGCACGACCGAGCCGGGGACGATGCCGCCGCCGAGCACGCGGTCGAATTCGCCGAAGCCGGTGGGCACGCGGGTGACGGACGCCGTGTCGACGTCGGTGATCGGCTGGGCGGCGCTTAATGCGACCGCCGTCGGCGTCGTGCGCGACGTGCGGCCGGGTGCGGCCGTGCGCGACGTGGACGCGGCGGGACGCGTCTCGTGGAACTCCTCGATCGTGCCCCACTGGCCGCATTCGGGGCAGCGGCCGAACCATTTCGCGCCGGTCCATCCACACTCGGTGCATACGTAACTCACATTGCTTTTCGCCATATGCAGCAACCTAGCTGCCTTCATGCGCGCGCGCAAGGGTGCGGGCGCGCCTGATTGGCGCTCGTGCAGAGGCCGTCTGGCGCGCCGTCTGCGCCGCTGCGCGATCTATGTCGACTGCTGCGCGATCAGGAGCATCGCCCCGGTGCCGTGCTGCATGCGCATAACTCGATATTTCGGGTCGATTGCAGAGTGATGCGCCGGCCGGGTGATGGTCGAACGGCCGCCCGCGACGAAAGTGCACGCATATGCACATCATGACCGTCGAAGCGATCGTCATCGCACGGTATCGCACGGTATCGCACAGCCGTGCCGCATGATGGGGAAGGGAATCGACGGGTGCCGTCGCATGACTCGACAGTTCGGGCCAATTCCCGAGTTATGCGGCAGGGTTCGGTGGGACTGGACACGGCGGGTATGGCGGCGGGGTTCGGTGGGACTGGACACGGCGGGTATGGCGGCGGGGTTCGGTGGGACTGGGCACGGCGGCGTCTGCGCATCGCGCACACGGTCAGAAGGCTGTGCCAAGATGGGCCACATGGCAGTCAGTTCCGGCAAGCAGCAGCAGACGCAGACCTCATCGACGGCGCACAAGGCGCGCATCGTCGTGTTCGCGGCCGCCGCCATCGTCGTGCTCGCGATCCTCAGCGCATTCGCATGGCCCGGCTGGGCGGTGCGCCATGTGCCGGAGCCGATGGACGTGCCGACGGCGGTCGCCTCGGCGAAGCCGACGATCGACGCGAAGGCGCTGCCGGCGAACGCGTCGGAACTGCTCAAGGCGATGCCCGAGCACGTCTCGAACTTCGCGCGCACCGACGCGCAGGCCACCGACGAATGGGACGCCTCGTCGCCGCTCGAGGAGTACCGGCTCGTCTATTCGACCGGCGACGAAGCCAAGGACGTGCAGGTCGTCGTCGGGCAGTGGGCGAGCGAGGAGGAGGCGCTCACGCAGTACAACGCGCTCACCAAGCTGCTTGAAGGCGATGAGATCGCCGCCGGCAGCGTCAAGGTCAACGGCGCGAACACCGGCGCCTACGTCGTCAACGCCGACAAGGGCGACGACGCGAAGGAGGTCGCCGTGTGGCGCAACAACACCGTGTGCGTGCGGCTCAGCGGACCGAAGAGCTCCGTCGATACCGTGTTCAAGCTGTTCCCGCTGTGAGCGCAGCGCGCGCCGACTCGCCAAAGTCGGATGAACGGTGTAGTGTTAGGCAAGTTGCAAACTTTCAAGTAAGGAACGGAGGCTGACGATGGGCTCGGTCATCAAGAAGCGCCGCAAGCGGATGAGCAAGAAGAAGCACCGCAAACTGCTGCGTAAGACTCGCCACCAGCGCAAGTAGTCTTACCGCGCTATACAGCGTTACCGCGATCCCGCGGCCATGCACGATCCTCGTGCGGGCCGCGGGATCGGTTTTTCACGGCGTGTTCCACGATATGTCCTGCGGTGCGACGGCGCACCGTGCGGGTACATTGGAAGCATGACGATCACAGTTTCCACAGACGGTTCCGCACTCGGCAATCCCAACGGCCCGATGGGCTGGGCGTGGGCGGACCATCCGACGCATGAGACGCGCGGCCACGCGCACGGCGGCGACTGCGACGCCGGCGGCGCGACGAACGGCACGAACCAGATCGGCGAGCTGTGCGCCGTGCTCGAGGCGCTGCGCACGCATCCCGGCGACGAGGAGCTCGTCATCGAGACCGATTCGCAGTACGCGATCAACTGCTCGACGAAATGGGTGCACGGCTGGAAGAGGAACGGCTGGAAGAACTCGAAGAAGGAGCCGGTGAAGAACGCGGAGCTCATCCGCGCGATCGACGACGAGATCCACCGCCGCAAGGGACGTGTCCGCTTCGTCTGGGTCAAGGGACACGCCGGCAACGCCGGCAACGAGAAGGTCGACGAGCTCGCGCGCACCTACGCCGGCGACTGCCGTTCATCGGTGCGCGACGGCTACCTGCCGAAGGAGGGATGGCAGTCTCTGCTCGCGTCGTCCTACGCGCGTGGCCTCGACGTGCCGCTCGATGCGCGGATGCTGCTCGACGGCGGACTGTCGGCGGACGACTACCGGCGCACGCGCTGCATCGGCGTCGACGGCGACGCGGACGGCCCACAGACGACGGACGCCGACGGCGTCGTCGACACCGACGAGCGCGCCGTGCGCGAGGCGGACGCGGCATCGGCGCGCGCCGCCGTCGACGATGCGCGGAACGCTGAAAACGCGCATGAAGCGCCGGCCGTGCACGACGACGTTGCGCCGGACGAGGAATCGACGGTGCATGACACTGCGCAGTCCGCACAGTCCACGTCGTCCCCGGCGGACGCGGCGCACACGACGTCGCCGGAGCCGCTGCTGCGGCACAGCGGACTGCATGTGCACGGGACGGTCACGTTCACGCCGCCGCCGTCGTCGAGCCCCCACTACGACGGCCGCCCGCGCGCGATACGCGGCTACATCGAGGTCGAGGGCACCGTCGACGGCGACGGCACGATCACGCTCGACGGCGCGTCGTTCCTCGTCCACCGTCCGCGCTGACGGCGCCCGTGCGATTCCACTACATCCACTACACTGAAAGGCAGCCGGGGCGCGGTTCCCGGATGGACGAAACAAAAGGAGCGTCATGGATAAGGCACAGCAGGATGCAATGAAGAAGGAAGCCGGCATCGAAGCGGCGAAGCTCGTCAAGAGCGGCATGATCGTCGGACTCGGCACGGGTTCCACGGTCCGCTTCCTCGTCGACGAACTCGGCCGCCGCAAGCAGGAGGAGGGCCTCGAGTTCACCGGCGTGACGACATCGCGCCGCACGCAGGAGCAGGCGGAAGGCTACGGCATCAAGATCGTCAACATCGACGACGTCGACCACATCGACCTGTGCATCGACGGCGCCGACGAAGTGGACAAGAACTTCAACGGCATCAAAGGCGGCGGCGCCGCGCTGCTGTGGGAGAAGATCGTCGCGATCAATTCGGACCACATCGTCTGGATCGTCGACGCCTCGAAGCTCGTCGACGTCATCGGCAAGTTCCCGCTGCCGGTCGAGGTCATCCCCTTCGGCGCGATGCACGTCATCGAGCGCATGAAGGAGCGCGGCTACAAGCCGACGCTGCGCCTCGACGCCGACGGCAAGCCGGTGCGCACCGACGAGAACAACTACGTCGTCGACCTGCACCTCGAGCGCATCGACGACCCGGCGGGCCTGCACGAGGACCTCATCAACATGGTCGGCGTCGTCGAGGACGGCCTGTTCCTCGACATGGTCAACGAGGTCATCGTCGGCGACCCGAACGGCCCGCGCACGCTCGTCAACCCGAACAAGGCGTGAGCATCGCGTCGCGTTCGTCGATGGGAGAGCCTCGCCGGTAGGCGACTCCCTCGGTAAGCGGAAGGCCCGCAGCTGCTGCAGCTGCGGGCCTTCGTCGTCACGGGAATCGATGACGTGCGCCCGCGGCGGTCATGCCGCGGGCGCACGGGCGCTCACTCGCCGAGCGCCTTGTCGACGACCTGCGTGGCCTCGTCGAGGACGGCGTCGAGCGTCTCGGGGGAGACGAAGGACTCCGCGTACACCTTGTAGATGTTCTCGGTGCCGGAGGGGCGCGCCGCGAACCAGTTGTTCTCGGTGACGACCTTGATGCCGCCGATCGGCGCGTCGTTGCCCGGCGCCTTCGTCAGGATCGCGGTGATGTCCTCGCCGCCGAGCGTCGTGGCCGTGACGTCCTTCGCGTCGAGTTTGGCGAACTTCTGCTTCTGCTCGAGCGTCGTCGGCGTGTCGATGCGGCTGTACCAGCTTTCGCCGAAGCGCTCGACCTGCTCCTGATGGAGCTGCGCCGGGTTCTTGCCGGTCTTGCCGGTGATCTCGGCCGCGAGCAGGTCGGGGATCAGGCCGTCCTTGTCGGTCGTCCAGACGCGGCCGTTGAAGCGCAGGAAGCTCATGCCGGAGCTTTCCTCGCCGCCAAACGCGATCTCGCCGGTGAACAGCGGGTCGACGAACCACTTGAAGCCGACCGGGACCTCGACGACGCGCGCGTCGATCGACGCGGCGACGCGGTCGATGAGCGACGAGGAGACGAGCGTCTTGCCGACGCCGGTGCCCGCCGGCCAGTCGGGACGGTTGCCGCCGAACAGGTATTCGACGCAGACGGCGATGTAGTGGTTCGGGTTCATGACGCCCCAGTTCGGGCAGACGATGCCGTGGCGGTCGGCGTCCGGATCGGTGCCGCCGACGAGGTCGTACTTGTCCCAGGCGCCGGCGTTGAGCTCGTCGACGAGGCCCTTCATCGCATACTGCGACGACGGGTCCATGCGGATCTTGCCGTCGTGGTCGATCGTCATGAAGCGCCACGTCGGGTCGACCTCGGGGCGCACGACGCCGATGTTGAGGCCGTACTTCTCGTTGATGAGCGGCCAGTAGTTGACCGAGGCGCCGCCGAGCGGGTCGATGCCCAGGCGCACGCCGGAGTTGCGGATGACGTCGAAGTCGATGACGTTCTTGAGGTCGTCGACGTAGTGCTCGCGGAAGTCGAAGCGCTCGATGAGGTCCGATTTGATCGCCTGCTCGAAGGGCACGCGCTTGACGTTCCTGAAGTCGCCGAGCAGCTCGTTCGCGCGGTTCGCGATCGCGTTCGTCACCTCGGACGGCGCCGGGCCGCCGGTGACCGGATCGTACTTGAAGCCACCGTCGGTCGGCGGGTTGTGCGACGGCGTCACGACGATGCCGTCGGCGAGGTCGGCGCCTTCGAAGCGCTGCGTGCCGTCGGCCGCGCGGTTGTGCGTCAGGATCGCCTGGGAGACGACCGGCGTCGGCGTGAAGTCGTCGCGCGAGTCGACGCGCACGCGCACGCCGTTCGCGACGAGCACCTCGATCGCGGTCTTCCATGCCGGAAGGCTCAGCGCGTGCGTGTCGCGGCCGATGTAGAGCGGGCCGGTGACGCCGGCGGCCTTGCGGTATTCGGCGATCGCCTGCGTGATCGCGACGATGTGCGCCTCGTTGAACGAGGTCTTCAGCGACGAGCCGCGGTGACCGGAGGTGCCGAAGATGACGCGCTCCTCGGGGACCGACGGATCCGGGACGACGTCGTAGTACTTGCCGATGACTTCGTCGACGTTGATCAGATCTGCTTCAGTGGCGGGCATGCCCGCGTTAGGTGCAACCATACTTCCTTCATTCTGACGGGGACAACAGTTACTGCTCGATGCTGCAGGGCGTGGCCGCCGTGCAGACGCTGTGCCAGTTTAGCCGGTGGCAAAGAGATGAAATCGATTGCAGCGGCGCCAACGGCGGATTCGTGCGCGAAGGAGGCTGCGCCGGCGCGCGTTCAGTCCTTGGCGAGCGGCGCCTTGATCGGCGGGATCTGCGTCGTCGCGCTGATGCCGTCGTCGAGCGGCACGCGCACGAGCAGCGCCTCGCGGTCGACCGAGAACAGGATGTGGCGCGTCTCGGGCAGCATGTCGCCGTCGACCTGCGCCGGCACCGGCTTGTCGAGCATGACCTCGGCCTGCACGCCCTGCATCTGGTCGATGTGCGAATGCGTCGACAGCGGGCTCTGCGAGGCCTTGCCGGTGATCGTCTGGTGCACGACGTCGCCGAAGAGATTCGCCCAGCCGATGAGGCCGCCGTTCGTGTCGATCATCTCGAAATCGAGCAGCCCGTCGTTGAACGACGCGTCCGGCATCAGCGAGAACACCGGGATCTGGCCGCAGTTGCCGGCCATGAACGTGCGGAATTCGGTGTCCCGCTGCGTGTATGCCTCGCCGTCGGCGCCCTTGATCGTGATCGACGCGTGGTATTTCGGCGCGAACAGATGCTTCGCGCCGGAGATGAAATAGGCGAGCCAGCTGATGTTCCTCTTGAGCTTCGGGTCGGTGTCGTCGATCATCACGGCGTCGAAGCCGACGCCGGCGATGATCAGGAACGCGTGCGCATGGTCCTCGTCCGGGTCGTCGAGGATCCGCAGGCGGCCGACGTCGACGCGGTGCGAGCCGTGGGAGACGGCGATCGTCAGCGCGGCCTCGACGTCGTCGAGCGGAATGCCCATGTTGCGCGCGAACAGGTTGCCGGTGCCGATCGGGATGATGCCCATCGCGTGCCCGGTGCCGCCGAGCGCGGACGCGACCGTGCGCACCGTGCCGTCGCCGCCGACGGCGATGACGACGTCGGCGCCGCGCGAGAGCGCCTCCTTCGCGCAGGCGCGGCCGTCCTTGTCGAGCTGCGTGTCGATGAACATGACCTCGGTCAGCCCCTTGTTCGCGCAGTATTCCTTGATGCGGGCGCGCGTCGTCGCCGCGGTCGGCTTGGACGGGTTGATGATGAATGCGTAGTGGACCTGGTCGTCGCGGCGCTGCTCGAGCCGCTGCACGCGCCGGCGGTGCATCGTGATGCGGATGGCGGCGATGACCGCGACGATGAGCGCGATGAGCGCGACCATCGTCGCGAGAATGATCAGTGTCTGTTGGTCCATGGCTCGCCCTCGCTTCTCCTCGCACGGCCGCCGGCGCCGCACCCGTGGCGGCGTCCGCGCCCAGCTACCGGTTTCCCATCTTAGCAAGCGGTGCGCGCGGCGCCGCGGGACCCGTCCGCGCGCCGTGGAAAACCATCGGAAAAACGACGGTCAGCTGTCGGCTTCGCGCATTACGCTTGAGCCATGCTCGATATTCAATTCATCCGTGAACACCCTGAAGTCGTCAAGGAATCCCAGCGCAAGCGCGGCGAGTCGGTCGAACTCGTCGACGAGGTCCTCAGAAGCGACGAGGTGCGCCGCACCTCGCTCAAGAAGTACGAGGAGGCGCGCGCCAAGCAGAAGGAGATCGGCAAGCAGGTCGCGAAGGCGGCCGCCGACGAGAAGGCCGCGCTGATCGCGCAGACGAAGGAGCTCTCCGAGCAAGTCTCCGCGTACAAGGCGGACGCGGACACGGCGAACGAACAGTACACCACGGCGATGTGGCAGCTGTCGAACATCGTCGAGCCGGAGGCTCCGGAAGGCGGCGAGGACGACTACGTCGTCGTCAAGAAGGTCGGCCAGATCCGCGACTTCGCGGCCGAGGGCTTCGAGCCGAAGGACCATCTCACGCTCGGCGAGGGAGTCGCCGGCATCGACATGAAGCGCGGCGTCAAGGTCTCCGGTTCGCGCTTCTACTTCCTGCGCGGCGACATCGCGCGCATGCAGATCGCGATGCTGACGATGGCCGTCGACCAGGCGCACGAGCACGACTTCGTGCTCGCGATCACGCCGACGCTCGTGCGCCCCGAGGTGATGCGCGGCACCGGCTTCCTCAACTCGCACGCCGACGAGATCTACCGTCTGCGCGAACCCGACGAGGACTACCTCGTCGGCACCTCCGAGGTCGCGCTTGCGGGCATGCACGAGGACGAGATCCTCGACCTGAGCCACGGCCCGCTGCGCTACTGCGGCTGGAGCTCCTGCTACCGCCGCGAGGCGGGCGCCGCCGGCAAGGACACGACCGGCATCATCCGCGTCCACCAGTTCGACAAGGTCGAGATGTTCGTCTACTGCAAGCCCGAGGACTCCTACGAGCAGCACAAGCACCTGCTCGCGATGGAGGAGGAGATGCTCGGCAAGGTCGAGGTGCCGTACCGCGTCATCGACACGGCCGCCGGCGACCTCGGCTCGTCGGCCGCGCGCAAGTTCGACTGCGAGGCGTGGGTGCCGACGCAGGGCCGCTACCGTGAGCTCACATCGACGTCGAACTGCACGCAGTACCAGGCGCGCCGCCTCAACATCCGCGAACGCGTCGAGAACGGCACCGAGCCGGTCGCCACGCTCAACGGCACGCTCGCGACGACGCGCTGGCTCGTCGCGATCATGGAGAACCACCAGCAGAAGGACGGCTCGATCGTCGTGCCGAAGGCGATGCGTCCCTACATGGGCGGCAAGGAGGTCATCGAGCCGACGACGTGGGAGGCGTGACCTTCGCGTCGGCGACGTGATGATGCGGCGAGGCGCATGGACGGCGGCCCCGCGTCGGGAACGACGCATGGTATACTGGTCGTCCGTGCGCCAAGCACATTGGATAGGTGTCCGAGCGGTCTAAGGAGACGGTCTTGAAAACCGTTGACGCGCAAGCGTCCGCGAGTTCGAATCTCGCCCTATCCGCCTGATTCCAAGGGTTCCGGGAGTTCATCCCGGAACCCTTTTTTCGTTTGCTCCCGTATGCCGTGTTACGGCCGTGTGTCCGCGGACGGGGTCGCGGGCCGGTTCCGTAACCAACCGAAAACATCGCGATTACGTAAGTGAGCGGCTGCTCATTTATCTTCCCGGATATCCGGCACGATTCGATGCCGAAGCAGAACACCGCATCCGACACCCACGATGGAGGCAATGCATATCGACGATTCGTGAGCATATCCGCTCCGTTCCCGACCGAAAGAAGGCGACGATGACCGCATCATCCATATCCGCACCATGCGCGGACGCCAGTGTGCGTCCGGTCCAATCCCCAATCAGCTCCGCCGCTCCGTCTGCATCCGCGGGGACGAAGCACGGCGGCCCCGGCACGCCTGCCATCACGATGATGGTCGTCGCCGCGGCGGCGCCGCTCACCGTGCTCAGTGGCGGCACGCCGCTCGGCATCCTCAACGGCAACGGCGCCGCGTTCCCGGTGAGTTTCGTCGTCGTCGGCGTCGCGTTGCTGCTGTTCTCGATCGGCTTTGCGGCGATGGGTCGTCATGTGACCGGATCGGGCGGGTTCTTCGACGCGATCGGCCGCGGCATCCATCCGGTGCTCGGTCTCGGCGCATCGACGCTTGCGCTGTTCACCTATGCGATGATCCAATCGGCCATCTACTGCTTCCTCGGCATGCAGATCGCCACATGCATGGCGTCGATGACCGGGCTGTCGTTGCCGTGGTGGGTCTGCTCGCTCGTCGCCGCGGGCGTCGTCGGCGTGCTCGGCTACCGCAACATCGCGATGAGTGCGAAGGTCGTCAACGTGCTCATCGCCGGCGAGATCGCCGTCGCCGTCGTGCTGTGCGTCGCGATCTTCGCCCGACATCTGCCGCTCGGTATCGATTTCGCGGCCACGTTCTCCCCGTCCGTCTCGCTCGAGGGCGCGCCCGGCGTCGCGATCATCTTCGCGATCGCGAGCTTCGTCGGATTCGAATCGACGTCGATCTATCGCGCCGAAGCGAAGAACCCGGACGTGACGGTGCCGCGCGCCACCTATGTCGCCGTCGTCTTCGTCACGTTGCTCTGCCTCGTCTCGTCGTTCGCAATCGTCGTCGCTTGGTGCTCGGACGGCGATGTGGACGCGGTCGCGCTCGCCGCCGGCGACATGCTGCAGATGACCGGCGCGAAATACGTGGGCGGCTGGTTCGCGAACGTGATCAGCGCGCTCATCATCACGAGCCTGTTCGCCGCCGTCGTCTCCTTCCACAACGTGCTCGCGCGCTACCTGCGCTCGATGGCCGACATCCACGCGTTGCCGGCCGCGCTGGGACGCCTGCATGCGCGGCACCATTCGCCGACCGTCGCGTCGCTCGTCGTATCCGCGATGTCGACGGTGATCCTCGCCTGCGTCGGCGTCGCCGGTCTCGATCCGTTCACGCAGGCGTTCTCGTGGTTCTCCGGCGCCGCCGTCCTCGGTTTCGTCCTGCTGCTCGTGCTCGCATGCCTTGCCGTCGTCGTGATGTTCGTGCGTCGCGCCGATCTGCGCGCCAGGGAGGGCGTCCTCAAATCGGTCGTCGCGCCGGCGGCCGGCGTGCTGCTGCTCGTCGCGATCCTCGTATGCGCCGTCATGTATTTCCCCGGACTCGTCGGCGAGGCGACCTTCGGCGTCACCTGCGGCACGCTCGTCGTCTGCACATGCATCTCGCTCGTCGTCGGCGTCGTCGAGGCGCTCGTCATGCGGGCGCGCCGGCATGACGCCTACCGTGTGCTCGAGGCGGCGGTCGTCGGCTGAGCCTCCCATCCGCCGCGCGGTCGGGGCCGTCTTCCATGATGTTCTGGAAGGCGGCCCCGACCGCATGTTCGCGTACGATGGTGGACGCGGCCGCATGCCGACGGAAGGGCCAAAAGGGAGGACAGCGATGCCGAAGGTCGTCGACCACGAACAACGCCGACAGCAGATCGTGGACACGTTCCTGACGCTCGTCGAACGCGGCCGCGGGCTCGAAGCCGCGTCCTCGCGCGCGCTTGCCGCCGAGCTCGGCGTCTCGAACAGTCTGCTGTGGCGGTATTTCAAGGACATGGATGCGATCGTCGAACGCGCCTACCGCGAGGTCGTCGCGCACACCAACGCGCGAATCGAACGGGGCATCGCCGGCAGGCACGGTCTGGATGCCGTCCATGCGCTCATCGACGAGCTCATGCCGGTGACGGATGCGTCGAAGGCGGAGGCGTGCGTCGTCGTCGCGTATTGGGCGGCGAAGACGCGCGACGGACACTCGTATGTCGAACCGCACGACTGCTGGCGCACGAAGCTCGTCGCCTTCCTCGAGGAGGCGCGCGGGATGGGGCAGGTCGCCGACGACTGCCCGGCGCGGGTCCTCGCCGATGCCGTCGTCGACATCGTCGACAACGCGCAGGTCGAGTATGTCATGGCCGGTGACGACCGTCTGGCGCTCGAGGCGCGCGACCTCGCGCGCGCCATCGTGCGGCTGCACTGAGTTGCAGTCGTCGCATGCGATATATAAGTGAGCGTGCGCTCAAGTAACAGAATCGACATCTATGATCGTTGCTGGAAACATAAGTGAAATCGTCCGGAAAATCTCGATGTTTTAAAGTGAGCACACGCTCACAAACAAGAAACGGAAGGATTTGACCATGACTGCCGCATCCGAACTGTATCCGGGATTCATCAGCCTCGACGAGGCCTTCGACCTGACCGAGGACCAGGTCAAGGACATGCAGCTCAAGCATATGAACGAGTACCGCACGAAACTCGGCCTCGCCGGTGGACTGACCTTCGACATCAAACGCGCCGAGGGTTGCTATATCTGGGACGCGGAAGGAAACAAGCGACTCGACTTCATCGGCTGCGTCGGCGTCTATCTGCTTGGGCACAACAATCCGTTCATCGTCGAGAACGTGCGCAAGTACCTCGCCACGAAGCCGCTGACGATGGATCCGCTTGCGCTCAAGCCGATCACGGCGGCCTTCGCACATGACATGGCGCTCGTCACGCCGGAACTGACCCGTACGATCGTCAACGGCGGAGGCGGCGCGGAGGCCGTCGAGGCCGTGCTCAAGCTTGTGCGCATCGCCGCGGGGCGCAATCATCCGGAGCGCAAGCGCATCGTCTCGACGCTCAACTCCTTCCACGGCAAGACGCTCGGCGCCGTCAGCGCCGGCGGCAAGGACGTGTGGCGCCGTTGGCAGCCGGTCATCTCCGACCACACCTATGTGCCGTACGGCGACCTCGAGGCCGTCGAGGAGGAGTTCAAGAAGGGCGACGTCATCGCGTTCATCGCCGAGACGATCCAAGGCGAGGGCGGCGTCGTCGTGCCTCCGGACGACTACTTCCCGACGATCCGCCGCCTGTGCGACGAGTACGGCGTCTACATGATCATGGACGAGGTGCAGGCCGGCTCGTGCCGCACCGGCTACGTCTGGGCGCATCAGTACTACGAGGGACTCGTCCCGGATGCGTTCACCTTCGCGAAGGGCATGAGCGACGGCGTGCTGCCGGTCTCGGGCATCCAGGTCAAGGACAGCCTGTATCGGGAGGCCTACGGATCCTACGACAGCGCGATGATGCATACGGCCACCTACCAGGACAACAACATCTCGGCGGCCGTCGCGCTCAGTGCGTTGCAGTACATGATCGAGCACGACGTGGCGGGCCAGGTCCGCGAGAAGAGCAAGTACATCTTCGCCAAGCTCGAGGAGATCCACCAGAAGTATCCGGACGTCATCGCGGAGATCCGCGGCCGCGGCTTCATGATCGGCCTCAAGTTCGGCGTGGACGCCGACGGCGTCGGCTATGCGAACCGCGTGGCCGCCGTCATGGCGCAGAAGTACCACGTGCATACGATGACGTCGACGAACGACGACACGATCCTGCGCGTCTATCCGAACATTACGACGACCGAGGCGGATTTCGACTGGTTCATCGACGCCTTCGACAAGGCGGTCAGGGATGTCGTCGGCACGAAGGCCTGAGCCTCACGTAGCCCTGTGCAAACGGCGGGCCGTCCGCGGAGTCCATTTTCCGCGGACGGCCCGCCGTTTGCACATGCAAGGTCTCATGAGCCGATGAGGCCGAAGAAGTCGGCGAGCGCCAGCGCGAGCAGCACGCAGACGGACAGCATGCCGATGATCCAGCTGTGACCGCGTGCCATGCGGTATTCCTTGCGCGGGAGGTCGTGGTCGGCGTCGCGCGGGTCGAGTTCGCCGGGGCCGTAGAAGAAATACAGGCGGATCCACAGCCAGCACAGCATCGCGATCGCGATGAACGCGCCGATGCGCAGCGCGACCCATCCGGCTTCGAGCGTCGCCGCATCGTCCTCGAGTTTGAGCGCGGCGCGCGCGACGAACGCGAAGTAGGCGAGGAAGCCGCAGGTGAGCGTCGGCGTGAGGATGATGTTGCCGATGATGAGCGCCCTCGACTGCGCCGTATACCGGTGCACGAGCGTATGCCCCTTGCGCCCCGGTGATTCGGCGTCGCAGTGGTGGCGGCGCAGGAACGTGATCAGGCAGCAGATGACGACGATGAGCCACAGCAGGACGACGAGCAGGGCGACGACGAGCACCTCGAGCAGCGAATGGATGCAGCCGGGCCTGACGCTGGCCGGGACCGCAAACTCCTGGAACGGCTGCGCGCCGGCGATCGGCGGTGTCGTCCAGTCCGTCGCCGTCGCGCCGGCGGCCACCGCGTTCACCCAGTCCTCAAGGTTGTGCGTGTAGTGCTTCTCGAGCTGCAGGCCAGGCAATGACAGCGACGAACCGGTGCGCATCTGGTGGTTCGTCGGGTAGTAGCGCACCGTCACGTTCTCGTTGCCGACGTCATGGGCGTCGCGGATGAGCTGCTGCGCGCCCTGCTCGCACGGCATCGACGGGTCGCGTGTGCCGTAGTTGACGAGCAGTGGCATCGTCAGGTTGTGCCGGTAGGCGGCCGCGTCGAAGTCGGCGTAGTTGAGGCCGAAGGGGGCGAAGTCGAGGCTGATGAGCTTCGGGATGATGCCGATGACGCCGCTCGGCGCGCCGATGATGTTGAGGTATTGCGTCGCCGCCATCGCCATCTGCTGGCGGGGGGAGAACACCGGGGCGGAGGTCAGGATCGCGAACGCGATGTCCTTGTCCCGATCCGCCATCAGCGTCGCGATCCAGGTGCCTTCCGATTCCGCGTAGATGCCGGCCTTCGCGGCGTCGACGCCCGGCCATGCGCGCAGCGCGTCGAGGCCGGCGAGATAGTCCTCGGCGTTCGACAGGTAGTCGCGCGACAGCGGTGTGTAGTTGTCGAGGCGCTTGTCCTGCACGAGCGTCGTGATGCCGGCCGACGCCATCGCGCCGGCGATGTCGCCGTAGACCTCGGAGGCCTTGCCGGTGCCGGCGCCGTGCACGAAGGAGCATGCGGGGCGCCCCTTCGGCGCGCCGATCGGCTCGCGCACGATCGCATCGACGGTCCTGCCGCCGCTGATCCTGAGCCGAATCTTCGATTCCTTGACTTTGTAGGTGCCTTCCTGGGGCGTCGTGATGCCATCGGCGGCGATCGCGGTGTCGGACGTCGAGACGGTGATATGCGCGCTGAGCGGTTCGATGCGCCATGGCGGCATCATCAACGCGCTCACGCCGAGGAAAAACGCGAGTGTGACCGTCGATGCGACAAGCGTCCATGCGAATTGCTTCCAGAAATGCTGCACGGTTCCTCACTGTATCGTCAGGCTTGCCGATTCTTCGGCGCAAAGCTCAAATCGCGTCCGCATCGGCGTGCCTGCCTCCCTGTCGATCGCGTGGCGAACCGCCTTGCACCTGTTCCGCTTCGTCAAGGGAGCCGCTGCCCGCCAGCCGCATCGTCCATGCCACCGTCAGCTGCGTGAGATTGCCGCCCTGCGCCTGCAGCCGCATGACGAAATCCTCGTACAACCCCAATGTGCGTGGCGAGTAGGTGCCCAATTCCCCGCGCAGATACGTCTCGTACGAAGTCTGTTCGCCGGTGTCCTGATCGCTCGTCAGCACACGCATGTTCGCGCCGATGTGGGGGAAACGCGTGGTGAAGTCGCGCGCCCAGTCGAGCTGACATGCCACGATCCGCTCCTGCCGAGCGACGCGCGCGTCGTCGAGCGCCGGGATATACGGGGCGATGTCGCGCCGGTAGCGTTCCGGGTCGGTCGATGCCATCATGCGTGCGTATTTCTCCTCGACGAGGTTGCGGCCCCGATGTTTGGCGTCGACCAGATCCTGCAGATACGACCTGATGAGCTCGATCGGCCACGGCATGAACTGGCTTGTGCGCATCAGCGCGAACATCGGCCAGTTGCCCTGGCAGGCGGCACGGCCGCCTTCGTTCGTCGTGCGCTGGAACATGTTCCATTCATGCCGCACGATCTGCTCGACGAGCGCCGTGCGTTCGTCGTCCGGCAGCGAGCCGTCGTCCTGCGTCGCATCATGTGCTTGCGTCATCATGGCTCCGTTTCTGATGTGGTCATATCCGATGTGGTCGTGCCATGCGGCCGTCACAGGCTGTGCAGGCATGGCGAGGGGTCGTGGATGTGCGCCTCCACATACGGGCGCTGCCATTCGAGGAAGTCGGCGTCCGAATCGGTCAGGCCCTGCCGTTGCAGCTCCTCGACGATCTGCGCGCAGATCGCCTCGATCGTGCGCTCGACGGCCTCGATATGCGGCGCGGCGCCGGAGCCGCCTTCGCCGAAGCCCGCACCGCCGAAGCAGGCGGCCGACGAGCGGCGCAGCAGCGCCTCGAGCTCGTCGCACACGCCGGCCAATCGCATGCCGGCGCGCCGGCTCAATGCGCGCAGCGCGGCGAAACGCCACTTGTAGTACGGCGCATAGCCGACCGTCACCGGATTGTTGAGCAGGAACACAAGCGAGGAGACGGCCATCGTGAACTCGTCGATGCACAGCCACGCTGCCGCGCCGTCGCCGCGCGCGAGCATGCGCGGCACGTTGTACTGGCCGGCCTGCGCGATCATCCCCAGACGCCGCGAGATCCATGCGAGCCGCACGTCGTCCGGCATCATCCTGAACGACTGGCGCGCCTTCGAGAACGCGCCGAACGGGTCTGCGAAGACGCGCCCGTTCGTCGCGTTCGCCAACGTGGCCTCGTCGAGCATCATCCAGCGATGCGGCTCGTCGGCGCCCGGCGCGCTCGCGTATCCGGTGAGCGCCGTGAAGAAGCCGCCGATCGGGAACACGCCGTCGCGCCGGCCGCCGCCGGACGCGCGCGGCGTCGTGGCGGAACGCGTGACGCCGTCGAACTCGCGCGGCAGCGCCTCGTAGTCGCGCTGCAGCTGCTCGCCGATCCTCGCATAGTCGTCGTCGGTGAGCCACAGGCAGAAGCGCGCGCCGAAGTCATGGTCCTCGGAGAGCGCGTCGTCGAAGCCGAAGCATTCCGAACCCGGGCCGACGAGACCCGCCGCGATGCGGCCCACGTAGTCCGGATAGCGTTCCTCGAGCATCGGCCTGCCGTAAGCGAGCCAGAAATCGCGAGCGAGCTGCAGGCCGCTGCGACGCGGAGAAGCGGCCGCGTCGGACGGCGCCGTGCTGGATGATGCCTCGGATGCCTGGGTCATGGTGCCTGCCGCGCCGCTGCCCGTCGCGTCGTTCGTTGTACCGCTGCCTGCCATGCCGGCGGACTGCGGGTTCTCGTCCCGCGCGTTCGCCGCGGCTTCGCCAGCCGACGCGCCGGCCGCGCGCAGTGCCTCGCGCGCCTTGCCGAGATTGGCTTCGGTGACGCGGTAGTAGTCGGTGTGCTCGCCGTAGCATGCGCCGATGATGGCGAGCGCGCGTTCGTAGCGTGCGACGGCGCCCGTGAAATCGCCGCATGCGAACGCCACCTGTGCGGCCGTCGCGAGCGCCGATGCGTAGTGCGCGCTGCCCTCGGCGTCGGCGGCGCGGTAAATCGCCAGCGCCCGTGAGGCGCATGCGCGCGCCTCGTCAAGCGCCGCGGATGTCGTGTCGGCGTCGTTGTCGCCCGCCGTCGCCTCGGCGAGCAGCGCGAGCGCGAGGTTCGCGCAGGTGGAGGCGACGTCGACGTCGGTGTCCGGGTCGGGGCTGCCGTGTTCGAGGATCGCGAGCGCCTCGCGTAGTTCGGCCACGGCCTGGGCGGGACGGTCGGTTTCGCCGTAGAGCATCGACAGGTTGTTGTGCAGCGCCGCGAGCCGTCGGTCGTCGGCGTCGTAGACATGGTCGGCGCAGTCGAGCGCCTGACGGTAGAGTTCCTCGGCCTGCTCGTAGTTGCCGGCGGCGCGCTGCGACGTGGCCGCGTTGATGAGCGTCGTCGCCCATGCTTCGGTGCCTTCGAGTCCGAGGCGCAGCGCGAGCTCGATCGCCCGCTGGATGATCCACTGGTTGTCCTTGTGGCGCGACTGCGAGCGGTAGAAGCCCATCGTCTCGTTGAGCACGGTGAGCAGGCCGGGAAGGTCGCCGGCGTTCTCGGCCAGGTCCATCGCGTCGAGCAGATAGGGTTCGGCCTTCGTGGCCGCTTCGTGGCGGGCGAAGATCGCGTCGAGGCCGTGCAGGAACTCGTCGACGTCGAATCCGGCGCCGTCATCGGCGACATTCGTATCGTTCATGTCGCCTGTGCCGTTCGCATCGCCTGTGCCGTCCGTTGTCGCGTCCGTCGTGTCGGCTTGCGCGAAGGGCGGCGCGACGCCTTCGCTGAACCGCGTCAGCTTCGCCAGCAGGTCGTCCTCGTCGTGCGCCATCGCAGCCGCCTTTCCGTCCGGGCGGCGCCCGCTGCGCCGCCGTCTCGCTGAGCACCATCGTAGGGCATCGGCCGTGGCACACGCCGTCGTCGCGATCGCCTTGTGCGAACGGATGTTCGAATCGTATGCCGTGTCGCGCGCCTACGCAATCGCTCAGACGATGTGGCGGTCGGCGGCCCACAACGTCAGTTCGTTGCGGTTCGACAGCTGCAGCTTGCGCAGCACCGAGCTGACGTGCGTCTCGACGGTCTTCACCGAGATGAACAGTTCGGCGGCGACCTCCTTGTACGTGTAGCCGCGCGCGATGAGGCGCATGACCTCCTGTTCGCGCGTCGACAGGCGGTCGAGCTCGCTGTCGTGCACCTGCCGGTCCGCGCCGTCGTCGGCGGTCGGCGGCGCGCCCTGGAAGGCCGAGAGCACGAATCCGGCGAGCTTGGGGGAGAAGACCGCGTAGCCGTCGGCGACCTGCTCGATCGAATGGATCAGCTCGTTGCCGGTGATCGTCTTCGTCACATAGCCGCGCGCGCCGGCGCGGATGACGGCGCCGACGTCCTGCGCCGAATCGGAGACCGACAGCGCGAGGAACGCCGAATCGGGGGACAATGGCCGCGACTTCGTCAGGATCTCGGCGCCGCCTCCGCCCGCACCTCCTGGCACATGCACGTCGAGCAGCACGACGTCCGGCTGCGTGTCCGCGATCATCATCACCGACGATTCGACGTCCGCCGCCTGCCCGACGACGTCGAAGGTCGGCGCGAGCGTCGCGATGACGCCCGCCCTGAACATCTCATGGTCGTCGACGACGGCGATGCGCGCCCGCGGCCGCGACGACCCGTCCTGTTCGCTCATGCCCGTTCCTTTCCCTCATCCGGCGCCGCATGCGCGCCGTCCGGCGCGGCGATCGGCATGTGCATGCGCACCTCGGTGCCCCATCCGGGCCTCGAGACGATCTCCACGCTGCCGCCGCGCCTTCTGATCCGTCCGATGATCGACTCGCGGATGCCGAGCCGTTCGGGCGGCACGTCCTCCATGCTAAAGCCGTCGCCGTGGTCGCGCACGAACACCTCGACGAGCGTGTCCGACACCTCGCAGTACACGGAGACCGGTTCGCCGCCGTGCGTCACCGCGTTGACCATCGCCTGCGCGGCGGCATCGAGCAGCGCGTCCGTCTGCGCGCTTGGCCGCGCGTCGCCGACGGTGACGACGTCGATCGGCCTGCCGTGGCTGTCCTCGATCTGCGCGGCGATCTGCGTGAGCCCGGCGTTGACCGAGCGGTCCGAGGTCTTGCGCTCCTGATAGAGCCAGCTGCGCAGCTCGCGCTCCTGCGAGCGTGCGAGCGTGAACACAGTCTGCGGTTCGTTCGCATGCAGCTGGATCAAGGCGAGCGTCTGCAGGACGCCGTCGTGCAGATGCGCCGTCATGTCGGCGCGTTCCTCCTCGCGTTCCTTGAGCGCGCGTTCGTTCGTGAACCCGCGCATCAGCGCCATGATCCACGGCGTGAGCGTGCCGATGACGGCGAACACGAGCAGCAGGCCGCTGACGAGGCTGCGCGCGAGCGTGACCTCGTGGTGCGCGAACAGCGGCTGCACAAGGAAGACGACGTAGGCGACGAATTCGAGCGCGACGCCGATCGCCGTCGTCGTGATCTGCCCGCGCGGCGCGTTGTAGCGCATCCAGGCGACGCCGAGGCCGACGACGGCGAGCACGGCCGGCAGGAAGGCGCCGGCGCGCGACGCGGCCATGTTAACGACGACCGCGCAGGCGATGAGCAGGACGCCGAGCGACGCGAACAGCGCCGGCTTCGACGCCTCGTCGAACAGCTGTTTGAGGTTTTCGCCGCTGATCGCCGGCGGCGCCGAACCCATTCCGGTGTAGTCGGCGACGCCGTCGACACTGCCGCGCGCGGCAGGCGCTCCGGGACTCGCGTTGCCTTTCGCGAGCGGCGCATCGCCGGCATGCGCGGCCGCGGCGATGCGCCGCGCCTCGGCTTCGGGATCGCCGGCCGGGATCAGCAGCCACAGCGCCACATAGGCGGCGAGGCCCACGCCGTACAGCGCGCACAGCGCAACGAAGGCGAGCCGCACCCAGAACACATGCACGCCCAGATGCATGCTGACGCCGCGCGCGACGCCGGCGATCCAGCGTCCCCTGCGCGGCCGCATCAGCGGCAGCCGCGCCGGATGCAGCGGACGGAAGTCGTCCGCCGTGCCGGCCGCCGCCGGACGCACGGCGGCGCTTGACGTCGAAGAGGTGTCATACATGCCTCCATTGTGCCGCCGTTCGGGGAGAAAACCGAGGGTCCGGGCGAGGAATCAGGGGGAAATCAGGGTGTCCCCTGAGGGTTTTGACGCCTTCGGGCTGCTGTAATGGAACCATGAGCAACACACAGTACAACCCGAGGCCGCAAGGGCAGCCCGGTCAGCAGGGTCAACCGCAATACACTGCCCAACCCCAGCCGGCCGCGCAGAAGCCGGAGGCGAGCTTCTTCCGTTGGATCCGCGAAAGCCGCGTCGAACGCACGAACGACCGCGTCATCGCCGGCGTGTGCGGCGCGATCGCCCGCGAACTCGGCTGGAACGTGACGCTCGTGCGCGTCCTGATGGTCGTCGCGTTCTTCCTCGGCGGCTTCGGCGCCGTGCTCTACGGCATCTGCTGGCTGCTGCTGCCGGACGAGCTCGACCACCGGATCCTGCTCGAGGAGGTGATCGACGGCCACTGGGACTGGTCCTTCGTCGGCGTCATCCTGTGCATCCTCATCGGCGGGTTCAGCGGCTTCGGCTTCCTGTGGTGGGGGTCGTGGAGCGTCAACATGGGAGCCTGCCTGTTCGCCGCGCTCGCGTTCTTCCTGCTCGTGGACAACGGTCGCCGCCGCTTCGCCGTGCGCGGCGCCGCCCAGCCGGGCAATCCGCCGACCACGCCTCCGGCGAACATGCCGTACGGCGGCGCGRYGCCGCCGCAGCCCGACCATCCCTTTCGCCCCGACATGTATATGAGCGGTGGCGCACCCGTCGACATGGCGCCTAAGATGCCGTCCGCGGCGCCGGCGTACGCTGCCGCGCCGCAGCCGTCGGCGCCGCAGCCGAACGTGCCGCCGACCTACGTCGCGCCGCCGTCGCGTCCGGCGCCGGTGAAGAGCATGCGCCGCAAGCCGGCGGGGCCGACGCTCGTCCTGCTCGTGCTCGGCCTGCTCATCGTCTCGATGGGCGTCTGCTCCTTCGCCGTGAACAACACGTCGCTCGTCAGCGCGATGCAGCCGGGCGTGCTCTATGCGGGCGCCGTCTGCGTCGTGCTCGGCGTCGTCATCATCGTGCTCGGCTGCGCCGGACGCCGCACCGGCGGCCTGCATCCCTTCGCCTGGATCGCGATGTTCGTCGCCGTCTGCGCGATGGCGGTCGGCGGCGCATGGACGGCCGTCAACGTCTACAAGAACGGCATCGACGGCGACTACACGCCGATCAGCGTCGCCGGCGGCAACGTCGAGCTGACGTCGTCAGCCGATGATTGGAGGAAGCTCGAACGCGGCATCGCCGTCACCGGCGACGACTACCGCCACGACCAGCTGAGCGTCAACCTATCCGGCACGAAGAAGCACACGGTGTGGCTCAACGACGGGCATCCGGGAACGAGCACCTGCCCGACCGGCCATATCCCGATGACGGTGACAAACGCGCGCGTCATCGTGACGATCCCCGACGGCTGCTCGTGGAAGTTCGCAAGCGGCGACGCGACCTATCCGACCGACATGGTCGGCGGCCCGTACACCTTCATGTCGCGCGGCAGCGGCCTCGCCGACGTCGACGTCGTCGGTTGGGACAACGGGAACATCGTCGGCTACACGCATGTGAGGATGCCCGGCATCGAAGTCGAGGTCGGCGATCCCGACGACAGGACCGATGTCGTCGACGAGGACGCCGACGACGAAGACGACGCCGATGACGAGTCGACCTGGGTCGACACCGACGACATGTACTTCACATCGCGCAGGATGGCCGATCTGTGCACCGGCGTCAGCGTGACGAAGGGCAAGGTCGACCTCGCGTCGGACGCGAACGCGCAGATGAAGCAGCTCATCGAGTCCGACAGCTACTGGCCGTGCGCGGCGAGCGCCGACAAGGCGCCGAAGGAAGCCGAACTCGTCATCGAACCGAACGTGCTCATCTCGGGCGGCGTCTCCGTACGCTACGCCTCGCAGCGTTGAGCGAATCAGGAAACGGAAAACGACATGAACAACGCAGATCACAACATGCACGATGACGACACCGAGGTCATCGCACGGCAGGACACGCCGTCGCCGGACGACGCGACGACCGAGATGGACGTGCCGCTGAGCGAACGTTTCGCCGAATTCGACGCTGACGACGCTCCGGCGCCCAACGACGGCGACACGCGGGAGATGCCGATGCAGACGGCGGCCGACGAGACGACCGTCGTCATCGAACGGGCGGCCGTCGACGAAACGGCGCCGACGGCCGTCATGCCGCGGCAGGGCGCCGCCGACATGACGCGGCCGCTGCCGACCGGCTGGTCGTGGTCGTCGCAAACGGCGGACGACGTCGCCGATGTGACGACGGACGACACGGGCGCCCCGACGACGGACGACACGGAAACGACGGACGACACGACGACGCTCGACGCGACCGTCATCGCCGACGACGACGCGACGCAGGGCGCTGCCGACGCGACGTCGGACGGTACCGGCACGCCGCCGTCCGGCGCCGCGCCGATGTACAGCGCGCCGCAGCCGCCCGAAGCGCCGAAGGCCGTGCGGCCGAGCGGCGCCAGCGTCGGCACGATCGTGTTCGGCGTCGTCGTCACGATCATCGGCGCATTGACGATCCTCGTCGGCTCGACGATGAACAGCGGCCTGCTCGACTCCATCGACTGGCGCGAGCTCGTCAACTGGACATTGATGGGACTCGGCGTGCTGCTCAGCGTCATCGCGATCGTCTGGGGCATCGTTTCCCACATGCGAAGCCGCCGCCACGACGCGGCCGGCCGCGACGGACGCTGAGACGACGATATCCGTAATCACGACACCATTCGACGAAAGGAGACGACAGGGACCCATCACTCGACGCACGGCGCCGCGGCACTTCGCTTTTCCAGTTACCCCATTACCCGTGGCCGCGGCCGACTCACACGAACGCCGCCCCCGCCCGTCCCGCGCGCCAAGCGCGGAAAACGGCAGGGGGGGCGGCGTTCCGCGCGCTACAGTGGCAGCAGAACAAGGCCGCGCGAGGCCGACGTCGCGCGGCGGACTGCAGATGACGGAAGGTGAGGTCGTGGCACAGACGACGAAGACATCCACAGCAACGGCGACGGGAGCATCAGGCGGCGCGCGGCATCTGTTCACGGCGCGCGACGTGACGGCGGTCATGCCCAGGCGCGGCGGCGGCGAGACGACGGTGTTCCAAGGACTCGAGTTCCATGTCGACGGCGGCGAGGTCGTCGACCTGACCGGACCGTCCGGCTCGGGCAAGTCGACGCTGCTCACCGCGTTCGCGCGCCTCAACGTGTACACGACCGGTTCGTTCGCGCTCGACGGCAAGGATTCCGACACGTTCACGCCGCAGCAGTGGCGCGTCAACGTCGCCTATCTGCCGCAGACGTCGACGCTCATCGGCGAGACGGTCGCCGACGCGATCCGGCTGCCGTGGACGCTCAAGGTACGGCAGGGCGAACGCGCGCACGAGCCGAAGGACATGCTCTCCGACGCGCACATCCGCGCGACGCTCGACCGCATGGGCTGCCGGGACATCGACCTCGGCCGTGCGCCGCGCGACCTGTCCGGAGGACAGGCGGCGCGCGTCAGCCTCGCGCGCACGTTGCTGACGAAGCCGCGCGTATTGCTCGCCGACGAGGTCGACGCCGGACTCGACGAGGAGAACGCGGACAAGGTAGCCGACCTGCTCAAGCTCGCCGCGCACGAGGGCACGGCGGTCGTGCGCATCCGCCACCGCGCGCCGGACGGACGCGCGACGCGCATGATGGTGCTCAAGGACGGCGCATTGCGCGAGGTGCCGCTGCCGACGGCCGCGCAGGTCGCCGCGGCGCAGCGCGCCGACGTCGTCGACGGATCGGCGGACGATACTGCGGACGGCACGGCGGACGAGAAGGAGTGAGCTGATGGAATCGTATTTCGACATCGACATATGGGGACTCGTCGCGGCCGTCGTCATGGTGCTCGTCGCGGCCGCCATCTCGGCGCTGATGAAGACGGGCGTCGCCAAGTCGCTGATCTGGGCGACGGCGCGTTCGCTCGTGCAGCTGCTCGCGATGGGCTTCATCCTCGAATACGTGATCCGGCAGAACAACGTGTGGCTCGTCATCGGACTCATCGCGTTGATGCTGCTCGCGGCCGTGCAGATCACGATGGGACGTGCGACCGGCGCGCCGAAGGGACTCGTCGGCATCGTGCTGCTGTCGCTCGTCGTGACGATGCTGCTGATGCTCGCGATCGTCGCCGAACTCATCGTGCGGCCGAAGCCGTGGTATGCGCCGCAGCTCGTCATACCGCTCACCGGCATGCTGCTCGGCAACACCGTCAGCGCGCTCGCGCTCGGCCTGAGCCGCTTCTTCGAATCGATGCGCGAACGGTACGCGGAGGTGAACACGATGCTCGCGCTCGGCGCCACGAAATGGGAGGCGGCGAAGCCGTCGATGATCTCGTCGATCCGCCTCGGCCTGCTGCCGTCGATCGCGATGCTCGCATCGAGCGGCATCGTGACGATTCCGGGCATGATGTCCGGCCAGATCATCGCCGGCAAGAGCCCGGTGAGCGCGGCGAAGTACCAGTTCGTCATCCTCGCGGCGGTCGCGGCGCTGACGCTCGTCGCCGACTCGATCATCATCGCGCTGATCTACAAGCGCTGCTTCATCTCCTACGACCGCTACTTCGTGCCGGAGCCGGCGAAGAAACTCAGCTTCAAGGATCTCGTGCAGCTGCACAAGTCCGTGCATCCGGGCGAGAAGCCCGAGGACGCGAAGCGCGCCGCCGCCAAGGAGCAGCACGCGCAGATGCGGTAGGGCCGCGTGGCGGCGGACGTCGTCGCTGCGCTGCCGAAGCACGGCGGATAGATGGGGCCGGCGGGTGGGTTCGTCGGCCCCATCGACGTTCCGGGACGGAAATGGGCCGGTTCGCGGGTGGGGTCGTCGTGGTCGCCGATGGGTCGGGACGCAACGGGTGGGGTTGTCGGCCCCATCGACGGTTTGGGACGGAAACCGGTTGGTTTTGCGGGTGGGGTCGTCGGGATCGCCGATGGATTGTTTCGCTGTGGGTGGTTCCGTCAACGGTGTCGATGGGTCGGGACGGAAACGGGCTGGTTCGCGGGTGGGTTCGTCGACCTGGTCGATGGATCGGGACGCAGCGGGTGGGTTCGTCGGCCGTGTCGACGGATCGGGACGCCAATGGACCTGTCGGAGGGTGGACTCATCGGCTTGGTCGATGGATCGGGACGGAAACCGGCCTGGTTGCGGGTGGGTTCGTCGAGGCGGTCGATGGGATGGGACGCGGAGGATGGACTGACGCCACCGGTGCGCGGATATGCGAAAAGCCTCACCCGAAGGTGAGGCTTTGAAGTGGTCGGGCTGGCGAGATTTGAACTCGCGGCCTCTTCGTCCCGAACGAAGCGCGCTACCAAGCTGCGCCACAGCCCGATGTTGCTTTCCGGCAACAGGTGACAGTTTACGCAATCGTGAAGGAATTGCAACTTCGGCGTGTCGCGCCGGTTGCGCGGTGGGAAAAGCGGGCGGCGCGCGTGTAGTGGCGGGCGGTTACACTGGTGCGCTATACCGAGCCCGCGCCGGCGCATATATGCGTGCCGCGGGTATCTGTGTGCCATGGGCGATGAGGGATTCGAATCCCCGGCATCCAAACGCACGGTGTGCGTCGGCGGATGCCGCGCCGATATCCGAGCGCACGGTGCGCGCACGCGTGTGGTGCAAGGACAAGAAGGACGAGAACGAGGACATGACCGAACAGAACACGAACAACGAACATGAAGCGCTTCCCGAGACGCCGGCCGACGAGACCGTCGTCGTCGAGGACGAGGAGGTCACGGCGCCGTCGATGAGCACCGTCGAGCGCGCCGAGCTGCTGCTCAGGCAGGACGAGACGATCGCGCGCCGCATCGACGAGGGCGCGACGCTCGACGAGGCCATCGACCCGTCGAACAAGGAATTCGGCCCGCTCGCGCATCCCGAGCAGGTGCAGATGCGCGTCGCCAAGCGCGCGATGATGCTCAAGGACAGACTCAACCCATATCCGGTCTCGCTCGACGTGACGAGCACGATCGACGCGGTGCGCGCGAAGTGGGACGGCAAGCTCGAGCCGGGCGCCGAGACCGATGACGTCGTCGGCATCGCCGGCCGCGTCCTGTTCATCCGCAACGCCGGCGGCCTGTGCTTCGTGCAGCTCGCGGCCGGCGACGGCACGACGATCCAGGCGATGCTGTCGAAGAAGCAGATCGGCGCCGACTCGCTCAAGCTCTTCAAGCAGCTCGTCGACCTCGGCGACCATCTGTTCGTCAAGGGCCGCGTCATCGCATCGAAGACCGGCGAGCTGTCGGTCTTCGCCGACGAATGGGCGATCGCGTCGAAGGCGCTGCAGCCGCTGCCGACGCTGCACAAGGAACTCAACGAGGACACGCGCACGCGCAAGCCGTACATCGGTATGATCGCCGACGAGAGGATCCGCAATATGGTGCGCAACCGCTCGAAGGCCGTCTCGTCGCTGCGCCACACCTTCGAGGAGCACGACTTCCTCGAAGTCGAGACGCCGATGCTCCAGACGATTCACGGCGGCGCCGCCGCGCGCCCGTTCACGACGCATATGAACGCCTTCGACCTCGACCTCTATCTGCGCATCGCGCCGGAACTGTTCCTCAAGCGCTGCCTCGTCGGCGGCATCGACCGCGTCTTCGAGATCAACCGCGACTTCCGCAACGAGGGCGTCGACGCGACGCACGCGCCGGAGTTCACGATGGTCGAGGCGTACGAGGCCTACGGCAACTACGACACGATCGCCAAGCTCGTCAAGGAGCTCATCCAGAAGACGGCGATCGACGTCTTCGGCTCGACGAAGGTCACGTTGCTCGACGGCGCCGAATACGACTTCGGCGGCGAATGGAAGCAGATGAGCATGTACGACTCGCTGTCCGAGGCGCTCGGCCAGCAGATCACGCCCGCCACGAGCGTCGCCGAACTCGGCGCGATCGCCGACAAGCTCGGCGTCGAACGCGACGAGGTCGAGAACCACGGCAAGCTCGTCGAACACCTGTGGGAGCACTTCTACGAGGACAAGCTCTACGAGCCGACCTTCGTGCGCGACTTCCCGGTCGAGACGTCGCCGCTCGTCAAGGCGCACCGTTCCAAGCCGGGCGTCGTCGAAAAATGGGACCTCTACGTGCGCGGCTTCGAACTGGCGACCGGATACTCCGAGCTCAACGACCCGATCGTGCAGCGCGAACGCTTCGTCGCACAGGCGAAGGACGCGCTCGCCGGCGACGAGGAGGCCTGCGACATCGACGAGGACTTCCTCGAGGCGCTCGGCGTCGGCATGCCGCCGGCGGGCGGCATGGGCATGGGCATCGACCGTCTGCTCATCGCGCTCACCGGAGCCACGATCCGCGAGACGATCACGTTCCCGCTCGTCAAGCCGCTCAACAGCTGAGCATCGATTTTTTTTCCCCCCCCCTCGGCGCGGCCGCCCTGCCGGTTGCCTTTGCATCCGGCAGCGCGGCCGCGCCGTCGTATGTACGGCCGGCCGATTCTCGGACGTCCATAATCGACGGTGTCCTTTTGTGCATCGCGCGCGTTTCCTGATACGGTGGTCGGACTTCCGCCCGCGGCGCTCGCCGTTGGCGGGACATGTGTCTTCGACGACAACGAGAGAAGAGAGGAAAGGACATGAGTTTCAACGAACAGCCGCAGGTGCCGCCGATGCCGTCGGCGCCACAGCCTGCATCCGACCTGCAGCATACGCTGCATGCATTCACCGACCCGAAGGTCAAAATCGGCAATCTTGGCGTCTCGGTCGCCGCCGTCACGACGGTGGTCGCCGCCGTCATCGCCATCATCGCGACGTTCCTGCCGTACGCGACCGTATCGATCCCCGGTTTCTTCTCGCAGACGGTCAGCCTCATCAAGGGCGACGGCTGGATCGTCATCGTGCTCGCCGTCGCCGTCGCCGTGCTCGCCGTCGTCCGCCAGGCGCTCGCGGCGTTCGTCGTGGCCGTCCTGCAGTTCCTGCTGTGGCTGTTCGAGACGATCAACGCCGGCCATGCCGCCGGTGAGGCGGCGTCGTACTCCGGCCTCGTGCAGGTCAAGGTGAGCTATGGCGCGGGATACTGGCTGTGGGCCGTCACCGTGTTCCTCATCCTCATCGCGACGGGCGTCGAGTTCTACAACGTGATGCAGCTCAAGAAGGCGCAGGGCCCGCAGCGTCCGAACACCGCCATGGCTCCGCCGTCCGTTCCTCCGATGGCGCCGATGGGTGCGGCGCCGGCCGCCCCGGCGACGCAGCCCGGCGCGCCGATTCCTCCGTATGCGCAGTCGGCTCCGGCGGCCCCTGCGGCATCGGTCCCGCCATCGCCGCAGGCTCCTGCCGCCGCCATGCCGACTCCTCCGGCGCCGTCCGCGCCGTCCCTCACCGAGGTGTCGCAGACCGACGTCTATCAGGTGCCCGATCCCGCGTCGCCGACCGGTGCCGACAACCTCGTCGTCGGACAGCAGACGGCCTACGGCGACGTGCCGGCCCCGCAGGTGCCGCAGCAGCAGTGACGTCGATGCGACGATGATGCGCAGCCGGCTCCTTCGGGGGCCGGTTTTCCGTTGCCGGCGGCCTGCGGCCACATGATGGTGCGGTCAGCGAAAAATGAGGCAAGGCATGTAGAGTAGGCAACGTAACCGTCGTATCCATCAGAGGAAGAAGAGGAATATGGATCCGAATCAGCAGCAGCCGGGCGCACCGATGCCCCCGCAGGGCGCGCCGATGACGCAGCCCGCGCCGCAGGCCCCCTTCGCCGCACCACAGCCGCAGCAGCCGCAGTACGCACAGCCGCAGGCGGGTGCCCCGTACATGCCGCCGCAGGGCGCGCCGCGTCAGCAGAACAACGCCAACATCGCAGCCACACTGTCCACGCGCATCCAGCTCGGCAAGCTGCACATCATTTATGCGGACTTCATCACGTTCTTCGGCGCGCTGCTCGGCGTCATCGCCGTGTTCGTGCCGTTCTTCTCCTCGAAGGGGTACTCGAGTGAGACTCTGGCGCTCATTGCGTCGGATTCGCCCTATGTCTTCTTCGGATGGCAGTTCCTCGTGCTCACCGTCGCCATCGCCGGGCTTGCGTTCATCGACAACAAAGCCGTCCCGTTGACGCTCGCGGTTGTCTATGCCATGCTTTTCATCGACCAGATCGCTTGGGGCACGTTCAACACGCATGGATATGCGAACTACCACGTCGGCTTCTATCTGATGCTCTTCGCCGTCATCTTCATGCTCGCCGGCACGATCATCGCGATGTGGCTCGAATCCCAGCAGACGAAGCTGCGCAACGGCACCGCCCAGCCGGCCGCGCCGATCCCGACCGCCTATCCGGCGCCGACGAGCGCCTACGTGAACAACGGCTGGCAGTCCGGCGTGCCGCCGACGCAGCCGGTCGGCACGACCGACAACAGCAACTGGCAGTTCGGCGTGCCGAACCAGCCGCAGACGCCGGCTCCGGCCGCCCCGATGGCTCCGGGCGCGCCGACCGGCCAGTTCGCCGCTCCGTCGCGCCCGCGGCCCCGTCCGCTCCTGCCGCTTCGGGTGCGCCGGGCGCTCCGACCGTGCCTCCGACGATGCCGGGCGGACACGCCTGACCGAACGATGACGTGACGGCGGCGCATCGCCGCCACGCCCAGCGAAGACCTCCACCGAATGTGGAGGTCTTCGTGATGTCGGCGCGCCGCCGTTCCCGAAACACCGCGGCGCGCGTAGTGTGGAACGCCGACGGCCGCCGTCGAACAACGCGCCGCCCGAACGACAAGACGAATGCGAACAACGGAGGAACCCGTGACCATCGACCAGTACATCAGCGGCATGCGCATGCGCACGCTCGCGCTGAGCGTCGCCCCCGTGTGGATCGGCACGGTCGCCGGTGTCGGCATCGTGCGCGACCGCGCGGCCACGTCGTCGGCGCCGCGCTGCGCGGTCCTCCACGGCGGCGCGTCGTGCGTGCCGGACACCGCGCGCGTCGTCGCCGTCGCCGTGCTGTGTCTGCTCGTCGCGGTGCTGCTGCAGGTCGCCGCGAACTTCGTCAACGACTACGCCGACGGCATCCGCGGCACCGACGCGCACCGCTCCGCCCGCGCGATCGCCGCGACGCTCGACGACGACCTCGACACGCCCGCCGACCGCATGGAGGTGCCGCCGGTGCGCCTCGTCGCCTCCGGCGTGCCGCCGAAGCATGTGCTCGCCGCGGCCATCGCCAACGCGGCGCTCGCCTGCGCGTGCGGCGTCGCCGTCGTCATCATCACCGGATACTGGTGGTTCGTCCTCGTCGGCGCGCTGTGCCTCGCTGCCGGCTGGGGATACGTCGGCGGCCGCCACCCGTACGGCTACATCGGACTCGGCGAGCCGTCCGTGTTCGTCTTCTTCGGACTCGTGGCCACGCTTGGCACGACCCACGCGATCGCCGGAGCGCTCGACGCCGCCGCATGGGTCGGCGCGACCGCCATCGGCCTCGTCGCCGTGAGCGTGCTGTGCGTCAACAACCTGCGCGACCTGGAGACGGACCGCGAGGTCGGCAAGCGCACATGGGCCGTGCGCATGGGACGCACCTGGGGCACCGTGTGCACGATCGCGCTCGTCGCGATCGTCATGCTCGGCGCGGCCGCGGCGTGGACGACGACGAGCGTGCTGGGGGAGCGGCTGGCGCATCTGTCCGTGCTGAACGCGTTCCTCGGCATCCTCGGCGCGCTGTGCGCGCTGCTGACCGGATGGTTCGCGTCGCTCGACATCGCCAAACGCAAATACATGCGCGCGATGCGCTCGCTTGGACTGCTCGCGCTCGCGACGGCGCTCGCGTTCAACGGATTCGCATTGATGGTCTGACCGTCGACATATGCGTGAAACGTTGTGTGAAACGCAGATGTGCGCGGCGCGCCGATTTTGGCAGCACGCAACGCTAGACTGAAGCGTATGACATACAAACTGGTACTGCTCCGACATGGTCAGAGCGAATGGAACAAGACAAATCAGTTCACCGGCTGGGTTGACGTCCCGCTGACCGAAAAGGGCCGCGAGGAAGCCAAGAACGGCGGCAAGCTCATGAAGGAGAAGGGTGTCCTTCCGGACATCGTCTTCACGTCGCTGCTGCGCCGCGCGATCAACACGGCGAACATCGCGCTCGACGAGGCCGACCGCCTGTGGATCCCGGTCAAGCGTGACTGGCGTCTCAACGAGCGTCACTACGGCGCGCTGCAGGGCAAGAACAAGACCGAGATCCGCGAGGAGTACGGCGACGAGAAGTTCATGCTGTGGCGCCGCTCCTACGGCACCCCGCCGCCCGAGATCGATCCGAACGACAAGTACGCGCAGAACCACGATCCGCGCTACGCGGGAGACCCGGTTCCGGAAGCCGAGTGCCTCGCTGACGTCGTCGCTCGCGTCCAGCCGTACTGGGATGCCGAGATCATCCCGGAGCTCAAGACCGGCAAGACCGTCCTGATCGCCGCCCACGGCAACTCGCTGCGCGCGATCGTCAAGATGCTCGACGGCCTGACCGAAGAGGAGATCGCGAAGGTCAACATCCCGACCGCGATCCCGCTCGTCTATGAGCTCGACGAGAACTTCAAGCCGATCAAGAAGGGTGGCGAGTACCTCGATCCCGAGGCCGCCGCCGCCGGCGCCGCCGCTGTTGCGGCGCAGGGTCAGAAGTGATGCGCGCCTGAGGTTTCCTTTGACCCCGATGTGGCCGCCCCATCCACAGGATGGGGCGGCCACATCGGGGTTTTTCGGCGTATATGCCAGACCGCGCCGCCGCACAGCTCGACAGTTCGATGGTGAAACCGGGTTATGCGCACGCCCACTGCGGCGGACGGCGCGTGGTGTCGCTTTGATGGGACATTGTGGTTGCTTGTGTGGGGATTGCGGCGCGGATTGAGCGATTGTGTGCGAATCGTGCACGGGTGGGGACGCGCGCGCATCCGTTTGTCGGGAACGCGCACGCATCACTGTGTTCCGCGTCCGAACTATCGAATTGTGCGGCGGTGCTGACGCGGGTCGGCATGGTCTTCGCCGCGCGGGCGCCCAATGGGGCGTCAGCGGGCGATCAGGTTGCTCCTATAGGGCAGCTCGCCGGACAGGACGGCGTCGTAGAGGCTTTGCTTGAAATCGATATAGTCCACGCTGTCCTCGAGTTTGCGGATCCGTGCGACCACCGCGGCGCGTTTGCGGTCGAGCATCGCCTTACTCCATGAATCGTCACGGCGGCTGAGTTGGACGCTGTCAGTGAAGTCCCGGCATGCCTGAACGCCAACGGATGGACAATGGCCGGTAGCGCGCCGAAAGTCGGCGCGGAACACATCTTCGCGGGAATGAGCCCGTGGAGAGGAGGCATGATGTACTACTCCGCAGGCAATTACGAAGCGTTCGCCCATCCGAGGAAGCCGGAGGGCATCGAGAAGAAGAGCGCCTACATCATCGGCACCGGTCTGGCGGCGCTGACGGCGGCGTTCTACCTTGTGCGCGATGCGCAGATGCCCGGCAGGAACATCCACGTCTTCGAGAAGGACGCGGTGCCCGGCGGCGCGCTCGACGGCGCCTTCGTCAAGGGCGAGGGCTACGTCATGCGCGGCGGCCGCGAGATGGACAACCACTTCGAGGTCATGTGGGACGTCTACCGCGACGTGCCGAGCATCGAGGACAAGGACGCCTCCGTGCTCGACTACTACTACTGGCTCAACAAGGAGGATCCGAACTTCTCGAAGTGCCGCGCGACGAAGGGCCGTGGCCAGGACGCGCACACCGACAGGAAGTTCGGCCTGTCCGACAAGGCCGTCATGGAGATCCTCAAGCTGTATCTGGCCACCGAGGACGAGCTCGCGAACAAGAAGATCACCGACTATTTCGATGACGAGGTGCTCAACTCGAACTTCTGGCTGTACTGGCGCACGATGTTCGCGTTCGAGAACTGGCAGTCGGCGCTCGAGATGCACCGCTACATCCACCGTTTCATCCACCACATCGGCGGCCTGCCTGACTTCTCGGCGCTGCGTTTCACCCGCTACAACCAGTACGAGTCGATGGTGCTGCCGCTGATGAACTACCTCAAGGCGCACGGCGTGCAGTTCCATATGCAGACGTCGGTCGACGACGTGACCTTCGAGGTCAGCGAGACCGAGATGGGGCCGAAGCGCGAGTTCACGAACGTCGCGATGGACGAGATCGCCCGCGCGCAGGCCGAGAACGGCGCCTTTCCGCGCAACCCGTATTCGACGCCGAACAAGAAGGTCGCGAAGACGCTCGTCATCACCGACCTGAAGAACGACGAGCACAAGACGATCGAGCTGACCGAGAACGACCTCGTCTTCATCACGAACGGCGGCCTCGTCGAATCGACGACGATCGGCAACCAGAACACGCCGGCCGGCTTCGACCCGGCGCTCAAGCCGGGCAACGGCTGGGACACGTGGAACCGCATCGCCGCCGTCGACCCGAGCTTCGGACATCCGGAGAAGTTCATCTACGACCCGAACCTGACGAAGTGGATGAGCGCGACCGCGACGACGCTCGACGATGAGATCATCCCGTACATCGAGAAGATCACCGGCCGTTCGCCCTTCGGCGGCCACACGGTGACCGGCGGCATCGTCAGTGTCGAGGACTCCAACTGGCTGATGAGCTGGACGATTAACCGCCAGCAGCAGTTCCGCGACCAGCCGGCTGACCAGATCAGCGTCTGGATCGACGCGCTGCTGCCGGACAACCCGGGCAACTACATCCGTAAGAAGATGCAGGACTGCACGGGCGAGGAGATCTGCGAGGAATGGCTCTACCATCTGGGCGTGCCGACCGACCGCATCCACGAGCTCGCCTCGAAGCACTGCAACACGATCCCGGTCATGATGCCGTACGTCGACGCGTTCTTCATGCCGCGCGAACTCGGCGACCGCCCGGACGTCGTGCCCGACGGCGCCGTCAACTTCGCGTTCATCGGCCAGTTCGCCGAGGAGCCGCGCGACACGATCTTCACGACCGAATATTCGATGCGCACCGGCATGGAGGCCGTCTACACGCTGTGCGACGTCGACCGTGGCGTGCCGGAGGTGTGGAACAGCGAATACGACGTGCGCGACATGCTCAACGCGGCCGTCAAGCTGCGCGACGGCGAGCCGCTGACGACCTTCGGCCGCAACGGCATCGAGCGCAAGGCGATCGAGGTCGCGCTCAACCGCACGAAGGGTACCTACATCTACGAGATGCTCAAGACCTTCGGCGCGATCGCTGACCCGCAGCATCCGGTCGACATGAAGCCGGGCATGCGCTTCGACGCCTCGTTCAGCGAGGCCGACGAGGAGCGCCTGATGAAGCATGCGAAGGAGGCCGAAGCGGCCGCGTTCCCGGACAAGGCGGCAGTGGAGGCTACGGCCGCGATCACGCCGGCGCAGGAAAGCGCCGACCCGCAGCCGTCCGGCTCCGACAAGCCCGAGGCGGAGGAACGGTTCACGGCTTCGGAATCCGATAAGTGAGGCAAGTGAGCGCGCCGCTGAACGCCGTCCGCGTTGACGGCTAAGCGGGACGCCATCCACAGATTATCCCCAGTATCCACATGGATGCTGGGGATAATCTGTGCCGTCCGTCCACAACGGGCGGAAGGCAAGCACGTGACCGCGCGGTCAGTCGATGTCGGTGCCTTCGTCGCGCGCCGGCTCCTTCGACGGATCGAAGCCGGAGACGATGAACACGACGCGGCGCGCCGCCGAGACCGAATGGTCGCCGAGGCGCTCCATGAAGCGTCCGATGAGCACGACGTTGATGAGCTGCTGGTTCGTGCCCGGGAAATCGTCCGACTGCGCGAGCTGCAGCGTCCTGCGGTGCAGGTCGTCGAGCCGGTCGTCGTCGCGGATGATCTCGTCGGCCGTGTGCGTGTCGCGGTCGGCGAGCATCGTCACGAGACGGTCGGCGGTCACGTCGAGGAAGTCCTGCATCTGCCGGAACAGGTCGACGGCGTTCGCCGGCAGCGGCGAATCCGGATAGGTGCGGCGCGCGGCCTCGGCGATGTGCCGGGCCAGGTCGCCCATGCGTTCGAAGGTGATCGCCAGGCGCATCGTCGAGACGACGACGCGCAGATCGGTGGCGACAGGGTTCTGCCGGGCGAGCAGCTCGACGCACTGGTCGACGATCGACGTGGACAGCGCGTCGGTCTCGGCGTCGTCGTCGATGACCTTCTGCGCGGCGTCGAGATCCTGGCTGAGCAGCGCCGCCCCGGCGCCGTGGATCGCGTCGCGCACGTTGCGCACCATATGATCGAGGTCGTCCGCGACGGCCTTGAGCCCCTCGTTGAAGATAACGCGCATCTTCCCGCCTTTCGTTCATCGGCCGCCCTTGCTGCGGCGGCCCGCCGTTCACCAGTGTAGAGGACACGCCCGGAGAAACCAACCATATGCCCGCGTCGGCGAACGGCGCCGTCTTCGGCGGCGGACGCCGAAGACGGCGCGGCGATGTGCCACAATGGCGGTATGCATATCGAAACGTCCGCCATCATCGCCGCGGCCTTCGCGCTGTTCGCGGTCGGCGCGCTCATCGGACTGGGGATCCTGCTCGTCGACCTGCTCACGCCGCTGTTCACACGTGCGAGCGACGGCGTGCCGCTGTCGGAGCGCGTCGACGACCTGCTGTCCCGCCTGCGCTGCAGGCACAGGAAGAACAGGGACGACGACGATGACGACGACGATGACGACGACCTGCAGGATTCGACGGCCGCGCTGCTGACGATGATCCCGGCCGCGGCCGTCGTCGTCGACGAGACGGACGAGGTCGTGCGCGCGAACCCGGACGCCTACCGTCTCGGCGTCGTCGACGACGATGCGATCGTGTCGGTGCCGATCGCCGAGGCGGTCCGCGACGTGCGCGAACACGGCGGCCGCCGCACGCTCGAACTGATGACGCGCACGCCGCGCCGCTTCGCCGACGTCGGCGACGACGGCCACGGCGACGATGGCGACGACGCGGGCACCGCCGCCGAACGTCCGCATATCAGGACGGTGAGCAGACCGAACTGGCTCAACGTCACCGTCGGCAGGATCTCGGAGGGACTCGTCGTCGTGCTGCTCGACGACGTCAGCGAATCGGTGCGCTTCGCGCAGGTGCGCGACGACTTCATCACGAACGTCTCGGAACGCCTCGTGCAGCCGAGCGACGAACTCAAGCATCTGGCGGCGACGCTCGAGCGAGGAAGGCTCGACGAACGGCAGATCGCGCGCGACGCGCGCAATGTGCGCCGCACGATCGGCTACATCGACCATATGATCGGCGACCTGATGCTGCTCATCAAGGCGCAGGAGCAGATCGAGCCGACCGCCGACAACACGCTGCATGTGCTCGCCGAAGTGCAGGCGGCCGTCGACGTCGCGCGTCCGCTCGCCGCCGAACATGGGCAGCGTATCGCCGTGCGCGGCGACGACACGCTCGTCGTGCACGGCGAAAGCGCGCAGATCCGCGCCGCGATCGGCAAACTGCTCGACAATGCGCTGCGATACTCGCCCGGTGGGGCGACCGTCAGCGTCGACGTGCGCGCGAGCCGCGACGGACGCGACGTCGTCATCCGCGTCATCGACAGGGGATGCGGCATCGCCGAGGACGAACAGCAGCGGATCTTCGAACGCTTCTACCGCGGGCACAACCAGAACGGGCGCACCGGCGACGGCGCGGGCCTCGGATTGGCGATCGTCAAGCACGTCGCGCTCACGCACCACGGCAGCGTGCAGGTGTGGAGCCGCCCGGGGCAGGGCAGCACGTTCAGCCTCGTGCTGCCGATGGCGAAACAGGAACGGACGGAACGCGAGTAGGCGAAACGGGAACGGGACGCGGCTCTCGGCGCGTCACTGGCCGAGACGGCGGTAGTCGGAACGGTCGAAGTGCTCCCAGATGAGCAGCGCGAAGCCGATGAGCATGCCGAACGCGCAGATGAACGTGGCCATCTGGAACCAGCGGATATGGCCGAAATACCAGCAGCAGCCGCATACGACGAGTGCGACCGTCCACAGGATGGTGCCGAAGATGAATGCCTTGCGAAGGTCCACCTGCACCGGTTTCGGCATAGGACGCCGGGCGTGCGGATCGATGATCGGGGCAAACTTCATAACCCTCAACCTTAATACAGGTGGGGACACGACGTCGTCATCCTCTGGGCTGATTCGGCCGGGACGGCTGGCACGGCTGCTCCGTGGCGCATCGCGTACAATGGGGGCGTTCGGACAGACGGCAGAAAGGAACGCGCGCGTGTACACGATCCATCCGGTGCCCAAGTGCTACGCGTGGGGGTCGCGCGGCAGCCTGCAGCGGATGTTCCATCTGGACGGCGCCGACGCGCAGGGACCGCTCGCCGAGATGTGGTTCAGCGGACATGCGCAGTCGCCGTCGATGCTCGACGTGCCGGACGCCGACGGCACGACGCGGCAGGTCGCGCTCACCGAGATGATCGCCCGCGATCCGGACGCGATGGTGGGCGCGCGCGGCGTCAGCGAATTCGGCCCCGAGCTGCCGTTCCTGTTCAAGACGATCGCCGCCGACGAACCGCTGTCGCTGCAGGTGCATCCGGTCGACTTCCAGGCGCGCGCGGGCTTCAACATGGAGAACCGGCAGGGCATCGCGCTCGACGCGCCCGAACGTTCGTTCAAGGACATGAACGCGAAAAGCGAGATGGTCGTCGCGCTCGAGCCGTTCCTCGCGTCGGTCGGCTTCGCGCCGCACGCGTTCGCGCTGCGCAATCTGCAGCTGCTGCGCTCGCCGGTCGCGCGGCGGATGGTGCAGGCCTTCGCATCCGGCGGGCGTCGCGGCGACGACTCCTTCGCGCAGGCCGACATGATGATGCCGGTCGCCGCGACAGTCTGGCCGGAATCGCGCAAACGCGTCTTCCGCGCGTTCCATACGGCGGTCACGGCCGCCGCGAGCGACCCGCAGGAGCTGCTCGACGACCTGCGTCAGGCAGCCGCGCAGGCGACGCATGCGCGCAACGTGATGGCCTTCGACTTCGCGACGCGCGCCGCCCGCGCGTTCCCCGGCGACACGAGCGTGCTCGCGCTGCTGATGATGAACCCGGTGCGGCTCGAGGAGGGCGAGTCGGTGTTCCTGCCGACCGGCGTGCCGCACGCCTATATATATGGTACCGGCGCCGAGATCATGACGAATTCGGACAACGTGCTGCGCGCCGGCATGACGGTCAAGCACAAGGACATCGCCAACCTGCTGCAATGCGTCGACTGCAGGCCGTCGAGCCCCGTCAACCCCTCCGATTCCCGGCTCGGCACGCTGCTCATGCGCGACGTCGTCTTCTACAAGCCCGGCGTCAGCGAATACGTGCTCGCCTACGGGCATGTCGACGCCGCCGAACCGTGGCCAATCGTCGACCGTCTCGCCGTGCGCTACGACGCGCTCGTGCAGCAGATGCGCGGTCGCGGCGTCGTGCCGCACGCCGGCCCGCGCGTGCTGCTGTGCACGCAGGGCGAGATCGTCTGCACGACCGAAACCGGTTCGCGCACGCTGCGGCAGGGGGAGGCCGTGTTCATCCCGGCCTCCGACGGCTGGGCACGCGTCGGCGGCGAATCGGGGTCGTATCTGATGGCGTCGACGCCGTTCTGAGGCACCCCACAATCGCAGATGCCCCGCGAAACATCGGCGTTTCGCGGGGCATCTGCGATTGTGGGGCGGGACTAGAGGCGTTCGACGACGTAGTCGATGCAGTGCGTGAGCGCCTCGACGTCGGAGGGCTCGACCGACGGGAAGACGCCGATGCGCAGCTGGTTGCGCCCGAGCTTGCGGTATCCGGAGACGTCGACGATGCCGTTGTCGCGCAGCGCGGCGATGACGTTCGCCGCCGGCACCGACTCGTCGAGATCGACGGTGACGACCGCCTGCGAGCGCGCGGCCGGATCGGTGACGAAGGGACGCGCGTAGGAGGAATGCTCGGCCCAGTGGTAGACGATGTCCGACGAACGACGGCAGCGCGCCGACGCCCACGGCAGACCGCCATTCTCGTTGAGCCAGCGCACCTGCTCGTCGAGCAGCACGAGCGTCACGAGCGCCGGCGTGTTGAGCGTCTGGTTCTTGCGCGAATTGTCGATCGCCGACGTCAGCGACAGGAACGGCGGAATCCAGCGGCGCGCGCCCTCGAGGCTCGCGCCGCGGCGCACGCCCTCGGCGCGCTCGATCGCGGCGGGGGAGAGGATGGAGATCCATAGGCCGCCTTCGGAGCCGAAGGCCTTCTGCGGGGAGAAGTAGTAGGCGTCGGTCTGCGCGATGTCCACCGGGATCGCGCCGGCGGCGCTCGTCGCGTCGATGCAGATGAGTGCGCCCTGCTCGCGCGAGCCTTCGATGCGGTAGACGGGCGCCTGCACACCGGTCGATGTCTCGCTCTGCGCCCAGCAGTAGGTGTCCACGTATTCGGTGCGTTCGGGGATGCAGTAGGTGCCCGGTTCGCTTTCGAACAGGATCGGCGGTTCGAGGAACGGCGCCGACTCGACCGAGGCGGCTATTTTCGCGCTGAAGGAGCCGTAGACGCCGCACGCGGCCTGACGTGTGATCAACGATGCGCAGATGACGTCCCAGAACGCGCTCGCGCCGCCGTTGCCGAGCACGACCTCATAGCCGTCGGGAATCGAGAAGAAGGACGCGAGGCCTTCACGGATCGAACCGACGATGTCCTTGACGGGGGCCTGACGGTGGGAGGTGCCGAGCACGGTGAGCGCGGCACGGTCGAGTGCTTCGATCTGCTCGGGGCGGATCTTGCTCGGGCCGGAACCGAAACGGGTGTCCTCGGGAAGCATTGACTGCGGAATCGTGATTGTGTCCATGCCTCCAGCGTAGCCACAGCAAGGGAAAAAGGCGGCGTGCGGGCCGCGGCGCGGACATCGGCGCGAATGAGCGCCGGCGGTCGGGACGGATGGTGCCGGCATGCGCCGGCCGGGCTTTGCTGCGGGTGGTTTCGTCGGTCGGTTCGACGGAATGGGACGCGGAGGGGCTGTTGTGCGGATGGGGTTGTCGGTGTGGCCGATGGATTGGGACGCCGCGGGTGGTTTCGTCGGTCGGGTCGACGGAACGGGACGCGGAGGGGCTGTTGTGCGGGTGGTTTCGTCGACTTGGCCGATGGGATGGGACGGTGATGGGCTGGGATGGTATTGGGGGATGGATAGACGCCTATATATGACATATGGATGTGGAGGACATGTGGCGGACGGGCTTCGAAATGTGAAGATTTGACGGGTCGTCGTTCACTGCGGGACGAGGTGAAAACGCTACTGCGGACAAGGTTTCGACGAAGTGGACCCAGGCTCGGGGATATTCGGGAAAACGCGGATGCGGTACGGTTTGGCGTTTCGATGATGTACCCTGATTTTTTGTGAGTCGAACGCACGCACGCCAGTGCACGCAGTCGAGCAACGTTGAATAAGGAGTGATTTGCGTATGAGGCATGCTGCCCACGCGACCCGCAAGGGTGTAGGCGCTATAGCCCTGACGAAGTCCCTGTTTACCACGAAGCACGGTGCGCATTCCGCCGAATCGGTCTACGCCAGCAAAGCCGCTGGCGGCGAAGTGGCCGGTCTCGATCCGGCGCTTGCCCGCAAACTGAACGAGGTGGCGCCTCTGACTCGCCGCTCGATCCGTGAATCCGCACGCGCCGCGCAGCGACGCAACACGATTCTCGCATCGGCGTCGCTCGCGGCGCTCGTCGGCACCGCCGCCACGTCGATGGCCTTCATGAAGGCGGACGACGAGATGCTGCCGCCGCTCGCCGACGGCGCGGAGACGACGCAGACGCTGGACATCTCGCGCGTCACCGACGCCGGCGCATCCCGTTCGGATGTGCGCGAGGTGATCGACGGTCAGGAATCGACGGCCGTCACCGGCAGCTGGAACCTCGGCGAGACGAACACCGTCAAGGACGCGGCATCGCTGACGACCGCGAAGGCGTACAACAACAAGGTCTCGAAGCTGGTCGACAAGGACGAGGAACAGCTTCCGGCAGGCTTCAACGCGAACCATGCGACCGGCGACGTCGGCAACGCCTACCCGTGGGGACAGTGCACGTGGTGGTCGTACGAACGCCGCCATCAGCTCGGACTGAGCACCGGATCGCATTTCGGCGACGCGCGCAGCTGGGGCGCCTCGGCGCAGGCGCTCGGCTACTGGGTCGACAATCAGGCGCGCGCCGTCGGCGACGTGCTCGTGTTCGCCCCCGGTCAGGAGGGTGCGCACGGCTACTACGGCCACGTCGCGATCGTCGAAGCCGTCAACCCGGACGGGTCGATTCGCATCTCCGAATCGAACGTCGAGGGCCTTGGCGTCATCTCGCAGCGCGAGTTCACGGCCGATCAGGCGAAGACCTTCACCTATATCCATTACTGACATCGACGTCCGTTTTCGCCGATGTCGTCCTCACCGTCGACGTCGCAGTGGGGATGACATCGGTTGCATGTGCGCCGGACGTGGCGTGCGGGATGAAAAAAACACGCTATACCACCAAAGATTGAGATAACGATTGCATTCGGCGTGTCGCAAGCGACGGCAATAAGTTTCGATAAATCGTGCCGTAATCGCCGCGTCGAGCATGTGCTAGCGTAGAGGATGATGAAAAAGATGAAACGTTCTATTTCGATTACTACCGCTGCAGCACTCGCCGCATCCCTGTTCGTTGTGGGTGCGCCTGCGGCTGTCGCAGATGATGCAGCGTCGAGTTCGAATTACGTCGTCTCGACACGCTCATTTCCCAAAGTGAATACGGCGAAGACCAACTTCTTCGCCGAAGCCACCTCCACGAACGTCGACGAAGACTCCAACTGGGGTGGCCTGGAGAGCATGAATGTTCCTCAGACCAAGTCGACTGCGGAGAAGGAGGCCGAACAGAAGGCCAAGGAAGAGGAAGAAGCACGCAAGAAGGCCGAGGAGGAGGCTGCACGCCAGCAGGCCGAAGCCGCTGCGCGTGAACAGGCCGAGGCCGCTGCTGCCGCAAGCCGCAGCCAGGAACGTGAACCGGTCGTCGAGGAGACGCCGGCCGCGCCTCAGACCGAGGCTCCGAGCGTGGCCGTGCCGGCAAGCAAGAACGGCAAGGCCCTCGCCGACTTCGCGACGAAGTACGTCGGAGCGCCGTATGTCCCGGGCGGCAACACGCCGGCGGGCTGGGACTGCTCCGGTTTCGTGCAGTGGGTGTTCGGCCAGTTCGGCGTCTCGCTGCCGCGCACGTCGGGTGCGCAGGCCGGCGTCGGCACCGCGGTGCCGAGCCTCGCGGAAGCGCAGCCGGGCGACATCATCGCCAACGGCATGCACGCCGCGATCTACATCGGCGGTGGTCTGGTCGTCAACGCGCTCAATCCGGCGCAGGGCACGCAGATCACGAACCTCAGCGTCTTCGTTGGCGGATACTCCATCCGTCGCGTGCTGTAATCCCAATCCCCACATTTCACTTTTCTCGAGGGTGTGCGGTTCTCCGGAACCGTGCACCCTCGCCTTTTACCTGCGCGGAGATATTGTGCGGGCGGGTTCGTCGACTGCACCGACGGTTTGGGACGGAAATGGGTTGTTTCGCGGGTGGGTTCGTCGAGGGCGTCGACGGGTCGGGACGCTGTGGGTCGGTTCGTCGACGGGACCGATGGGTTGGGACGAAAACGGGCCGTTTTGCGGGTGGGGTCGTCG
>NZ_JGYU01000010.1 GCF_000741135.1 Bifidobacterium choerinum | reverse complement strand
CCCGGCGATGAGCTCGCCGCAGGCCGAGGCCGGCACGCGTTTCCACGCCTGGGCCGAACGCTTCGTGCGCGCCGGCATCGACGACGACGGCGCCGCGCGCGCTCGGATGGTCGCCGACGTCGAGCATGCGCTCGCCGACGACGCCGACCTGGACGCCGACGCGCGCCGCCTCCTGCAATGGCAGCGTCGGCTCGTCGATTCGCCGTGGGCGTCGCGCATGCCGTCCGACGCCGAGGAGTCGATCGTCGTCGCGGTCGACGGCATCGACAACCTTGTCCAGGGCAAGCTCGACGCCGTCTTCGTCGGCGGCCTCGACCCCGACGACGCGACGAAGCGCTTCACCGTCGTCGACTGGAAGACCGGACGCCGTCCGCGCAAGGCGAAGGACGTCGAGGAGAAGCTGCGTCAGCTCGACTTCTACCGGCTCATGCTCGCGAAGGCGCGCGGCGTGCCGCTCGAGGCCGTCGACGGCGCGCTGTACTACGTCTCCGAAGCCGACGAGGCCGACCGCCAGATCGACGCCGCGCCGAAGGACGAGGCGGCGATCGTCCGCGAGATCCACGAAGGCATCGCCTTCGACGGCGACGATGACGGCGCCGCCGACTGACGGCGCCTCAGGCCGCCGCACGCGCACAGCGTAGAATCCGGCCGCAATCGACGTCGCCGACTACACTGGGACGCTGCAAGCACGGACGCCGCCGCCGGAGAAGCACTCCGGCGGCGGCGCGCGCATACGGGCCCCACGCACGGGCCCGGCGCAGGGGAACGCACTGCGCCGATGCGCGCGATCCAACGCCGTCTCAAGGCATGCGTGGGCGGGCACACATGCGCAATGCGAATGCATATGAATTGCATGACGAATCATGATGAATGAAGGAGCTATGCACATGGGTGCGAACAACAATGCGACCCGTCACGTCAGCTACCGTCCGATGCGCTGGGAGGACCTCGACACCGTCGCCGCCTGCTTCGACCGCGTCTGGCCGCAGCGCGAAGGCATCGCCGGCACGCCGCTTGCGACGCTCATCGCGCGCTATCTGACATTGCACTACGTCGAACCGATCACCTGGTCGAACGTCGCCGAGACCGACGACGGCGTCTTCGCCGGCGTCACGCTCGTGCGCGCCGTCGGAGCCCCGGCGTTGTTCGCGCAGGCGCGTGAGGAATTCGAACGCACCCGCGAGCTCATCGTCGCCGACCCGCGCGGCGCCGCCGTCGTCGACATGCTCGAACAGGGTTTCTTCCCGCGCGAACGCATCCTCGAGGAGGACGGCGACGTCGGCGCGACGACGCAGGCCGAACTCGAACTGTTCATGGTCAACCCCGACGTGCGCGGCATGGGCGTCGGCGGCGCGCTGTGGCGACAGCTGCTCGCCGCGCTGCGCGGCCACGGCGTGCGCGCGTTCTTCCTGCACACCGATTCGAGCTGCGACTACGGCTTCTACGACCACAAGGGCCTGACGCGCGTCGCCGAACGCATCGCCGCCGACCATCCCGAGGACGCCGACATGGCCGAGGGCATGAACGCCGACGACCAGTTCATCTACCGCGCCGACCTCGCCGACACGGCGCTGCCCGACGCCGTCAACCCTTCCGAGACCGTCGAGGTGCGCGGCGCATGAGCGAAACGACGACCAAGCCGCGCTCGCCGTACGCGCGCATGTTCGCGCTGCCCGGCGCGAAGGCCTTCTGCGCCTCCGCCGCGCTCGCGCGCCTGCCGATGAGCATGATGAGCCTCGGCATCGTGCTCGCGCTCAACCATCTGTACGACAACTGGACGATCGCCGGCTCGATGAGCGGCGCCTACATCCTCGCCGTCGCCGCCGTCACGCCGTTCTACGCGCGCCTGTTCGACCGCTTCGGCCAGCGCAGGGTCGGGCGCATCGCGCTCGCCGTGCAGGTCGTCTCGATGCTCGTGTTCGCGTTCAGCGCGCTCGCGCATGTGCCGATCGCGCTGCTGTTCGTGCTCGCGCTCGTCATGGGCGCCACGCAGTTCTCCTTCGGCGCGCTCGTGCGCACCCGCTGGACGTATCTGCTCGAACGCACCGACAACATGGACCTGCTCAACACGGCCTACGCGCTCGAATCGGCGATCGACGAGATCGTCTTCATCTTCGGCCCGATCCTCGCGGCGACGCTCGCCACATCGGTGCATCCGGTCTCGCAGCTGTTCGTCCCGACGGCCGCCTGCGCGATCGGCGGCACGATCTTCTTCTCGCTCAGACGCTCCGAACCGCCGGTGCTGCACGTCGTCGAGACGACGCCGGTCGCCGCCGACGACCCCGACCTGCGTCTAGCACGCGGCGAATTCGACGGCGACGCGCAGGGCGCCGCGCTGCAGGATTCGCTGCGCAAGCGCAACTCGCTCGCCGCGTCGTCGCGCAAGGCGACGCGCAACGTGCTGCTGTACGCCGGCATCCTGCCGCTCATGCTCACGTTCATCTGCTTCAACATGAGCTTCACGACCTTCGACGTCTCGATCACGGCGGCGATGGAGCACGACCATCTCGACCAGTTCCTCGGCCTGCAGCTCGCGATGATCGCCGTCGGCTCGTGCATCGGCGCGCTGTATTTCGGCTCGCGCAGGCACCGCGGCCCGCATTGGCGGCGCATGATCGCCTGCCTCGCGATCCTCGCCGTCGGCTTCGCCTGCATGCGCGCGACGATGGACAACTACTTCGTCCTCGGCGCCGTCGAACTGCTCGCCGGTCTCGTCGTCTCGCCGCTGTTCGCGACCGGCAATCTGATCGTGCGCGAGACGGTGCCCGAGCAGTCGCTGACCGAAGGCCTGTCGTGGCTGACGACGGCCGGCCAGATCGGCGCCTCGCTCGGCTCGCTGCTCGGCGGCATGATCCTCGACCATCTCGACTCACACGCCGGCGTCATGATGACGTGGGTGTACACGGCCGCCGCGATCCCCTTCGCGCTCATCGGCTGGTGGGTCTTCACGCGCAAGAACGCCGACGCCGAACGCGACCGCGGCGACACGCTCTGAGCCGACGCCCCGGGCCGTGCGCGCCGGCGGCATCCGGTGACGGCATCGCATGCAGGCGGCGCGCACCCCGGTCGCTACACTGAGTCATGGAACAAGCCCCAACACCCACAACCACAGGCAGAAAGCTGGTGCAACATGATCAAGGTTTCCGTAGTCGGCGCACAGGGCCGCATGGGCTCGCACGTTGTCGACGCCGTCAACGCGGCCGACGACGCCGAACTCGCGCTCGCGCTCGACGCCGGCGACGACCTGACGCGGATCACGCCGGAGAACACCGACGTCGTCGTCGAATTCACGGTGCCGTCGTCGACGCTCGGCAACGTGCTCGCGCTCATCGCGCAGGGCGTCGACGTCGTCGTCGGCACGACCGGATGGACCGACGAGAGGCTCGAGCAGGTGCGCGCCGCGCTCGCGAAGGCGCCGCGCGCAGACCAGAGCGTCTTCATCGCGCCGAACTTCGCGATCTCCGCCGTCCTCGCCGACTACTTCGCGCGCCTCGCCGCCCCATACTTCGAATCGGCCGAGGTCATCGAACTGCACCATCCGGACAAGGTCGACGCGCCTTCGGGCACGGCGATCCACACCGCGCAGGGCATCGGGGCGGCACGCGCGAAGGCCGGCCTCGGCGCCGTCCCGGACAACACGCAGACCGACGGCGGCTCACGCGGCCAGGTCGTCGACGGCGTCCATGTGCACGCGGTGCGTCTGCGCGGCCTCAACGCGCACGAGGAGGTGCTCTTCGGCAACGCCGGCGAGCAGCTCGTCATCCGCGCCGACAGCTTCGACCGCGGCTCGTTCATGCCGGGCGTGCTGCTCGCCGTGCGCAAGGTCGCCTCGGGCGAGTTCCCGGGACTGACCGTCGGACTCGACCATTTCCTCGACCTGTAGGCGTCCTCGGAACGCCCGGGGGAGGCCTTCGGCGGCCTCCCCGCAGCGTCCTAACCGGCCAGTACCGTTGCAGCTATGACTGACGGAACAATGCATCTTCTCGATCCCGCCCCCTTCGGGCGTGTACTCCCCGCGATGGTGACGCCGATGAAGGCCGACGGATCCATCGACTACGACGCCGCGCAGCGCGTCGCGAAGCAGCTCGTCGCCGACGGCGCCGACGGTCTCGTCGTCAACGGCACGACCGGCGAATCGCCGACGACGCACATGGACGAGAAGGTCGACCTCGTCCGCGCCGTCAAGGAGGTCGTCGACGTCCCCGTCATCTCCGGCGCGGGGTCGAACGACACGGCGCACACGGTGCGCATGGTCGAGCAGACGCAGGAGGCGGGCGCCGACGCCGTGCTCGTCGTCTGCCCGTACTATTCGCGTCCCTCGCAGCAGGGCATCTTCTACCACTACCGCGCCGTCGACGAGTCGGCCGACAAGCCGATCATCGTCTACGACGTGCCGGGACGCACCGGCGTGCGCATCGCGCTTGACACCTACTGCCATCTGTCCGAGCTCGAACACGTCAAGGCGGTCAAGGACGCGACCGGCGACATCGCCGGCGCCGTGCGCAAACGCCTCGAGACCGGGCTGACCTGGTATTCGGGCGACGACGCGCTCTACCTGCCGTTCCTGTCGATCGGCGCCGTCGGCATCATCTCCGTCGTCGCCCACGCGGCCGCGCATCCGATGCGCGAGCTCGCCGAGGCCTTCGACCGCGGCGACATCCACCGCGCCCAGGAGCTCGCGAACCGCATCGCGCCGGCGATCGACGCGATGAACGGCACCGGCTTCCAGGCCGTCATGGCGAAGGCGGCGCTGTATGTGCGCGGTGTGCTCGAAAGCACGCAGATGCGTCTGCCGAACGTCGGCCCTACGACCAAGCAGATCGAGGTCGTGCGCGCGGGACTGCGCGCCAGCGACCTGCTCGCCTGAACGACGAGAGGATGACGGCCGTCCGGCGTCGCAGCTGCGCCGGACGGCCCGCCGAGGGAGGCGGCATGGTGGTGCCGGGGACGTCCCCGCACCGCCATGCCGCCCTTTGCGGTGTCGGGAGGGCCGTGCCACGGGCGCCGACGGGCGCCGTCCCATATTGCGCCGATAGCTGCAAGAACGCCGCCCGGGCGGACATCGCGTCCGCGACGGCGATACACTGTGAGCATAATGATTGACAATCGTGAGCCGATGATCGACCGCCTCATCGCCGTACCGCACGGGCCGTACGCGCATCCGCGCAGGCGCCGGACACGATGATATGAAGCCTCGCCGCGCGCATAGGCGGGCGGCACCGAAGAGAAACCAACAGAAGAAACCATGACAGAGACAGCAGCAGCCACGCATGTGCGTGGATCGAAGAGGAAGGCCGCGCAGACGGCACAGGACACGCCCGCGGAGACCCGCCGACGTTCGGCGCGACGTTCGGACGACCAGATCGAGGCGGCCGAGCTCGCCGTCGAATCGATCGGCGACGGCGGCGCGAAGAAGACGCGCGCGCGCAAGACCGCATCGAAGGCCGCGTCCGCGAAGTCGGGCGAGAAGAAGACGACGCGCAGCCGCAAGGCCGCGTCGAAGGGGGACGCGAAGTCGGGTGCAAGCAGGACGCGCACGCGCGCGCTCGCCACGTCGGACACGAGCGACGAGAACCGCATCGCGCCGCCGAAGTACCGCAAGGGGTCGATGCGCATCGTGCCGCTCGGCGGTCTGGGCGAGATCGGCCGCAACATGAACGTCATCGAATACAACGGCCACATCCTGCTCATCGACTGCGGCGTGCTGTTCCCGGAGGAGGAGCAGCCGGGCGTCGACCTGATCCTGCCGGACTTCAACTACATCAAGGACAGCCTCGACAAGGTGGAGGCGCTCGTGCTCACGCACGGACACGAGGACCATATCGGCGGCGTGCCGTATCTGCTCAAGATGCGCCCTGACATCCCGCTCATCGGCTCGAAGCTCACGCTCGGCTTCGTCGAGGCGAAGTGCAAGGAGCACCGCCTCGAACCGGAGATGATCGAGGTCAAGGGCCGCGACAAGCTCAAGGTCGGCCCCTTCAACCTCGAGTTCGTCTCGGTGACGCATTCGATCCCGGACGCGCTCGCCGTGTGCGTGCGCACACCCGCCGGCTCGCTCATCGACACCGGCGACATCAAGCTCGACCAGCTGCCGCTCGACCACCGCGTCACCGACCTCGTCGAGTTCGGCAAGCTCGGCGAGCAGGGCATCGACCTGCTGATGATGGATTCGACGAACGCCGAGGTGCCCGGGTTCGTCAAGCCGGAGACGTCGATCGGCCCGGCGCTCGACCAGGTCTTCGCGACGGCGACGCGCAAGATCATCGTCGCGAGCTTCTCGAGCCATGTGCACCGCGTGCAGCAGGTCGTCGACGCCGCCCACAAGTACGGGCGCAAGGTCGTCTTCGTCGGACGTTCGATGGTGCGCAACATGGCGATCGCCGCCGACCTCGGCTATCTGCACCTGCCCGAGGACACCGTCGTCGACCTGAAGAAGGCGAAGGACTATCCGGACAACAAGCTCGTCTACATGTGCACCGGTTCGCAGGGCGAGCCGATGGCCGCGCTCGGACGCATCGCCGACGGCAACCACCGCGACATCACAATCAACGAGTTCGACACCGTCATCCTCGCCAGCTCGCTGATTCCGGGCAACGAGCACGGCGTGTACAAGGTCATCAACAAGCTTGTGCAGCTTGGCGCGCGCGTCGTCAACCGCGACAACGCGGCTGTGCATGTCTCCGGCCACTGCAACGAAGGCGAGCTGCTGTACATGTACAACATCGTCAAGCCGAAGAACGCGATGCCGATCCACGGCGAGAACCGCCATATCGTCGCCAACGGCCTGATCGCCGTGAAGACCGGCATCGACCCGAACAACGTCGTACTCGCCGAGGACGGCGACGTCGTCGACCTCTACCACGGCAAGGCCGCGATCGTCGGATCGGTGCCGTGCGGCTACATCTACGTCGACGGCAACTCGGTCGGCGAACTGACCGACGAGGAGCTCGAGAAGCGTCGCATCCTCGGATCCGAGGGCTTCGTCTCGTGCTTCGCCGTCGTCGACACGGACGCCGCCGAGGTCGTCTCCGGCCCGAAGGTGTATCTCAACGCCGTCGCCGAGGACGAGAAGGAGTTCGAGAAGGTGCGCCACCAGATCGTCGAGCAGCTGCGCGACGCGATGATGACCGGCACGAAGGACGTCCACAAGCTGCAGCAGATCATGCGCCGCACGCTCGGCGGCTGGGTCGCGCGCGAACTGCACCGCAAGCCGATGATCGTCCCGGTCGTCGCCGACATCGCCGCCGACATGGAATCGATGGAGGGCGGCGCGCACTGACGTCCACGGCCGCGCACGGCCGGACGGGGCGCAACGCCGACAGGAAAGCAGAAGCACAAGCAAGCAGCAAGGAGCACCATGCCAGGAGCCAATCTCACGCGCGTCGAAGCGCAGGAACGCAAATCGATCGTGCAGTATCCGATCCACTACGCCGTCGACCTCGATCTGACGCAGGGCGACAGGACCTTCGTCTCCACGTCGACGATCGAGTTCGACGCGAAGCCGGGGGAGAGCACCTTCCTCGACCTCATCGCCGACGAGGTGACGAAGGTCGTCGTCAACGGCGCCGACGTCGACCCGAACGAGGTCTTCGACGACGACCACATCCAGCTTAACGACCTCGCCGAGCACAACACCGTCACCGTGACGGCGTTGTGCCGCTATTCGACGACCGGCGAAGGCCTGCACCGAAGCGTCGACCCGTCCGACGGCAACGTCTACCTGTACTCGCAGTTCGAGGTGCCGGACGCGCGCCGCGTCTACGCCGTCTTCGACCAGCCCGACCTCAAGGCCGTCTTCGACTTCACGGTGACGGCGCCGCAGTCGTGGATCGTCACGTCGAACATGCCGGTCGCCGCCGTCGAGGACCTCGACCGGATGACGATGGACGGCACGCTCGCCGACAAGCCGTCCGAGACGACGAAGCGCTGGACCTTCGAACCGACGCCGACGATGAGCTCCTACCTGACCGCGATCTGCGCCGGCCCGTACGCCGCATGGCACACGACCTACGAGAACGAGGACGGCCGCACGATCCCGATGGCGCAGTACTGCCGCCAGGCGCTCGCCAAGGACTTCGCGAAGGACGTCGACTACCTGTTCGACATCACGAAGAAAGGCTTCGCGTTCTACGCGAAGACCTGGGGCGTGCCGTACCCGTACGCGAAGTACGACCAGATCTACGTGCCTGAATACAACGCCGGCGCGATGGAGAACATCGGCATGGTCACGATCCGCGACTCCTACGTCTTCTCGTCGAAGGTCACCGACGCGCTCGCCGAACGCCGCGTCGTCACCGTGCTGCACGAGCTCGCGCACATGTGGTTCGGCGACTACGTGACGATGAAATGGTGGAACGACCTGTGGCTCAACGAATCCTTCGCCGAGTTCACGTCGACGCTCGCCACTGCCGAGGCGACCGACTGGAAGGACGCATGGGCGACCTTCTGCTCCGGCGAGAAGAGCTGGGCGCTCAACCAGGACCAGCTGAGCACGACCCACCCGATCGTCGCGCCGATCAACGACCTCAACGACACCTACGTCAACTTCGACGGCATCACCTACGCGAAGGGCGCCTCCGTGCTCAAGCAGCTCGTCGCCTACGTCGGCCGCGACAGGTTCTTCGAAGGCATCAACCACTATCTGAACCGCCACGCCTACTCGAACGCGACGCTCAACGACCTGCTCGCCGAACTCGAGGAGACCTCGGGCCGTGACCTCAAGACGTGGAGCGAGAAGTGGCTCGAGGAATCGGGCATCAACACGATCACGACCGACGTGACGAGCGCCGACGACGGCACGATCGCGACGCTCACGCTCACGCAGAGCGCGCCCGAAGCGCATCCGGTGCTGCGCCCGCACCGCCTCGCCGTCGGCTTCTACAACGAAGACACCGCCAGCGGCAAGGTCGTGCGCACCGGCCGCATCGAACTCGACGTCGACGGCGAGACGACGGCCGTGCCCGCGCAGGGCAAACCGAAGCCGGCGTTCATCCTCGCGAACGACGACGACCTGACCTACACGAAGCTCAGGTTCGATGACGACTCGCTCGCGTTCGCGCTCGCGAACCTGCACCGCTTCGACGATGCGCTCACCCGCGCCGTCGTCTGGCTCGCGCTGTGGGACATGACGCGCGATGCCGAACTCGCCGCGACCGACTTCATCGACACGACGCTCAAGCTGCTGTCGACCGAAACGGAATCGACGACCTTCCGCTACGCGCTCGCGACGCTGTCGACGACCGTCTGGCACTACACCGACCCGGCCAAGCGCGCCGACATCGCACGCCACGTCGCCGAACAGCTGCTCACGCTCGCCAAGAACGCGCCGGCCGGCTCCGACATGCAGTTCCAGCTCGCCTCCGCCTATCTGAGCTACGGCGTCGAAGGCGACAGCGCGTTCGCCGATACGGTGCGCAGCCTGCTCGACGGCTCGCTCGTGCTCGAAGGACTCGAACTCGACAACAACTTCCGCTGGTCGCTCGTACGTGCGCTCGCGTCCGTCAACGCAATCAAGGAAGCGGACATCGACGCCGAGCTCAAGCGCCGCGACACGACCGAGAACCGCGAATTCGCCTACGGCGCCCGCGCCGTGCGTGCGACCGCCGACGCGAAGCGCTGGGCATGGGACCAGGCGCTGCACAACGACGCGCTGACGAACAGCCAGCTCGAGGAGGTCGCCCGCGGCTTCGCCGGCACGCCGAGCCAAGCGCTCGCCGACCCGTATGTGGACGAGTATTTCGAGCAGGCCGAATGGATCTGGAAGAACAAGTCCTTCCATATGGCCGAGGCGCTGCTCGAAGGCCTCTATCCGGGCTACGCCGACCCGGCGAAGCTCGTCGAAGCCGGCAACGCGTGGCTTGACGCGCATCAGGACGCGGACAACGCGCTCAAGCGCATCGTCCGCGGCAACGTCGAAGCCTCGGAACGCACCCGCGACGTCGCCGAGTTCAACATGAAGCTGGGCGAGACCGTCGAGGACTGAGTCTGCGGCTGTCCTGACCTGCTACGACGGGGGGCGGATCACGGCGATCGCCGTGATCCGCCCCCTGTCGTCGTAGCAGGTCTGCGGTTCGGCTCCGCTCCGGTTCGTCTCGCATTCGATGCTGTCGCCGCCCTGTCGTCCGCGCATGGCAGTCCAGCATCCGCCGCCCTCGGCAATCGCCGCGGGCGCAGTAGACGTGCGGTGCAGTAGAATCGTGCACGGTATGGTCCGGTCGCGGATAATCGGTCGGATCGGTGGTCTGATGCATATCAAGTGAGGATGAATATGCCACGTATGTTTGGAACCGATGGTGTCCGTGGTCTTGCCAATCGTGATCTGACGGCGCAGCTCGCGCTCGATCTGGGGGACGCGGCCGTGCGCGTGCTCGGCGACGACGCCCCGAAACCCGACCAGAAGGCGGGCCGCCGCCGCGCATTGATCGGGCGCGACACGCGCGTCTCCGGCGATTTCCTGTCGAACGCGCTTGCCGCGGGCATGTCCGCCGGCGGCTTCGACGTCATCGACGCGGGCATCATCCCGACGCCGGGCGTCGCGTATCTGACGAGCGTGCTCAACGTCGAGATGGGCGCCGTCATCTCCGCCTCGCACAACCCGATGCCGGACAACGGCATCAAGTTCTTCGCGCGCGGCGGCTTCAAGCTGCCCGACGCGAAGGAGGACGAGATCGAAGCCGTCCTCGGCCAGGACTGGGAACGCCCCACCGGCGCCGGCGTCGGCCGCGTCAGCCATGATTCGAACACGGCGACGAACATGTACATCGACCATCTCGTCGCCACGATCGCGCCGATCGTCGACGGCACGCAGACGAAGCCGCTCAAGGGGCTCAAGGTCGTCGCCGACTGCGCTAACGGCGCGACGTCGGTCGTCGCCCCGGAGGCGCTGCGCCGCGCCGGCGCCGACGTCATCGTCATCAACGCGTCCCCCGACGGCTATAACATCAACAAGAACGCCGGCTCGACGCACCCCGAGCAGCTGCAGGCGATGGTCAAGGCCTCCAACGCCGATCTCGGCGTCGCGTTCGACGGCGACGCCGACCGTTGCCTCGCCGTCGACGAGGACGGCACGCTCGTCAACGGCGACCAGATCATGGGCATCCTCGCGCGCGCCAAGCAGCGCGAAGGCAAGCTCAACCACGACACGCTCGTCGTGACGGTGATGAGCAACCTCGGCCTCAAGCTCGCGCTCAAGGAGATGGGCATCCGCACCGTGCAGACGAACGTCGGCGACCGCTACGTGCTCGAGGAGATGCTGCGCGGCGACTACAGCCTCGGCGGCGAACAGTCCGGCCACGTCATCAACCGCGAGTTCGCGACGACCGGCGACGGCACGTTGACAGCGCTGACGCTGTGCAAGGAGATCGTCGATTCCGGCTGCTCCCTCAAGAGCCTCGCCGCCGACTTCCCGCAGCTGCCGCAGCAGCTGATCAACGTGCCGAACGTCGACAAGATGGCCGCGAAGACGAACAAGGCCGTGCTCGACGCCGTCGCGCGCGAGGAGGCACTGCTCGGTGATACCGGCCGCGTGCTGCTGCGCCCGTCGGGCACCGAGCCGCTCGTGCGCGTCATGGCCGAGGCCGCGACGCAGCAGCAGGCGGACGAGGTGACCGCGCGTCTCGCGCAGGTCGTCGCCGACGAGCTCGCGCTGTGAGCCACCGTACGAACCGCAATCGAAACCCGAAAGAGAGAAGACCATGTTCGGAACGAACAAGCGCGTGGACATCGCGCTCAACAGGGATGTGGAACGACTGCTCAAGTCGGCGCAGAACGGCGTGCTGCCGATCGTCGAGGCGGGTGAACCCGTCCTGCGTGCGCAGTGCGTGCGCTACGACGGCCAGCTGAGCAAGCACACGTTGGCGAAGCTCATCGAGACGATGCGCACGACGATGCTCGACGCGCCCGGCGTCGGCCTCGCCGGACCGCAGATCGGACTCAACCTCGCGCTCGCCGTCGTCGAGGACCATGCGGACGCCGACGACGACCCGCGTGAGATCGCCGAATTCCCGTTCCACGCGATCATCAACCCGTCCTACACGCCGGTCGGCGACGAGACGCGCTCGTTCTACGAAGGCTGCCTGAGCTTCGAAGGCTACCAGGCGGTGCGCAGGCGCTGGCTCGACATCGTCGCCCGCTGGCACGACGAGGACGGCAAGCCGCACGAGGAGCGGCTGCACGGCTGGCCGGCGCGCATCTTCCAGCATGAGACCGACCATCTGAGCGGCGAACTGTACATCGACAAGGCCGAGATCCGCAGCCTGACGACGACCGAGAACCTCGAGGACTTCTGGTGCGAGGATCCGGTGCCTACCGAAGCGGCCAAGGTGCTCGGCTTCGAGCTGTGAGCACCGCCGACTGCCCAGACGGCATACGCCACCGATGAAAACGGTGGCGCATACCATTTGGGCAGACGTCGTCGACTGTCCGCCACACGACCATGCGCCGGCCGCCGCCCCTGCGCGGCGCGCAAATTAGTGGCAACGCCGCCACCGTAACCGGTTTCCCATTCGGGATTGCGACGCAGAGCGAAATATATTTCCAAATAAGCCTGAAAAACTTCGATTTTCCCTGTTGCGCGCATGGCGATGGAAAAACGTTATGCCTTGATAGAAAACACCACCGACCACCGCGACCGCGAACCTAGCGTGTGCCTTAGCAATCACGAAAGGACGGCGATCGATCATGGCGGAGCTCACCGACGCACAACGCGCGGCGCTCGCGAAGGGCGAGCGCAAGGACATCAACGGCTGGCATTACATCACGGTGCAGGGGGAGCCGTACGAGATCGGATTCGAACACGGCTACCTGCTCGTCGACGAATTCAAGGACGCGATCCGCGTCTACACCCATATGACGCTTGAGACGCTCGGCATGGATTATTCGTTCTTCGTCGAGCAGGCCGTCAAGCTGCACAAGGACAAGATCCCCCAGGAGTATCTCGACGAGATGCAGGGGATGGCGGACGGCTTCACCGCCGGCGGCTTCCCGACGACGCTCGACGACGTGATCGGCTGGAACGCATGGATGGAACTGACCGGGTACTGGTGGCCGCAGGTGGCCGCGCAGTATTCGAACAACCCGCCGATGGGTCCGAAAGGGTCGCATTGCACCGGGTTCGTCGCCACCGGCTCCGCCACTGTGGACGGCCGCCCGGTCATCGCCCACGAAAGCTTCGACGACTTCTGGAGCGGCCAGTACTTCAACGTTTGCGAAATGATCAAGCCGGCGCACGGCTATGCGATGAAGATGCAGACGATCCCCGGCTACACCAGTTCGATGACCGATTTCTACGTGACCTCCGCGGGTCTGGGGATCACCGAGACGACGCTCGCGGGCTTCGTCGGCTACGACGTGGACGGCGTACCTGAATATGTGCGCTCGCGCAAGGCCTCGCAATACGCGAAGACGATCGACGAATGGGTCGCCATCGAAAACGACGGCAACAACGGCGGCTACGCGAACATCTGGATGCTCGTGGATGCCAATACAAACGAGATCGCGCGCTACGAGCAGGGGCTCAAGCACCAGGAGCTGCTGCGCACGAAGGACGGCTGGTTCTACGGCTGCAACGCCGCGCACAATCCGCGCATCCGCAACCTCGAATGCGTCGACAACGGCTACAACGATCCGCGTCAGCAGACCGGCGGCCGCCGCACGCGTCTCGAACGGCTCATGCCCGAGGTCGCCGGCCGTATCGACGACGACATGGCCAAGAGGATTCTCGCAGACAAGTTCGACCCGTATCTGGGTTACGAGTGCGCGAGCTCGCGTGACATCTGCGCGCATTACGACGTCGATCCGCAGTACTACGCCGACGATCCGCATGGCGTGTGGAACGTGCCGTTCTTCCCGGGCGGCTCGTGCGACGGCAAATGCGCGGACGCCGAGGATATCAGGAACATGAGGATGTGGGGCATCTTCGGACGCGCGGACGGCGAGCCCTTCGACGCGGACGCGTTCATGGACCAGCATCCTCAGTGGAATTGGCAGCGCGGGTATCTCAAGAGCCGCCCGAGCCAGCCTTGGACTTTGTTCGAGTAAGGAAACGGTTAGCAGAAAGGATCCATCATGGAACTAACCAAAGAAGATCTGTCGAAGATGGCAGAATCCTACAGGAAGGACGCCGCCCAGAAAATCGCCGAGCAGGCCGTCAAGAACAACGGCATCCATGCTTCGAGCGAGCGTGAGAACGTCGTCGTCACCAAGAACAACTTCGTGTTCTCGGTGGACGTGGACGACGAGGCCGTCGCCAACCAGCGCCAGTCCGGCCGCTGCTGGATGTATTCGGCGCTCAATTTCCTGCGCTTCCACATGGAGAAGAAGCTCAAGCTGCCGAAGGGCAGCTTCCAGCTGTCGCAGGCCTACAACTTCTTCTACGACAAGCTCGAGAAGGCCAACTTCTTCATGGAGAACATGGTCAAGTACGCCGGCAGCGACCTTGACGACCGCCGCATCGACTTCCTGCTCGCCACACCGCAGCAGGACGGCGGCGACTTCGACCCGATCGTCGCGCTCGTCGAAAAGTACGGCGTCGTGCCCGAGGAGGCGATGCCGGAGACGGCGGTCACGAAGAACTCCTCCGAACTGGACGCGCTGCTCAACCGCATGCTGCGCGAGGACGCGTACACACTGCGCACGATGGTCGCCGAAGGCAAGTCGGACGCGGACATCGACGAGGCGCGCCGTGGCATGCTCTCCGACATCTACCGTGTGCTGTGCGTGAGCTTCGGCGAGCCGCCGAAGACAGTCGACTTCGTGTACCGTGACACCGACAAGCACTACCATGCGGACCGCGGCCTGACCCCGCTCGAGTTCTACAAGAAGTATTTGGGCGATGTCAAGTTCGCCGACTGCATCGGTGTCATCAACCTGCCGGTTGAGGGCATGGGATACAACCAGTCCTACGAGATTGACATGACCGGCGAAGTGCTCGGTTCCAAGCGCCGCTGCCGTTACGTCAACGTGCCGATCGACGTGATGAAGCAGGCGACGATCAAGCAGCTCAAGGCTGGCGAACCGGTGTGGTTCGGCTGCGACGTGCTGCAGGACTCCGATTTCCAGAAGGGCATCATGGCACTCAACCTCTATGACGTGCAGCGGATGATGGGCCTCGAGTTCAAGCTCGACAAGGGCCAACGCTTCCAGTACAACCAGAGCCTGCCGACCCACGCGATGATGATCGCCGGCGTCGATCTGGACGCGGACGGCAATCCGCTGCGCTGGAAGGTCGAGAACTCGTGGGGCACCACCGCGCACAACAAGCCGGTCGGCCATGAGGGCTACTTCATCATGGACGACTCGTGGTTCACCGAATACAACTACGAGGTCGCCATCCGTCGCGAATACCTGCCGGAAGACGTCGTGAAGGCCTACGACAGCGAGCCGAGGATCCTGCCGTATTGGAACACCTTCAACCCGGAACCGTGATGCCGCGAGGCCTGTACGGGTCCCGTCCATAACCGATGGCGCCGTGCGGCCCCGACCGGGCGGCATGGCGCATGGACGTAAGTCAGGGAAAACATGAGTGATAACACGAAATCCAAATCAGGCGCCATAGTCAAGGGCGCCAAAGGAGGCACCGGCAATCTCACGACGCTGGCGCTGATCATGATGAACGTCACCGTGATCGCCGGTCTCGCCAACGATGTGCAGCAGTCGTTCTACGGGCTCTCCTCAGTAACCTTCTTCCTGCTCGGCGGTCTGCTATTCTTCCTGCCGACCGGTCTTGTGGCGGCCGAGCTCGCATCCGGCTGGAGCCAGCGCGGCGGCATCTTCCGCTGGGTCGGCGAAGGTGTCGGCGTGTTCCCGGCGGTCGCTTGCCTGCTGATCCTGTGGTTCCAGACCACCTTCACCTTCGGCTCCGGCATCCCGTCGATGTCCGCGACGATCGGCTTCTTCACGACGAAGTACGATTGGGCCGTCGACTTTGCGAAGAACTCGCACAGCTGGAAGGTGACGCTGCCGATCATGATCGGCTGGCTCGCCTACTACTGGTTCTGCTGCTTCCTCGCAACGAAGGGCGTCAAGACCTTCAGCAAGATCGCGCAGTACGGCGTCATCCTCGGCACCTTCCTGCCGCTTGGTGTCATGACGATCCTCGCCGTCGTCTGGCTGTGCCAGGGACACGCGCCGGCCATCGACATGGCCCCGAGCGCGCTCGTGCCCAAGTGGGAGGGCATGTCGACGCTCGCTTTGGCCGCCGGCGTGTTCTTCTCCTTCGCCGGCATCGACATGAACGCCGCGCACATCAAGGACCTGAAAAAGCCGAACAAGCAGTTCCCGCTCGCGATCTTCGTCTCGATGATCCTCGCGCTGCTCATCTTCATCGTCGGCACGCTGATCATCGCGATGGTGATCCCGAACAAGCAGATCAACCTGCTGTACACGCTGTTCGCCACCTATCGTGCACTCGGCGCGACAATCGGATTCCCGGACCTCTACCTCGTCTTCTGCTGGCTCGGCATGCTCAACAGCTTCGCCGCGCTCATCACGAACCTCGCCGGCCCGTCCTACATGCTCGGCCAGGCGGGACGCTCCGGCTTCCTGCCGAAGTTCCTGCAGAACAACAACAAGCACGGCATGCCAAGCCGTCTGATGTACACGCAGATGGCGCTGATGACGATCATCGCGTTCATCGTGTTCCTGCTGCCGAACGTCGAGGGCTTCGTCGCCCTGATCACACAGGCGATCACGATCCTGTACCTGAGCTACTACGTGCTCATGTTCGTCGCGTTCCTGCGGCTGCGCTACCAGCAGCCGAACCGACCGCGCGGCTTCCGCGTGCCCGGCGGCATGGCCGGCGCGTGGATCGTGGCCGGCATCGGCATCCTCGTCTCGGTCTTCGGCATCGTGCTCGCGTTCTACCCGCCGGCGCAGCTGAGCGCCGAGGTCGGTTCCGGCGCCACTTACGATCTGATCATCATCGGCCTGCTCGCGTTCGTGTTCATCGCATGCGTGCTCATCTACCGTGCGTCGCGCAAGCATGACTGGGCCGATCCGACGAACCAGTTCGCCCCCTTCACCTGGCAGATCGAAGGACTGACGAAGCCGGGCAAGGCGCTGTCCAACATACCGACCGCGTTGCTGTCCGAAGGCCAGAACCCGATGGGCCTGCCGATCAAGAAGCATTACGACAAGGACGAGATGATGGCGGACCTGCCCACCGGCAAGGATCCCAAGCAGGGCGAGGCGGCCGCCGCGCTGCTCAAGCAGCAGGGTATCACCGAACCGTCCGAGCCGGCCAAGGTCGCATTGGTCGGCGACCCGACCGTCGGCGTCAAGACGGTGTCCTACGAACCGCAGCCCGTGCATACGAACGCCGCCGGCGACATGATCCCGAAGCCCGCGGCGGCCGACGTCGCCGCGGCGCCGGTGCCCGTCGACGCGGCCGCCGACGCGCGCCGCGCCCAGGCCGAGGCGCAGGTGGCCAGCCGAAACGCCCGGGAGTACCACGACGAAGCCGTGGCGCTCGCCAACGAGGCGAAGGACGATGCGACGCTGTTGCACGACGCCCACGCCGTCCAGGTGGACGAGGCCGAAGCGCATGAGGCGCAGGACGCGGTCAAGCCCATCGATTCCGTCGACGCCGCCCAGGCGACCGATCCGACCAAGCCGGCCTCCGGCACCTCGCAGCCCAAGCACTGAGAGGCGCCGCGTCGCAAGGCGTATGCGTCCAGCCGGCGTCACGGCCGGACGCATACGCCGCCAATATCCGTCGGCGCCTGCGCGGATCCCGCCGCGCAGGCGCCGCATCCCAAAGGAGCATTGTCATGGCAGAAGCCAATGAAACCAAGAGCGAAACAACGCAGAACGACCAGAAGAAGCCGCTTGAGCCGCTTCCGGCCACGGCCAGCAAGGACTACGTCTGGAAGGGCCCGGACGGCGCGTCGATCAACTACACGGCCACCGCGGAGATGATCCCGGTGCGCGCCGACGACGGCACGATGATCGGCCACATGTTCATGTTCTCGCAGATCTCCGACGCCGACGACAAGTCCGACCGCCCGGTCACGTTCCTGTGGAACGGCGGCCCCGGCGGCGCATCCTACATGGTCAACATCGGCGGCATGGGCGCCAAGCGCGTCAAGACGGACGGCATGGCGCACCTCACCGGCGTCGGTGAAGTCGAGGACAATCCGTATTCGCTGCTGCCGAGCTCGGATCTCGTGTTCATCGACGCGTTCGGCACCGGCTACTCGCATGTCGACCCGAACTACGACGCGAAGAAGGTGTGGGGGGTCGACGGCGACGCCGACGCTTTCACGCGCGGCATCATCGCATGGCTCACCAAGTACGGCCGCATGAACAGCCCGCACTACCTGTACGGCGAATCCTACGGCACGATGCGCAACGCCGTCGTCTACCGCATGCTCGGCGAGCACGGCGTAGGCGTCGCCGGCGTGACCGAACAGTCGACGATCCTCGACTACGAGCCGACGCTCTCCGGCGAGGACGACTACTATATGGGCATGTTCCCGGTGTACGCGGCCACCGCCAACTACTTCAAGAAGGCCGGCGTGGGCGTCGACCAGTACGAGTGGTACGACAAGGCCTTCGACTACGCGAACAACACGCTTGCACGCGCGCTGACGCTCGCCGACGCGTTGCCGGCGGACGAGATGAAGAAGATCGCCGGCGAGATGAGCGAATTCATCGGCCTGCCCGCCGACTTCATCCTCGCCAAGGGCCTGCGCATCGAACTCGACACCTTCCGCAAGAACCTGCTCAAGGACGAAGGCGAGACGACCGGCCGCTACGACACGCGCTTCACCACCTACGGCTACCAGGACGTGCAGGGCGACAACGAGTTCTTCGCCGGCGAGGATCCGTCCTACGACGCGATCAACGCCGCCTACCTCGACGTCTACATGAAGATGCTCGGGGACATGGGCTTCAAGGGCTACGAGAACTACGAGGGCCTGTCGCTCAAGGTCAACTCGAGCTGGAACTGGACGCATCAGGCGCCGGGCACGATGGGCTCGCCCCAGGTGCCGAACGTGGCCTACGACTTGGCGACCGCGCTGCGCCGCAACCCGACGAGCCGCATCTGCGTGCTCGGCGGCATCCATGACGCCGCGACGCCGTACTGGAACGTGCGCCACGACATCAACAAGCTGTTCCTGCCGCAGGCGCTCAAGGACCGCATCGAATACCATCTGCATTCGAACGGCCACATGCTGTACTGCGACGACGTCGCGCTCGCCGCGGCCGGCCCCGAACTCAAGGCCTTCTACGACAAGCGCCACGAGGACCAGGCCGCGCAGTGAAACCTAGGCCGTTGATGTGACACATCGATGATGTGACACATCAACAATGAGGATATCGTGATGAGGCGCCGTCCCGCAGTTGCGGGGACGGCGCCTCATCACACATCGGGACGGCAAGCATCACAGGATCTCGGCGAGATCGGGCCACGCGTCAGGGAAATCATCAAGGTAGCGCATCGCCTCGTCGCGCAGCCCCTGCATGACGAGCATCCGCTCGTAGACGCGGTTGCGCACCGCATGCGTCTGCTCATGGTTGTAGATCTCGACGATGCGCGCCACCTGCTCGCGCCATTCACGGTTCGTGCTGACGCGGCGCAGATTCGTCAGCGCCGGCATCTCGTCCTCGTCGAAGGAGGACAGTACGCGCTCGCGGTACAGGTCGCGCAGCCGCGGGCGGTCGTCGAGCGCCTGCAGTGCGACCTCCTCGAGCGACTCCCAGTCGTAAGGGACGAGCTCGTCGGGGAACATGACGAGGAACGGCGCGCTCTGGTCGGCGACCATCGTCGACGTGAACTCGAGCAGGTCGTTCCAGCGGCGCGCGTGGATCAGTCGGGCCGCGTACGCGTCGCCGAGCGGCGATGTCGTCGCATGCTCGCGCAGCAGCGCGTCGGCGCCGTCCACGTCGCCGCTCATGCGCATCAGGTCGTGCCGCAGCAGCAGCACCGCCTGACGGAAACGGTAGTGCGCGTGCAGCTCCATGTCCTGGCGGTCGAGCTGCGGCGACTGCTTCGACGCGTACAGGTCGTTGGCGAGGCCGGACAGGTCGGCGAGTTCGAAGGCGTATTCGTCGTCGATCATCGAACGGAAGCGCGCGTCCTCGTCGGCCGTTTCGCTGTAGCGGCGCGCCATCTCGTCCATGCTGGCGAGCGCCGTGTCGAGCGTCTCGTACGCGTGCATGCAGGTGTCGTCGTATCGTGCGAAGGACAGGCAGCAGGACAGCAGTTCGATCATCGGCATCGGGTTGATGCGGAAATCCTCGTTGCAGGCGACGGCGGTGACCATGCGCAGCGCCTGCGCGCCCACGGCCGGGTCGGCGTGGCGCGCGACGGCGTCGAGGTAGATGCGCGTGACCTGCAGCAGCTCCTTGAGGTATTCGAGCCCCTCCTGGTTGCGGTCCTCGCACATGCCGAGGAAGCGCGCCGTCAGTTCGATCGCGCGGCACAGGTTGCGTGTGCCGTCGAGCCAGCGGGTGCTGCCGGTCGCGTTCGCGACGACGGCGTCGACGCCGGCGAGCGCCTGCGTCTCGAGCCGGAAGGTCGGCATGTCGGCACGCGGCACGTCGACGCCTTCGGGGCTGTGGTGCGCGCTCGGCGTGGCGGCGGCGATGCCGTCGAGGTACCACCGCATCGGGCGGTCGATGATCTGTTCGGCCTCGTCGGCGGGCGCGACCGGGACGTCGGCGCGCAATGCGTCGTCGTGGTGCGCGCAGGTGCCGATCGCCGGGTCCCACAGGAACGTGGGTCCGTCGAATTCGTCGGCGAATCCCCATTCGTCGTCGACGAAGTCCTGCATCTGCGCGAGCTCATGGTATTTGAGCAGGCCGGAGCGTTCGGCTCGCATCGTCATGGTATTCCCTCCGCTGGAAGGTCGCGGTTTCGTGTACACGCGATAACGGCTGTGCGTGCTTGCGCGCTGGTGCGCACAGAGTCACGCTAGCAGCTTGTGGATGACCGTTTGGTGAAGTTTCTACATTGTGTACCCGGGCATCTCATTATTCGTCGCGTGCGCCGCGCGGACGGTGCGCATGGGCGCGCGTTCAGCGGTTGGCGGCCTCGAAGGGGTAGCGCAGCTGCCAGCGCGCGCGCAAGGTGTCGGTGAGCGCGAGCATGCGCAGGCTGTCGGCGTGCAGCATCTCGATGCAGTCGCGGCGCCCGGCTCGGATCGCGCGCACGGCGGCGGCGACCTCGTATTCGTATCCGGTCAGCTGCGCCGGCACGTCGATGTGGTCGACGAGCGTGTGGTCGGCGTTGTAGACGTCGATGGCGCTGATGTCGTTGATGTTCGCGCAGTCGATGTAGCCGTTCGTGCCGCGGATGTGGCCGGCGCGATCGGACGCGCACAACATCGACGACGTCGCGTTCGCCATCGTGCCGTCGTCGAAGTACAGCGTCGTCGCGTTCTGCGCGTCGACGCCGGTCGGCAGCGGCGTCATCGACGTGACGATCTTCGTGACCTCGCGTCCGCCGATGACCATGTCGATGAAGTTGAGCGGGTAGACGCCGATGTCGAGCAGCGCGCCGCCGGCCAGGTTCGGGTCGGTCAGGCGCTTCTTGTGCGTCATCGGGTAGCTCAGGTCGGCGGCGATCGACGTGACCGCGCCGATCCTGCCGGAGGAGACGATGCGGTCGATGATCAGGCGCGACGGCATGAAGCGCGTCCACATCGCCTCGCCGCAGAAGCGGTTCGTCGCCGACGAGACGTTGAGCATGTGCCTCGCCTCGTCGACGTTGACGGCGAAGGGCTTCTCGACGAGCACGTGCTTGCCGGCCCGCATGCAGGCGACCGCCTGTTCGGCGTGCAGCGAATGCGGCGTCGCGATGTAGACGAGGTCGGCGTTCGGGTCGGCGAGCATGTCGCGGTAGGAGCCGTAGGAGGTGCGCAGGCCGAACTGCTGCGCGAACGCGCGCGCCTTCGCCGCCGAACGCGACGCGACCGCGTACGGCGTGACGAGGGAGGCGTAGCGCGCGTCGGAGGCCATCATCGCCAATGTGCGCGCCATCGACTGCGCGATGCGACCGGCGCCGAGGATCGCCACGTTGAGCGGACGTTCGTCGAGCTCGGTCTCGGCCGCCGCGTCGACTGCGGGCATCGTCGCCGCCGACGTCGTCGTGGCGGTCGCCGTCGTGCTGGTCGTGGCGGCGGTTGTGTCGGAAGACTTGGTTGTGTCGGAGGTCTTGGTCGTACTGCCGGCTGGGGCGGGATCGGTCGGGGGAAGTGTGGTCGGGTCGTCGTGGGTCGTGTCGGTCATGGGTCGGGTCCTTCGTTGCGGTCGGCGCATTGCGTCGTTGCACTGCGCGTCATGCCGTGCCGTCGCACCGCAGGGTTCGCGTTGTGCCGTCGTCGCGTCGCTGCGCGTGCTACGGTCGTCGTATCGTTTCGTTCGTCTTCTACGCTAGCGTGTCCGCGGCGCCGCTGCGTGTTGTCTGCGAGCGCAAAACCGGCGCGCACTGCGCATTTGCCGCCATATCGACCAACGGCGTCCCGTCGCGTTCGCGGATTGCGGAGGGTTCGCGCATGTCGCGGGCGCGCGGCATGCGGGTGGCCGTCACGCGCCGGGCCGCGTGCGCCGATCCCGCTAGGATGGCGGTGTGGGCGATATGGCGGCATCGAAATCGAAGACGGCATCGAAGTACGCGCGGGGGACGCGCAGCTACACGATGTCGCGAATCCGCGGCAAGGACACGTCGATCGAACGCGTCGTGCGCAGCTATCTGTTCGCCCACGGCATGCGCTTTCGCAAGAACGACAAGCGCTATCCGGGGCATCCGGACGTCGTGCTGCCGAAGTACCGCACGATCGTGTTCGTCAACGGCTGCTTCTGGCACATGCACGAAGGCTGCTCCAAGCACTCGATGCCGAAGACGAACACGGCGTTCTGGCGCGCGAAGCTGCAGCGCAACCGCGAGCGCGACCGGCGGCAGCACGACGAGCTGCGGCGCATGGGATGGCACGTCATCGACGTGTGGGAATGCGAACTCGGCAAGGCGACGCGCGAAAGCCGGCTCGACCGGCTCGTCGAGCAGATCGTCGACGGCGGCGCCGACGCGCGCTCCGACGGCGATGCGGCGCGCACGCCGGTGTGCGGGAGTGGTGGCACAATGAATGCAGCGAAGAACGCAGCGGAGAGCCGCACGTGACGTGCGGCGCACGGCAAGGAGACGACGATATGACGGACGAAGCGCGTACAACGGCGCGTGCCGACGAGGCGGAGGACGCCGCGGCCGCGCAGCAGGCGGTGGACGATCGGGTCATGCGCGCGGCGGTCGGCACGACGCAGCCGCTGCCGCAGCCGAAACTGTCGAAACGCGCGCGCGAGGTGCGCCCGTTCCGCGCGATGCAGATCGGCGCGCGCGCGAACGTCATGATCGCCGCCGGCGAGGACGTCGTCAAACTCAACGTCGGCCAGCCCGACTACGGCGCGCCCGAACCGGTGCGCCTGGCGATGCGCGACCTGTACGACGGCCGCCCGCTGCCGTACACCGAATCGCGCGGACTGCCGCAGCTGCGCGAACGGATCTCGCGGTTCTACGCGAAACAGCACAACGTGAACGTCGACCCCGAACGCATCATCATCACCGAAGGCGGCTCGTCGGCGCTGCTGCTCGCCGCCGCGCTCACCGTCGACGAAGGCGACGAGGTGATCATCGCCGACCCCTCGTATCCGACGAACCGCGAACTCGTACGCTCCTTCGGCGGCGTCGTCGTCGACGTGCCGACGAGCGCGGCGACGCGCTTCCACCTGACGCCGCAGCTGCTCGACGACTACTGGTCGAAACGGACAACAGCCGTCATGGTGACGTCGCCGTCGAACCCGACCGGCACGACGATCGAGGCGGACACGCTGCGCGCCGTCTGCGACTACGCCGCCGAACACGGCGCCTGGCGCATCGTCGACGAGACCTACCTCGACCTCGCCGACGTCGAATCCGACGGCAGCCGCGTGCCCTCGGTGCTCAGCATCGACCCGAACGCGATCGTCTGCAGCAGCTTCTCGAAATACTTCGGCATGACCGGCTGGCGGCTCGGCTGGCTCGTCGTGCCCGACGACGTCGTCGACGCCGTCGACAGGCTCGCGACGAACTTCTTCCTCAGCGCGCACACGCCGACGCAGATGGCGGCGATGGCGTGCTTCGACGACGAGGCGCTCGCGGTCAGCGAACAGCGCAGGCTCGAACTGCTCGCGCGGCGCAAGATCGTCGTCGACGGCCTCGCCGACCTGGGACTGCCGGTCGACGTCGCGCCCAACGGCGCGTTCTACGCGTACTTCGACGTGAGTCCGACCGGACTGACGGCCACCGAGTTCTGCGAACGCGCGCTCACCGAGGCGCACGTCGCGTTGACGCCGGGCGCCGACTTCGGCGAGGCGACCGCGGACACGCATGTGCGACTGTCGTACGCGGCGTCGCGTGACGCGCTGCGCGAAGGACTCAAACGCCTCAAGACTTTCGTCGCCGGCCTGCGCGGACAGTGACGCCGGCCATGCCGAAGGCGTCTGCGGGACGCCTTCGGCATCGGGAGGAATCGAAACAACCACCCAGCAAAAGAGGACGCATGACGAATCCGAACACGCATTCCACCCGGCATTCCACCCGACTCGGCGTACTCGACATCGGCTCGAACACCGTGCATATGCTCATCGTCGACGCCGCCGTCGGCTCACGGCCCGAACCGGAGGCGAGCACGAAGACGACGGTGCGGCTCATGGACTTCCTCAAAGAGGACGGCTCGATCAGGAAAGCCGGCGTCGAGGCGCTGCTCAACGCCGTCGACGAATCGATGCAGCTCGCCGAACGCTACCAGATCTCGCAGCTGCTTGCGCTCGCGACGTCGGCGATCCACGACGCGGCGAACGGCAACAAGATCCTGCATCGGATCGAGGAGATCGTCGGGCAGCGCATCACCGTGCTCTCCGGCGACGACGAGGCGCGGCTCACGTTCCTCGCCGCGCGCCGCTGGTACGGATGGGACGCCGGCCGGCTGCTCGTCATCGACGTCGGCGGCGGCTCGCTCGAGGTCGCGGTCGGCTCCGAGGAGGAGCCGTCGGTCGCGACGAGCGCGCGCATCGGCGCCGGCATCGTCACGCGCGACTATCTGCCCGGCGGCATGGCGACGCCGAAGGAACTCGAGACGGCGCGCAAGAAGGTGCGCAAGCGCATCGCCGACGTCGCCGACGTCGCCGACGCAATCCCGACCGAGGACTATTCGAGCCACGCGGTGGGCACGTCGAAGGCGATCCGCTCGCTCGCGCGGCTCGCCGGATCGGTCATTCATCAGCCGGGACGCGAGGATGCGCTGTCGGTGGAACGCGAACAGCTCGAGGACTGGCTGCCTAGGCTGGCGAGCATCGACCCGGCGCAGCGTACGGCACTGCCCGGCATCACGCAGGACCGCGCGTTCTCGATCGTCGGCGCCGGCATCGTGGCCGTCGAGATCATGGACGCGCTCGGCATCAATGAGATCGAAGTGTGCCCGTGGGCGCTGCGCGAAGGCGCGATCCTGCGGTGGCTCGACCAGTACGGACGTACGCGGATCGGGTTCTGAACGAGCCTGCGCGGGCGGTGTATGGCCGCGCAGGCGGATTCGCGGAAGGATCAGTTCGTGAGCGCGGCGAGCTCGTTCTTCGCCTTGTGCAGTTTGGCGTAGATCTCGTTGCGCTGGGTGGGCGACTTCGCGCGTGCATGGTCGGCGGACAGCTTCGCGACGGCCGCCTCGAGCTGGCGGATCCGTTCGGCGCGGGCGATGCGCGCGTCGAGGTCGGCGCCGTCGACGGAACCGAGGATGATCTGCGAGCACAGCGACGCCCACAGTTCGTCCATCGTCGCGCCGTCGACATCGAGGTAGGTCTCGCCGCACGGCTCCCACGGGCCGTGGAAGATCCGGAAGGACGGCGTGTGGCCGGCGCGGCCCGGCAGCGCGCGGCGCACCGCGAACTGGCACTCCTCACGCGTCGCGCCCTCATGCTCCGCGGTGCGCACGACGGCGAAGACGATACCCGACTTGCGCTGCGAGGCGATGAGTTCGACGACGTCGTCCGGCGTCTCCTTGACGCCGTCGGCGAGCCTGAGGCCGAGGACGAGGATCTCCGGCATGCGCGTGCTTGGCTCCAGTCCTGTGTTCGACGGGCGCAGCAGCGCGAGCATTGTGATCGAGTCGACGGCATGCACCAGATGCTGCTTCGTCTTCGCCGACAGCGGCGCGGACGCCTTCGCGGCGAACAATCCCTTCGGCAGTATGCTTTTGGCCGCCGGGAAGGCGGTCTTGGGGGAGAGCCCCAGCGTTTCGGCGGTCAGTGAACCACATGCGGCCATCGTCATCGTGGGCCCTCTTTCCTAGCGGATTTCCTGGCGGATAGTGCGCGGATGCTGCCTTCCGCCCTTCCACTGTACCGGCACACGGCCACGGCCGGCCGCGGCATCTCATGTTCGCCGCGCCCGGGACGGACCAGCGTCCGGATTGGGCGCGGCCGGTGGGCAGGACGGACGCCGTTGGCCTGGGCGGCGGATATCGGCCATCCGCGCCGCCGTTTGCGGCACTCCCTGTCCTGCCGCGGCAGTGGACGCCGTCGCCCTGCGATCATCGCGGGTGCGGATTGCGCCGGTCGTGTTCGCTGGCGTCGACGATGGACGGGGCAGTAATGACAAAGCCGCGGCGGCGTAGAGGCCGACGCGGCTGATGGTGCCCTAGACGCGATTCGAACGCGCGACACCCGCTTTAGGAGAGCGGTGCTCTATCCACTGAGCTACCAGGGCGAACAACCCGACATTATACACATGCCCATGCATCCGGCACAACCGTGCGTCGCCGTGCCGGTCGTCATGCGCGTAGGAAAAATCAGCCGTGCGGACGATGCATGTGCGTCCTTCGCTGCGTTAGTGTGGAACACGTCGGCACACCACGCTCGCCGTACGCGCGGCGTCGGCGGACGGCCGCCCGGCACGGCCGCATCCGCAGCGCATGCCAAATACAGGAAAGGAAAAGGAGACGTATGACACGGCACAAGCATCCGGTTCTGGCGGCGCTCGCGGCGATCCTCGCGATCGTCGCACTGCTCGGCTGCGCGGCGCGGCTGCTGCCCGAGGACATGCAGTCGCTGCCATACGTGCCGTACGTGATCGCGTTGTCGCCGTGGTTCGCGCTCGTCGCACTGATCGCGTTCGTCCTCGCCTGCATCTCGCGCCGCTGGTTCACGGCGGTCGTCGCCTGCGCGTGCATCGCGCTGCAGGTGTGGTGGCAGCTGCCGTACTTCCGCAACGGACATCCGATCAGCGGCGCCGCGATGAGCGCCGTCGCCCAGGTCAAGCCGTCCACCGACGACGCATACGCGCGCGTCATGACGTGCAACGTCTACAAAGGACAGGCGAACGCGCAGGACATCGTCGACGCCGTGCGCGACCAGCGCGTCGAGGTGCTCGCGCTGCAGGAGACGACGGAACCCTTCCTCAAGGAGCTCGCGAACGCCGGCATCTACGACTATCTGCCGCATTCGACGATCGCCAACGCGAACCACAAGTACTACAGCAACGCGCTGTTCTCGTCGTCGCCGCTCGAATCGCCGGCGGACGCCGAATTCGAGTCGAGCGCATCCGACATGCCCGCCGGCACCGTCCTCTTCGACCATGGCCGCCTTCCCATCCGATTCGTCAGCGTGCACACGACGTCGCCGAGCACGAGCACCTGGGACCTGTGGCGCCGTTCGCTCGACGAGATGGACGTGCTGCGCTCGCGCACCGACGTGCACTACGTGCTCATGGGCGATTTCAACGCGACGACCGACCACGCGCCGTTCCGCCGACTGCTCGGCGAACGTTTCCAGGACGCGTCGGTGGCGAGCGGCCACGGCCTCGTCTTCACCTGGCCGGCGAACATGCGTTTCGTGCCCGCCGGAGCCGGCATCGACCACATCGTCACCGAACGCGGCGTGCGCGTCGGGCAGATCAAGACGATCCATATCCCCGGATCCGACCACGACGCGCTGCTCGCGACGCTCGAATTCGCGCAGTAGCCGCGCGCGTCGATTCCGCGGCGGATCCGCCGCTTACTGCAGGTTCGACTGCGTGCCCGCCGTCGCCGCCGTCTGCGCCTGCTGCGCCTGCGCGGCGTCGAGCTTGGCGCGCACCGTGTTGAGCAGCGACTGCGCGCGCTGGGCGAGCGCCTCGCCGATCTCCCATTGGCGCATCGACTCGTCGAGGCTCAGGCCGCCGTTCTCGAGCGCGCGCACGGCCTGCATGAGCTTGTCGCGCGCCTCCTCGTACGGCATGTTCGCGATGATGTCGCGTTCTTGTTGCGTCAGGCTCGACGCGATCTGCGGCTGCTCGGCCGCCGTGCTCTCGCCGGTTGTCTCCGTCGCGGTGACTTCGATGGTTTCCTCCGCCATGGCTGCTCCTTCGTGCTGGTTGATGGTTGGTTCGGTTGCGTTGTCTGTGATTGCGTTTTTATGACTGCGTATGTATTTATGGTTCGACGATCTTCGTCGTCTGCGCGACGACGGCGCCGCGCCGCAGCGTGACGGTGATCTCGTCGCCGACCTCGAGCTTCGCCGCGTCGTCGACGACGTGGCCGTCGGCGGTCTGTAGCACCGCGTAGCCGCGGTCGAGCGTCGACTGGGGGCTCAGCGCGCGCAATGTCGCCTCGAGCTTCTCGACGCGCAGCTGCTCGTCGTCGACGATTCGCGTCAGCCCGATGCGCATCGTGCGCACGGCGTCGTCGATCTGCCGCTGGTACGGGTCGAGCATCGTCTGCGGCCGCGTCAGGCTCGGACGGTTCGCGTAGCCTTCGACGAGCCGCGTCTCGTTGTTGACCATCGCGCCGATGCGCATGCGCATCGTGCCGATCGCGTTCGCGATGAGCTGCTGCTGCTCGCGCACGTCGGGCACGACGCGCTTGGCGGCGTCGGTCGGCGTCGAGGCGCGCACGTCGGCGGCGAGGTCGATGAGCGTCCAGTCGTCCTCGTGGCCGATCGCGGAGACGATCGGCGTCACGCATGCCGCCGTCGCGCGCACGACGCCTTCGTCGGAGAATCCGATGAGGTCCTCGAAGCTGCCGCCTCCGCGCGCGACGATGATGACGTCGACGTTCGGGTCGGCGTCGAGCCTGCGGATTGCGTCGATGACTTCAGGCGGGCACTGCGGACCCTGCACATGCACGTGCTGCACGGTGAAGTCGACGGTCGGCCAGCGCAGCATGACATTCGTGATGACGTCGCCCTCGGCCCTCGCCTGCGGCGCGCAGATCAGGCCGATGTTCTTCGGAAACTCGGGCAGCGGCACCTTGTTCGAGGCGTCGAAGAGCCCTTCGCCCTTGAGTTTGCGGCGCAGCTCGTCGATCTGCTCCTTGAGGTCGCCGACGCCGACCTTGCGGATGTCGTCGCCGCGCAGGCTCAGCCTCGTCTGCTTGACCCACAGGTCGGCCTTGCCGTGCACGACGACGCGGTCGCCCTGCTTGAAGCCGCGCGCCATCTGCGCGAACGCGCCGAAGCCGTTCACCGAGATCGAGACGTCCTCGAAGTTGTCGCGCAACGTGATGTACACCGACGTCGCGCGGCGCGCGTTGATCTCGACGATCTGCCCTTCGATCCACACCGTCGGCCAGCGTTCGATCACGTCATGCCATTTGCGGCTGAGCAGATTGACCGGCCACGGGTGCTCCGGGGTCGTGTCGCGCGCGTACTTCGGCAGCTCGTCGAGCGGGCGCGGTCCGGCGGCGGCGCCGTCCGCTCCTGTCCATGGGGTGCCTGAAGGCCGTCCCGCCATGCCATATCCGTTGTTCCAAGACATGGTTCTAGGTTCCATCAGCGAAGGGACATCGTCCGTATCCTGTACGGCGTGTCAGGGCTGATTCCGCCGCCTCGGTGGCGTTTCACGGCGGCCATGGCGGCGGTGTCGCTATGATGATTCCCGCTCAGCGAACACCGCGCCGAGTGACGAAGGCCACACCGTCGGGAGGCATCGTGGATTTTCGGCACTGTTTCAACGAAAGTTCCATATTTAGTGATTGTGTGACGTCTGTTGCACTACATATAGCGGCGCGTCGCTTGGCAGAAGGGCGTACAGTCTTATCCGTCAGCAAGACGTCCGGCATCGTCCGGACGCACGAAACGAGCCGGCCGGGCCGGCCCCGAAGCAAGGAGCAGCGAATGGAAGCAGAGGTACTGGAGGCGCCGATGACGCAGCCGAAGACCGCAGCGAAGGTACTCGTCGAGAAGCGCGACGGCCGCATCGTCGATTTCGACCCGGTCAACATCATCGTCGCCGTCAAGTCCGCGTTCGCCGATCTGGACAAGGAAGTCGGTCCCGAAGAGGAGCGCATGATCTCCGACATCGCCGATCAGGTGGAGGGCGAGATCAAGGAACGCTACAACGGCCCGGCGCGCATCGAGGACATCCAGAACCTCGTCGAGCATGCGCTCATCGACGACCATCTCTACGAGGTCGCGCGCACTTACACGACCTACCGTCTCAACAAGGACATCCAGCGCGCGAAGGCCACCGACATCAACGAGGCCGTCAAGCGTCTCGTCAACAAGGACGAGTCGCTCGTGCGCGAGAACGCGAACAAGGACTCGAACGTCTACGCGACGCAGCGTGACCTGCTCGCGGGCGCCGTCTCGAAGGCGTCGGCGTTCTCGATGCTGCCGGACGCCGTCGCCAACGCCCACATGAAGGGCGACATCCACTTCCATGACGCCGACTACTCGCCGTTCACGTCGATGAACAACTGCTCGCTGCCCGACTTCGGCGACATGCTGCGCCATGGTTTCGCGCTCGGCAACGCGATGATGGATTCGCCGAAGTCGATCGGCACGGCGGCCACGCAGATCACGCAGATCATCAAGGACATCGCGGGCGCGCAGTATGGCGGCCAGACCGTCAACCGCGCCGACGAGATGCTCGAGGAGTACGCGCGCCGCGACTATGCGAAGAACCTCAACATGGCTCAGGCGCTCATCCCCGATTCGATGCCGATCGAAGTGGCCGAGGACATGGTCAGGGGACTCAAGGCGCAGGAGCCGGACTGGCTGCACTTCGAGAACCGTGACCCGCTGCCGGCCGACACCGCCTTCGACGAGGAACTGCCCGAGATCGACCAGCTGCGTGAGATCTACGCGAAGATCATGACGCGCAAGGCCATCTACGATGCGATGCAGACGATGGAATACCAGATCAACTCGAACCGCGTCTCCAACGGCCAGACGCCGTTCGTCACCGTCGGCTTCGGCCTCGGCACGAGCTGGTTCGCCCGTGAGATCCAGCGCGCGATCCTGCTCAACCGCATCCGCGGCCTCGGCAAGGACCGCCACACGGCGATCTTCCCGAAGCTCGTCTTCACGATCAAGCACGGCGTCAACGCCGATCCGGGCGACCCGAACTACGACCTCAAGCAGCTCGCGCTCGAATGCTCGACGAAGCGCATGTATCCGGACGTCGTGTTCTATGAGAACATCGTCAAGATCACCGGCTCGTTCAAGGCGCCGATGGGCTGCCGCTCGTTCCTGCAGGGATGGATCGACCCGGAGACCGGCGAGGACGTCGAGGACGGCCGCATGAACCTCGGTGTCGTCACCGTCAACGTGCCTCGCATCGCGCTCGAATCGCACGGCGATATCGAACGCTTCTGGAAACTGTTCGACGAGCGCATGGAGACGGCGCATCAGGCGCTGCAGTTCCGCATCATGCGCTGCAAGCAGGCGACGCCGGTCAACGCGCCGACGCTGTTCCGCTACGGCGCCTTCGGCCGCCTCGGCGCGAACGACAACGTCGATCAGCTCTTCCGCAACGAGCGCGCGACGGTGTCGCTCGGCTACATCGGCCTGTATGAGGCGACGTCCGTCTTCTACGGCAAGAACTGGATGCGCGACCACGGCTGGGATCCGCAGGGCAAGGAGTTCGCGCTCGAGATCGTGCGCCGCATGAACCAGCTGTGCAAGGACTGGTCGGCCGCCGAAGGCTACCACTATTCGGTGTACTCGACGCCGGCGGAATCGCTCACCGACCGCTTCAACCGCATGGACCGCGAGAAGTTCGGCGTCGTCGAAGGCGTCACCGACCACGACTTCTACACGAACTCGTTCCACTATCCGGTGTGGCTGCAGCCGACGCCGATGGAGAAGCTCGACTACGAGAAGGACTTCCCGTACTACGCGTCCGGCGGCTTCATCAACTACTGCGAGTTCCCGTGCCTGCAGGCCAACCCGAAGGCGCTCGAGGCGGTGTGGGACTACGCGTACAACATCGGCATCGGATACCTCGGCACGAACACGCCGATCGACCACTGCTTCGAATGCGGCTTCCAGGGCGACTTCGAGCCGACCGAGGAGGGCTTCAAGTGCCCCGAGTGCGGCAACTCCGACCCCGACAAGTGCAATGTGACGAAGCGCACCTGTGGCTATCTCGGCAACCCGGTGCAGCGCCCGATGGTGCACGGCCGCCACGAGGAGATCGCGCACCGCGTCAAGCACATGTCGGGCGAGACCGGACACGTCACGCTCGCCGACGGCGAAACGCGCGAATGGTTCGAAGAGACGAAGTGAGCCGTTGACGCCCATGCGCAGCCGGTGCGATCGGCGTAATCGACACCGTCGATACGGTCGGCTCGGCCGGCGCGGATGACCGGAACACAGGCTCGGATGGACACATGGACACATTGGGGCGGTCGTAAGGCCGCCCCTTTTCGCGGTCTACAATCGGTAGGTCGGCAACGATGCGCGGCAGGCGCACAGGAGAGGACGGGACATGGCCCAGGAATGGCGCAGAACGGAAGGCACGACGAGCGCGGACGGTTCGGCGAGCGTCGTCGAATCGTCGACGGAACCGATGACCGACGCATCGGATTCGCCGCTCGACGACGCGCGACCGGTGCGGAAGAAGCCGCGGCTGCATGACTTCGCCGCCGGCGAGCGCGGCCGCGGTCCGGGAATCCCGACGCCGCTGTCGAACAATCCGAAGGCGGGGCAGTGGACGAGCGAGCGGATGAGCCACAACATGATCGCCGACTACAAGCGCTTCCTGATGACCGACGGAGAAGGCATCCGCTGCTCGCTGTACGTCTCCGGCTGCCCGTTTCACTGCGAACAGTGCTACAACGCGTCGATCTGGGATTTTCAGGCGGGGCATCCGTACAACGAGAAGCTCGAGGCGCAGATCATGGACGATCTTGCGCAGAGCTTCGTGCAGGGCATCACGTTCCTCGGCGGCGAGCCACTGCTCAACACCGGCGTGCTGCTGCCGCTCGCACGCAAGATCCGCGCACGCTTCGGCCACGACAAGGACATCTGGTGCTGGACCGGCTACACATGGGAGGAGCTGATGCGCGACGGCGAAAGCGCCGACAAGATGGAGCTGCTGCGCGAGATCGACATCCTCGTCGACGGTCGGTATCTCAAGGACCAGCACGATTCGCTGCTGCAGTTCCGCGGCTCGCGCAACCAGCGGATCATCGACGTGCCCGCCTCGCTCGAGCGCGGCGAGGTCGTCATCTGGAGCAAACTGCACGACCAGGAGCGCTTCATCCCGGAGATCTACGGCCACGAGCGCGCCGCCGGCGAAGGCGACGCGAGCTGAGGTGGGGCTGGGACGCATTCCGCGCAGCGTACCCATGCGCGTCATGCGACGCCGGCGGCCGTGCCGGCGTCCCGTGTCGCGTATGCGTGCGCGGTACATGACGCTGGCGGTGTTGCCGGCGTCACGTCTGGCGTATCCGTGCGCTGGAGGCGTCCCAAACGTGTGTGCCGGTGTCCGGTGTCGCGTATGCGTGCGCGGTGTGTGACGCCGGCGACCTTGCGGGCGTTCCGTCTAGCGTACCTATGCGCGGTGTGTGACATATGTGGCCACGTCGGCGTCCAGTGCCGCGTATCTAAGCGCAATCCGAGACGCGAATCCGCCGTTTGCACCTGCGCACGTGTACGGCCACACATGTCCCTGAATGCGGGCCTGATACACCTGTGTGACATAGAATATCGAAGAATGTTGCGTTTATTGCCTGCTTACTGCGCCTTTGCGGCCTGCGAGTCGATCCAATTGCTGACGGTGGCGATCGCCTCGTCGAGCGTCACTTTGGCGGCCTTGTAGATCTTCGAATTCGTGATCGGCGACAGGTCGAGCTTTTCGGCCGCGTCGATCGCCGACTGCAGGCCTTCGCTGATTCGCTTGCCCGCCTCGGAGGATCCGTACTGCTGCTTGACCGACGCGAGCAGTCCCTTCGCATGCTCGAGCGAATCCTTGAAGCCCTTCTTCGCCGCGGACGTATCGTCGTCGGCGTCGTCGGTGGTCTTGTCGGTCTTGTCGCCGTCCGCGCCGTCGGTCTCCGCGCTGCTTGATTCGTCGGTGCCGGAACCGCCGAGCCACTCCATCGCCTTTTTCCTCCAGTCGCCGCTGTCGAGCAGACTGCGCTGCTCTTCCTGCTGCTTCGTGATTTCACTGACCGACTTGTTGAGCGAATCGGTCGTGCTGTTGACGGTGTCGGCGACGAGATTGAGCTGTGTGATCGTCGCGTTCGTCGCGCATCCCTCGGTCGAGATGGTCTGTTCGGCGGCGGACGCGGCATCCGCGACCGCGTCGATCATGCCGTTGACGCCGAGCGCGTCGAGTACCCACTGCTGCGTCGACGACAGGTTCTTCGTCGTGTCGACGAGCTTCTTGCGCGCGGCGCTGAAATCGCTGACCGCCGCGCGGCACCGCAGCAGCGCCTCGGAATGCTTGTTGCTGTAGACGATTGCGCCGCACACGCCGGCGATGAGCGCGACGACGACCACGACCGCCGTGACGATTGGCCACTTCCTGCCCGCCTTCCTGGGTTTCCCGTCGGTGTCCCCCTCTCCGCCGGCATTGTCGCCGTCGTGGGATGTCGGCGGCTGGGCCGGCGGGAAGCTGGCGGGGGTTGGCGCGGCGGGGCGCGGCGGCAACGCGGCCGTGACCGGCCCCTCGCTGACCTGCGTCTCGATGTCGATGCGCGTCGTCGGCATCGACTGTGGCATAGCCTCCGTCGGCGCCTCCTGCTCGGTCGGTTCGTATCTGCGTTCGGACATGGGCACCCCCGTATGCTGGTCTGCTGTCTGTCTATCTATGTCTATGTGGTCTACGTACGTCTTCTGTGCGCGCCATCGCCCGGCGTCTCCGCGTCGGGTAGCGTGCCTGTCCGCCACCCTGCGTGATGCCCGGCTGCGCGATACCGGTGATTCTAGCAGCGCCGCTTGGCCATCGGCATGGAATTGCCGGCATGCAGGGCCATCGACGGCCCCTGCCGGCATGTATCTGCGCTGAGGGAGAGCAACATGTGCGAATATGGCGAGTATGCGCCCCGGGAACCGCATGGTTCCAACGCCGAAAACCGCGGATACTCACCCAATGCCGAGAAGACGCTCTCCCTCAGCGCAGATACATCCGCAAAGGGGCGTTGCACACGTATGCGGCGCCCCGAACCGGCCCTGCGCGCACCGCGACGAACGTACCGAGGCCTGACTATGCTGGGGTGATTGCCCTATGCAGGTCCTGCAGGGGCGCGAAGTCGGACGTCCACTGCGGCAGCGGCGCAATTCCGCCATTGCCGGGCACCATGAGCGAGTGAGGTAACGATGGTTCATCCGAAGGAGCAGATGCCGAACGACGATGCAACGAGGGGGAGGCACACGCCGCCGGCCGCATCGCAGTTCGCATCCGCGACCGGGGCGCGTCCGGAGCCTTCCGTGCCGCGCATCGGCCTCGACATCGGCTCGACGACCGTCAAAGCCGTCGTCCTCGACAATTCCAACGCGTTCGACGCACCGCTGTTCGCCGACTACCGCCGCCACCACGCGAATGTGCGCGCCACGATGGAGGAGCTGTTGCGCGACGTGCGCGCACGCCTCGCCGAACTGGGCCGCGCCGACGAGCCGGTGCGTCTGGCGATCACCGGCTCCGGCGGCCTCGCGCTCGCCGACGCCGTCCATGTGCCCTTCGTCCAGGAGGTCATCGCCGAGACGCGTGCGATCGACGAGCGGATCCCGCAGGCCGACGTCATCATCGAGCTGGGCGGCGAGGACGCGAAGATCACCTACCTCAAGCCCACGCCCGAACAGCGCATGAACGGTTCGTGCGCCGGCGGCACCGGCGCGTTCATCGACCAGATGTCGACGCTGCTGGACACCGACGCGGCCGGCCTCAACGAGATGGCGAAGCATTACGAGAACCTGTATCCGATCGCGTCGCGCTGCGGCGTCTTCGCGAAGACCGACCTGCAGCCGCTCATCAACGACGGCGCCGCTAAACCCGACCTCGCCGCCTCGATCTTCACCGCCGTCGCCACGCAGACGATTGCGGGCCTCGCCGCCGGCCGCCCGATCCACGGCACCGTCGTCTTCCTCGGCGGCCCGCTGTTCTTCATGTCCGAGCTGCGCGAGGCGTTCCGCCGTGCGCTCGACGGCAAGGTCGACGAATTCGTCACGCCCAAGGACGCCCACCTGTACGTCGCGTACGGCGCCGCGCTCACCGCCGGCGAACCCGACCAGATCGAACATGCCGACGACTATCCGCCGCGCACGCTCGACGCAATCATCGCCGCGCTCGCCGACCTGAGCAATCTGGGCGCGAACACGGCGACGATGCCGCCGCTGTTCGCGAGCGCGCAGGACCGCGAGGCCTTCGACGCCCGCCATCATCGCGAACATGTGCACGTCGGCACGCTCGACGGCGCGCACGGACCGCATTTCCTCGGCATCGACGCCGGTTCGACGACGATCAAGGCGACGCTCGTCAACGACGACCGTGAGATCGTCTGGAGTTCGTACGCGACGAACGACGGCTCGCCGCTGACCGCTGCGATCGACATCGTCCGTCGCATCCAGCATGAGCTTCCCGAGGACGCGTGGATCGCGCGCAGCTGCGCGACCGGCTACGGCGAAGGCCTGATCACGACCGGCCTGCATCTGGACGAGGGCGTCGTCGAGACGATGGCGCACTACCGCGGCGCCGAGATGACATGCCCGGGAGTCACCGCCGTCATCGACATCGGCGGACAGGACATGAAGTACCTCGCGATCGACGACGGCGTCATCGATTCGATCGCCGTCAACGAGGCGTGCTCGTCCGGCTGCGGCTCGTTCCTGCAGACCTTCGCGCAGTCGATGGGACTGTCGATCGAGGAGTTCACGCAGGCCGCGCTGAACTCGACGCATCCGGTCGACCTCGGCTCGCGTTGCACCGTGTTCATGAACTCGAGCGTGAAGCAGGCGCAGAAGGAAGGCGCGAGCATCGAGGACATCGCCGCCGGCCTGTGCTATTCGGTCGTTCGCAACGCGCTGTACAAGGTCATCAAGCTGCGCGACTCGGGCGAGCTCGGCGACAACGTCGTCGTGCAGGGCGGCACGTTCCTCAACGACGCCGTGCTGCGCGCCTTCGAACTGCTCACCGAACGCGAGGTGACGCGGCCGAACATCGCCGGTCTGATGGGCGCATACGGCGCCGCGTTGACCGCGCGCATGCACTACGACGACGTCGCCGACGACACCGACGGCGACACCGACGACGCGGCCGCGCACGTCGTGACCGTCGCCGGCACCGCGCACACCGTATCGAGCATCCTCACCGGCGACGCGCTCGACGAACTGAGCATGACGACCGAACGCGACGTGTGCAAGCTGTGCCAGAACCACTGCAAGCTGACGATCACGACGTTCCACGACGGTTCGCGCTACGTGACCGGCAACCGCTGCGAACGCGGCGGCGACGCGAAACGCAAACGCAGCGACCGCCCGAACCTCTACGACTACAAATACAAGCGCGCCTTCGCCTACCGGCGCCTGACCGACAAGAAGGCGACGCGCGGCGAAATCGGCATCCCACGCGTGCTCAACATGTACGAGAACTACCCGTTCTGGTTCACACTGCTCACGTCGCTCGGCTTCAAGGTCGTCATCTCCGGCCGCAGCAACCACGAACTGTTCGAGACGGGCATCGAATCGATCGCGTCCGAGAACATCTGCTACCCGGCGAAACTCGTCCACGGCCACATCACATGGCTGCTCAACAAAGGCATCAAGACGATCTTCTACCCGTGCGTGAGCTTCGAGGACGACCTCGTTCCCGAATCGGACAACCATTTCAACTGCCCGATCGTCGCCAACTACCCGGTCGTCATCGCCGCGAACATGGCGGCACTGCGCGAGGACGGCATACGGTTCATGAAACCGTACTTCAACCTGTCCAAACACGACCTGATGGTCGACCGCATCGTCGAGGAGTTCGCCTGGGCCGGCGTCACGCGCGACGAGGCCGAACTGGCCGTCGCCGCCGCCTACGCCGAAGACAAGGTCTTCAAACACGACGTGCAGATGGAAGGACTGCGCGCGCTCGCCTACATGAAGGAACACGACTGCCGCGGCATCGTCCTCGCCGGCCGTCCCTACCACGTCGACCCCGAAATCAACCACGGCATCCCCGAAACGATCTGCTCGCTCGGCATGGTCGTCCTCTCCGAGGACTCCGTCAGCTGGCTGAACCCCGACGACAAGCTCGACCTGACCGCATACCTCGCCGACGGCGAAAGCGACCCGCACAGGCACGACGCCGCCGGTTTCCGCCACGTCGACGACCGCAAGGTCACGAAACTGCCGCTACGCGTCATGAACCAGTGGGCATACCACGCGCGCCTGTACAAGGCCGCCGACTTCGTCGCCCACTGGCCGGGACTCGAACTCGTGCAGCTCAACTCCTTCGGCTGCGGCCTCGACGCGATCACGACCGACCAGGTCGCCGAGATCCTCGCCGACAAGGCCGACGTGTACACGATGCTCAAGATCGACGAAGTGAGCAACCTCGGCGCCGCCAAGATACGACTGCGCTCGCTCAAGGCCGCCGTCGAGGAACGCGAAAGCAGCCGCGGCGCACACGCAGCCGCCGCCGACGTGAACGCCGCGACGGCGACATCGACGACATCGACATCGACATCGACATCGACGACGCCCACGCAGCCGACATCGACGTTCCGCAAGACCGGCACAATGGCGCCGACAGCCGGACGACAGGCGATGCTCGACGCGATCCTCGGCGCGCGCGATGGCGACGGCAGTCGTCACACACGCACGCAGAAAGCCACAATGAGCAACTACGCGCAGCACGTGCCGTTCACGAAGGCGATGCGCAAGACCCACACGATCGTCGCACCGCAGATGAGCCCCATCCACTTCAGCCTCGTCGAAGCTGCCGTACGCGCCAGCGGCTACAAATTCGACGTGCTCACCCACGCCGACAAGACCGACGTCGAAACCGGACTCAAATACGTCAACAACGACGCCTGCTACCCGGCGATCATGACGGTCGGCCAACTCGTCGAAGCCATCAAATCAGGACGCTACGATCCGGACACGACGGCGCTCGCGATCTCGCAGACCGGCGGCATGTGCAGGGCGACGAACTACTACGGCCTGATTCGCAAGGCGTTGATTGACGCCGGCTACCCGCAGATCCCGGTGCTCGCGATCTCGACGCAGGGATTCGTCGACAATCCCGGATTCACGCCGACGGTGCCGCTGCTGCACCGCGCGGCGAAGGCGCTCATCATCGGCGATCTGCTGATGAAATGCCTCTACCGCGTGCGCCCGTACGAGCAGCGTCCCGGCAGCGCGAACCGGCTGTACGAACGCTGGAACACAATCGTGCGCGAGACATTGCTCAACCATGGCAACTCGAGGACTGCGAAGATGCTCTACGGACGCGGCCACTGGAGCTACGCCGCGCTCGTCAAGGGAATCGTGCGCAGCTTCGACGCGTTGCCGCTGCGCGACGTGCCACGCAAGGTGCGCGTCGGCGTCGTCGGCGAGATCCTCGTCAAATACCATCCGGACGCGAACAACCACGTCGTCGACGTCATCGAATCGCAGGACTGTGAAGCCGTCGTGCCGGGCATCATCGACTTCATGACGATGCGCCCGTACATCAACGACTGGAACGAGCACAACATCGGCATGGGACGCAACAAAGCGCTGATGGGCGCGTTCAAGGGCGTCATCCACGCCTACATGAAGCCGGTGCACGACGCGCTCGACGCAAGCGGCGGCAAGTTCGAGAAGGACCTGCCGATGGGCGAGCTCGTGAAGAAGGCGGCGACCGTCACGTCGATCGGCGTGCAGGCCGGCGAAGGATGGCTGCTGAGCGGCGAAATCGTCGAACTCATCGAATCCGGCTGCCCGAACGTCATCTGCGCGCAGCCCTTCGCATGCCTGCCCAACCATGTGACCGGCCGCGGCATGTTCGGCAAGATCCGCAGGATGTACCCGGAGGCGAACATCGTCTCGATCGACTACGACCCGGGCGCGAGCGAAGCGAACCAGCTCAACCGCATCAAGCTGATGATCGCGGCGGCGAAAAAGGCGGCGCGTCGCTGACGGGCGGGCGCTTCGCCGCCCGTCAGCGTCAGATGGCCGTTTTTGGACTGATTATTGAGATTTCCTAGAACGGCGCCGCCGTGTCCCCGCGGATGCACGTTACTATGGGCACTTATGACAACACCACGAGTCTCATACGCGCATCTGCTCGTCCAGCCGAATCCGAAGCATGTGCGCAGCCTTGTCCGCTTCTTCGAACAGGGATGCTCCGCGCCGGGAACCGGGGGCTTCGGCGTCGAGATCGAGCATCTGCCGGTGCACAACGCCGACGACACGGCCGTCACCTACGGGGAGCCGAACGGCGTCGAGGAGCTGCTGCGCCGCCTGCGGCCATATTATGACGCCGACCAGGAATACTGGCAGGACGACCATCTGGTCGGACTGGGACGTGAGGGACTCGCCGTCTCGCTCGAACCCGGCGGCCAGATCGAAACGTCAATCGGCATCCTGCGCAAGCCGGAAGAACTGCTTGCACTGCACGGACGGTTCATCGAGGAGGCGCAGCCGATCCTCGACGAACTCGGTTTCCGCCTCGTCAACTACGGCTACCAGCCGAAGACATCGTTCGCGGACATCCCGCTCAACCCGAAGCGACGCTACGCGGCGATGAATGAGTATCTGGGACGCATCGGACAGTTCGGCCCGTGCATGATGCGCGCGTCGGCGTCGACGCAGGTGAGCATCGACTACACGAGCGAACGCGACGCGATCGCGAAGATGCGGCTCGGCACCGCGATCGGTCCGATCCTCGCATGGTTCTTCCGCAACACCCCGTATTTCGAAGGAGCGCGCAACCCGTGGCCGTTGTGCCGACAGCGGATGTGGGACTATCTCGACGTGCAGCGCACGAACGTGACGCCGGGACTCTACGATGAACGCTTCAGCTGGGAGGACTACGCGGCGGACGTGCTCAGCACGCCGCTGATGTTCGCCGACCTGACGCATACGCCGGAATGCAAAGGACGCCCGGAGCACGAACTCGAGTTCGCGGCGTTCTGCTCGAATGCGGCCGACGTCTACCCGGACCGCGAGCTCAACGCCTACGAGGTCAACCATGTGCTCTCGACGCATTTCAACGATGTGCGCCTGAAGAACTTCATCGAGATGCGGCACTGGGATTCACTGCCGGTGGAGCGCGCCGAACGGCTCACGCAGATCGTAGGCGACCTGTTCTACGATCCGGAGCGCCGCGGGCGTCTTGAATCGTATTTCAGTGGACTGACCGGCGAGGACGTGCACGCCGCGAAGGCCGTGCTGCAGTCGCGCGGGGGAGACGCGAAACCGTACGACCGGCCGATGGAGTACTGGGCGGAGGTACTGGGCGTCGGGGATACGCTTGATCAGGTGCCGGGGGATGCGATGCGGCCGGAGGTAAGGCAGGGGTAGGAGGAGGCTACTCTAGAAGAGTCCTGCAATTGCGGGAGTGATCCCCCTGTATAGATGTACTTCGGACATGCCCCGCATATGCGGGGAATGATACAGCGGAGGAGGAGATGCGAAGTGCGCCGTGAAAAGTGAATGAAAATGCTTCTCGCTGATCAATGATATGTTGGAAACACAAGGATTTCTTAGTGTGCTCCCCGCAAGCGCGGGGATGATCCCGTCCACGAATCCTGGAACGAGCCGGTGGTCTGGTGCTCCCCGCAAGCGCGGGGATGATCCCGTGACATCGGGGTTGTCTGAGCGTAGGCAGAAGTGCTCCCCGCAAGCGCGGGGATGATCCCGAAAGCGTTGAAACCATTGGGATGACGCTACAGTGCTCCCCGCAAGCGCGGGGATGATCCCGAAAGCGTTGAAACCATTGGGATGACGCTACAGTGCTCCCCGCAAGCGCGGGGATGATCCCTCCCGCCGTAGGGTCCGTCTCCACGTAGGGGAGTGCTCCCCGCAAGCGCGGGGATGATCCACCGGCCCGAAAAATGGTCAAGAGGGCAGGTGCGTGCTCCCCGCAAGCGCGGGGATGATCCCTTCAACGACTGCGCACTGTTCGCCGAGTCGCCGTGCTCCCCGCAAGCGCGGGGATGATCCCGCGACAAGCCCACGCTTATACGGCATCAAGGCGGTGCTCCCCGCAAGCGCGGGGATGATCCCATCGCGTATTCCCGGCCGAACGGAACGGCCGTGCTCCCCGCAAGCGCGGGGATGATCCCGGGTTGCTGTCGGCCCATCGGTCGCAGTCGAAGTGCTCCCCGCAAGCGCGGGGATGATCCACTGGATGACGGGCACACGCCTGAGCTTGTGCTGTGCTCCCCGCAAGCGCGGGGATGATCCCAGGTGTCGTGCCGGCTGGTTGGGGCCGTGTGCGTGCTCCCCGCAAGCGCGGGGATGATCCCACGAAATTATCGGTGGAAAACATCATGCAGCAGTGCTCCCCGCAAGCGCGGGGATGATCCCATTGGGCTGACGCTACAAACGACCATCTCGCGGTGCTCCCCGCAAGCGCGGGGATGATCCCAGGCGTCCTTTGATGTGGCGTTTCGGCCAGCCGTGCTCCCCGCAAGCGCGGGGATGATCCCGTCAGGGCAATCGTCCGTTCGCCGAGGTCGCGGTGCTCCCCGCAAGCGCGGGGATGATCCCTCAAACCAAACAAGCGAAGGAAAGTGATTGTGGTGCTCCCCGCAAGCGCGGGGATGATCCGAACAGACGCCGCTTGTTTGAGTTAGCCACGTTGTTTGCTCCCCGCAAGCGCGGGGTGATCCCCTGAGCGGGTTCATGAAGGCGTTCACCGATTTGTGCTCCTCGCAAGCGCGTGGACAACCCGGGTGCGGTTGCCGAAACGGCGGGGCGGATGCAGGAGTCGGCTCAAGTCGTCTCTGTCGAAGAGAGGAGCATACCCGTTTCCGATGCATCCGCAAATACGGAAGAGGATGAGGGGAACCATGGTGGGCAGAATCCGACCGTGGTTTCGGCCCCTGCTGTCCAAACCGGGCCCGTTGCCGCCGCGGTCGCGCCGGCCGGACCTTCGACGCCCGCTGCGCAGCCCGCTGTGCAGGCTGATGGGAAGGTCGCGTTGACCCGTCTCCTGCAGCCTCTTCATGATGAAGGTCTTCTGGACAAATCCATGACCGCGCAGAAGGCCAATCCGATTCTGGCCGCCAAAGGGCTGATCATCCATACGGAGCAGGGCTACTGGATTCCCACTGACTACGGCAGGAAGCTGGGCGTCGAGGCCAGAAGCAATGAACGGGGCGCCACTTGGCCGCTCTACCCACCCGAGCTGGGCATGCTGGTCCTCGGTATGCTGCTATAGGGACCTGTTGTGGATGCTGACAAAGCCGGCGACGGCATCCACGCTTCGTATCGTGAAGCGTATGCGCGACGCTGATTTGTGCCGTCGGCGTCTTGCATCGCGCGTGCGTACGCTGTGTATGGCGATTCGTAATTGTGGATAGCGTCGAAGGAGCGGATGATGACGAAGGAGCAGTACATAGATCCCATACGTGGCACGGCTTATGGTTCGCAGGATGTCGCCGGCGCGCCGCACGCGGCCGCGGGAGAGGGAGAGCCGGTGGTCCGCGCTGGGCAAGAGGAGGCTACGCCGCGAGTCGGAACGCAGACGGCGTACATGGCCGGAGGATGCTTCTGGGGGCTTGAGCGCGCCATGCAGAACGTCGATGGGGTCGTCGACACGGCGGTGGGATATGCGCAGTCGCGCACGCCGAACCCCACCTACCGTCAGGTGTGCTCCGGGGCGACCGATGCCGTCGAGACCGTGCGCATCGATTTCGATCCGACCCGGGTGAGCTTGCGGACGCTGACGCTGTTGTTCCTTGACGTCATCGATCCGTTCAGCGTCGACCGTCAGGGCAATGACGTCGGCCGGCAGTACCGTTCTGGCCTGTATCCGTCCGGCGAAGACACGGACGAACAGCGTACGGTGTATGAACAGGCGCTGAAGGACCTCGAGCGACGTGTGGGGGAGACCCCAGCCGTGGAGATTGAGGAGCTGCGCGATTTCACGCCTGCGGAGCCCGAGCATCAGGACTATCTGCTCGTCAATCCAAATGGATATTGCCATATCCCGATGGATGCGATCAACCATATGCGGGAGCGTCAGCGTTACATCGAGCGCATCTGGGAACTCACGCCGGAGCAATACGCCGTTACGCAGCGCTCCGCCACCGAACCGCCGTTCGCCAACGCATATGACCGCCTGTTCGATCCCGGCATCTATGTGGACCGCGTCAGCGGCGAGCCGCTGTTCTTCTCCACCGACAAAATCGATTCCGGATGCGGCTGGCCGTCGTTCAGCGCGCCGATCAGTCAGGATGCGGTGCGCGGCGTCAGGGATGACAGTCTGCCGCTGCATCCACGCGTCGAAGTGCGGGCCGTGCACTCCAACAGCCATTTGGGACATGTGTTCACGGATGGTCCACGTGAGCGCGGCGGCCTGCGGTATTGCATGAATTCTGCGGCGTTGCGGTTTGTGCCGCGCGGGAGGATGGCCGAGGAGGGCTACGGGGATCTCGTGGCGGCGCTCGACGAACGTTTGCGTGACCCCTCGAGCGACTGATGCGCGGTGCGTGAGCGTGCGTAGCGCCCACCTTCCGCATACCGTGCGCCGCATTTGTTCACCGGTGGCTATTTCCGGTTCCCTGACACCTCCCGTGGCACGAAGATGGTAGTCAGCAAGACGGATTGCGGCGGCGTACGGTCGTCTCGGTCCGTGCCTGAACCACCAATAGGAGGACACCATGGCGGATAAGCCAACCATTGCATTCGTCGAGACTTCGCTCACCGACGGTTCGTTCGAGGCGGACCTCGCCAAGGAGATCATGAGCATCGTCGGCGACCGCGCCGAGACGATCACCCTCGACTACGAGGACCTGCCGCTCGCCGGCGAATCCCCGGAGTACCCGCTGCCGGAGGCCGCGCTCGCCGTGCGTGACAAGCTTGGCAACGCGGACGCCGTCTGGGTTGTCGTCTCCGAGTACAAGAAGACGATTCCGGATTCGCTGCGCAACCTCTTCGACTGGCTGTCGCTGCCGTCCACGAAGGATGAGGAGGGCGAGAACGTGCTCAACCAGAAGCCGGTCGCGATTTCCGGCGTCGGCGGCTTCGAGGAGCTGCATCCGCGCATCATGGTCGGCGATCTGCTCGAGGATGCCGGTATGCGTCTCTTCCCTGTCGAGGTCGGCCTGTCCGTTCCGGACGAGGCCGTGCAGACCGGCGACTGGGCGATGACGGAAGCCGATCAGGAGGCGCTGCGCACGCAGGCTGAGGACTTCCTGACCTTCATCTCCGAGAACGAAGTGAAGTGAGTGTTCCGTTCGCACACCGCTGTGGATGACTGATTTCACGACGACCCGCGCATCTCCCGACGAGCTGCGCGGGTCGTCCCATACATTGCCAATGCTTTCCGGCCCATTTCATCGGTTCCGTCGACGACTACACCCGTAGCCATGCCGTTCTGCGTCCCGTCCTGTCGGCTCCATCGATGGTTCGTCCCGCAATCGGACCGGTTTCCGTCCCATTCCATCGACCACATCGATGAACCCGACCGCGGAGAGGCCAGTTTCCGTCCCGATTCGTCGAGGTGCCCGACGGTTTGTCCCGCTGCGTCCCGTCCTGTCGGCTCCGTCGACGGACCGTCCCGCAATCGGACCGGTTTCTGTCCCGGCCCGTCGACTCCGTCGATGAAGCCACCCGCAATGCGGCCATCCGGCCCGTCATCCCCGCCAGCCCCATCTCCTTACGCCGACGGCATACAACAATTGCATCTACAACAGTTGTATGCCGTCCGGTCTAGACTGACCGGACGGCGTACAACCAACGCATACGACACATAGCGCGCAGGAAAGGAAGCGGATCGTGGTCATCGGGAACGCGGACGGCGGGCACGGGCAGGAGTGGCTCAAGCCGAGTCTGGAGATTCGTGCGGTGCATCAGCTTATCGCGCGGTACTGGAACGTCGTCACGCCGTCGGAATCCACGGGCTCGGGCACGAACATGCCGATCATCCTGTATCTGCACGACCATCGCCATGAGGACGTCTTCCAATACGACATCGAGCGGGCGTTCTCGATTACGCGTTCCACGGCATCTCGTGTACTCGCGCTGATGGAGAAGAAGGGGCTGATCACGCGCACGAGCGTCCAATGGGATGCGCGCGTGCGCAAGATCGAGCTCACGGCCGCCGCCGACGGCATCGTCGAAGAGCTACAGCGCCGTTCCCGGCAACTCGAACGTACGTTGTTCGAAGGGTTCTCCGATGACGAGCAGCGGCGTTTCCTCGCCGACCTCGAGCGCATGCAGTCGAATCTGTACGCCACCGGCCTGCTCGGCAAGGAGACGCCGGGGTGCGCCTGCGCGCATCCGCCGGCCGACGAAGAGCAGCACGGCGACGGCGCTCGCGCACCCGCGGACGCGTCGCCGACCCGCCCACAGCAGTCGGCCGACACTGATACGACCGACGCAGCCGACGCAGCCTATACAACCAATACGACCAATAACGACCCGGACGATGCGGACGGCCCGAACAAGCCATCCGACTCGTCAGAGGCCCACAGATTCCAACCAGAGAAAGCAAAGAAAGGAGCGGAGCAGTGAGCGCAACCACCACGGCGGATACCGCCACGAAGCGACCGCCGGCGTCGCAGCAGACGCAGCCGCCTCAGTTACCGCAGCCGCCGAGCAAGAAGCATGTGATACGCACGCTCGGCAAGTCGCTGCGTGAATACAAGAAGGCGAGCGTCCTCTCGCCGCTGTTCGTCATCGTCGAAGCCATCATCGAGATCCTGATTCCGTCGGTCATCGCCGTGCTCATCGACAAGGGCATCACCGGAAAATCGATGCCGGACATCTGGAAGTACGGCCTGATCCTGATCTGCTGCGCGGCCGTCTCGCTGGGCGCGGGCTTCCTGTCCGGGCGCTACGCGGCGGTCGCATCCTCCGGCTTCGCGAAGAACCTGCGCCACGACGAGTTCCAGAAAGTGCAGCAGTTCAGCTTCGCGAACATCGACCGATTCTCGACCGGCTCGATCATCACGAGGCTGACGACCGACGTAACGAACGTGCAGAACGCCTATCAGATGCTGATCCGCGTCGGCATGCGCGCCCCTGTCATGTTGGTCGTCGCATGGATCTTCACGTTCCGCATCAGCCCGCAGATCTCGCTGGTGTTCCTCGCATGCATCCCGGTGCTCGCGGTCGGCCTGTTCGGCCTGATCCTCGTCGTCCATCCGATCTTCGAACGCGTCTTCCACACCTACGACGAGCTCAACAACGTCGTCGACGAGAACCTGCAGGGCATCCGCGTCGTCAAGTCCTTCAACCGCGAGGGCTTCGAGGGCCGCAAGTTCGGCCATATCTCACAGAAGATCTACGACCAGTTCTGCAAGGCCGAGAAGCTGCTGTCGATCAACTCGCCGCTGTTCAACGTCTGCATGTACGCGTCGCTGATCACGATCGCGTGGATCGGCGCCCGCCAGATCGTCGCCTCCGGCAACAACGCCGCGCTCGGCCTGACGACCGGCGACCTGACCGCGCTCGTCACCTATGCGATGCAGATCATGATGGCGATGATGATGCTGTCGATGATCTTCGTCATGGTCATCATCTCCCGTGCGTCCGCCGAACGCATCTGCGGCGTCCTGACCGAGGAGAGCACGATCCGCGAGGCGGACGAGCCGGTCACGGCCGTCGCCGACGGCTCGATCGACTTCGACCATGTGAGCTTCCGCTATTCCGAGCATTCGGAACGTCCGGTGCTCGACGACATCGACCTGCACATCCGCTCCGGGCAGACGATCGGCATCGTCGGCGGCACCGGATCGGCGAAGTCGTCGCTCGTGCAGCTCATCCCGCGCCTGTACGACGTCACGTCCGGCGCGCTCAAGGTCGGCGGCGTCGACGTGCGCGACTACGAGCTCGAGTCGCTGCGCGACGAGGTCGCGATGGTGCTGCAGAAGAACGTGCTGTTCGCCGGCACGATCGCCGAGAACCTGCGCTGGGGCAACCCGTACGCGACCGACGAGGAGCTGCGCCACGCCTGCGAGCTCGCGCAGGCCGACGGCTTCATCCAGGAGTTCCCCGATAAATACGACACCTACATCGAGCAGGGCGGCACGAACGTCTCCGGCGGCCAGCGCCAGCGTCTGTGCATCGCCCGCGCGCTGCTGAAGAAGCCGAAGATCCTGATCCTCGACGATTCGACGTCGGCCGTGGACACGAAGACGGACAAGCTGATCCGCGAGGCGTTCCACCACGAGATCCCGAACACGACGAAGATTATCATCGCGCAGCGCGTGGCGTCGGTCGAGGAGTCGGACCTGATCGTCGTCATGCATGAAGGCCGCATCCTCGACCAGGGCACGAACGACGAGCTGCTCGCACGCTGCGAGGAATACCGCAGCATCTACGAGTCGCAGACGCAGCAGCACACGCAACGCGACCTCGGCAAGGAGGCGCAGGACCTGCACGAGGAGGAGGCGGAGGCCAGCGGCTACCGCAAGGACTACGACGAGGACACGTCGACCGCCGACATCATCGCGCGGCAGCGGGAACGCGAACGGGTGCGCGAGGAGCATATCCGCAACGACATCGAACAGATCAAGGGAGGTGAGGAACGATGAGCGCAGCAGCAGCGACGACGGCGCGCACGGCGGTCACCGACAAGGAGACCCTCAACGACGACGCGCGCATGCCGAACGCGAACGGCATGCAGGGCATGCCGCGCCAGAAGGCGAAGAAGGGCACGCTCAGGCGACTGCTCAGATACGTGTTCGCCTACCGGGCGCGCATGGTCTTCATCATCATCGCGATCATCGTGTCCGCGATCGCGCAGGCCGGGTCAGCACTGTTCCTGCAGGCGCTGATCGACCGCTACATCATGCCGCTCGTCGGCGAAAGCCATCCGGCGTGGGCGCCGCTCATCGAGGCGTTGCTGTTCATGGGCGTCCTCTATGCGCTCGGCACCGTCAGCGCATGGCTGTACTCGTATCTGCTCGTCGGCGTCGAACAGGGCGTCATGAAGCAGATCCGCGACGAGATGTTCGAGCATATGCAGACGTTGCCGATCTCCTACTTCGACACGCATGAGCACGGCGACGTCATGAGCCGCTACACGAACGACACCGACACGCTGCGCCAAGCGATCAGCCAGTCGCTTCCGCAGATGTTCGCATCCGGCGTCTCGGCGCTCGCGGCGCTCGTCTCGATGCTGTACCTGTCGATTCCCTACACGGTCTTCGTGCTCGTCTTCACGGCGCTGCTGATGCTGCTGATCCGCGTGATCGTCAGCCGCTCCGGCCGCTATTTCGTCGTGCAGCAGCAGGAGCTCGGCGACGTGAACGCCTTCGTTGAGGAATCGGTCAACGGGCAGAAGGTCATCAAGGTCTTCAACCACGAGGACGCGACGCAGGCGGACTTCGACGAGCGCAACGAACGGCTCTACCGGGCGAGCGCGAGCGCGAACACCTACGGCAACGTGCTGATGCCGGTCGTCGGCAACATGGGCTATCTGCTCTATGTGCTCTCGGCGATCTTCGGCGGCCTGGCGGCGCTCGGCGACTGGGGCAACCTCAGCTTCTCGGGCGCGACCTTCACGATCGGCACGATCATCTCGCTGCTGACGCTGTCGAGGTCCTTCGTCAACCCGATCGGCCAGGTCTCGCAGCAGATGACGATGGTCATGATGGCGCTTGCGGGCGCGTCGCGCATCTTCGCGCTGATGGACGAGCCTTCGGAGAAGGACAACGGCACGGTGACGCTCGTCAACGTCGAGCTCGGTTCGGACGGCCGCACGATGACGGAGACGTCGAGGAAGACCGGCCATTGGGCGTGGAAGCGCGAGGCGAGCGACGACGGCACGCGTTCGCGCGAGGCTGCGAAGCAGCTCAGCGACCGCGCCTACGAGGTCTGGCAGAAGGCGCATGAGCAGGCGGTGACGTCCCCGGACGGCAGGCTGACGCTGCTGCGCGGCGACGTGCGCTTCACCGATGTGACCTTCGGCTACGACCCGAAGAAGCCGGTGCTGCACGACATCACATGGTTCGCCAAGCCGGGCCAGAAGATCGCGCTCGTCGGCGCGACCGGCGCCGGCAAGACGACGATCACGAACCTGATCAACCGCTTCTACGACATCCAAGAGGGCATGATCCTCTACGACGGCATCAACGTCAAGGGCATCAGGAAGCCGGATCTGCGCCGCTCGCTCGGCATCGTGCTGCAGGACGTGAACCTGTTCACCGGCACGGTGATGGACAACATCCGCTACGGCAAGCTCGATGCGACCGATGAGGAGTGCATCGCCGCGGCGAAGCTCGTCAACGCCGATTCGTTCATCCGCATGCTGCCGGACGGTTATCGGACGGTGCTGTCGGGCGACGGCTCGGGACTGTCGCAGGGGCAGCGTCAGCTGATCTCGATTGCGCGCGCCGCCGTGGCCGATCCGCCGGCGCTCATCCTCGACGAGGCGACGTCGTCGATCGACACGCGCACCGAGGAGGTCGTGCAGGCCGGCATGGACAACCTGATGAAGGGGCGCACGGTGTTCGTCATCGCGCATCGTCTGTCGACGGTCAGGAATTCGGACGTCATCATGGTGCTCGACCATGGCCGCATCATCGAACGCGGCTCGCATGACGAGCTGATGGCCGAGAAGGGCGAGTACTACCAGCTGTACACCGGTTCGCTCGAGCTCGAGTGATTCCGGTCCGGCTGGTCGTGGTCCTCATGAGGGCGGTCGTCCCGTGCGTTGCTCGGGGCGGCCGCCCTCCGTCGTTCTACGGGGAGGGGAGTGAAGAGGCCGCGGCTTTTCCCCTCGCGGAGTGCGCCGCCACGCCGCCGCGGACAGGTAGGATGGGGCAGTATGCAAGGGAACGAAGCGCATATCATCAGGCAGATCAACCACGTCGAGTTCGAGAACGAACATGAGGACGGCGACTGGCCGATCGTCTCGAAGCCGCTCGAGCTCGAGGGCGTGGGCAACGTGCGCGACATGGGTGGCATCCCGACGCAGGACGGCCAGCGGATCCGTCCGGGCATGCTGCTGCGTTCGGCGGACCTGCACAAGGCGACCGACGCCGACCTCGCTACGCTCGACCGGCTCGGCGTGCGCAACATCATCGATCTGCGCACACGGCAGGAACGCCATATGGAGGAGGACCGGCTGCTTCCCGATTGGCGCTATTTTCCGATTCCGGTCTTCGATGAGGGCGGCGAGCTCGGCAAGCAGCTGCGGGGGCTGATCGCCGAGCCGGGCATGTTCATCGAAAGCCTGTACCCGCAGATGATCGACGCGCCGATGGCCGTCTCGTGCTGGAAGGACTGCTTCGGCCATCTGCTCGACGACGGCGGCGGCACGTTGTGGCACTGCACGCAGGGCAAGGACCGCACCGGCGCGCTCGCCGCGCTCGTCCTCGCCTCGCTTGGCGTCGACGAGACGCTCATCATCGACGACTACCTCGAGACGAACCGATTCATGCCGCACACCTCGTCGAAGCTCGCACAGAAGCTCGAATCGATCCTCGGCGCGCGCGTCGACGGCGACATCAACCAGTTCCTGACGGCGGCGCCCGCCTACATCCACGCGTTCATCGGCGCGACGACGCGCTACGGCGGCCTCGTCGGCTTCCTGCGCACAAAGGTGGGACTGTCCGAAACCGATTTCGAACGGCTGCGTGAACGCTACACCTGCGACGCCTCCGACATGCCGCGGGACTGACGGCGAGCGGCGGCGCGCCGATTCGCCTAACTGCGCAATCGCGCGGCGAGGACGCCGGACGTGCTGTAATGGAAGACAGCAATATTCAACCGTGGAACGAAGGATGGTTACCATGACCGACATGACCGAGCAGATGAAGAAGAACTTCGAGGAGATCAAGGAACGCATCGACGAGCACAAGGATGACTTCGAAGGTGTCAAGGATTCGGCCGAGAAGATCGCCGGCAAGCTCAAGGATGCCAAGGAGGGCTGGGAGTCCGCCCGCGCCGAAAAGGGCGACAAGAACGAGATCGCCAAGGACGAGGAGACCCACCAGACCCACTGATCGGTCCTCGGATCGCCGGTCGGGATTCGACCGACGGGCCTTTGCATGGGGTATGACGGGGCGCGCCACACGGAAGCATCGTGCGGCGCGCCCTGTCAATATGTTTGCCGTGAGCTGAAAAAGACATGGGAACATGCGCGCCGGCTTGTTAGCGTAACGCTTGTATGATCTGCACGGGCATCGGGGAGGCGATGTGCCGGGTGCGCCATCCATATCGTGGCCGGAGAGAGCGGACGCGTACAGTCAGCGGACGGCGGCGCCCTGAAGACGTGAAGCGCGATGGGAGAGAGGCGAGGACGATGATGAAGCAGTGGGCATCGGCCGTCATGACGATTGTGGCATGCATGGCGTTGCTCACCGGCTGCGGCGGCGCGGGTCGAACGGAGCCGCAGCCGAGCGCGGACACGGAGATCACGACGGCGCCGAGCGGCAAGGGCGAGTCGACGGAGGCGGCGCCGGACACGTCGGCGAGTGCCGGGGAACTGGAGACGACGACGGTCTCCCCATTGCATGTGGAGGGGACGAAGCTGCTCGACTCCGCCGGCAAGCCGATGCAGCTGCGCGGCGTGTCGACGCATGGCATCGCCTGGTATCCGCAGTACGTGAACGCCGACCTGTTCGCGAACCTCAAGCGCGACTGGGACATCAACGCGGTGCGCATCGCGATGTACTGCGCGGAGAGCGGCGGCTACTGCACCGACGGCAACAAGGAGCAGCTCAAGAAGACGGTGCGCGACGGCATCGACGCGGCCGTCAAGGACGACATGTACGTCATCGTCGACTGGCATACGCTGTCGGACAACGACCCGAACATGCACGTCGACCAGGCGAAGGAGTTCTTCGGCGAGATCGCGAAGGAGTACGCCGACGTGCCGAACGTGCTCTATGAGATCTGCAACGAGCCCAACGGCGGCACGACGTGGGCGCAGGTCAAGCGGTACGCCGAACAGGTGATCCCGGTCGTGCGCGGGCATGCGAAGGACGCCGTCGTGCTCGTCGGCACGCCGAACTGGTGCCAGGACATCGACGTGGTCGCCTCCGATCCGCTCGACGTGGACAACGTCATGTACACCGTGCATTTCTATGCGGCCGACCATGGGCAGTGGCTGCGCGACAAGGTCGTGGCGGCCGTCAAGGCGGGCACGCCGGTGTTCGTCAGCGAATTCGGCGCGACGGCCGCGAACGGCGACGGCGCCGTGGACGTCAAGTCCGCCGACGCGTGGCTCGGCATGCTCGACAAGTACGACATCTCGTACATCATCTGGAACCTGTCCGACAAGCATGAGGGCAGCGCATTGTTCACGACGAATGAGGCACGCGACCCGATCGAATCCGACCTGTCCGCCGAAGGCAGGTGGTATCGGCAGTATCTGCGCGAGCGTCGATAGACGACCCGCGCATGGTGCCGGCGGCAGCGCCGAAAACGGCCATCGGCACCCAAGTTACTGAAGCGCTTATGGTTTTGGAATTATTGGGAAAAGATGACTTCGCTGCGCGCGTCGGAAGCGGAATCCGCCTATGATGGACAGTGCCGTCGGCGAAGACGGCACATCGACAGGAAGGAGCCCCATATGGCAGACGAAGAAAAGAAAGAGGGCCTCGAGGCTCTGGACGCCGCACAGATCGACGCGCTCAAGGAGGTCGTCGACGAGACCGACCATCCGCACATCGACCCGGTGAGCGGCAAGTCCGACGGCAACGCCGACGACGGATTCGACAAGCACGTCGAGGACGACGAGGGCGCCAAGGAGATCAAGGAAGAGAAGAAGGAGCGCACCGGCGCCGAGGAGTCGCTGCTGTTCAACACGGCGAACACGTGGGAGAACATGGACGAAGTGCCCCGCTGAGGTGCGCGGACGCGGCGCATCCATCGCCGGGGCGCCGCGAAACGCCGTCGTTCCAACGTTTGCGTGGAGACGGCGGACATCGAACGGATGACAGGTGAAGGCCGACGCCTTCACCTGTTTTCATTTTTTCATTACATTTTCATGAATGCGGCGCGCGCCGCGACGGGGATGCGCGGCGCGCGGAAGGCGGCGGATGCCGCGCCCGCGGCGATATGCCGACGTGCGCCGGCGTGTGTCGACGGCCGCGACGGGCAATGAAAACGCGGCATTTTCAATGAAACGAGAATCATTCGCCCGATGGGGGAAACCTACGGCGCGGCGCGGCGGCGAACGGTTATATTGAGGATAGCGGCTGCGGCGAAGGACGTCGCACGGAAGACCCACGAATGGAGACGACATGGCACAGGACAAGAAGAACGTCGGCGACGATCTGGACGACATGAGCACGACCGAGCTCGACAACCTTGAGAACATCGTGCGCGACACCGACCATCCGTACGCCGATCCGGTCACCGGCAAGTCGAACGAGGACGTGCCGCACGAGGATCTGGGCGTCGCGCTCAAGTCCGCCGAACGCAAGGCCGCCGACGACGCGAAGATCGAGCGCGCCGCCGAGGAACCCGAGGAATCCGAGAACGCGAACGAGTGGGAGGATCCGGAGCTCGAGGACCGCGACGCCACCCGCTGAGCGGCGAACAGACCGGACGTCGGCGAACAGACCGGCGAATAGGCCGGATTGACGGTACAGGGGAAGTCATGCATGACCGAACATGGCTTCCCCTCGTTTTTCCGTGACGGACGGTCGCGCGGGGCCGCCGGCGTGCCCGGCATGGCCGGTCCGGTCTCAAAACGACACGTGCCGCGGGCGCGGCCTGCCGATCTGTCGTATATTGGTACGCGACGCGACCTGCCGGCGGCGTCGACGAAGGCGCCGGACGCGCAGGATCGAATAACGACGGGCAGCAAGGAGGAGGCCATGCCAAGACCGGGGAGCGGCGACGGTCCCGGACCGTCGTCGAGCAGCCACGACGACGGCCTGCGCGCCAGTTCGCACGGCCCGCGCGGCACCGGGCGGCGCCCGGGCATGGATTCGGGCGGCGGCTTCGGCGATTTCGGCGGCTTCGGAGGATTCGGCGGTCCGCCGCCGCGCCGTTATCACGACAGTCATCCGCGGTATCGTTCGGGCATCGACCTGGGCGATCTGATCAACTTCGGCATCGGCGTCGCCTACGGCAGGGACCAGGAACGCCGTTCCCGCCAGCATGCGCACATCGAGGTGCCGCACATGAGCGAGGACAGCATGCACACGACGCAGCAGCCGACCGGCGCCGCCTACGGCGGTCCGTTCGGCGGCGGCGCGTCCGGCGGCGGGTCGGGTCCGTTCCCGACCGGCGGCAACGGCGGCGGCCGGAACCCGAAATCGGGGCCGAGCTGGCTGACGGCGGTCGCCGTCGCCATCGCGATCGCCTGCGTCGTCCTGCTCGGCTTCCTCGGATGCTCGAGCCGGACGAACGACGCGAACAGCTCCGGAGGCTCGATCCCGACGAGCACCTACAACCGCGAGAAGATCGATTCGGGCATCGCCTACGACGCCGACGACGTCGACGACGAACTCGGATGGATCACTGATGTGCGCGCGACCGGGCGCGGTCTCAAGTCGTTCTACGACAAGACCGGCATTCAGCCCTACGTGCTGCTCGCGAAGTACAACCCGGACCTCACGACCGACGAACAGCGCGAGACATGGGCGCGCGACTGGTACAAGCAGCACATCGACAACCAGGACACGCTGCTGCTCGTGTACTTCGCCGACAAGGACTCCGAGAACGTCGTGGGCCACAGCGTGCTCATCAACGGACGCAACGTCTCGACGGTGATGGACGCGCAGGCGGTCGACATCTTCTGGGCCTACTACGACCAGTACTGGTACTCCAACATGAGCACCGACGACGCGATCGTCAGGACCTTCGACTCGACGGCCGACCGCATCATGACGAAGACGACGACGACCAACGATGTGCTCAGATGGGTCATCATCGCCGTCATCGTCATCGGCGTGCTCGTCATCATCGGCATCATCGTCTGGATGGTGATCAGGCGCCGGCGCGAACACGAAGCGTACGTGGAACGCATGGTCAACACCCCGCTCGAGGAGGCGGAGGACCCGATTTTGAAAAAATATAGTCAGGACGACCAGAAAGGACAACGATAATGGCTATCCTGAAACGATTCGGCGACATCATGCGCGCCAACATCAACGCCTTGCTCGACAAGGCGGAGGATCCGGCGAAGATGGTGGATCAGATGCTGCTCGACCTCAACGAGGACCTCGCCGCCGTCAAGAAGGAGACCGCCGGCGTCATGGCCGCGGCCACGAGCGCGCGCCAGCAGGTCAACGAATGCAAGGCCGACATCGCGAAGTACGAGGCGGCGGCGAAGGCGGCCGTCAAGGCCGGCGCCGACGACGACGCACGCCAGCTGCTCACGCGCAAGCAGCAGTACGAGAGCACGCTGCCGTCGCTCGAGCAGGCCGCGCAGGTCGCCGAGGACAACGCCGCGAAGATGCGCCAGATGCACGACAAGCTCGTCAACGACATCAACGGGCTGCAGGCGCGCCGCGCCGCCGTGCACGCGAAGGTCGCCGTCGCGAAGGCGCAGAACACCGTCAACAAGGCCACCGAGTCGACGGCGAAGAGCTCGCGCAGCCAGGCCGCCTTCGACCGCATGGAGGCGAAGGCCGACCAGATGCTCAACGAGGCGAACGCGACGGCCGAGCTCAACTCGCAGTCGAGCGAGGAGGACCTCGCAAACAAGTACCTCGCCGGCGGCAGCGCGTCGGTCGACGACGAACTCGCCCGACTCAAGGCCGAACTCAACGGCGGCGACGCCCAGCAGTGACGGCGTGCTCCGCCGGCGGGAGCCGGACGAGGCGGCCATCCCACGAAGACACCGGCGCGGAATACATCATTCCGCGCCGGTGTTATAGTGGCACACGATAGGCGACGATCCGTCATCAGCGGGGAGCCTTCGGAAGAACGGTCCGGCGCATATGCCGCCGGGCTCAGTAGAACCGACGGGATCGGCCCGACACAGCCGAATCAAGCGGTCACGGGCACGTCGCCGGACGCGGCGCGCATGTGGCAAGCGAGGTGGTACCGCGGTGGCGGCCCCACGGGCGTGCGCACGACGCGCATGGCCGCGCAGGCGTCCATCGTCCTCGCAGGCAACCGAAGTCTGCAAGAACGAGGAGCAACGGTGAGCGAAACACCAAAGCACGTGTACCCTAAGGCAGCATCCGGCGAACAGAGCGCCAACGTGGCGCCGAACCCGGATTTCCCCAAGCTCGAAGAGGATGTGCTGCAGTACTGGGATACGAACGACACCTTCCAGAAATCCATCGATGAGAATCCCTCCGGCGAGAACAGCGACAATGAATTCGTGTTCTTCGACGGTCCGCCCTTCGCGAACGGCCTGCCGCACTACGGCCATCTGCTGACCGGCTACGCGAAGGATGTCGTGCCGCGTTATCAGACGATGAAGGGGCGCCGGGTCAACCGCGTCTTCGGCTGGGACACGCACGGCCTGCCCGCCGAACTCGAGGCGCAGAAGGAGCTCGGCATCGATTCGGTCGATCAGATCGAGAAGATGGGCATCGACAAGTTCAACGACGCCTGCCGCGCCTCCGTGCTCAAATACGTGGGCGAATGGCGCGACTATGTGCACCGCCAGGCGCGTTGGGTCGACTTCGAGCACGGCTACAAGACGCTTGACATCCCGTATATGGAGTCGGTGATGTGGGCGTTCAAGACGCTCTACGACAAGGGATTGGCCTACAAGGGCTACCGTGTGCTGCCGTACTGCCCGAAGGATCAGACGCCGCTTTCGGCGCACGAGCTGCGTATGGATGCCGACGTCTATCAGGACCGTCAGGACACGACCGTCTCGGTCGCGCTCAAGCTGCGCGACGAGGACGACGCCTACGCCGTCATCTGGACGACGACGCCGTGGACGCTGCCGACCAATTTCGCCGTCGTCGTCGGCGACGACATCGACTACGTCGAGGTCGCCCCGAAGGAAGGTCGATTCGCCGGCAAGAAGTTCTACTTCGCGAAGGCGCTGCTCGGCTCCTACAACAAGGAGCTCGGCGAGGACTACGAGATCGTGCGCGAGCTCAAGGGCCGCGACATGGTCGGCTGGCGCTACTATCCGATCTTCCCGTACTTCGCCGGCGCCGACGCGACGGCCGAGGACGGCACGCCGGGCCCGAACGCGTACCAGATCCTCACCGCCGACTACGTCGACACGACCGAAGGCACCGGCCTCGTGCATCAGGCGCCCTACGGCGAGGACGATATGAACACGCTCAACGCGCACGACATCAGGAGCGTCGACGTGCTCGACGCCGCATGCCGCTTCACGTCGCTGTGCCCGGACTATGAAGGCCTGTTCGTATTCGACGCGAATCTGCCGATCCTGCGCAACCTGCGTGCCGGCGACGGTCCGCTCGCCGAGCGTCCCGAGGCCGAACGCGCGCTGCTGTTCCAGGAGAAGAGCTACGTGCATTCGTACCCGCACTGCTGGCGCTGCGGCACGCCGCTGATCTACAAGCCGGTCTCGAGCTGGTTCGTCTCGGTCACGAAGATCAAGCCGCGTCTGCTCGAACTCAACCAGCAGATCAACTGGATTCCGGAGAACGTCAAGGACGGCCAGTTCGGCAAGTGGCTGTCGAACGCACGCGACTGGTCGATCTCGCGCAATCGCTTCTGGGGCTCGCCGATCCCGGTGTGGGTGAGCGACGACCCGAAGTACCCGCGCGTCGACGTCTACGGTTCGCTCGACGAACTCAAGCGCGACTTCGGCGACTATCCGCGCGACAACGACGGCAACATCAACATGCACCGTCCGTGGATCGACAACCTGACGCGTCCGAATCCGGACGATCCGACCGGCAAGTCGACGATGCACCGCATCACCGATGTGCTCGACTGCTGGTTCGAGTCCGGTTCGATGCCGTTCGCGCAGTTCCATTACCCCTTTGAGAACAAGGAGTACTTCGAGCACCACTTCCCGTCCGATTTCATCGTCGAGTACATCGGCCAGACGCGCGGATGGTTCTATCTGCTGCATGTCATGGCGACTGCGCTGTTCGACAAGCCGGCGTTCAAGAACGTCATCTGCCATGGCATCGTGCTCGGTGACGACGGCCAGAAGATGAGCAAGCACCTGCGCAACTATCCGGACGTCAACGGCGTGTTCAATAAGTATGGCTCCGACGCGATGCGCTGGTTCCTGATGAGTTCGCCGATCCTGCGCGGCGGCAACCTCATCGTGACCTCCGAGGGCATCCGCGACACGGTCCGTCAGATCATGCTGCCGGTGTGGAGCTCGTACTACTTCTTCACGCTGTATGCGAACGCCGCGAACGACGGCAACGGCTACGACGCGCGCCGCGTGCGCCCCGACGAGGTCGACGGCCTCGCGCAGATGGACCGCTACCTGCTCGCCCGCACGCGTCAGCTCATCGCCGACGTGACCCGCGACATGGACGCCTTCGCGATCTCCGACGCATGCGACGCGGTCGCCGACTACATCGACATGCTGACGAACTGGTACATCCGCAACTCGCGCGACCGCTTCTGGAACGAGGACGAGAACGCGTTCAACACGCTGTACACGGCGCTCGAGGCGTTCATGCGCGTGCTCGCGCCGCTCGCCCCGATGGAGGCCGAGGCCGTGTGGCGCGGCCTGACCGGCGGCGAATCGGTGCATCTGGGCGACTGGCCGTATCTGACCGATCCCGACACCGGCGCCGACACCGAGCTGGGACGGGTGCTCCAGGAGAACGGCGCGCTCGTCGCCGCGATGGACAAGGTGCGCGAGATCGTCTCGGCGACGCTGTCGCTGCGCAAGGCCAACAAGATGCGCGTGCGCCAGCCGCTTGCGAAGCTGACCGTTGTCGTCGATGAACCGTCGCAGGTCGACGTCTACGACGCGCTGCTCAAGAGCGAGCTCAACATCAAGGCGATCGACTACCTGATGCTCGACGAGGCGGCCGAACACGGCCTCAAGATCGTCGAGGAGCTCAAAGTCAACGCGCGCGCCGCCGGCCCGCGTCTAGGCAAGCAGGTGCAGTTCGCAATCAAGGCGTCGAAGAGCGGCGCATGGCATGCCGATCCGAAGACCGGCGACCCGGTCATCGAGACGCCGGACGGTGAGATCACGCTGCAGGGCGACGAATACGACATCACGCGCCGCGTCGAGGAGGCGGACGCGTCCGAACGCGCCAACTCGGCGTCGTCGATCCTGCCGTCGGGCGGATTCGTCATCCTCGACCTCGCGCTCGACGACGCGCTCATCGCCGAAGGCTACGCGCGCGACGTCATCCGCGCCGTGCAGGACGCGCGCAAGGCCGCCGGACTCGACGTGACCGACCGCATCGACCTGACGCTGAGCGTGCCGCAGGACGATGTCGCGAAGGTCGAGGCGTTCAAGGACCTCATCACGTCCGAGACGCTCGCCACATCGATGAAGCTCGAGGAAGGCGACGTCCTCAAGGCCGAGGTGAGCAAGGCCTGAGCCCTGATCGCCACCACAAGACGGCGGTCCGCGCGCATGCCCGATGGGGGCGTGCATGCGGGCCGCCGTCCGCATGGCCCGCATATCCGGGCCGTGCGCGCGTGGCCGCAGGAGCAGAAAATCGGCGCACGTGTGCCGTGATTCGCCGTTTGCATACTCGTGCTCTGGGGCGCGCGAGGACACGCTTCAGCGTTATCAGATACCGGACGACGAAATGTCTGGACAGTGCCCGCAGATTCCATCCACAGGTGAGAAAACGGCGAAATCGTGCCGTTTTTTCGGCGGAATAGGTGAGTTTGTTCTCCCGCCGCAAGTTTCCCAAACCGACGCAAACTTCCCTACGATTGGAATCAACGATGGAACTCCATCGGAGACACCATGGGAATCACCGGAAGGTGTGCGGTGCGAGGCCGCGCGGGGGATGACGAGAAATCCGCACGGCCGAGTGGCCATCATTTGCCGAGGAAACCCTGTAGTGATAACGGGAAGAAAGTCGGTGCATGATGAACACTCATTCAATGGCAAGGTCGGCCGCCGCAATCGTCGCGGCCGCCGCGATGCTCGCGCTCGGAGCCATGACGGCTTCGAGCGCCTATGCCGCCGAGGACGGGGCGGCTCAGATCACGATCAATTCGCCTACGGCCGTCAACAGCAACAACATGATCGCCCCATCGGTCAACGGACGCACATTCAACGCCTACGAACTCGGCTCCTACGAAGACGTGACGCTCAACGCCGCGAAGACGGCGATCAGCGGCTACAGCCTCAAAAACGCCAACGGCGTGAGCGACAGCGACGTCATGGGATAGATCAACCAGTCCGTGGCCGGCATCAATCTGGACTCGACGCTCAAGGACGTCATGAGCTGCACCGGCAGCGGGAGCGCCACCTCCTGCACGTTCAAGGGGAACGCGGCCAACCTCACGCCGCTGCAGTTCGTCTCGCGCTACTTCTACGGCAGCGGCACCGATGCGTACGGCAACACGCATGCCAACCAGCCGCTCATGCGCCGCTTCGCGCAGGCCGCAGCCGGCAAGCTCACGACCCCCAGTGCAACGGTGACAGGCACCTCCGACGACAAGGTCGTCTTCACGAACCTCCCGGCCGAAGGCCTCTATCTGATCACCGAAGCCTCCACGACGGCGCAGTCCCAATCGACCATCGCGCGCGCGATGGTCACCGGCACGGCATACAGCGCCGACGGTACGGTGATCAATCAGGTCGAGGACACGTCCACGACGCCGGCGACGACCTACGACCTCGGTGAGCTCTACCTCAAGGCCGAAAAGGTCGTGGTCGGCAAGGACGTCACCGACGCCGACGGCAAGGCCATCAAGGACGAGCTCGCCCGCGCCAAGTCGGAACGCACGTTCACGATCACGACGAACGTGCCGAACTACGACGAATACACGAACTGGACAAACCCGAAGTTCTCGATCACCGATGCGCCGACGAACCTGACGCTCGCGATTGATTCGATCAAGGTGACGGCAACGAAGACCGACGGCTCGACCCTGGAGACCACGACGCTCACGAAGGACACCGACTATACGGTCACGCCGACCGACGGCGGTGGGTTCACCGTCACGTTGGCCAAGCCGGTTGATCTGAGCGGCGACTCGATCAAGGTCACCTACACCGGCGTCGTCACCGACGTGACGGTCGACACGACGACGAACAAGGCGAGCGTCAACTTCTCGAACAGCCCCTCCGACAGCTCGCGGCACGGCAACGGCAGCGCCGACGACACGAAGAACATCTACGTTGCCGCCCTGCCGCTGCAGAAGATCAAGTACGCCACGCCGGCGACAGTGCTCTCCGGCGCCGTGTTCGCCGTGACCGACACGAACGGCAACCCTGTGAACTTCGACGTGAACGCCGACGGCTCCGTCTACAGCGTCGACCCGACGTCAACGCGCGCGAACGCGAACCAGATCACGTCGAACACGTCATTGGTCGAACTCGTCGGCCTCGGCGGCGATTCGACCGACCCGACGACCTACACCTTCACCGAGCAGAAGGCGCCTACCGGCTACATCCTCGGCAAGACGCCGGTCACGTTCACGCTCACCGTCACGCCGCAGTACACGGCGAACACGATGACAGGCGTCGCCTACAAGATCAATGGCAATGCGACAAGCGGCGCCGACTTCACGAACTTCGTTGACTCCTCCGACTCCGGCGTGCTCAACGGCACCGTCGTGACCGGCACGACGATGAAGACCGCCGCCGACGGCACGACGACGCAGGTCACGACGACCCGCTTCGAAGGTTCGACGATCCGCGTCGAGAACACGACGAACGCCTCCGACTTCGCGAAGACCGGCGGTGAGATCACGATTGTGCTCGCCGTCGTCGTCGCGCTCGCGCTCACCGGCGCCGTCTGCCTCATCGTGGCACGCATGCGCCGCAACAGGGCGTGAGCCGAGCGGCGTCGGAGAGCTGACCGGCATGCGTGAGCACGCATGAGTCAGCCGATTACCAGAAACGCCGGGGACGGCCCCTCGTGCACGACCTCTCTTTCGAGGGTCGCTGCGAGGGGCCGTTTCCCTTGCATTGGCTGCATAGGTCGTCTGTGCAGGTCATCTGCACAGACGGCTGCGTGAAGCTTACAGTGGCCGCGGCAGCTACAGTGGGGAGCACGGCGGCAACATATGACGACCGGACGGGAGCAGATGATGGGACGACGGGAACGGTACTGTAGCGCGCGGCACGGCGCTCTCTTCGCGCCGCGTATCCGGCGTGACCTCGACAGACGCGACCCGGTCACGGCAGCCTTCGCGATCGCCGGATGGGCGTGCTACATCATCGCCGCGCTCTTGCTCGCCTGGGTCGTCGGCGCGCTCGTGCACAACGACATGCTCGCGCGCGAGGCGGCCGCCAACATCGCATCCGCTCCGGCGACATGGCCCGACGAAAGCCGCCAAGGCGCCTACAAGCGCGCGCAACGCTACAACGCCGTGCTCGGAACGCGATTCAACGGCCGCATCCCGGCGGACGCCGAAAACGAGGAAGGCGTGGCCGTCGAAACGCTCGACATGGACTACCGGCACACGCTCAACGTGGACGGACGCGGCGGCATGGCGCGCCTGCTCATCCCGAAGATCTCGGTGGACATCCCCGTCTACCACACGACGCTCGATGACGTGCTCGACGAAGGCGCTGGACACATCTACGGCACGGCAATGCCGATCGGCGACGACCACACCTACTCAGTGCTCGCCGCGCATTCGGGAGGCGTGCAGGGCATGCTGTTCACGCGGCTCGGCGAACTGTGCAAGGGCGGCGTCTTCTACATGGACGTGCTCGGCGGCGAACAAGGCTACCGCGTCAGCGACATCCGCACGATCCGCCCCGAGCAGATGGAATCGACGTTGCGCGAACTGCGCTCGCGATACCGCGACGGTCCGGCGACGATCACGCTCGTCACCTGCACGCCGCTCGGCGTCAACTCGCACAGGCTGCTCGTGACGGGCGTGCGCGAGCCGATCCCGGCGAAGATCGCGCCGGCGTCGACGCAGAAGGACGGACGGCTCATCGCCGCGGCCGTCGCCGTCGTCGTCTTCCTCGTGCTGCTCGTCGCCGCGATTGTCTTCAGTCGGCTCCGCGCGAAGCGTCGGAAGGTGACGGCGCAGAAGTCGGCGACGTCGTCGACATAGGTGACACGACGGGCGAACGTGTCCGCGATGAGGACGGGCGGTGCCCACGCGATGGAATCGCGGCGGCGCAAGGCGCGCGCCGTGCCGTAGGGTGGCACGGTGGCCTCCCGTGACGCCGGAATGCGCGGACGTGAGCGGCCGCACGTCCATGACGTCAAGGAAAGGAAGACAGAGGGATGCGTATCACAGGCGGAACGATCGCGAAGAGGATCGCGGCGATGTGCGCGGCAGCGGCGGTCGTCGTCACGATGGGGGCGTGCGGCGTCAAGGCGCACGCGGACAAGTCATACACCTTCAACGTCGACACCGGCGACGCGATCAAGGTCACGCTCGATGTCACCGACGGCTACGACATCACCGGCAAGGTGCCCTTCGAGGTTACGAAGGACGGCGAGGAGATCTTCGAGGGCTCGTTCCTGCATGAGGAGGGCTACGAACTCTACCGTGAGCAGATCGACGGCGACGACACCGCCGAGATCCTCAACGAAGGCGAACGCAACGGCAACGACTTCATCTTCTGGCAGGAAGCCGTCGACGACGCGACCGAACACAACTACGTCGTCAAGGTCAAGGACAGCGCGACCGTCGTCCTCCTGGAAGGCAACGCCTCCGAGGATGCGGCGAAGGCCGCCTTCGACCGCATGAAGATCGTCGTCGACGACTGACGGCGCGCGCCGGCGGCGATTGCGCGCCCGCCGTCGGCATAACGTCCCGCGATGCACTACGATGGCGGCGTAACAACGGTCGTCGAAGGAAACGCGGGGCGCGGAACATGCACCGGGACATGCACAAGGACACCGAACACGCGAGCGGATCGGCGGGATCGGTCGGATTCCTCGGACTGTTCGCGCTCGTCATCTCCGCGATGGTCGGCGGCGGCGTCTTTAGCCTCCCGCAGAACATGGCCGCGCGCGCCGGGGCGGGCGGACAGCTGCTCGCATGGGCCGTCACCGGCGTCGGCATGTGGTTCATCGTCGACACCTTCCGCACGCTCACCGAAATCAAACCCGAACTCAAGGACGGCCTGTACACCTACGCGCGTCAGGGATTCGGCAGATTCATCGGATTCCTCGTCGGCTACGGGTACTGGCTGTGCAACTGCTTCTCGATCGTCGCGTACGGCGTGCTCATCATGTCGACGCTCGACGTCTTCATGCCCGGCGTCTTCACCGATGGCAACAACACGGCCTCGATCATCGGCGCGTCGGCGATCCTGTGGATCATGACGGCCGTTGCGATGCTCGGCACACGCACTGGCGCCGCCATCAACGTCGTCGGCACGATATGCAAGATCGTGCCGGTCGTCGTCTTCATCGTCGCGCTGTGCGCCGTGTTCAACCCCGCGATAATGCGCGCCGACTTCTGGGGGCAGGCGCCCGACGGCACGGCGCTCGCGTTCCACGCCTCCGACCTGTTCGCGCAGATGCGCGATTCGATGCTCGTGACGCTGTGGCTGTTCATCGGCATGGAGGGCGCCGTCGTCGTCTCCGGCAGCGCGCGCTCGCCGAAGGCCGTGTCGCGCGCGACTATCGCCGGCTATCTCGCCGTGCTCGTCCTGTATTTCCTCGTGTCGATGCTGCCGCTCGGCGTCTACGGGCAGCAGCGCATCGCCGGCATGGCGAATCCGTCGATGTCGATGATCATGGAGCAGCGTTTCGGCATGTGGGGTGCCGTCATGGTCAACGTCGGCGTCATCGTCAGCGTCCTGTTCGCATGGCTCGTGTGGATGCTGATGATCAGCCAGATGCCGCTGTTCGGCGCGCGCGACGGCATCTGGCCGCGCGCGTTCCTGACGACGAACCAGCACGGCGCGCCGAAGGGCGGCATCCTGCTGACGGCCTGCACATGCCAGCTGCTGTTCATCCTGTGCCGTTTCGTACGCGGCGACGCATGGAACGTGATGATCTCGATCACGTCGGTCATGTCGATGCCGTGCTATCTGCTGTGCTGCCTGTATCTGTGGAAGGTTGCCGTGCGCGAGCGCGCGTTGTTCGACGCGCACGCCGACGTCACTCGTCGGCGCGCCCTGACGACCGGCGTACTCGGCTCGCTGTTCTCGCTATTTCTCGTCTACGCGGCCGGTCTCGAATATCTGATGGTCGCCTGCGCGTTGTTCGCCGCCGGATTGCCGATCTTCACGCTCGCGCGTCGCCAGCATGCTCCGGATGTCGAATTGCGCGCGCTGTTCAGCGTGAAGGAGCGCGCGCTGTTCGCCGTCATCGTTGTGGGCGGCGTGTGCGGGCTGCTGTACACGCTGCACGTCGGCCTGTTCACAGGTGCGTGATGACGCCGGCGGCGTGCCGTCGTCATACAATCGACTGTTGATTTGCGCAATCGACTATGCAGATACGATCGGCGAATCATGTGGCGGGCGCGCGGAACGCGGCATGAATGGAAGGAACGCGGATGAAACGAATCGTGGCGGGCGTCGTCGCCCATGTGGACGCGGGCAAGACGACGCTGTCCGAGGCGCTGCTGTACGCGTCCGGTGTGACGCGCAGGCTCGGCCGTGTCGACCACGGCGACGCGTTCCTCGATACGAACGCGATCGAACGCGCCCGCGGCATCACGATCTACACGGAGCCGGCGATCATCACGGACGGCGACCTCGAACTCACATTGCTCGACACGCCCGGGCACGTCGATTTCTCCGCCGAGACCGAACGCACATTGCAGGTGCTCGACTATGCGATCCTCGTCGTTTCCGCCGTCGACGGCATCCAGGGGCACACACAGACGTTGTTCCGCCTGCTCGGACAGTACGAGGTGCCGACCTTCGTCTTCATCAACAAAAGCGATGCGACCGGCGCCGATGTGGAGCGCACGCTCGCGCAGCTGCGCAGTCGCTTCGGTGACGGCTGCATCGACTTCACGCCCGCAGATGCCGAGGATGTCGGCGCATTGGCTGCGCAGAGCTTCGAGGACATCGCGATGCAGAGCGAACGCGCGATGGACGCATATCTCGAAACCAGCGTCGTCGACGTCGAACTCATCCGCGAGCTCATCGCCGCGCGTCGCGTGTTCCCCGTCTACCACGGCGCCGCGCTGCACATGGACGGCGTCGACGCATTGCTCGGCGGCTTCGCGCACTACGCGCGCCAGCCGCGGTATCCGCAGCGCTTCGGCGCGCGCGTGTTCAAGATCTCCCACGACGCGCAGGGTCGACGACTGAGCTGGATGAAGGTGACCGGCGGCGAATTGAAGGCGAAGATGGTGCTGCCGGCGAAGGACGGCGACGCGGACGGCGAGAAGGTCGACGAGGTGCGCAGCGTGTCCGGCGCGAAAAGCACGACGACGGACACGGCGCCCGCAGGCACCGTGTGCGCGGTGAGCGGACCCGAACGCACGTTCCCGGGGGAGGGATTCGGCATCGAAGAGGACGCGGGCGACCCGACGCTGCAGCCCGTGCTCACGTACACGCTGCTGCCCGGTGACAACGATGTGCACCGATGCCTGCTCGCGCTGCGCGAACTCGAGGACGAAGAGCCGCTGCTGCACGTCGTCTGGCAGGAACGGCTGCAGGAGGCGCACGTGCAGCTCATGGGCGCCGTGCAGCTCGAAGTCATCGAACAGCTCATGCACGACCGTTTCGGACTCGACGTCGGATTCGGAGAAGGGTCAATCCTGTACAAGGAGACGATCGGCGCGCCGGTCGAAGGCGTCGGGCATTTCGAACCGCTGCGCCACTACGCTGAAGTGCATCTGCTGCTCGAACCGCTCGAAGCGGGCGCGGGACTGCAGTTCGCCAGCGACGTGAGCGAAAACGAACTCGACCGCAACTGGCAGCGGCTCATCCTCCAGCATCTGCGCGAACGTGAACATCTCGGCGTGCTCGTCGGCGCGCCGATCACTGACATGCGCATCACGATCATCGGCGGACGCGGCCACCTCAAGCACACCGAAGGCGGTGATTTCAGGCAGGCGACGTACCGCGCGCTGCGCATGGGACTGATGGAATCGCGCGCCGGCGTGCCGACCGATTGTACCGAACTCGATGTGGCGCGCCGCTTCGGCGGCGACGTGCGCGAGGATGAGGGAGATGGCGATGGTGTTAGTACGGACGGTGCGGAGGGTGTTAGTCGTCGCGGCGCTCGCATCAGGGGAGTCGGCAACTGCAGGCTACTCGAACCGTGGTATCGGTTCCGTCTTGAGCTGCCGCAGGAATCGATCGGTCGCGCGATGAGCGACGTGCAGCGGATGAGCGGCGAAAGCGAGGCGCCGCGGACCGACGGCGACTACGCGATCTTGGAAGGCGTGGCACCGGTCAGCGCGATGCGCGACTATGCGATGGACGTGCACGCCTACTCGCACGGACGCGGACGGCTGGCACTGACCTTCGCCGGGTACCGCGCATGCCACAACGAAGCCGAAGTGGTGGAGGAGAGCGGCTACGATCCGGAAGCCGACCTGGAGCATACGCCCGATTCGGTGTTCTGCGCGCACGGCGCCGGCTACCCGGTCAAGTGGTACAAGGTTCCGCAGTTCTGCCATGTGGCGATGCGGGAAGAATGAGGGGGGCGACTGGCGGCCGGTTCCGGATATGAGAAAAGCCCCCGAATGGGGGGCTTGTGGTGGAGCGGACAACGGGACTCGAACCCGCGGTCTCGACCTTGGCAAGGTCGCGCTTTACCAACTAAGCTATGTCCGCAAAGTCAACCGGAAACCGGTTTCGTGGGCGATACAAGATTCGAACTTGTGACCCCTTCCGTGTCAGGGAAGTGCGCTACCACTGCGCCAACCGCCCGGGCCGAGAAGTAAACTTACCCGATGGTCGCCGATTTGCCAAATCCGATGGCCTCTTCGGCGTGTCGCGCCCTGATTTTCGCCGTTTACGATACCCGCCGGTGCGTTCCTTCCTGCTGATGTTCGCTGGGGGCCGCCCGGGCGAACATGACCTGCGCGGTTCGTGCCCGATGTGTTCGCTGTGCCCGGCTGAGTGAACGCGGCTGGTGAGGTTGGCGCCGGTCATGTTCGCTAAGACCTCTCTGCGCGAACGTAGTTGGTACGTTCCTCGCCGGTGACGTTCGTTGAGGTGGGTCTGTGTGATTGCGGTTGGCATGTTCCTTTCCGGTGGCGTTCGCTGGGGTGGGGCGTAGCGTGGGTGGACTGGACGGGTTGGGGTGTGGTTGTGGTGGTTTGCGACACGCCGTGGAGGGGTTGTGTTTGTTGGGTTTTGGTGGTGTGGGTTGCGTTTTGGTTTGGGGTGGTGTAAGTTTTCTTCTTGCTGCCGCTCACGGCTTGCCGGTCTGGTTGATTGGTGTGGTTGTGGGTGTGTGTGGTGGTTTGAGAACTCAATAGTGTGTACTGTACTACTTCATCACATGGCCTTTGTTGGTTGTGTGGTGGTCTTTGATTGCCAGTCCGATGCCCGCCCGTGTGGTACCCGAGGGGGTTTGATGGGTGTCGGGGTTTTTGTGTGACCGTCCTTCCTTATTGGATGGTCCGTCTTTTTCTTTTGGGGCCGTTTGGCTCTTCATGAAGGTTTTTTGTGGAGGGTTCGATTCTGGCTCAGGATGAACGCTGGCGGCGTGCTTAACACATGCAAGTCGAACGGGATCCGGCCGGGCTTTGCTTGGCTGGTGAGAGTGGCGAACGGGTGAGTAATGCGTGACCAACCTGCCCATGCACCGGAATAGCTCCTGGAAACGGGTGGTAATGCCGGATGCTCCGCACCTTCGCATGGGGGTGTGGGAAATGCTTTTGCGGCATGGGATGGGGTCGCGTCCTATCAGCTTGTTGGCGGGGTGACGGCCCACCAAGGCGTTGACGGGTAGCCGGCCTGAGAGGGTGACCGGCCACATTGGGACTGAGATACGGCCCAGA
>NZ_JGYU01000009.1 GCF_000741135.1 Bifidobacterium choerinum | reverse complement strand
TCGGTCACGCATTACTCACCCGTTCGCCACTCTCACCAGCCAAGCAAAGCCCGGCCGGATCCCGTTCGACTTGCATGTGTTAAGCACGCCGCCAGCGTTCATCCTGAGCCAGAATCGAACCCTCCACAAAAACCTTCATGAAGAGCCAAACGGCCCAAAAGAAAAAGACGGACCATCCAATAAGGAAGGACGGTCACACAAAAACCCCGACACCCATCAAACCCCCTCGGGTACCACACGGGCGGGCATCGGACTGGCAATCAAAGACCACCACACAACCAACAAAGGCCATGTGATGAAGTAGTACAGTACACACTATTGAGTTCTCAAACCACCACACACACCCACAACCACACCAATCAACCAGACCGGCAAGCCGTGAGCGGCAGCAAGAAGAAAACTTACACCACCACCACACCAAACACAAACCACTTCTCTAAAACTCAATGATTCCAATACCTCTACGGCGTGTCGCTAAACCCTGTAGAACGCCATCGGCCGTCCCAACCACACCCATTCAGCTGCCAACCATCACATAACCGACACAAATCTCCCCGCTTTGATCCCGCACCATCCAGCTCCAGTGACCATCCCGGTCATCAATTGCACCGCCCATGATCGCCGGAGCTCCCGTAAGCGACCATCATCGGCACAAATCGCACCGCGCATGTTCACAAAACTCGATGCAGGCGAACGCTCCGGTCACAAACCGCGCCAGTCGTTATCGCAAAACGCGACCGAGCGAACGCCATCGGCGCGGCATGCACCGCCCGTAATCGCGAAGCCGCGCATCGGCGAACATCAGCGGTGCAGGCCGCACCGCAAAGCATCACACGACGACCGAATCCCCGGCGGCGGACAAGGTCGTCGTCCGACATGGACGGCGCATCCTCCATCGTCAACTCGGTGAGTCACTACGGAGACATGAGCAGACAGCAGCCCGGGGAACACGAAACAAACGACGCGTCCACGAACGACGACTCCGCCGCGGAAGCGAACACCGACGCGACGCGCGCACGTTGGCGCACGGCGATCGTCTGGACCGTGCTCGCCGTCGTCGCCGTCATCGGCGGCGTCGTCATCGGCGTGCTCGCGCACAGCGGCGAGGACGACCTGCACGACGGCGAACCGCTGGTCGTCGCGACGCAGCGCGGCAGCGGCATGACGGTCACGTTGCCCGGCTTCTACGGCGACAACATGGTCTTCCAGCGCGACGAGCCGCTCACGGTGCGCGGCAGCATCGACGCGGCGCCGTCGACGCACGCCGGCGACCGCACGCGCCGTGCCGTCTTCGACGCCTTCAACGTGCGCGCCATTAGCGCGGACGGCGTGAAGGAGGCGGTCACCCACGTCGGCGACGACGGCTCCTTCACCGCCGAGTTCACGCCGACCGAGGGGTCGACGACGCCGTACGTCATCGAGTTCCGCGATGGCTCGACGCCGGTGCATGCGCTCGCGAACGATCCGCGGCAGCGGCGGCTGCTGTACAACGGCGACCCGCCGGCGAGCCCTTTCGTCATCGATATGACGTCATCACGGTGATGTCATCGCAGTGACGCGGCGACGAGCGAACGGCGAACAGTGGCGGGGCTGAAGCCAAAACGGCGAGGGCCGGGCACGATTCGGAATGGATCATGCCCGGCCCTCGCCGGTTCTCTTGGGTTGAGAACGACGCCGACGTCAGGAACGCGCCGTTCACTGCTGCGCGATCAGCGGTGCGACTTCGGTTTCGAAGGACGTGAGCGCCTGGTCGAAGACCTGGTCCATGTCGTAGTACGCGTAGGTGCCCAGACGTCCGCCGAAGACGACCTTCGGCTCCTCGGCCGCCTTTGCCTTGTACTTCGCGTACAGCGCCTTGTCCTCATCGGTGTTGATCGGATAGTACGGCTCGTCGTCGCGGTCGGCGAAGCGCGAGTACTCCTCCCAGACGACGGTCCTATCCGGGTTCTGCTCGGCGGCGCGCTCCGGGTTGAAGTTCTTGAACTCGATCGCACGCGTGTACGGCACGTCGGCGTCGGAGAAGTTCATCACCGGGCAGCCGAAGTGGTCGCCCTCGTCGTAGCGCACCTCCTTGAAGTCGACGGTGCGCCACTTGAGCTCGCCGAGATCGTAGTCGAAGTAGCGGTCGACCGGACCGGTGTAGACGACGGGGACGCCGGCTTCGAGCAGCGCCTTCTTGTTGAGCGGCTGCGACTCGTCGAAGAAGTCGGTCTCCAGACGCACGCTGATGCGCGGATCGTCGATCATGCGCTTGAGCCACGTCGTGTAGCCGTCCTTCGGCAGACCCTCCCACGTGTCCTTGAAGTAGCGGTTGTTGTAGTTGAAGCGCACCGGCAGGCGCTTGATGATGCTCGCCGGCAGCTCGCTCGCGTCGGTCTGCCACTGCTTGGCCGTGTAGTTCTTGATGAACGCCTCGTACAGCGGACGGCCGATCAGCGAGATGCCCTGGTCGTTGAGATTCGCCGGATCGGTGCCGGCGAGCTCGCCCGCCTGCTCCTCGATGAGCGCCTTCGCCTGCGCCGGCGTATAGCTCGCATGGAAGAACTGGTTGATCGTGCCCAGATTGATCGGCAGCGGGAACACTTCGCCGTCATGCGTCGCGTACACGCGGTGCACATAGTCGGTGAAGTCGGTGAAGCGGTTCACATAGTCCCAAACACGCTCGTTCGACGTGTGGAACAGATGCGCACCGTACTTGTGGATCTCGGCGCCGGTCTCCGGATCCATATACGAGTAGGCGTTGCCGCCGATATGGTCGCGCACGTCGATGATCGTCACCTGTGCGCCGAGTTTCTCGACCGCCTGCTGCGCGATCGTCAGACCGAAGATGCCGGCGCCGACGATCACGAGGTCGGGCATGGCGTTGCGCTCGTTCGAGGTCATAGATGTCCTTCCGAAAAACATACGAATCGAAGACGTCCGCGGGCGCTGCCGCATGGACGTTCCCGTTGCGCACGCCGTCATGGCAAGCCGCGGCGCGCATTCGGCACCAGCTTAAAACGCGGTATGCACACGGGGTCCGGCGCCGCGCACGGGGCGCGCGAGGCCGCCGATTCCCACGCCCGCGGCCGCCATGCGCCCGCCGCCGCATGACCCGCCGCCACGGCCGTGGTTTACGATAGGTTGCATGAACCAAACGGAACGCCGGGACACGATGCCCCCCTTCACGCTGCTGATGGCGGTGTACGGGGGCAATTCGTTGCGTGAAGTGGAGCGTTCCGTCCAGTCGAGCACGATCGAGCAGATCCTGCCGCCGTCGCAGATCGTCATCGTGCGCGACGGCGCCGTGCCCGATCCGGTGCAGCGCTATCTCGATACACTGCAGTCGACGATGTCCGTGTGGTTCGCCGCTGAGCATCCCGACGAGCCGGTGCCGCAGGTGACGATCGTGCCGCTTGAGGAGAACCGCGGCCTCGCGCATGCGCTCAACGTCGGCCTGCGGCATTGCAAATACGACATCGTCGCGCGCGCCGACAGTGACGATGTCTCGCTGCCGAACCGTTTCGCGACGCTCATCCCGCTGTTCGTGCGCCGTTCGAACGCCGCGCATACGAGCGCGCGGGGGCGCCGCCCGATCGATGTGATGGGCAGCGCGATCCGCGAATTCAGCGACGACGAGGACGAGCCCGGCCAGATCCGCATGCTGCCGGCCGAGGGGCCCGAACTGGAGCGCTACGCGCGCATGCAGTCGCCGGTGCATCATCCGAGCGTCGTCTTCCGCAAGTCGACGGTGCTCGCGGCCGGCGGCTACCCCGAGGATTCCGGCCGCTTCGAGGACTACATGCTGTGGGAGCGTCTGATGCTCGCCCATGCGCAGTTCCTCAACGTGCCGCAGACGCTCGTGCTCTACCGTACGAACGAGGCGGCCTACGAACGCCGCGGCGGCGGCGAGATGTTCCGCGACGAGCTGCGGCTGCAGTGGCGTTTCCTGCGCGACGGCTTCACGACGCCGTGGCAGTTCCTGCGCAACGTGGTCATCCGCGCCATCTACCGCGTGATTCCGACGTCGCTGCGCAAGCGCGCATATCGTTCGATGACATCGCGGCACAACACCGAGATCGCGGCTTCGCCGAAACCGCCGAAGCCGCCGGAGCGCGGCCGCCACAGCGCGGCACCGAGCCGGCATGCCGCGGACGGCGCGCAATCCGAGCCACCTGCGCCGCCCACGCGGTGACGTCGGCACCGTCTCTTATGTCGATATCGTCATGACAACGCACTGACTTCGCGATTGCGCTCACGACGTCGCGAGCGCAATCGCGAAGTCGTCGTTCAGTCCTCGATCCAGCCGATGTAGGTCGCAATCGGCGGATAGGCGTCGGCGAAGATCGCGAGATTCGATTCGGGGCGCGTCGCCCAGCCGTCACGCCATCCGTCACGCAGGCACTGCGTGATCTGCGCACGGTCGCCGGCGCGCAGCCAGGTGAAGGCCCAGCGGCGCGCCGTCTTCAGCAGCAGCGTAAGCCTGCCGGCGGGCGTGAAGTCGCCGCCGCAGAATCGGAACATCCAGATCTTGTTGCGCACCTCGTTGTAGAAACGCGCGCCGGGGTCGGCGTCGGACGAACCGAACTTCTTCGTCTTGTGGACGACCTCGCTCGTCGGCACGTAGTAGCCGACGCCGTTGCGCAGCAGCGCGCTTGTGTATTCGAAATCGTCGTTCCACAGGAAGAACGCGCTGATCGGCAGCCGGTGCAGGCCGCGCACGGCGCCGACGTTGATCAGGCAGGAGACGAAGGAGAGCGAACGCACCTGGAAGGCGCCGCCGCGCATGCGTCGCGCGCCCTTCGCGAGCGCGGCGCGCGGACGCGGCCGGTTCATCCGGTGTTCGCGGCCGTCGACCCACACGGCCTTCGAACCGAGAACGGTCGGCATGCATCCGTTCGTCTCGATGCACAGGTCGGAGGCGTCGAGCAGCGCGGCGAGCGCGTTCGGCGTCGGCACCGTGTCGTCGTCCATCAGCCACAGGTATTCGACGACGCCGGGCGTCGGTCTGTAGTCGTGGCGTCCTTTGCCGGCCGCGACGGCGATGCCCGCGCAGAAACCGCCGGCGCCGCCGACGTTGCGCGGCAGCGCGACGACCTCCGTCCTGATCGGCGAATGGTCGGCGAAGTCGCGGGCGACCTGACGCGCGCCGTCGGTGCTCGCGTTGTCGACGATGATGATGCGGTCGGGGCGGCGCGTCTGTCCGAGGATGCCGTCGAGGCATTCCCCGAGCAGCTGCGCGCGGTTGTAGGAGACGACGATCGCGGTCACTGAATATTGCATAGCCGCCATTATATGGGCGCATCGATATACCGCCGGGCCGCCCGCATGTGCGGCGGCCGGCGCATGCGGGTCGGAGGAATATGGCCGGAGTAATCAGGCGGCGACGTTACAATGGCCTGTCATGAATCGGGAACGCGGCGCCCGTGCGACGCCGTACGATCCGCCGCGCCGCATGTCCCGGATGCCGTTCCCCGTTACCGTTGTGCCGCATGCAGTGTCCTCGCTGTTGCGATCTTGTTCAGAAAGGCCCAGCACGATGCGCGATTCCGAACAGCCGAAATCGACGAGCCGTCGTATTGACGACGACGATCGCGACGCCGACACCGGCGTCGACATCAAGGATGCCGCCGCAAGCGATGCCGTCGACGTCGAGATCATCGATCTGGACGCCGAAGACGCCGCCGACGATGAAGCGAACGCCGCAGACGACGATGTCGAAGAGGTGACGATCGTCGACGCCGAAACGCCGGACGACGACGCGAACGATGAGGCCTCGGAGGCGAACGCCGACGACGACGCGGACGAACAGTCCGAGCAAGCCGACGCGGCCGCAAAGCACGACGATTCCAAGGACGTCGTCGCGGACGCCGATGCCAAGGGTGACACGTCCGCGAAGGACGCCGAAGACTCCGCACACGACGGCTCCGACAGGTCCGATGAATCCGCCGATGCCGCCTCCACCGACGATGGATCCGCACGGGGCGGCTTCCATCCGATCAAGACGGTCAAGCGGCAGTGGAAGCGCTTCACCGACACGAAGTTCTATCAGGTCTGGAACAAGCGACCGAAGTTCTCGTACGGCGCGTATCTGTGCGTCATGTTCTCGCTCGTGCTCGTCGCCGACATGATGCTGCTGTGGAGCATCGACACGAAGCACATGTACGATCCGCAGCTCGAGCATTCGTTCTTCCGCCAGATCCTCGACAGCTCGTACCACAGCCTGTCGTCGACGGCCGGCATCCTCAACTTCTTCGCGCTCGCGATGGTCTATCTCGTATGCGTGACCGTCATCAACCGCTTCTGGGTCGGCACCGCCGTCTTCGGCGCGCTCGCCGGCGTCTACGCCTTCGCCTGCAAGATCAAGTACGCGATGCGCACCGAGCCGATCCTGCCTTCCGACCTGGGTTTCCTCGGCGGCGGTGGCGGTGGCGACAACGTCGCGTCCTTCGTCACCGACGAGTATCGTCCAATCATCGACCATGGCGTGCCGCTGATCGTCTGGTTCGTCGTCGTCTGCATCGTGCTGCAGTTCCTCGACCGCCGGCGCGCGTTCATCCACTGTTCATGGCTTCATCCGATCAGGAACATGAAGAACGTCTTCGGCAACATCTGCCGCGTCGCCGCGCCGGTGTTGAGCATCTGGCTGATTGTCAGCTACGCCGGCGGACTGTCGTCGGCGCATTCGTCGATTCGTGAGTTCGTCAATGAGATCGGCTACTCGCCGATCATCTGGAACGTCGGCGACGACGCACGCGCGAACGGCGCCGCGACGACGTTCCTGTCGCTCACGCGCGTCAAGGCGATGGAGGAGGAACCCGGCTACGACGAGGCGATGATGAGGACGATCAACGACCGCTATGCGAAGCAGGCGAAGGCGATCAACGCCGAACGCGACGCGACGTTGACCGACACGACCGTCATCAACGTGCTCTCGGAGACCTTCTCCGACCCGAACCGCGTCCCCGGCGTCCATTTCAACGTCGACCCGATGCCGAACGTGCGTGCGCTCGGCGACACGACGACGAGCGGCCTGATGCTGTCGCCCGGCTACGGCGGCGGCACCGCGAACATCGAGTTCCAGCAGATGACCGGCCTGTCGATGGCCAACTTCAACGGGTCGCTGCTCTCGCCGTACCAGCAGCTGCTGCCGACGCGTCCGGAGGTGTTCTCCTTCAACCAGATGTGGAACGACGCCTGCGGCTCCGACTCCTGCTCGGTCGCCTTCCACCCGTTCCTGCAGCGCTTCTATCTGCGCAACGCGAACTACAGGAAGTTCGGCTTCTCGCATCTGTACACGCTCGACAGCAACCCGAAGATCAAATACGCCGGCACCTACGAGGGCAAGAGCGGCAAGTCGGGCAACGTCACCGACGAGCAGGCGTACCGCAACGTCGTCGACGAAGTGAAGAAGAACGCGTCCGCGGACAAGCCGGCGCAGTTCATCGAACTCGTCACGATGCAGAACCATGCGCCGTATCCGGGCATCTACGGCGACGAGAACGAGTTCTTCGCCGCGAACGAATCGGAGGTGCCGGACGGCGAGAAGGGCGTCATCGCCAACTACGCGAAGGGCCTGCAGCGCACCGACGAGGCGACGCGGCAGTTCCTCGACGAGCTCGACGCAATCGACAAGCCGATCACCGTCGTCTTCTACGGCGACCATCTGCCCGGCATCTACACGACGGCCGTCGACGACCCGAAGAACAGTCTCGCCCTGCACGAGACGGACTACTTCATCTGGTCGAACAAGGCGTCGGCGGCGCGCGACATGCAACTGCCGGCGGCGGACGCGGCGTATTCGTCGTCGAACTATTTCATGGCGCAGACGGCGCAGCAGCTCAACGCGCGCGTCTCGCCATATCTCGCGCTGCTCACCGAGCTGCACAAGGAGATCCCGGCATTGTCGCGCGCCGTGACGAACGGCGGCACATGGTCGGCCGACGCGTCGATCACCTATCTCGACGCCGAAGGCAAGGAGATGGATCCGAAGCACTTCTCGAAGAAGGCGAAGCAGCTGCTCAACGACTACCGCGTCGTGCAGTACGACATGATGATGGGCAGGAACTATCTGCGCGGCATGGGATTCATGGATCTGCCGAAGCGGTGAGCATGCCGGCGGCGCACGGCGAAGTCCGCGCGCCGCCGACGGCCGCCTCCCCTACTACTATGGGCGGGTATGGCAGTGACACTTTCACCACAGCACGACGACCGGCATGACGAACGCGATTGGGAGACCGTCGACCGCGTCGTGTTCCCGACGACCGACGCGGACATGACGATGCCGCTGTACGCGATCGCGTGGACGCGGCCGGCGCTCAGCGACGACGTCGTCAACGCGTTCGCCGATTTCTATTCGCTCGACTTCGACGCGATGAACGAGGCGGAGCTGCGACGGCTGCTCAACGCGAACCGGCGCACACCCGCCGACACATCGTCGCAGGTGTTCTCGGTCGACGGCCGCACCGCCGTCACCGTCCATAAGGGCCATCATGCGTCGTTCTGCACGTATTTCAACGCGTTCCCGGCGAGCTACTGGCGCCGTTGGACGAAGGTGGACACGGTCCGCTTCACCGCCGAAGTGCGCGGTGCCGGCATGCTGCAGCTGATGCGCTCCACCGGCCGCGGCCTGATCCACCCGGTACGCGAGATCCCGGTCGAGGCACCGGACAAGGCGACGACGGTCAGCGTCGACATCGCGATGGACGGCCTGCTCGACGGCGGCTTCTTCTGGTTTGATGCGAAGGCGGACATCGACGCCGACCTGCACATCGCCGACGCGCAATGGGCGGTGCCGCGATCGGCGCGCCGCGAAACGAAAACGCGGCCGTTCTCGATCGCGATCGCGACGTTCAACCGCGCCCCCTACTGTCTGCGCCAGCTGCGCGCGATCGCCGCCGACGGCAACGTGCGCGCGCGTCTCGATACGATCTACTGCACCGACCAGGGCACCGACCATGTCTGCGACCAGCCGGGATTCGCCGACGTGAGCGCCGCGCTCGGCGATCAGCTCACCTATATCCGGCAGGCGAACCTCGGCGGCTCCGGCGGCTTCTCGCGCGGCATGTTCGAAACGATCAAGGCCGGCCGCGCCGCCTATACGATGCTGCTCGACGACGATGCGATCAGCGAGCCGGAATCGGTCATCCGCGCCGTGCAGTTCGCCGACTACTGCTCGACGCCGACAATCGTCGGCGGCGGCATGCTGCATCTCGACAACCGCACCGTCATGTATGCGCAGGGCGAGCGTTTCGACAAGACCGAGGTGCGCATGTTCCCGTGCGTCGGCGCCGAATACAACCATGACTACGCGCAGTTCCCGCTGCGCGACTGCCCGAAGCTGCACCGCCGTTTCGACGCCGATTTCAACGGCTGGTGGCTGTGCCTGATCCCGACGGCCGTCATGGAGGAGATCGGCCTGTCGATGCCGGCCTTCATCAAATTCGACGACATCGAATACGGTCTGCGCGCCAAGGAGCACGGCTACGCCACGGTGAGCCTGCCGGGAGTCGCGGTATGGCATCAGGCCTGGCATGACAAGGATCCTGGACGTTCCTGGGAGGAGTATTTCAACAACCGCAACCGCTGGGTTTGCGCGCTGCTGCACATCGACCGTCCGAAGTGGCAGATGATGTACCAGATGGCCTACGGCGACGCGAACCTGGGGCTGCGGCTCGTCTACTCCGGCGTCAAACTGCGGCATCTGGCGATGCGCGACGTCATGCGCGGACCGCAGTACATGATCGATGCGCTGCCGACGGCGTTGGCCACGGCCCGCGAGGCGCGCCGCGGCTTCAGTGACACCGATACGCGCGCGAACCTCACCGACTTCCCCGAAGCGGCGGTCGAATACGAGCCGCACGGCAGGCCGAAAAGCAAGCGGCAGGTGCAACAGGAATGCTTCCGCGCCGTCTTCGAATCGCTGACGACGAGGCGCAACGGCACGGCGGACAAGCGTCCGCAGCGTGCGATCACGGCCAAGGACGCCACATGGCGCGCGTTCCGTGGGGCGTCGTCGGTACTCGTGACGTCGGCGGACGGCAACTCGGCCGCCTGGTGCCGGCGTGACAACGCGCTGTTCCGCAAGCAGTTCAAGCGCGGACTGTTCCTGTCCAAGGAGTTCTTCAAGCGCTGGGACCGGCTGGCCGCCGACTACAAGGCCGCCGATCTCGGCAGCGTCGCGATGTGGGAGCGGATCTTCCGCGGCTGAGGGCGCGCTCCGGGCCTGTCGCGATCATCCCGATGCGCAAGCGTGCACGAGGTGATCGCAACCGGGCTGCGTAGCGAACACGCCGATGGCAGCGACCGGCTCGGATGGTCGCAATGGGCCCAGAACGTTTCAATCCACTCATAGGCGGTGGAATAGCGGCATCTAGCTTATACTTGAAGAATGGATCTTAAAGGCAAGCGCGTGCTCATTACCCATCCATTGATTTCGGAAATCATGGGCTCAACGGTCGTCTGTGTTCAGGTTGCTGAGGCATTGCAACATTTGGGCGCTGACGTGCTTGTTCTCTCTTCATCCTTCACAGGGCCGGCGCGGGCTATGTTTGAAAGCCGTGGTGTCCCCGTAGTCATCGACGAGAAGCAGCACTACAGCATCTATGACTATGATTATGTATGGATTCATTCACAATTGCTCCCCATGTCCTTCATTGATCAGCTTCAGCAGATCAACGAATATGGCATACCATCCGGGAAAAAACCGGCTGCATTTATCTATAACCATATGTCAGCCGTGGATTATGCGCCAGGCGAGCAGCCGTACATCATGTCATTGGAGGAAAGCACCGCATCGCTTGAGGTCTTTGTCTCCGAGGAATGTAAAGAGAAGTTGCAACCCTTCTACCAAAAGTCCCTCAACCATGCTGTTCCCCAGCGTATTTTCGCGAATCCTGCACCCTCGGCCTTTAATACAATTGCCCCAATTCCCACTGCCATCGATACACCACAGCGCATCGCCATCATATCCAACCATGTACCTGATGAGCTGCTCGAGGCCCGGAGACTGTTGGAAGAGCAAGGTATCACCACTGATATCATCGGCAAGCAAGGGACGGTAGAGGAGGTTACACCCGCTGTATTGGAACGGTACAACGCAATTATCACTATAGGGAAGACCGTCCAGTATTGTCTTTGTGCCGGCAAGCCTGTATACATATATGATCAATTCGGTGGATTCGGATATTTGAACTCTGATAATTTCCAAATATGCTCTGCCTTCAACTTTTCCGGCCGAGGAGGCCAACGCTTCACTGCGGAGTATATTGCTAATGACGTCGTGAATTCATACACAGACGCAGTAGAGTACTATCAAACTCATCGCAATCAATGGCAAAAAGATTACAGCATTGAAGAAGCGCTTATAGACTTACTTGCCAAAGTTCAACCTCGCAGCGAAATACAATTTCCGTTTGAAGGTTATTATTTGACGCTTGCATCACAGATGCGTTTTGCATGGAGATTCTATCGCTATTGGGATTATGAGATATGGGTCAATCACCGCAAGGACGAGCTTGAAGCCACACAAGCCTCTCTGGAAGAGGAACTAGTCTCCGCCGGCAAACATGCACACGAATTAGAACAAGAGGTCAAGCAACAGCAGTCCAGAATCAGCGAGCTTGACCGTCTTGTTCAGCGCGTCTATGATTCGACGAGCTACCGTATGGGCCACGCAATCGTTAAGCCCATACATGCGCTCGTCAACAAGTTTGCCACAATCCGGCGATAACGATAATATGATTATCGCTGCTCAATCTCAACAAACTCCAAAGATCGATCATTGATAAGAGCGTAACTATCCTTGTTATCCTTGTCTCGTATAACGAATGTACAAGAATTATCGTCAAGCGCTACCGCCACGGCATCTGTCATTGTGCCATCACCCGGCGTAGGAGTACGCAACGAAGCAATCAAACGGAATTCGCCGTCATTAAACAGAGCCAACGGTATTTCAAATATTGCGACATGATGTCCGTGATGCTTCATCTTAAAACGTTTTGGTCCTGAATCGAATGTTATACCGCCGCGACGAATATCATTCATCGCAATAGCAATATAAAAATCTCCTGGTTCATCATACTGATATTCCACCGCGAAGCGGAAACGATCACTCGTTGTACACATGGGTGATGATATCGCATATGTTCTGAGCAACGGGCAGCGTGCATTCAAACCATTAGGATAGGCGTTGGGATCATTTGCGATACGCGCACGCTCCTGTTCCTTCTTGCGCTTCTCCGCCTCGAGATTATCTAGCGTATAACGCTCAGCGACGCTTTCCTTGTCGCCGATTACCGCGACCTCGCCGTCCTGGATGAACATTGCGCGCGTGCAGTAGCGTTTGACGGCGCTCATGTCATGGGTGACGAGGATGACGGTCTTCGTCGGGTCCTGCCGCACCTTCGTGAAGTAGTCGTCGCATTTGCGTTGGAACGCCTCGTCGCCCACCGCGAGCACCTCGTCGAGCACGAGGATGTCGCCCTGCGCCTTGATCGCCACCGAGAACGCGAGGCGCACCTGCATGCCGCTCGAATAGTTCTTGAGCTTCTGGTCCATGAAGTCCTCGAGCTCGGCGAATTCGACGATGTCGTCGTACATCGCGTCGACCTCCTCGGGCGTGAAGCCGAGCAGCGCGCCGTTGAGATAGACGTTTTCGCGGCCGGTGAGCTCCGGGTTGAAGCCGACGCCGAGTTCGATGAACGGCACGAGCTTGCCTTCCACATGCACCGAGCCGCTGTTCGGATAGTAGATCTGCGAGATGATCTTGAGCAGCGTCGACTTGCCGCCGCCGTTGCGGCCGACGATGCCGAAGAACTCGCCGCGGTGCACCTGGAACGTCACGTCCTTGAGCACCTGCTGCTTCTTGTAGCCCTTGATGCCTTTCGTCCAGTTGATGAACGCCTGCTTGAGGCCGGTGGCCTGCTCGGTCGGCAGTTTGAACCATTTCTCGACGTGGTTTACGTCGAGCACGACCGGCTGCTCCATGTAGTTGTCGATCGTGACGACCTGCGCGGCTTCGTCGGCCGCGGCGTCGTGCTGTTCGATTGCCTGCGTCAATTACATCACCTCCGCGAATCGACGGCTGTTCCTTCGGAAGACGTACACGCCGAACCACAGCAGCAGCACGGTGATCGCGACCGGGATCAGCTTCACCCACCATGAGCCGAAGGTGTTCCAGACCGTCGGCTGCGTCGCCGGCGCGATGAAGTTGTGGCGGATGTCCTGGATCGTCTGCGCGATCGGGTTCATCAGCTCGAGATTGGCGATCGTGCTGTATTCGGGGTGCTTCTCGGTGATGAAGCTCAACGGGTAGATGATCGGCATCGCGTAGAAAATGATCTGCTGCAGCACCTCCCAGATGTGCAGCACGTCGCGGTAGAACACGTAGAAGGTCGACAGCATCAGCGCGAGCGCGAGCGCGATGATGTACAGTTCGAGCACGTTGAGCGGCAGCCACAGCACGCGCCACGTGAATTCGACGCGCATGAAGATCGCGAAGATGAGCACGACGACGTAGTTGATGGCGAGCGAGATCAATGAGCCGATCGATGCGGAGACGACGACGATGTAGTTCGGGAAGTGCACTTTGCGCAGCAGGTCACCGCGGTCGACGATCGAGCGCAGGCCGATGCCCACCGTCTCGGTGACGAACTGCCATGAGCTGATGCCGAGCAGCAGCACGACCGGGAAGGTCGGCGTGCCGTCGGTCATGCGCATGAACTTCGCGAACACGACGTACATGACGGCGAACAGCATCAGCGGCTTGAGCACCGACCACGCCACGCCGAGGAACGATCCCTGGTAGCGCATCTTGAAATCGGTCTTCACCAGGCCGCGCAACACGGTCATGGCGTATCCGTAGCGGTCCTTCAACCGTTGCTTCAACGTATTCACTCGCACCTTCTTCGTTTCGGGTCCAGTCGCTTCATTGTAGCCGTGCCACGGCGCCAGCGTATGCGACCATCATAGGAGGCCGCCTCGGCAGCGGCGGTCCACCCTCGGCGGAGCGGTACCTTTTTCGCTGCACGGACTATGCTGAAGCGTGATTGAAGGCTGCAAACGACCAAGTGACGACTAGCAAGTGAGGACCCATGTCATCGATTCGATTCGCGAACGTGCTGCTGGAGACGAAGCCGCGTGCGCTGAGCTATCCCACGATGTATTACCACACCGACCAGCTGCTGGCGCCGGATCCGCGCACCGGCGACTGGACGATCGCGGGCGCCGGCACCGTCGATTTCACGACGTACTTCAACGCGCTGTCCGTGCTCAAGCTGCTCAGGTACACGCGAGCGACGGCGTTCCGTCTGCACATCGACGTCAGGAGCGCGAAGCCGGTCACGTTGACGCAGACGCGCGCCGAGCGTCTGTCGATGCAGCCGCAGCTCGTCGAATCGGTCACGGCCAACGTGCCCGGCGACAACAAGTGGCATGAGGTGACGCTCGACATCACGGTCGACCCGACGACCGTCATCGCCGGATTCCAGATCGCCACGCAGGCGAAGACGACGATCCGCAACGGCTGGTACGAGGTCGAGTTCGACGGCGATCCGCGCGACGTCGAACTGGCGATCGCGACGACGACGTTCCGCAAGGAGAAGTTCATCGAACGCAACATCGAGCTCGTGAAGACCGAGCTGCTCGGCTCCGACTACGACATCGCCAAGCATCTGACGATGCATGTCATCGACAACGGCAGCACGCTCGACGCGGCCGCGCTGAGCGACGAACATGTGACGGTCACGCCGAACGAGAACGTCGGCGGCGCCGGCGGCTTCGCGCGCGGCATGATCGAGTCGCTCGAGCAGGCAACGCCGGCGACGCATGTGCTGCTGATGGACGACGACGTCGAAGTCTCGCCGGAAAGCATCCTGCGCACCTACAACCTGCTGCGCATCGTCAATGACGAATACGCCGAGGCCTTCGTCTCCGGCGCGATGCTCAACATCGAGGACACGCAGGACCAGAAGGAGGACACCGGCTTCATCTCGACGTACGACGGCTCGTGCGTGCCGGCGAAGCCGCCGCTGCAGGTGACGAAGTTCGTCGACGTCGTGTACAACGAATGCTACGACGAGCAGCTGAGCGTGCCCGCGGACGCGCACCGCTACGCCGCCTGGTGGTACTGCGTGATCCCGACGGCCGTCATCGAGCGCAACGGCCTGCCGCTGCCGGTCTTCGTGCGCTTCGACGACGTCGAGTACGGCATCCGCTGCAATCCGAAGTTCATGACGATGAACGGCATCTGCGTGTGGCATGCGAAGTTCGACATCCGCTACAACGCCGGCGTCGAACGCTACCAGACGATCCGTAACCAGATGATCGGGCAGATGACGACCGGCCTCGTGCCCGACACGAAGACGATGCTGCACAGCCTGCACCATATGGTCGATCTCGAGTGCCGCAAGTTCAACTACACGGACGCCGAACTCGCGCTGCAGGGCTTCGAGGACTTCCTCAAGGGGCCGAAGTTCATCATGCAGCCGGTCGCGCAGGAATGCTTCATGCGCGCGAACCGCGAGAAGGAGCAGCTTGTGTCCTTCGACGAGCTGCGCGCGCAGGCCGAGCAGCTCGGCATCACCGATTTCGACCCCGACATGCTCACCCGTCAGGTCATCGACTTCGACGAGCCGCGCACGCTCAAGCAGCGCGCCTTCGATTTCCTGACGCACAACGGCCAGCGTTTCGGCGCCGGCGAATTCGTCGTCAAGCGTTTCGACGGCACCGGTGCGGAAGGCGACCGCGTCGAATACACGATCATCCCGAGTGCGGGTTGGCTGTATCCGGCCGGCATGATCCACAACGAGAACATCATCATCGCGATCGACTGGGCGACGCGCAAGGGCGTCATCCGCGTTAAGGACGTCAAGCGCTACCGCGACGTGCAGAAGCGCTACAAGCGCGACCTGGCCTACTACAAGCAGCACGCCGACCGCCTGTCGCGCGAATATCTGGCCGCCGCCCCGCGGATGGAGTCGGTCGAGTTCTGGAAGGCCTATCTGCAGATGGACTGAGACGGCCGATGAGGCCGCGATGATGCTGAGGGGCGCCGATCGACTGACGATTGGCGCCCCTCCGGTCTATGCGGCGCCGGATGGGGAGTTAAGTGGCCCTTTCTCAAAATGTTCCAACGCCTATGTTCTGAATTAGGCAGAATATGACTTTTCGTATGTGCTTCCACTATGGGCTCTGCGCTTTGTTTCCTGATATTTTGGAATAGAAGAAGTTTGATCTTCCAGATGCAAAGGGGCATTCCATGGAAAGACAAGAGACTTTCAGACATAGGTTGAGGTTGATATTGGCCAGCGTTCTTTCGCTGATCATCGTGGGCGTGATGTTGCCCGCCACATCGGCAAACGCGATCGAAGCCTCCCCTGCAGGCGACTGCATCGTCTCCGACGATATCGAAGTAGATCATGAATTGCAGGCAAACTTGGACAAGATAATGTCTGTCCTGCCGTACTTCCGCTTCACGGAGGATGGGCAACGGTTGGACATGACACTTTCCCGCGAGGACCTGCAAACACAATTCGGGTTCACCGATGACCAGTATGAGTTTTTGTCGCAAAAGGTGCTTCACCCAGACATTGACGCTCATGCCACAGTGGGTGCAGGCAAGCAGAGAACAGGGATGGCCACGATGCGACGCGCCATGGCCGGATGTTCCGGAGTGTACATGTCATACGTGGATTTGACCGCTGGGTTTGCCGCAGCCCTGTTTGCGGCCTCACAGGTCAGCCCGGCGGCTCTGGCGGCAGCATTCACTGCTTTGTCCTCAGTGTTCGGAGGTCCGGTCGGCGCAGCGGCAGTAGCCGGAATCGGCCTTCTGGGCGCCTCGTTCTTCGCTGACCTCGGCGCCAAGATCGTTGGTGCCGTCGCCAAACGCAAGGGGGTATGCGTGACCGCGCGGTGGGGTTGGCCGCCTCTGCAATCCGAAATCAGATGATGCGACCCACGGACAGACCAACGCCCCTGACGCCAAGCCCGCAACAGAACGAACAGATCCCAATCCCCCTACTGATCGTCTGCTGTGGCTTTGCTACATGCTTGGCAGGCGAGCTGGGTTCACATTCCAGTGGCCACACCGTGTATGCAATCGTGTACCTCGCGGGCCTTGTGGCCTGTCTGACGACGCTGACATACCAGTGCTGGAGGGCTGACCGCAAATCGTTGGCGATGCTTCTGCCGGCGCTGCTGCTGCCACTGTGCATCGTGCTGTGGCGTAACTGCGATCTAACCCGCATGCTCCTGTGGCTGTATTACGCGGCCTGGTGCATGTGGACGGCCTACCGATCGGCAAAGCGATCCAACTCGGACTAACCACGTGGTTTTCACCGCCTCACCGCAGAGGCGGTGAAAACCATCTTTCCGCATGCCCTTTACGGCAGAGGTGTCTTAGTCGAACAGTGGTCTGGTACCACGGCGAACGCATCAAGACCCAATACGGCACCAGCGTCACCAAGCGACGACGCAGACTGGGCCTCATGGCATAACCAGGACAACGACGACGCAGTCCAACCTTTCCGCACCACCCCCTCACGCCGCATAAGGCACACATTTTGTCACTTAACCCCTGATGGGTCCGCGGCCAAGAACGCGAAAGGCGGGAACCTGATCATCAGGTTTCCGCCTTCCAGTTCGGGCGGAGGATGCGAGATTCGAACTCGCGAGGCTGTTACACCAACACGCTTTCCAAGCGTGCGCCATAGGCCACTAGGCGAATCCTCCAAATGCACATGGTCGAAACCATGCAACTTAAAAAGGATATATCACGGCGGCTCCGATACGCAACTTCGGTGTGTCGTGCGCATAAGGTGCCAGAAATTGACATCTCTCATCTCATCGCCTGTCAATTCCGCCCGCGAACCGTCCCATTCCCGTCCCGAACCGTCGACACGGTCGACGAACCGGGGCGCAATCTGGCTGCTGAGCGGGACGAACCGTCGGCACGGTTGACGAACCCGCCCGCTATGGGCCGAACCATCGGGCTGGCCGACGACTCCACCCGCAAATTGGCTCCTTAGCGTCCCGAACCGTCGAACCTGTCGACGAAGCCGCCCGCAAACCGGGCTGCCAGCGGCCCGAACCGTCGGTCTTGTCGACGAACCGACCCGCTACGCACCCGCAGCACCCCGGCAACACACCCGCGGTACCCACACGCCTCACGCCGGCAGCACGGATTCGATGATCTCCCGGCCGCGCAGTCGCCCCATCCAATCCCGCGGCACGTCGCCGGAACCGCCGTGATAGCGGATCGCGGCAAGACCTCCGGCGACGGCGGCCGTCGTATCGGTGTCGTCGCCCAGATTGACGGCCGCACGCACGCAGTCGGCGTAGCTTCCGGTCGTCGTCAGACACCACAGCGCCGCCGGCAGCGTGTGCAGCACATAGCCGGTCGACCGAACCGCCGAAGCCGGCCTCTCCCAAATACCCGCATAGCCGGCCGTCGTCGCCGCCTCGCGCGGACCGGCGCCTTCGAGCAGGGCGCGCGCGGCATGCACATAGGCAACGCACGCGTCCATGCTCGTCGCATGCGCATGCGTGATCGCGGAGACGGCGCGCACCTCGTCGTCGGAGGCGTCGGTGAACGCGAGCGGCAGAATGCGCATCAGCGAACCGTTGCCGTTGCTGCGTTCGCCGTCACGCCCGACGCCCCGCCGCAGCGCCTCGCGCACGGTGATCCCGCAGTCGAACACGTTGCCGTCGATTGCGTACATGCCGTCACACAGCCACATGACGAAGCGGCGGCGCATATCGTCCACATCGACCCGGCCGTCGTTCTGCCGCAGCGAATCGACGGTCGCCAACGTCATGCTCGTGTCGTCTGACCATGTGCCCGCCGGCTGCCGATGCGAGCCATAGCCGACCATATCCGTGCAGCGGAAGCCGCCGCGCGCCATGAACTCGTACGGCACACCCAGCGCGTCGCCGACGGCGACGCCGTAGATCGCCGGCCGCAGCAATGCCTGATGCTGAAACACCATTGCCCTCCCCGTTTCCCTATCTCCTCGCTGATTCGTTGCGACGATTCTACAACCCCGACGATTGCTGCGACAGCGGGGCGGCCCACTCCGTCGGCACCGCCGACGAACCCGCCCGCCAATCAGCCCATTTCCGTCCCGATCCGTCGGCACCTTCGACGAACCCACCCGCTGCGTCCTGGTCCGTCGGCGCGCCCTACGAACCCACCCGCCAATCGGCCTGTTTGCGTCCCGAACCGTCAGCCGCGTCTACGAACCTGACCGCACAGCCACGCCACCCGCTCCCACTCCCCCTGTGAACAATCGATGGAGAACGTGGACGTCCTCGCCTCACATACTGATACGTCTTCTACACTGGCACCGGTAGCATATTCGCGGATCGGGCCACCGCGGCGAGCGCGGCCGGATCCATATCAGCATACGTTGAATCAAATGAATCAGAAGGGAACACCCATGTCCGCCGACGCATTCCGTAAAACCATCGCGCTGCTCGCGAGCGCGGGCCTGCTGCTGTCGCTCGGCGCGTGTTCGGGATCGACGCCGTCCTCCGCCGAGGCGTCGAGTTCGGCGTCGTCGAGCGAGACGAAGCGTAACCAGTCCGTGGCCGACGACGGTTCGTCCGATGAGAAGCCGTCCGCGCAGGTGAGCAAGGAGCCGGATCTCAAGGTGCCTGAGGGCAGCGCCCTCGATGTGCTCGAGCAGCTGCCGGTCAAGGGCCGCGCGCCGAAGACCGGCTATGCGCGCGACCAGTTCGGCCCGGCATGGAGCGACGTCGATCATAACGGCTGCGACACGCGCAATGACATCCTCAACCGCGACATGTCCGACAAGACCTACAAGGCGAACACGCATGACTGCGTCGTCGCCACCGGCGTGCTCAACGATCCGTACACCGGCAAGCGCATAGATTTCACGCGCGGCCAGGACACGAGCACGGCCGTGCAGATCGACCATGTCGTCGCGCTGAGCAACGCGTGGCAGACCGGTGCGCAACAGCTGAGCGAGGCGACGCGCACGCAGTTCGCGAACGACCCGTACAATCTGCTCGCCGTGGACGGCCCGGCCAACCAGCAGAAGAGCGACGGCGACGCGGCGACGTGGCTGCCGGCGAACAAGTCGTTCCGCTGCGAATACGTCGCACGTCAGATCGGCGTCAAGAAGAAGTACGATCTGTGGGTGACGCAGGGCGAGCATGACGCGATGAAGAACGTGCTGTCGAGCTGCCCGACGCAGCAGGTGCCGACCGATGGCGGCGTCGTCACGCCGATTGAGGTGCAGGAGTCGCCGGAACCGGCACAGACCCAGGAACCGGCACCCGCGCCGGCGCAGACGCAAGAGCCCACACCCGCGCCGGCGCAGCAGGACGAGAACGTCTATTACAAGAACTGCGCGGCCGTGCGCGCCGCCGGCAAGGCGCCGCTGTACCGCAGCGACCCCGGCTATGCGCCGAAGCTCGACCGCGACGGCGACGGCATCGCTTGCGAGTGATGCGCGTCCGCGGCATGGCGCGGCACGAACGTTTGCGACGCAGGCAATAGCGCGCACAGTGGCACATCGGACGGGTGGATGTCAGGCGACGACGTCCACCCGTTCGCGTTCGTCGGCCGGATGCGCAGCCGCGACCTCACCGATTGCCGTCTCGATTGCCGCGTGAGCCATCGCACCTTCGGCGACTTCGGCACCGCCATCCATCCGCGCGGTTACGGCGTCCGGCGGCGCAACGTCGTTTCGCGTGCCGCCGTTTCGCGCATCACCATGCTTCCGCACGTCACCGCCGGCCCGCACATCCTCATCCGGCTTCGCATCGCCGACGTCCTGCGGTTGGAACAGTGGAATCGTCATCTCGCAGTAAGCCTGCACGTCGAGCTGCATCAGCGCGGCGGCGGCATCGGCGCGGTAGCGGTCGTCGCCGCGGTCGATGCGGTCCAGCACGACGAGCGCGAGGTCTGCGCCGACGTCGCAGTACAGCCGCCACGCCTGCGTGCGCGAACGGTAGCCGCCGCGGTTCATCTGCGCCCATTGCGGCTCGTGCGAGTCGGACAACGCGATCGGCATCAGCAGCAGCGTCATCGTGTCGACCATCTTCGCCACGGTGCGCAGGCGTGCGACGCCCGCTTCGAAACGCTGCACGTCGCGCGTCTCGAAGCCTTCGACGAGGTCGGCGGACAATGACGTCCCGACGAGCGAACGCGCCACGTCGCGCAGATACACCGGATTCTCCCACAGCTTCATGCGCGGATACTCCTGCGTCTGCATGACCTCGGCGAGCACGGCGTCGGCCTTCGGCACGTCGCGGTCCCACAATGCGCGGTAGGAGACGACGAGCCGGTGCGCGTCGTACAGATACCGCCGGTCCATCGCCGCCGTCGCCTCGGTGTGGTTGGCCGGGTCGAGCTGCGGCAGATCCCAGTGCCGCTGCACGGCGCGCGCATAGTAGATGTCGGCCTGCACGCGCAGATGCCGCACATAGGCGAGCACACGGCCCATGCGACGGTCGGGGGCGACGCCCTGCAGCAGCAGATTCGGGTCCTGACGCAGCAGACTGACGCCGAACTTCGGGTCGGACAGCATCAGCGACGCGATGTTGTTGCATTCGTCGATCGGCGTACCCCAGCGCAGCAGGCAGTACGCGGTGAGCCGATATGCCTGCTTGCGGTATTCGTCGATGTCCTCGAGACGCTGCTTGCGCGTGCCGTAGTGGTGCGCCGCGTCGGAACTGACCCAACGGTGCATCTGGATGCGGCTCATCGGACGGATCGTCATCGGCATCATCGGACTCGGCTTGCCGAGCAGTTTCGCCGACGACGCATCGGCGATGAGGCCGTGCAGCCAGACGGCCAGTCCGTTGCGCCGCACGCAGCGCGCCGCCTGCATCATGAACGCGCGCGCCGTGTCGACGACGGCGTCGTCGAAGGCGAGCGATGCGACGCCGATCAGCGACGCCCAGCAGGTGCCGCCGAACAGTTCCGCCGCGAGCTCGAGGATGCGCGAATCCACCTTTCCTTCGCTGTTGCGCATCCGTTCGCGCACGCCGCCGCGTTCGTCGCGCGATTGGCCGTCGGCGCCGACGACGTCGCCCGCAGCGGCCGCCGTGCCCGCCGCAGCGACGTCGGCGATCTTCGCAAGGCCGTCACAACGATGTTCCGGATGCTGGATCGGGTTGGCGTCGTCGTCGATGCCGTCGAACGACAGCGCCGACGATGCGACGACCTGTTCGAAGCGTGAGGACAGCGCGGCGAGCGTCGCCAGAAACGCCTCGGAATCGAAGGTGTAGGTATCGCGCATGGGTGCTCCTTACCGCCGCGGAATGCGGCTGCCACACCGTCGGCGGCCATCGCCGACGTCCCTGCCCACCCTCGCATGGCGCCGCCGCGCGCCGCCAACGGCATCGGAAAAACTGTGGATAAGTGGAGAACGGGCGTGTCATCCACAATGCGCCGACGAATGTGGATAACCGGTGTCCGCGGCGACGACCGAGCACGCCACGGCACGTCGCAACGCAACACGTCATGACACGCCACGACGGCGCGCTCGGATGTGACGGCGACTGTCGGTTCGCCGCGACGCTCACCGTGCGCGAAGCCGTGGCCATTCAGGCATCGTTCAGACCGCCTTGCTAGATACAATCACGGTAGTGAACGTGCGCGATCCCCGGAACGCGCACATCGGGAACAATCAACGGGAGACAACGGATGTTCGTTGCGAAGAACGCATGGTCCGCGCTGCGCCGTCACCCTTGGAGGACCGTACTGACGATCGTCGTCAGCCTGCTGGTCACCCTCTGGTCGGCCTTCGGCGTGGCCGTGCTGCACGAGTACGACGAAGCGCATGGCGCGCGCTACGACCAATTGACGCCGCTCGGCGTCTTCACGCCAAGCGACCTGAGCAAGGCGCGGGCGCAGGGCGACAACGCCGATTCGACGAAGAACTACATGACGTGGGACGACTACAACGGCATCGGCGCCGCCGCCAACGAGAAGAACGCGACCTTCGGCTACACGCTCATCGACTCGGTGCCGGTGCGCGGCGGCGACAAGCTCAAGCCGGTCGCCGGCGCGCAGCAGCCGGATGCAGGCACCGACGAGACCGGCGGCGACTTCACGCTCCAGTCCTTCCTCAGCGAGCAGGCCGTCCCGGCGAACAGCTACGGCACCTACCGGATCGTGGACGGCAAGGGTCTCGGCTACGAGGACGTCACCCGGCACGACCTCATCATGTCGAAGGCGCTCGCCGACAAGAACGGCATCAAGGTCGGCGACGAGGTCACGCTCGGCAACGCGAAGGACGCGAAGACGACCTACACGTACACGGTGTGCGGCCTGTACGAGTACACGGCACCGGCCGAGGGCGCCGCGCCCTTCGCGAAGGACGTGCCGGACAACGTGCTCTACACGACCTACTATTCCTTCGCCGCCGACGACCTCGACCCGCTCGATGCCTCCGGCTGGCAGCGCCCCGACGTCAACGTCGTCTTCATGTTCCAGGGCGTCGAGCAGTACGAGGCCTTCAAGCAGGCGGTCAAGGACGTCAAACTACCGAGCGGCTACCGGCTCTCCTCTCCGACGATCGACCAGTACGAGCGTTCGCTCGAGCCGCTCGACTCGCTCGCCTCGACCATGCGGCTGACGCTGATCCTGCTGTGGTCGATCGGCGGCGCGCTGCTGCTCGCGCTCACGCTGCTGCAGGCGCTGCCGCGGCGCGAGGAGATCGGCTTCGCGCTGCAGGTGGGCGTCACGAAGGGGCGCCTCGCATGGCAGTTCATGAACGAGATCCTGTGGCCGACGCTGCTCGGCGCCGCGATCGGCCTGATCATCGGCTGCTGCACGGCGAATCCGCTCGCCGGCAACTTCGTCGACGGCCACAGCTTCACGCTTCCGGCCGCGCTCGTGTGGAACCTCATCTGGATAAGCGCCGCCGGCTGCCTTGTGCTCGCGGCGATCGCCGGCGTGCGCGTCGCCGCGTTCCCGACCGCGCAGCTGTTCGCGTCGCCGTATCTTGCGCATGACGACGCGAAGGCCTCCGAAAACGACACGGACGAAGGCGACGACGACGCGATCGGCCACAGCGATACGGACGACGAGGCGGAGTCGACGAAGGACGCGGAGTCGACAGCGGACACGACATCGACGACGGATGCAACGTCGACGAAGAAGGAGCAGGCATGACCGACGAACATACGACGACGCCGGCGCAGGACGCCGACGAGGCTGTGACGGATACCGCCGCGACGCCGACCGCCGACGATGCGACAACCACCCCAGCCGATGCGATGCCGACCGATGACAACACGGCGGCCGCATCTTCCGACGCGACTGCGGTCACTGACACGGATGCCGCCTGCGCAACCGAGGCCTCCGCGACCGACCCGACCGCGGTCTCCGACGACGCGCTCAGCGTCACCTACACGATCGACTACGACGACGCGCCGAGCATCGCGATCGACGGCACAAGCGGCGTCGAGGAACTCGCCGAGGACCTCGCCGCCTCCCCCGACGACGATGCAGACGACAACGACGCCACCACCGACGATGCAGACGCCGGCACCGCCGACGACGCGACCGCCGACACCGACGCCGACGCGACCGACGGCGACGCGGCGACGCTGTCCGCATCGGTGTCGGCGACGCTCGACCAGGAGATCCGTCACGGCTCGCGCGACGCCGACGACGCCGTGTTCCGCGCTTACCCGATGCTCGCCTTCGACGGCGTCGGCGTCGACGACCGCAAGACCGGCGAACACATCTGGGACGATCTGACGCTGCGCTGCGAGGCCGGCCGCAGCTACGCCATCCTCGCGGACCGTGATGACGACCGCCGCCACAACACGCTCGTCGCGATGCTCACCGGCTTCCTGACACCGACGCGCGGCCGCGTGCTCACGAAGACGACGTCCTTCGCCGAACTCAGCCCGCTCGAACTGCGCGGGCACCGCATCGGCGCGATCCTCGCGATGTGGCCGCTGCGCCTCGAGCTGAGCGCCGCCGACAACCTCATCTACACGATGGACGCGTCCGGCCGCAACTTCCTCAAGCCGATCCCGGTCGTCGCGCAGGACCTGCTGCGCGCGGTCGGCTTCGGCGCCGCGGACACCGACGACGCCGGCGACTGCGCTGATGACGCCGCCGCGATCGAAACAGCCGACCGTTCGCGCACCTGTGTACGCGATCTCGACGCCGTCGACGCGGCGCGCGTGGCCGTCGCCCGCGCGATCGCGAACGATCCGGACATCGTCATCGCCGACGAGCCGACGGCCAGGCTCGACGACGCGGACGCGGCGACGATCCTCGATCTGCTTCGTGCGCAACTGCACACGGATGCGAAGGCGCGCACCGTCATCGTCGTCACCGCCGACCCGCAGGTCGCCGCCCACCTCGACGAGACGATCGATCTGCGCTGAGCGGCGCGACACGGCGTCGCCATGACGGCGAGAATTGCCCGGAGGATCCTCCGCGATCCTCCGGGCAATTCGTATATCACGGCGTCGCGCCGCCCAGACAGCCGCCGCGCTCAGGTCAGCTTCTGATGGTAGTGCGCGGCGAGTTCGGCGACCGGCGGCTCGCCGTATTTGCGCACGAGCCCGAGCCATTCGTCGCGGTTGGCTTCGCCGAAGCGCGCCGCCTTGCGCGCGTAGGTCGCGGCCGTCAGGAAACGCGGCGGCATCGATTTGCTGTTGTATTTGTCGGCGACCATGACGATCTCCTGTTCGAGGTTGACCGGCACGTAGTCGTCCGGCGGCAGCGGCAGATGCTGCCGTTCGACCGCCTCCCTGGTGAGCCCGACACCGGTGTGGTTGCGCGCGAACTGCGCGATCGACTCGTCGACGCCTTCGTCGAGCAGCAGCTGGTAGCCGAGCAGTCCGTGTTCGATGTAGTTGTCGCCGAACTTGAGCGGACCGCCGTCCGCGCCGTTCTCCCGGAGCACCAGATAGGTGCCGATGTCATGCACCATCGCGCCGCGCACCGCCGTGTCGACGTCGATGTACCGCGGCGGCACGAGGCCGCCGGCGATGCCGTCGGTCGGCGGCACGTCGGTCTGTTCGGCGCGCGCGTCAGGCAACGTGCAGCGGCGCATGAACAACGCGTTCTGCCGATGCGCGAGGCGGCGCGTGATGTCGGCGACGATGACGCAATGGGTGTGGATGAGATCGTATGCGGCCTGCGACGGCGCGACCTTGCGGTGTAGCGCGTCGATCTGCTCAAGTGTGGGAATCGTTCCGGTCATACCGCCATCGTAGCGCCGCAGGCGCATTATCCCGGTGGAACGACGTTCAGATCGAACGGATGCGGTAGGCGCCGGTGCGGTTGGACGCGACGATCATCCGGTTGTTGCCGAGCTCGCGCCAGCCTTCCGACTCCGGCTGCGCATAGCCGGAGCTCGTCACGACGACGCCGCGCATCGCAGCGCCGTCCACCGTGCCGCCGAGGTCGCGGTAGCGCAGCACCGCGTAGTCCTCGGCTTCGTCGGCGCGCCCATGGCGCGCGTAGACGTCCACGACGCCTTGGCGTGTCGGCTTGCCGCTCTCGGCGCGCAACGCGATGAACGTGTCCTTGCTTTGGATCATGCAGTTGTAGCTGCTGTCCGGATACGCGGCGCGCAGCTCCTTGACGGCCTGCGCGAGCGCCTCCTCGAGTTCGTAGCCGACGCCCAGGTATTGCAGCACCGTCGCGAAGTAGATCGCCGAGTCGGAACGGCCGCCGGTCTCCTGCACGAGGCTGTGGTCGATCGGATACGAACGGTTCGCCGTGATGTTGCGGCCCTGCGCGTCGGAGATGTCGCCGTTGTGGATGAAGCTCAGCCCGTTCGCGAAGAACGGATGCTGGTTTTCGAGGATGAGCGGCAGGTTGGAGCTGGCGAGCCGCAGATGGAACAGCGCGCTGCGTGCGCCGACTGACGCCAGTTCGTCGAAGATCGGGTCGTAGTGGGCGGCGATCGTGTTGCGGTACAGCGCCGATCCGGTCTCCGGGGACGGCGCGCCGCCGTCGGTCACATGCGCCGCGGCCGCCGGTTCGGTGATGAGCGCGGCGCCCCAGCCGTCATTGTGGATGACGCTCAGATCGCGGAACGCGGCGCACTCGCGCATGCCAAGCACCTGATGAAGGCTCGCGTTGACATCGTTCGTGGCGTATCCAAGCAATCTGCACATGAGACGTTACTGTAACCGCTGTCTGTTGCCGATGCGCGCTTTTCTCGCATTTTCGCTATTAATCGTACTTCTAGCGGCCTCAAAACCGCCCGGGGGACGCCGTTGCGGCCGGTGTCGGCGGCCGGACCTGCCGGCCGCCGACACGCCGTCGCGGACGTCACATGATGCGCTTGAGGCGCGGCGGGCGCACCGTGGACAGGAAGAGCGGCTGCACCTCGGTGACCGGGTCGTACGGCGCCAGGCCGAACCATTTGATCGGCGAGCCGGCCACATGACGGATCGCGTACTTGACGCGCAGCGCCATCGCCCCGCCGGATGACACCTTCGATTCGGGCATGAGCTCCTTATGGATCAGCACGTAACGGATCGGTCCGATCTCGGGATCGGCATCCACCTTCGGATAGTGCGTCGTCTGCTTCGGCAGTTCGCCCGAGCGCAGCAGGTCGTGCATGATCTGATGCAGGTACGCCGGGATCGACTGCGAGACCTTGAAGCCGAGGCGCATGCGCACACGGAACACGTAATCGGTGCCGAAGGTCTCCACCGAGTATTCGCGCGTGAACGGCTCGTCGGCGGTCTCCACGGAGACGGCCCACCATGCGCGCGCTCGCTTCGGGTGGTTCGCGAAGATCGAGAAGAAGATGTCCGTGTCGAAGCGGCACATCTCCTGATCGCTCGTCAGGTAGACGATGTTGTCCGAATAGTACGGCACCGTCGCGTCCTCATGCAGCCGTTGGAGCACCGGAAGGCATTCCTTGGGGCTCATATGGCGCCGCTGCGCGCGTTCGAGCATCGTGCCCTGGTCCCATGTGTACATGACGCCGAGGATCGCGAGCATGAGCATCATCGTGAACCAGCCGCCGTGCAGGAACTTCGCCATCGACGCGACGAAGAACATGACCATGATCGACGGGAACACGATCGCGAACAGCACGGCCGCGAACCGGGAGCGCAGATGCCACAGATAGACGGTCACGAGCACCGAGGTCATGATCATCGTGACGGTGAGCGCCAGACCGTAGGCGGCGGCGATGTGTTCGGAATCATGGAAGATCAGCAGCACGGACACCGTCGAGACGCACAGCACGGCGTTGATCATCGGAATGTACAGCTGCCCGCGCGTACGCGACGGATAGCGCACCTGCATATGCGGCATCCAGTTGAGGCCGGTCGCCTCCGAGACGATCGTGAACGCGCCGGAAATGAGCGCCTGCGAGGCGATGATGCCGGCGACCACCGAAAGCACGACGGCCACGCCGCGCACGCCCGGCGTCATCATCGCGAAGAACGGGTTCGGCACCGACTTCATGTAGGCGGCGTCACCGGCATGGTCCATGATCCACGCGCCCTGGCCGAAATAGCACAGCACGAGGGAGAGGTTGACAAAAGGCCACGTCAGGTAGATGTTGCCGCGCCCCACATGGCCCATGTCCGAGTACAGCGCCTCGGCGCCGGTGATGGACAGGAAGACGGTGCCCATCAGCGCGATGCCGGCGACGTTCTGCCCGCTGAACAGGAACGCGACGCCATGCACCGGGTTGAGCGCGCGCAGCACGCTCCAGTCGTTGGACATGTTCACCAGTCCCACGACGCCGATGAACAGGAACCAGACGAGCACGATCGAACCGAAGACGCGGCCGATGCTCTCGGTGCCGCGCGACTGGACCGCGAACACACACACCAGGATGACGAGGGCGATCATCTCGGTGAGCCCGGTGTTCTCCTCGAAGAGCCGTTCCAGCCCCGGCAGCGTCGTCAGGCCTTCGACGGCCGAGCTGATCGACATCGCCGGCGTGAGCACCGAATCCGCCAGGAACGCGGCGCCGCCGATCATCGCCGGCACGGCGAGCCATTTGCCGTAGCGGCGCAGGCGCGAATAGAGCGCGAGGATGCCTCCTTCGCCGTGGTTGTCCGCGCGCATGCAGATGAGCACGTATTCGACCGTCGTGACGAGCGTCATCGACCAGAACACGAGCGACAGCATGCCGATGACCGATCCGTCGGTCGTGTTCGCCATGCCTCCGCGCCCGTAGAGGAAGGTCTGCATCGTGTAGAGCGGCGACGTGCCGATGTCGCCGTACACGACGCCGAGCGCGACGAGCGCCATAGCGAGCGAGACCTTGTCGGGGCTCGATTGGAGTTTGCGCCATGCACGTCCGATGGGGCCCGACGTGCTCGTCGATTCCAGACGCTCGGCCTGCGCCTGCTTGAGCCTGTGCTCCTTGAGGATCTCCTCGCGCTCCTGCTTGGTCAGCACCTTGTGCGAGACCTTCGGAGCCTTCGTATACTGCGCGGCGCGCTTGAGCAGCGTGTCCTCGCCGTTGTCATCCGGCCTTTCAGCCATCACGGTTCCTTTCACGAGCAGGATCCAGCCGCCCGCATCACCGGGTTCGCCCCGTCCTTGCTCGCATTCCTTCAGCCGCGCGGATCCGCACTTGCAAAATATGCAATAGGGAATGATATCGCGCCGCGCCGGCGCCCCAACACTACCTTTGCTTACAGCACACCGGCGCCCGTACGGTCCACGGCGACGCCTACAATCCGCCGCCGGCGCCGCCGCGCACCGATGCGCAGGACACGGCGCACGGCGACGCGCCCCGTTGTTCAGACGCCGTATACCTCGCGGGTCGTGGCCCGCGTCGCCCTCGCGACGTCCTCGACCGACATCTGCAGATATCGGGCAAGGGAATGCAATGTGTATGGAATCATATACGGCGCATTCGTCCTTCCGCGATACGGCATCGGCGTCAGATACGGCGCGTCCGTCTCGACCATGACGTGGTCGAGGCCCACGATCCTCGCCGATTCGCGGATGCCGTCGTTGCCTTTGTAGCTCGACGTGCCGGAAAGCGACAGATACCATCCGTGTTCGCGCGCGATCCTCGCCATCTCGGCGTCGCCCGAATAGCTGTGGAAGACAGTCCTGCGCGGCGCGCCGTCGGCAAGCAGCGTTTCGATGACGTCGCGGTGCGCGTCGCGGTCATGGATCTGCATCGGCAGGTCGAGTTCCTTCGCGAGCGCGATATGCGCGCGGAACGCGTCGCGCTGCAGCTCCTTCGCGCTTTCGCCGGTACGGAACAGATCCATGCCGGTTTCGCCGATCGCGACGACCTGCTTCGGATAGGCTACGGCGATGCGGTGCACTTCGGCGATCGCGTCGTCGATGCCGACGTCGTGCCACGGCTTGTAACGCACCGGCAGCCCGTCCGGACCGGGCGCGCCGCGGTGGCCGTGGAGCACCGATTCGTTCGGATGGATCGCGATGGCCGCATGCACGCTGCCCGGGTGTTCCCTCGCCATGTCGACGGCCGTCATCAGGTCCGGCAGTTCGCAGCCGCAGTCGATGACGCCTTCGACGCCGACGTCGGCCGCCTGGCGCAGCAGTTCGTCGACACTGTAGACGGGCACCGGATCCTGCCCGCGCTCCTGCGCCTCGTGGCTCATCGCCTCGGAAAACGGCACGACCGATGCGACGTGCGTGTGGTTGTCGACGACCCGCGCGTCCGCGGGCAATGCCTCGGGCGCCGGCGCCCAGTTGCGGTCACGGTGCTTCCTGCTCATGCCTTCTCGGCCTCCTTCGCCGCGTCGGCGTCGTCGCCGTAGGTCACCGCGAAGATGCGCGCCGACGGCACGTCCAGGTTCGCGGCCGTCAGACACACCGTCTGCGGATCGACCTGTTCAATCGTCCATGGCTGTGCGTTCGGCGCATGCTCCGGATGTGCCGGGTCGGGGAAGACCTGCGTGATATGCGCGCCTTCGCCAAGTGTCAGATACATCGATTCGACGCCGCTGCGCCGCCACACGGCAAGGTATTCACAGTGGCCGTGGTCGTCGATGATATCGGCGACATCGGGGAACAGGTCCTTCGAGATCCGTGCATCGTGCCGTAGCCCATAGGCGAGCCACGAGTCCTTGAATCCGGGCAGCTCGTAAGGCCACCACGGCATCAGACGGCCTTGTTCGTCGAGCACCGCGCGATGCAGGGTGACGGCGTCGCGCACGAGCGCGAGGCGCATCGGGTCCATGCGGTTGATGAAGCCGGACAGGTACAGACGTCCGAGGATGCCTGCGGTCAGCGTGAAGACGGCGGTCTCGTCGTCCATCTCCTCCTGCGCGTAGCCCCAGTTGCCCTGCTGTTCGGGCAGCACCGTCATACCGGCGCCGGCGGCGATCGCCGCGTAGACGAGCGGATCGGCCTGATCGGAGGTCGACTGCAGGTCGAGCCTGCCGAGCATCGCGTAGTCGGCGCGCATCGCGCCGGATCCGCAGTTCTCGATGATGACGTCGGGGTGGCGGCGGCGCACGTCGTCGATCCAGTCCTGCACGGCGCGGCAATGCTCGAGCAGTCCCTCGCCGACCGAGTCGACGTTCACGTCGGTGCCGACGCCGGGCGTCGTGTTGTAGTCGAATTTGAAGTAGCCGATGCCGAATTCGTCGATGAGCCGGTCGACGGCGGCGCTCGCATGGTCGCGCGCGGCCTGCGAGCGGAAGTCGAGATGGTAGCGTCCCTGATCGGCGATGCGGCGGCCGTGGCGGCAGAAGAACGCGTCGTCGGGCAGCTCCTTGGCGAGTGGCGAACGCACGCCGACGACCTCCGGTTCGAGCCACAGGCCGGCGATCATGCCGTGGGCCTGGATGTCGTGGATGAGACCGGCGAGGCGCATCGTGCCGAAACGGTCGCAGGAGGGCTGCCATTCGCCGACCATGTCCCACCAGCCGCCGTCCTCGTCGTCGTACCAGCCGGCGTCGATGCAGAAGACGTCGGCGCCGACCTTCGAGGCGCCTTCGACGAGCGGCAGCTCCTTCTCGATCGTCGGGTCGCCCCACAGCGTGTTCATATAGTCGTTGTAGACGACGCGCAGCAGCGAGTCGTCGAAGACGTCGGAACGGCCCTGAATGGCCGCGTGGTGGCGGCGCAGCGCGCGGCGGTGCACCGTCATCTCGGCGACGGCGCGCTGCCAGTCGCCGCCGCAGATCGCGAAGGAGACGGGCACCGAGACGAAGTCATTGCCATCGCCGAGCATCGTGAACCACTGATGGTCGCGGTATTCGGGGCCGTAGGCGCTCACGCGGATGCCGGGGTCGTCCTCGCCGATCTCCCATTCCCATGCGCCGTTGTGCTCGATCTGCCACATGAAGGAGAACGGACGGGCGCCCGCGTCCTCGCTGTAGCCTTCGACGATGCCGGCCGGCTGGTATTCGCCGGTCGACCACGTCGACGACGAGCTGCGCGCGAACCGCGCCGACGACATGCCCGGATTGATCTGCTGGTCGCGGTCGCGCAGCGGCGTCGAGCGCAGCGGCTGGCAGCTCCACGCATTCTCGAGGTCCCAGGAGCTTTCGCCGGAGTAGATGAGCGTCTGCGCGTCGTCGAGACGGGCGGCCGCGAGCGGCAGCGTCACGTTCATCGACGAGACGGCCTCGACCGGGTATTCGTCGTCGTCGTGCAGCATCGTGTAGGTGCGCACGGCACTCAGGCCAGTGCGCGTCTTGAAGACGGAGATGACGAGCGGGCCGTCGCCGTTCGGGTCGCGCTGCACGATCGCGAGCGCGTCCATCGGCTTGGCGTTCGGGCCGCTGCCCATGCTTTCGTCCATCGGCGGCGAGACGAGCACCGCCTTGACGAAGCGCAGTTTGAGGCCGGCGGCCGATGCGGCGAGCTGCAGACGGTTGTCGCCGCCGCCGTCGACCGACGAGCGCAGTTCGACGATCGGCTGCGCGTCGGGCTCGCCCGGAATGTTCGCGTCCACCTGGCGCATGCCGCGTCCCGACAGGCCGACGAGCCGCACCGGCGCGTCCGCCGACGCCTCGAACACCATCGTGACGACGCCGTTGCCCCAGACGAACCTTCCGGATGCGTCGGGAATCAGACGACCCGCGATGCGTTCCTCACCACCCAGCATTCGCTCCACTACGCCAGTCATCGCCGTCGCCTTCCTCGTCTTCTTCCTCGTTCAAGCGCATGGCCAAGGCCGTCATGGCCGGCCATCCTCGTCCATTCCATTATGCACATGCGTTGTTTACGTCTGACCATGCTGTGCCACGCGAGGAAAACGCGGGGGAAGCACGACCACTTTCGCCGCGCCGACGCCCTCAGACCGCCACCGACACGCCGACGCCGGCGCCGGTTTGCTTAAGTTCCTACAGCTGTCAACAATGCAGGATGACCGTTACCGCCGAATGCACCATCCATCCGTGCCGGTGAACCACAGCGCACAGGAGCTATGAACACCACCGATGTACGTCGATCCGAAACACAACGAGCACGCCGGCAACCTCCGCTGGCTCATGGCCTACTGCAAGCCCGACCTGCCGCGCGCCGTCGGCGGCCTGACGCTGTACGCCGTCAGTGCAGCGATGGCGCTGGTCACGCCGCTGATCTCGGCGCGCATCGTCGACCAGGTCATCGAACAGCATCAGCTGCAGCTGCTCGCCAAGCTATGCATCCTGATGATCGTCGTCACAGTCGTGCGCGACGCCGCCTACTACGGCAACGCGATGTGGATGGAGCGCTTCGGGCAGAACACCGTCTTCCGTCTCGTCAGCGACGAATACGAGAAGCTGCACACGCTCGACTTCAACTACTTCAACCACACGCGCACCGGCGACATCATGAGCCGCATGACGTCGGACACCGACGCGATCCGCCATCTGCTCAGCTGGGTGAGCTATCAGGCGATCAACTGCGTCGTCATGTTCGTCGGTGCGCTCGTCATGATGACGTCGATCGACTGGCGGCTCGCGTTGGCGCTCGCCTGCGTCACGCCGTTCCTGTTCGTGCTCACGCGCAAGCTGTCGCAGCATGCGAAGCCGCTGTTCCTCGCGATCCGCAATTCGCTCGCATCGATGAATTCGATGGTCGAGGAGAACATCGAAGGCAACCGCGTCGTCAAGGCCTTCGTCCGCGAGGACTACGAGACGGAGAAGTTCGACGAACGCAACGACGACTACATGGAGCGCAACATGGACATGGCGCGCAACACGCGCCGCTACATGCCGTGGCTCGACGGCCTCGGCTTCTCGCTGCAGCTGATCACGATCGCGCTCGGCGGCTTCCTCGTGCTCAAGGGCAACATGACGCTCGGCGGCCTCGTCGCCTTCAACTCGTATCTGTGGATGATCGACTCCCCGATCCGCCAGTCCGGCTGGCTCGTCAACGACTGGCAGCGCTTCAACGCCTCCTGCGTCAAGATCCGCCGTCTGCTCACGGCGACGCCGCGCATCCGGGAGCCGCAGCCCGCCGACCACGATGACGCGTCCGTTGCGTCCGTTGCGCCCGTCGCGTCCGCCGAACGTACGACGACGCGCATGGCGGCGATGCCCGACCATATCGACGGCGCGATCCGCTTCGAACACGTCGACTTCGCGTTCCCCGACGACCCGGAGACGCCGATCCTGACCGACATCGACTTCGCGATCCCGGCCGGCGCGCGCCTCGGCATCCTCGGCGAGACCGGCGCCGGCAAATCGACGCTCGTCAACATGATCGCGCGCTTCTACGACCCGACGCGCGGGCGCGTCCTCATCGACGGCGTCGACGCGCGCGATTGGCCGCTGCGCACATTGCGCTCGCAGGTGAGCGTCGTCGCGCAGGACACGTTCCTGTTCTCCGACACGATCGGCGGCAACATCAGCTTCGGCGTCGACGGCGCGCACACGCCGTCGCCCGAGTACATCCGGCACATCGCGTTCATCGCCGGCGCCGACGACTTCATCGAGCGGATGCCCGAAGGCTACGACACCGTCGTCGGCGAGCGCGGCGTCGGCCTGTCCGGCGGTCAGAAGCAGCGGCTGAGCCTCGCGCGCGCGATCGCCGACGACCCGTCGATCCTGATCATGGACGATACGACGAGCGCCGTCGACATGGAGACGGAGGCGAAGATCCGGCAGCATCTCAACGAACTCGACGGCGACAAGACGATCGTGACGATCGCGCACCGCATCTCGTCGATCAAGGACAGCGACCTCATCCTCGTGCTCGAGCATGGCCACATCGTCGAACGCGGCACCCATGAGGAACTCGTCGCCAAGCACGGCAGATACTGGGCGATCTACCACAAGCAGCTCGGCGCGCAGTCCGGGCAGGCGCAGGGATATGCGACCGACGACGGGACGGACGCGCGCTGAGCGCGGCGAACGCAGAGAGGAGGAGACACGATGGCGAAACGCAACACCTTCCGCGAGGACGAGGAACTCGAGGAGCAGATCAATCTCGGCGACCTCAGGCGCATCACCGTCTACATGAAGCCGTACCGCGCGCGCATCGCGAAGATCGTGGCCGTCGTCATGTCGATGAGCTGCATCGCCGTGAGCGTGCCGTATCTGACGAAGGTCGTCATCGACGACGTGCTGCCGCACGGCGACTACGCGCTGCTCGGCTGGATATCGCTGCTCATGCTCGCATTGATCGTGCTGTACGAGATCGGGCTGCGCTACCGCACGCTGGAGATCACGCGCGTCGGGCAGCTCATGCTCAAGGACATGCGCCGCGACCTGTTCACGCATATCCAGACGCTGCCGTTCAGCTATTTCGATTCGCGGCCGCATGGCAAGATCCTGATCCGCGTCGTCAACTACGTCAACACGTTGTCGGACACGCTCAGCTCGGGGCTGATCAACGTCATCTCCGACGTGTTCACCTTCGTCATCACGCTGGTCATCATGTTCGTCATCGACTGGAAGCTCGCATTGTGGAGCCTCGTGCTGTTCCCGCTGCTGATCGTCGTCGTGCGCGTGCTGCAGCACTTCCAGCGCAAGGCGTACCAGAACCTGTCCAACAAGCAGAGCAATCTCAACGCCTTCATCCACGAGTCGATCGCCGGCGTCAAGACGACGCAGACCTTCGCGCGCGAACAGGAGCAGTACCGCACGTTCCAGGAGCAGCAGGGCGCGGTGCGCACGGCGTGGATGCGCTCGGTGCATCTGCAGTTCCTGATGTGGCCGAGCATCGAGATCATCTCGATGAGCACGATGGCGCTGCTGTACTACGTCGGCATCATGCACGTCGCCGGCGTCGCGGCGACGACCGGCACGTTGATCGCGTTCATCGGCTATGCGAACAACTTCTGGAATCCGGTCATCAACATCGGCAACTTCTACAACCAGCTGGTCACCTGCTCGGCGTATCTCGAACGCATCTTCGAGACGATGGACGTGCAGCCGGAGATCACCGATGCGTCCGACGCGGTCGAGCTGCCGCCGGTGCATGGGCAGGTCGATTTCAACGACGTCGTGTTCCGCTACGAACCGGACGGCAGGAACATCCTCAACCTCGTCGACCTGCACGTCTCCCCCGGGCAGACGGTCGCGCTCGTCGGCCCGACCGGCGCCGGCAAGACGACGATCATCAACCTGCTGTCGCGCTTCTACGACGTCGCCGATGGATCGGTGACGGTCGACGGGCACGACGTGCGCGACGTGACGCTCACGTCGCTGCGCCGGCAGATGGGCGTCATGCTGCAGGACACGTTCATCTTCTCCGGCACGATCCGAGACAACATCCGCTACGGGCGGCTCGACGCGACCGACGAGGAGATCGAGCGCGCCGCGAAGGCCGTGCACGCGCATGACTTCATCATGCATCTGCCGGACGGCTACGACACGGTCGTCGAGGAGCGCGGCGCGACATTGTCGATGGGACAGCGCCAGCTCATCGCCTTCGCGCGCGTGCTGCTCGCCGACCCGAGGATCCTGATCCTCGACGAGGCGACGAGCAACATCGACACGAAGACCGAGGAGGCGCTGCAGGCGGGACTCGACCATCTGCTCGTCGGGCGCACGAGCTTCATCATCGCGCACCGCCTGAGCACGATCGAGAACGCCGATGTCATCTGCTTCATCGACCACGGGCAGCTCGTCGAGCAGGGCACGCACGACGAGCTGATGGCGAGGCGCGGCCACTACTGGCGCCTCGTCGAATCGCAGTACGCGATGATCACCGACGCGATCGAATAGTCGGGCAGGTCGGACGGTGCGGGAAGAAAAAGGAAAAGAAAAAGCCGGCGGAGAGAAGGCCGCCGGCATTTCAATAGAGAGAAGAGAGAAGAAGGGTTCAGTTATGGGGTTCTGGAAGGAACCTCGTCGGCGAGCCTGTGGCGATCGCTGACAGGATTCATATAACCATCCGTTGCTGAGTGCGACGCTACGATTTTCTGAAAATTCCCTGAAAAACAGGCGCGGAACGGGAGAATCGGCCGGCGGCGCGCATGTGCACAGCCGACCTCAATGTCGCCAAAACGGCGCCATTCCAACGATTGTCCCACTTCCACCAGCACCGCCCCGCAGTTGTGTCCATCGCCGCGCCACCGTCACGACGCCCTTCGCCTCCAGCAAAACCCGCTGCGCGCCAACGCGCCGCACCCGACCTGCAACCTGCCGCGTCCGCGGAAATCCGCCTCCGCGAACGCCGCCGGCGCAGATCGCACCGCAGACGTTCACAACCGACCACCTTCGCGAACATCACCGACACAAACCGCACCCGAAACGTTCACAACCGGCCATCTCCGCGAACGCAACCGACACGAACCGCACCGCAGACGTTCACAACCGGCCAGACGGACCTCCCCGACGCATGGCGAAGGCCGGTGCAGGACGGATATCCATCCTCGCACCGGCCTTCGAAACCGCGGTCCGGACCGCCGATAGTCGCTTATTCGGCGAGCTTCGCCTGCTCGGCGGCGAGGCGCTGCGCCTCGGCCTCGCGGCGCGCGTTGAGCGCGGTCTCGAAGCGGGCGAGCTCCTCGTCGACGGCCTCGGCCGGGATCTTCGCGAAGATCGGCGTCGGCTTGGCGACCTTCGCGCCGACCTCGATCGGTTCGCTCCTCCACGGGCGCAGCGTTTCGCCGAGCACGTAGTCGCCGGTGATGATCGGGTAATGGAAGGCTGGGTCGTCAAGGTCGGTGACCTCTTCGATGTGCGGCAACGGCGAGAACGTGCCGGTGCCGCCGAGCGCCTCCCACACCTTCTGCGCCGAGTGCGGCAGGAACGGCGCGAGCAGGTGGTTCGCGTCGAGCACCGCCTGCGCGGCCACATGGAGCACCGTGCCCAGACGATCGGAATCGTCCTTGATCTTCCACGGTTCGGTCGCCGAGATGTACTTGTTGATGTCGCCGACGAGGCGCATCGCCTCGTTGAGCGCGTTCTTCTGATGATGCGTCTCGATGAGCGAGCCGACGGTGTCGAAGGCGGCCGCGGACTCGGCGAGCAGCGCGCGGTCCTCGCCGGTCAGCCTGTCCTCGGCGATCGGCGGCACTTCGCCGAAGTTCTTCGCGATGAGGTTCGCGACGCGGTTGATGAGGTTGCCCCACGACGCGGCGAGCTCCTCGTTGTTGTGGCGGACGAACTCGGACCACGTGAAGTCGGAGTCGGAGTTCTCCGGGCCGGCGACCGAGATGTAGTAGCGGACGGCGTCCACCGGATAGCGTTCGAGGATGTCCTTGACGTAGATGACGATGCCGCGCGACGACGAGAACTTCTTGCCCTCCATCGTCATGAACTCGGAGGCCACGACCTGCTCGGGCAGGTTGAGCGGGCCGAGCTGGCCGGCCTCGCCGCCCTTCGAACCGCCGCCGTTGTAGGCGATCATCTCGGAGGGCCAAATCTGCGAATGGAACGTGATGTTGTCCTTGCCCATGAAGTAGTAGCCGGGCGTCGACGGGTCGTTCCACCACTTGCGCCACGCCTCGGGGTCGCCGGAGCGCCGCGCCCATTCGATCGACGCGGACAGGTAGCCGATGACGGCGTCGAACCACACGTACAGGCGCTTGTTCGGGTTGTCGATCCAGCCGGGGACCGGGATCGGGATGCCCCAGTCGATGTCGCGCGTGATCGCGCGCGGCTTGACCTCGCGGAACAGGCCGATCGAGAAGTTGAGGACGTTCGTGCGCCAGCCCTGACGCGTCTTGAGCCATGCGAGGTTCGCATCGGCGAGCGCCGGCAGGTCGAGGAAGTAGTGCTCGCTCTCCTGGAAGATCGGCGTCTCGCCGTTGATCTTCGAGACCGGGTTGATCAGCTCGTCCGGGTCGAGCTCATTGCCGCAGTTGTCGCACTGGTCGCCGCGCGCGCCCGGCGCATGGCAGATCGGGCATTCTCCTTCGATGTAGCGGTCCGGCAACGTGCGGCCGGTCGACGGGGAGATCGCGACCTTCTGCGTGCCCTTGTAGATGTAGCCGTTTTTGAGGCACTGGCGGAACAGTTCCTGGACGACGAGTTCGTGGTTCTTCGTCGTCGTGCGCGTGAACAGGTCGTAGCTCAGGCCGAGCTTGCACAGATCGGAGGCGATGACGCGGTTGTAGCGGTCCGCGAGCTCCTGCGGGGTGACGCCTTCCTTGTCCGCTTCGACGAGGATCGGCGTTCCGTGCTCGTCGGTGCCGGAGACCATGAGCACGTCGTTGCCCTTCATGCGCTGGTAGCGCGCGTAGACGTCCGAAGGCACACCGAAGCCCGCGACGTGGCCGATATGACGGGGGCCGTTCGCATACGGCCAAGCGACATTCACCATAATATGAGTCATGCGCCGATTATCCGGCAGCACGCGGACACCACCGCATCACGCGAGGCCCCGCCGGCAGCGGCGTGCGGCCGCGCCGCGACCGGCGCGCAGACCCATCCCATGCGATCGCGCCGTCATCCGCGCACCGCCCCGTCCGGGCGTACCGCATGGCGCAACGCCAACAACCGCCGTGCGGCCGGCATGTGGATAACGTGTGGATGCATCCACGACGATGTCCACAACGCACCGCCCCGTCCACATCGTCATCCACACGCGGTGGGCATCCCACGCCGGTTATCCACATTTGCACATTGTTCGCCGCTCGCCTTGCACCTCCGCGCGCCCCGACCCTACGCTCGTCCCATGCGCCATGACGCACATCCCGTGCCGACGGCGCATGCATGGCGTGTCCGGCCACCGATCGACGGCAACCGACGCCACGGGCTTCGTCACCCGGCCGGACACGCCGCCCATCACGAGCGGACGTGCGCAGACGCGCCGACGAGTGCCGGCGCGAGCCGGGGACGAGGAGAGGAGGCATGACCGATGGGCGTTCATGACCGGCATACCGAGGCCTACCAGCCGATGCTGCCGCTGTGGCAGCCGCCGGCGGACGACGAACGGCCGCGCTCGACGCATGACGACAAGCGCCGCCAGCCGTGCATCGACCTGCGCAAGGCGGCTTGCTTCACCTACGACGACGCAGGCGTCGACGGCCTCTTCCCCCGCCACGACACGACGCGGAGGCCGCATGACGGCACCGCCCCGGACGGCGCGAGGAGCCGCCATATGGGCGCCGGCGACGACGACGCGACCACGCAGACGGTCCTGTACACCTACGACAACCTCCCCGGTCCCTTCGCGATGCGCAGCCTCGTGCGCGCCGGCGCGCTCGTCGCGCTCGACGAACGCCACGCCTACCGCAGCGCCGATGGCGAGACGCTGTACGGCCGCGCCGCGATCGTCGCGGCGATGCTGCCGAACCCGCAGCTCGTCGCCTGCGGCCGCGCGGCGGCATGGGTGTGGCTCGGCGGCGAGTTCCCGAGCGCCGTCGACGTCCTGTCGACGACGCACTACCGCGCGCCGCTGATGGGGCGCCCGATCAACGTGCGCGAGCGGCGCGTCCCGCCGAAGCAGACACAGCCGGTCGGACCGCTGACCGTCACGACGCCCGAGCGCACGGTCTGCGATCTGGCGATGTGCCCGCCGGAGGACATCTACGAGCAGTCGCTCGACGAACTGATCCTGCAGCTGCTGCGCCATTTCAGCATCGACATCGAAGACTGCTTGCTCATTCTCGAGGGCTGCGCCTACCTGCATGCGGCGCAACGGGCGCGCGAGGTGATCGCTGATTTCGCCTGCATCGCCTGACCACGCCGACGGCGGCCGATGCCGCGCCGACGCCCATACCGCCGCCGTTGTTCGACACCGGCGGCTACAGTATCCAGTTATCGACGACCATCGGGGGATTTCCATGTCTATGTCTCATCGTCGCGGTTGCGCGAAACGCGCACGCGCCGCACATCGCCGCCTCGAATCGACGCGAGCCGAGGATTGCGCCGCAAGCGAATCGTGCGTCGAGCCGCTGACGCCGCCGGCGCCGCCGATCCGTCTGACGCCGACGGTCGCGAGCGACCCGGACACGCCGATCGAGGTCCTGTGGCATATCGCGCGCCACGCGCCGCATCTGCGCAAATGGGTCATCGTCAACCGTTCCGCCGACGCGAACCTGCTCGAATACATCTCCCAGCAGGGCGGTCCTGGCGTGCGCGAGACATTGCAGATGCTGTTCGACTCCGTCGACCGCGCACGCGCATAACCCACCACCCATAGCGAGGACGGCGACGCGCGTCCGCCGCCTCAGCGTCCGCCTCGCGCGGCGAGCACGGCCGCATACACCTGTTTCTTGTTCGCGAGCGCGCCGTCCACCCCTGGATGCTCGGCGACGACCGTCGCGATCGCGTCCTTGATGCGCACGTCGTGCTCCTGCGCGTAACGCGTCGCGAGCGCGGCGAGCGCCTCGACGCCCAAGGTCTCGCCGCCGTCCTCCTCGCCGTCCTGCGCGCCGCCGACGACGAGCACCATCTCGCCGCGCGGCGGGTCGTCCTCGACGCCCCGCCTGATCTCGCCGATCGTGCCGCGCCGGATCTGCTCGTAGTCCTTCGTCAGCTCGCGGCACAGCGCCATCGGCCTGTCGGGGCCGAAGATCTCCTCGAGGTCGGCCATCGCATCGGCGATGCGGTGCAGCGTTTCGTAGAACACGACCGTGCGCCGTTCGCCTTTGAGCGCGCGCAGATGCTGCACGCGTTCGGCGTGCTTGCGCGGCAGGAACCCCTCGTAGCAGAAGCGGTCGGTCGGCAGCCCGGACAATGCGAGCGCGTCGAGCACGGCGGAGGGCCCCGGCGCGCAGGTCACCGGCAGTCCGCGTTCGATTGCGCGGCGCACGATCGCCAGTCCCGGATCGTTGATCGTCGGCATGCCGGCGTCGGAGACGACGAGCACCGTCGCACCGGCGGCCACCTCGTCGAGCAGCCCGTCGGCCTTGCCGCGTTCGTTGTGGTCGTGGTTAGCGACGACGCGTCCCGCCACATGCACGCCGAGGCGGTTCGCGAGCGCGTACAGGCGGCGCGTGTCCTCGGCGGCGACGATGTCGGCGCGTTCGAGCAGCGCGACGAGACGCGCCGACGCGTCCGCCGTGTTGCCGATCGGCGTCGCCGCGAGTACGACCGTTCCACGTGGAACATGCACGTCGAGCGCCGCGTCGCCGAGTTCGACGTCAACCTGCGTCGCCGTCCCGTCGTCCGTCCGCCCGTCCGTATCAGGGCCCGCCGCGTATCCGTTGCCATGCGTTTCGTCATCGATGCTGTGTGCCGTCATGCCTTCAGTATGCCGCGCGCGTCTCCCAAACGCGCCGCCATGCACGGTCGACGCCATACACGACCTCCGGTAGCGTGGGACACGCGCGCCGGACGACGGCATCGCCGGCGCCACGATGTCCGGGAGGTTTGAGATGTCCGCTGCCAGGTCCTTCACCACCGCCATGTTCGCGCTCACCCGTCCGCGGCACGGCCGGCGCGCAAGCGACGTCGCCGAGAACCCCACGGCCACGCGCATCCCGCCGCTGTCCGCACCGGTCTCGTGGGGGCTGACGCTCATCGTCGCGCTCTTCGGCGCGCTGCTGCGCATCATCCGCCTCGGTGAACCGCGCGCCGTCGTCTTCGACGAGACCTACTACGTCAAGGACGCATGGACGATGCTCAACACTGGCGAACCGCGCGACTGGCCCGACACCGTCGTCTGGAACGGAGAGCGAGTCAGTCCGAACATCCCCTTCGCCGCCGGCGACGTCGACGGATGGCTCGACTCGGCCGAATACGTCGTGCATCCGCCGATGGGCAAATGGCTCATCGCGTTGGGGCTCAGGCTGTGCGGCGGCGCGCAGCACGTCTGGGCGTGGCGCATCGCGACGGCGCTCGCCGGCGTCGTGGCGATCGTCATCCTGATCCGCCTGGCGCTGCGCCTGTGGCATAACATGCCGGTCGCGCTCGTCGCCGGCTATCTGATGGCGATCGACGGCGTCGGCATCGTGCTGAGCCGCACCGCCCTGCTCGACAATTTCATCATGGTGTTCGCGCTCGGCGCGTTCATGCTGCTCGTCATGCACCGCGACTGGTCGCGCCGGCGTCTGTTCGCCGCGCATGAAGCCGACCCGGACGCCAAGCCGCCGCAGATCGCATGCTCCTGGTACCGCGTCGGCGCCGCCGTGCTGCTCGGCCTGGCGACCGGTGTCAAATGGTCCGGCACCTATTTCTTCGCCGTCTTCTGCATCATCAGCGTGCTGTGGGACGCCTGGCTGTACCATCAGGCCGGTTACCGGCACTGGTTCCTCAACGCCGGCCTCGGCTCCGGGCTGCTCGCCGCGCTGTATATGATCCCGCTGTACGCGCTGAGCTATCTGGCGACGTGGATCGGATGGTTCATCCATCCCGACTCCTACATGCACGACTGGGCGCTCTCCCATCCCGGCCAGGGCGTCGCATGGCTGCCGCCGACGTTGCGTTCCTTCGTCGAATACCACCGGCAGATGTGGCAGTTCCACACGACGCTCGACGCGCCGCACGACTACAAGGCGAACCCGCTGACCTGGCCGCTGCAGATCCGTCCGACGAGCTTCTACTGGGAGAAGCCTTCCGGCCATCCCGGCCTGTGTTCGCTCGCGCCGAAAAGCGAATGCGTCGCCGCGGTGACGTCGCTCGGCAACCCGATCATCTGGTGGCTCGGATCGCTGTGCACGCTCGTCGCGATCGGCATCGCGATCTGGAGGCGCGGCGACTGGCGCATCTGGGCCGTGCTCGCCGGCTTCCTCGCTGGCTGGCTGCCTTGGGCGCAGTATCTGCACCGCACGACCTTCACGTTCTATTCGATCGTGCTGCTGCCGTGGATCACCCTCGCGATCTGCTATGTGCTCGACTGGATCCGCGAGACCTGCACATCGGCGCTGTGGCGCGCGACGCTGATCGGCGTCCTCGTCGTGACGACGCTGATCTCGATCTTCTTCTACCCGATCTGGACGGCGATGCCGGTGCCGTACGAGTTCTGGCTGAGCCATATGTGGCTCGACTCGTGGATCTGACGGGCGCCCGGATATCCCCACCAGAATATTTCGACGAATGAACTAATATGGTCGACGGACCGTCCGCCCCCCCCCACGGCGGCGACGTCGACGTCGCCGACGACCCGAACAAAGGAGTGCCATGCAGTATTTCGAGACCACGATCGCCGGCATCGACGGCACCGACGCGCGCTTCGCCGGCTACATCCCCGACAACTATCCGGACATCGACCCCGATCGACGCCGCCCGGCCGTCCTCGTGCTGCCCGGCGGCGGCTACGAGATGACGACCGGCCGCGAGGGCGAGCCGATCGCGTTCCGATTCCTCGCGCACGGCTGCGACGCCTTCGTGCTGCACTACTCATGCAAGCCGTCCATCTACCCGACCGCCGTGCTCGAGGTGGCCGAGGCGGTGCGGCTGATGCACGATCACGCCGACGAATGGCACGTCGACACGTCGCGCATCGCCGTCATCGGTTTCTCCGCGGGCGGCCATCTCGCCGCCGACTTCGCGACGAGCGCCTCCGACGACGTGATGCGCGCCCACGGCTATGATCCGGACATGCTGCGACCGGCCGCGCTGATGCTGTCCTACCCGGTCATCAGCGCCGGCGAACACCGCCACGACGGCAGCTTCCGCGCACTGCTCGGCGAGCGCTACGCCGACCCCGACATGATGCGCGAGGTCTCGATCGAGGAGCACATCGGCGCGAAGACGCCGCCGGTCTTCGTCTGGCACACGGTGCCGGACGACTGCGTGCCGGTCGAGAACACGCTGCTGCTCATCGCCGCCTGCAAGGCCGCGGATGTGCCGATCGAGGCGCATCTGTTCCCGACCGGCGGACATGGCCTGTCGCTCGCAACAGCCGAGACCGCATGGGGCGGCACCGACGGCATCGAACCCGGCGTCGACGTCTGGCCGTCCCTCGCCTTCCGGTGGCTCGACCGCGTCTTCGCGCGCTGAGTCCGCACGACGCGCACCGACGGCGCACGCCGCTACACCATGCGCGCTACACTATGTGCACGGCGTGCACCGCATGCGCACGTCGGGCCGCACCCTCCCGCGCACGCCCGATCCCCCGTCTTCATCGTCGATCGTCGTCGACGCGACGCCGAGCAAAGGACCTATGATGACAGTCGCCGCATGGCAGCAGATCCTAGACCAGCATGGCATCTCCAACGAGCCGCGCAAACCGCTGCTCGCCTCCCATGAGGTCACGGTGCGCGACACGACCTCCGGCAAGCGCTTCGTCAAGCGCAAGCGCATGAGCCAGGAGGAGCGGCATCTGCAGATCCTGCGCGCCGCGTCGAAGACGATCGCCGTCAAAGGCTACTGGGGCATGTCGCTGCAGGATATCTCGGACGAGATCGGCATCAGCGAGGCCGCGCTCTATCATTACATCGACTCCAAGGAGGATCTGCTGCGCATGGTCCTGTCGGAAGGCTACGACACGACCGAATCGAACGAGTTCGCCGCGTTGAGCGCGTCGGCGGTCGACGGCGACGGCCACCGCATCTACTGCTATCCGCGTTACTGCCTGAACACCGTGCTGTACAACATGCAGCGTCCGGAGATGATTCAGCTGTTCTGCGTGCTCAGCGGCGAGGCGCTCAACCCCGACCATCCGGCTCACCGTTTCTTCACCGGCCGCCATATGCGGCTGTGGGAGATGGTCGGTTCGATGAATTGGCTGCTGCCGCGCGGCATGACCGAGGAACGTTTCTTCGATCTGTTCACGCTCGCGCAGTCGGCGATGGACGGCCTGCAGCAGCGTTGGCTCGCCGACGAATCAATCGATCTGCTCGAAGAGTGGGTGCGCTTCAGCGACGTCATCTTCCCGCGTGCGCTGTGGGAGGGCTGCATGGACCCGTCGGAGCTCGACGCGCACGACACGCGCTGCCTGCTGCCGTACACGCTACAGGAGCTCGGCTGAGCGACCTTCCGCTCAGCGCGCGCCGACGGCGAGCACGTCGCTGGCGCCGCCATGTTCGACGACTTCCTCGACGAACATGAAATAAGCGCCGACCAGCCCGGCGTTGCCACTGTGGCGGCAGCGTTTGATCTGCGTTTTGAACGCCTTCCAGTCACGGATCGTGTTCAGCGCGTCCTCGAGCATCGGCACGAGCGCCGGCTCGCGGCTGATGCTGCCGCCAACGAGCACGATCTGCGGGTCGACGGCGACGACGGTGTTGAAGATGGCGACCGCCACGTAGCGCAGCCACCGTTCGACGATTGCGCGCACGCGCGGATCGTCGAGCTTGTGGAACAATGTGCTCGGCAGCACGTCGCCCTCGTTGACGCCAAATTCCTCGGCGTACCACTGCGAGAGTTTCATCGTCGAGACGAAGTCATGCAGCGGCAGCGAGCCTGCGGAATCGTAATTGATGATCATCGTGCCGAGTTCGCCGGCCCGCCAATCCTTGCCGCGCCGCAGCTTGCCGTCGAGGAACAGCGCGCCGCCCATGCCCATGTCGAGCGTGATGAGCACGAAATCGTCGCATTTGCGCGCGTTGCCGGTCATTTTTTCGGCCATCGCCGCGCAGTTCGCGTCGTTCTCCATCCATGTGGGGATGTCGACGCCGAGGCGCGCCGTCAGTTCGGCGCCGATGCGCTGTTTGTACAGGATGCGCAGCGCGCCGGCTGTCTCCGCTGTCTGCGTGCGCGGATTGATGAATCCAGGCATGCTGATCGCGATGCCGTCGAGCTGCACGCCGAGTTTGCGCACGACCTGCACGAGCGCGTCGTAGAATTCGTCGAGATCGGTGTTCGGCGTCGCGAAAGTGCCGGGAATGCCCATCCGTCCGTCGGTGAACAGTGCGTACCGCGTGAAGTTCGTGTTGATCTCGAACGCGAGCACCTGATGCACGCCGCTGCGTTTCGTCATCGTTCGCTCCTCTTTGTCCGTCCTCGCCAATTGTACCGACGACGTGCCCATATCGGCCGGGGCGGTCCGCCATTGCGGCGCCGCCCCGGTACGTAGCTCATCGTTGCACGTCGTTCATCGTTGCGGCGTCGCGACTTGCACGTCGTTCTCAAACAGCAGCACCGCGAAGGGGTCGAGCACGATTCGTTCACCGTCCGCGCGCTCCCACACGCGCGTGGCGTCGCCGGTGTTCGTCACGATTGTGTACACGGTGCCGTCGTCGCCGACGCGACTGGCGACCTCGACGTCCTCGGGCGCGTCGATCGTCGCCACGCCGGCCGTGCGCAGCATGTCGTCGAACAGCGCGTCGATGCCGACTTCGTCGAGCGCGGTGCCGACGAAGACGGCGCAGCCTTCGCCGACCTCGTGCGCGGTGACGGCCGGCGTGCCCGCGTAGAAGTCGTCGGCGCCGTAGGTCGCAAGCGTGCGCGCACCTTCCGGCTCGATGATGCTCGCGACGATCGTGCCCGAGCAATCGACGTCCGCGCCGCCGACGTTGAGGCGCACCGGCACGCTCGCGCCGGGCGCGACCGCGTCGATCTCCTCGACCCACACGCCGCACAGACTGCGCAGCGGCCCCGGATAGCCGCCTTCGATGACGAGATCGTGCTCGTCGTGGATGCCGGACATGTATCCGGTCACGAGGACGCCGCCGCCGGCGACATAGCGTTCGAGATTGTCGGCGACGCCCGGCTTGACCATGATCAGCGTCGGTGCGACGACGAGATCGTAGCGGCGCAGCGTCTCCAGATCGGCCGTGCTTTCGATGATGTCGACAGCAACATTGCGCTTCCACAGCGCACGGTAGAAGCGATGCACTTCGTCCGGATAGTGCAGGCCCTGCGTCGGGCCGACGCAACCTTCGAGCGACCAGTAGTTCTCCCAATCGAAGACAACGGCAACCTTCGCGTCGACGCGCGCGCCCATGATGCGCTTCGCACGTGCGGCGACGTCGGCGCCAAGCGCGCGGACTTCGCGGTAGGTGCGGGAGCGGTCGGAATCGTCATGGCCGATGACGGCGCCATGGAAGCGCTCGCAGCCGCCGATCGACTGCTTGAGCTGGAAGAACTGTACAGTGTCGGCGCCGTGCGCGACGGCCTGCCAGCTGAGCTTGCCGACCTCGCCGGGACGCTTGACCTTGCAGTACGGGAACCAGTTCTGCTGGTTCGGCGTCTGCTCCATCAGCATGAACGGCTTGCCGCCGCCGACGCCGCGCATCAGATCGTGGCACATCGCCGTGAAGCTCGGCTGCGTATCCATGCCCGGATAGTTGTCCCAGCTGACGACGTCCATCTCACGACCCCACGCGAAGTAGTCGAGATCCTTGAACGTTCCCATCAGATTCGTCGTGATCGGCGTCTCCTGATCGAATTCGCGGATCGCGTCACGTTCGAGGCGGAAGCAGTCGAGCATCTGCTCGTTCTGGAAACGGCGGTAGTCGATCTGCAGACCGGAGATCACGCATTTGTCGGTGCCGATGCCATCGCCGTAGGTGACGGGCGGCGCGACCTCGTCGAAATCGTAAATCGTATGGCTCCAGAAGTTCATGCACCATGCGCGGTTGAGCGCCTCGACGGTGCCGTAGCGGGCGCGCAGCCAGTCGCGGAACGCAGCCGCGCAGGTATCACAGTAGCAATAGCCGCCGCCGTTGCCGTACTCGTTGTTGACATGCCAGGCGACGAGGCCGTCATGGCCCGCGTAGCGGCGCGCGACGGCCGAGGCGAGCGCCTGCGCGCGCTCGCGGTATTTCAGCGAGCTCGGGCAGAAGTTGTGGCGGCCGCCGAAGATCTGCTGCGTGCCGTCGACGCCTTTGCGCATCACATGCGGGTACTTGCGCGCCATCCACGCCGGCACGGCGGCCGTGCCGGTCGCCATGACGATGCGGATATCGTGGCGGTCGAGCGATGCGACGATCGCGTCGAGCATCGAGAAGTCGTAGTCGCCTTCGCTCGGTTCGAGCAGCGCCCACGAGAACACGTTGATCGTCGCCTCGTTGATGTGCGCATGCTCGAGCAGTTCGAGGTCATGCTCCCAGCTGTCCTGTGGCCACTGTTCGGGGTTGTAGTCGCCGCCGAAGAGAAAATCGTCGAACATCGCCGTCATCGTATCGCTCCTTCGCATAGGACGGCACCGTCGCCGTCCGAATCGCCATCAGTCTATCGTCGTGGGAAAGCGCCACGTCCGGGCGGCCGACGAAACCGCCCGGACGTGAGGGGGATCACACGTTGCGCGGATCCGTGCCGGGGCGCACAAGCACCGGCAGCGCGTGGTAGTCGTACCGTTCGACGTACCAGCGTCCCGGCTCGTATTCGGTGCCGGTGATCAGGTTGCGCCACGGGGCGTCGTCGCCGGCGTCGGGCACGTAGAAGCGGGCGACGCCCTCCTCGTTGAAGATCGGAGCGACGAGGATGTCCGAGCCGAGCATGTACTGCGTGTCGATGTCCTCGCACGTCGGGTCGTCCTGGAATTCGAGCACCATCGAGCGCATCATCGGCACGCCGCTCGCATGCGTCTCGCGCGCGCTCTTCTCGAGATACGGGCGCAGCGAATCCTTGAGCTCGACGAATTCGCGGCAGACGTCGACCGCCTCGTCGCCGTACAGCCACGGCACCTTGTAGGCGGTCGAGCCGTGGTAGCGCGAATGCGAGCTGAGCAGGCCGAACTGCGTCCAGCGCTTGTACAGGTCGGGCGTCGCCTGATCCTCGAAGCCGGCGATGTCGTGGCTCCAGTAGCCGAAGCCGGACATGCCGAAGGAGAGTCCCGCGCGCAGCGATTCGGCCATCGACGGATAGTTCGACGAGCAGTCGCCGCCCCAATGCACCGGGTAGCACTGGCCTCCCACGGTCGCCGAACGGGCGAACAGGATCGCCTCGTCGGCGCCTTTGGTTTCCACGAGGACGTCATAGACGGCCTTGTTGTACAGCAGCGTGTAGTAGTTGTGCATGAGTTCGGGGTCGGAGCCGTCGTAGTACTGCACGTCCTCGGTCGGGATGCGCTCGCCGAAATCGGTCTTGAAGCAATCGACGCCCATCGCGACGAGCTTCTTCAGATAGCCCTGATACCACTCGACGGCGGCCGGGTTCGTGAAGTCGACGATCGCCATGCCGGCCTGCCACTTGTCCCACTGCCACACCGAGCCGTCGTTGCGCTTGATGAAGTAGCCGTTCTTCGCGCCCTCCGCGAACAGCGGCGACTTCTGGCCGATGTACGAGTTGATCCAGACGCAGACCTTGAGGCCGCGCTCATGCAGCTTGGCGAGCAGGCCTTCCGGATCCGGGAACTTCGACTCGTCCCAGGCGAAGTTGCACCATTCGAGTTCCTTCATCCAGCGGCAGTCAAAGTGGAACACCGAAAGCGGAATGCCACGTTCGGCCATGCCGTCGACGAAGTCGAGCACAGTCTGCTCATCGTAATCGGTCGTGAAGCTCGTGCTCAGCCACAGGCCGTAGCTCCAGTCCGGCACAAGTGGCGCGCGGCCGGTGAGCGCCGTGTAGTTGGCGAGAATCTCCTTCATGTCGGCGCCACCGATCACCGAGTAGCTCATCTCCTGCCCGGGCACGCTGAACTGCACGCGCGAGACCTTCTCGGAGCCGATCTCGAACTCGACTTTGCCCGGGTTGTCCACAAACAGGCCGTAGTTCCTATTGCTCATGTAGAACGGCACGTTCTTGTATGCCTGCTCGGTGCCGGTGCCGCCGTCCTCGTTCCAGATCTCGACCGACTGGCCGTTCTTGACGAAGTTCGTGAAGCGTTCGCCGAGGCCGTAGATCTTCTCTCCGACGCCGAGATCGAGCTGTTCGGAGACGTGCAGCACGCCGCTCGGATCGGTCACGAGCGCCTTGGCGCGCCATCCGGAGTGCGCAATCCGCTTGCCGTCGTACAGGTAGGTGAAATCGATCGTCTCACCCTTGGCGATGCGCAGTGTGAGCTTGCCCGAGGTGAACAGCCATGCCTCGTCGCTCTCCTCGACGCTCACCTGCGGCGACGTCTCGTTCAGCGCGAACGTGGGCTTGTGCGAACGGTCCTCGCGGAAATTGATCAGACGCGTCGTGATGATGTTCTCGCGCGGGCTCGTCACCTCGATCGTCAGAATGCCGCCGTCGAGCGTCATGCCCGGGTTGTAGATGGGCGAGCCGAATGGGCAGAACAGCGTGAGCTTGTCCGCCTCGATGTCCGCCGTGTAGATGTTGGCCGCGTACTTGACGTCGAAACCGTCTTTGATGAGCCATCCGCCGTTGAGGAACTTCATGGTGTCTCCCCGCTTAGTTGTGTGTGGGTTGATGTTGTTGGTTGATGTTTGTTGTGTTGATTGATTACTGATTTGCCGTCCGCTCAGCCGATCCGGCCGTCGAGCCGCAGGTCACCGACCGATTCGCCGACGTGCACGGCCGCGCGCGGCGCGAGCGCGAAGGCGTGCGTCCGCTCGCTCCAGTAGCGCAGCGCCTCGTCGCGCGGGATCTCGATCGTCACCTGACGGCGTTCGCCCGGCTCGAGCGCGACCTTCGTGAAGCCGCGCAGTTCGAACGCCGGACGGTCTTCGCCGGTGTCTTCGAGCGTGACGTAGACCTGTGGCACCGCCTTGCCCGCGCGCGCGCCGGTGTTCGTGACGTGGAAATCAAGGCGGATCATGTCGCCGAGTTCGCGCACTTCGAGGTCCGAGTATGCGAAGCTCGTGTAGGTCAGGCCGTGGCCGAAGCAGAAGCGCACCGGCACGTCCTTCGTGCTGTAGTAGCGGTAGCCGACGTAGATGTCCTCGGCGTAGTCGACGTGCCCGACGAGCCCGAAGGTGCCGATCGCATGCGCCGGACAGTCCTCGAGTCGCATTGGGAAGGTCTCCGGCAGGTGGCCGCTCGGGCTCACGCGCCCGAAAAGCGTTTCGGCGAGCGCGGTGCCGCTTTCCATGCCGTTGTACCAATTCCAGACGATCGTCGAGGCCTTGTCCGCCCACGGCATCGCGATCGGCGAGCCGGCGACGAAGACGAGCACCGTGTCCGGATCGATGTCGAGCAGCGCGTCGATGAGCGCGTCCTGCTCGTACGGCAACGTCATGTCCTCGCGATCGCGCGCCTCGAGGTCGTAGTCGTGGTTGAGGCCGCCGATGAAGATGACCGGGTCGCTGGTCTGCGCGAAGTCCTGCGCGAGCGCGAGCGCCTCGTCGCGCAGCCGGCGTGCGCGCGCCGCTTCCTCGTTCGCCTTCGCCTGCGAGTTCTCGAGGCTTTCCTCCTGCCATGTGTCGTCCTGATTGACCTGCGGCGCGTAATACCCTTCAGCGTAGGTGATCTCGATGTTGCCGCCGAGCATGCCGTTGATGCCGAGCAGCGGCGAGATCTCGTGCACCGCCTTGATGACGGCCGAGCCGCCGCCGAGCGAGTGGATGCGGTCGGCGTTCGCGCCGACGATGAGCAGGCGGCGGATGCCATGTTCGTCGAGCGGCAGCACCTGTGCGTCGTTCTTGAGCAGCACGATCGATTCGCGCGCGATGTCGAACGCCGAGCGCGCATGCGCGAGCGTCGCGTAGGAGCCGGCCTTGCGATGCGCGCGGGCGTCGCCGAGCATGTTGAGCGCGTCCATGACGGCGAGCACATGCTCGACCTTCGCGTCGATCGTCGATTCGGCGATGCGGCCGTCCTTGACCGCTTCGAGCAGCGGGCGCGCGAAGCAGTAGTCGTCGAAGTCGTAGGTGACGTTCATGTCGACGTCGATACCGACGGCGGCGCTGCGTTCGGTGTTCTTGATGCCGCCCCAGTCGGAGACGACGAGGCCGTCGAATCCCCATTCGTCGCGCAGCACTTCGTCGAGCAGCCAATGCGATTCGCAGCACTGCGCGCCGTTGACCTTGTTGTAGGCGCCCATGATCGTCAGCGCGCCGGCCTGCTGCACGGCCGCGCGGAAGGCGGGCAGATACAGTTCGCGCAGCGCGCGTTCACCGATCTTCTCGTCGACTTCGAGGCGGTCGGTCTCCTGGCTGTTTGCGGCGAAGTGCTTCGGGCAGGCGGCGACGTCCGATTCCTGGACGCCTTCGATGTAGGCGTCGCCCTGCACGGCCGTGAGCAGCGGGTCCTCGCTCATGTATTCGAAGTTGCGTCCGCACAGTGGCGAGCGCTTGATGTTGAGCGAGGGGCCGAGGATCACGTCCTTGCCGCGGCCGCGCGCCTCCTGGCCGAGCACCTGGCCGGTCAGATGCGCCAGTCGCGGGTTCCATGTGGAGGCGACGGCCGAGCCGCTCGGCAGGTAGGACACCATGTCGCGCGTGTTGTTGAGCGGCGCCCAGTTGTCGTCGTGTGTGTCGGCGCGCACGCCCATCGGGCCGTCGTCGAATTTCATCTCGGGGATGCCGAGGCGTTCGACGGCGGCCGTGTGGAACAGCGCGGCGCCGTGGATCATGCCGATCTTCTCCTCGAGCGTGAGCTGTGCGGTCAGTTCGCGCGCCTTGCGCATATTCGCTTCGCTGATCATCGTCATTGGTGGTCTCCTTCTCTCTGTTGCGGATTGGAAGTCGTTGAAAGCTGATTGGTCATCGTGCGACGGCTTTCTAGCCGAGCCGCAGGCGGAAGCCAAGCGGCACAGCCATCTCGCCGGCCGGCCGTCTTCGTCTCTCTGAGATCGGCAAGTGCAGGCCGTCGGCGCGGCGCTCATAGGGCGTCGGGCCGTCGCCGAGCAGATCGACGCCGAAGATGACGCCGTTGAACGCCGGCCGATGCTCGCCGTCGAAGGCGGCGAAGGTGCGGCAGACGAGTTCGTCGGCGCCGGACGGGTTGAGGCAGTAGCAGTAGAGGTCGCCGCCCTTCGCCGTGAATCGCCAGTCGTCGGCGGTCCACGCCGTCGGCTTCTGGTCGGCGAACATGCCGGAGGGCAGCACTGTTGGCCCTTCGCCGCTGATATGCCACGGGCGGCTGCCGTAGATGCCGTCGCCGTTTGCCGCGAGCCAGTCACCGATGCCTTCGAGCAGCGCGCGGTCATGCTCGGCGATCGAACCGTCGGCGCACGGGCCGACGTTGAGCAGCAGGTTGCCGTTCTTGCTCACCGCGTCGATCAGGCTCACGAGCAGCTCGGGAAGCGTCTTGTAGTCGAGCGAGTCGGTGTGGCACCACGAGTTGCGCGCGATCGCCGTGTCGGTCTGCCAGACGAAGGGCGTCGCGTCGGCGAATCCGCCGCGTTCGACGTCGACGATGCCGGCACCCCACGCGAGCGCGTCGTACTTGTAGCAGATCGCGGCGTCGAGGCCGAGCGCGGCCATATGGTCGTAGTAGTAGGCGGCGAACGACGCAAGATAAGGACGGAACTCACGATGCTGCACCCACCAGTCGAAGTAGAGCAGTTCGGGCGCGTATCTGTCGATGATCTCGACGTTGCGCGCGAGCCAGTCGTCGAGGAATTCGGCGGTCGGCGCGGGGTGCGCGTCGATGTCGAACTCGTTCGGCTCGGGCGTCATCGCCGGCCAGTAGAAGTCGCCGCGGCGCATCGGCTCGAGCACGTCGGAGTCGAAACAGCGGCCGTGCCCCATGAACCACCAATGTTCGGCGCGGTGGTTCGACGTCGTGAAATGCAGGCCGTGCGCGATCGCGGCAGCGCGCAGTTCGCCGAGCACGTCGCGGCGCGGCCCCATTTCGGCGGCGTTCCAATGTGACAGCCGACTGCGGTACATCTGGAATCCGTCGTGGTGCTCACTCACCGGCATGACGTAGCGCGCGCCGGCGCGGGCGAACAGCGCGCACCAGGCGTCGGCGTCGAAGGCGGGCGCCGTGAACATCGGGATGAAGTCCTTGTAGCCGAAGACGCGCTGGTCGCCGTAGACGGCGCGATGATGCTCGAATTCGGGATAGCCTTCAATGTACATGTTGCGCGAATACCATTCGTTGCGGTATCCGGGCACCGTGTACGGCCCCCAATGCGTGAAGATGCCGAACTTCGCGTCGGCGAACCATGACGGATCGCGGTGCGCTGCGAGCGACGCCCATGTCGCGTCGTAGGGGCCGGCGGCGATCGTCGCGTCGAAGGCGCAGGCGTCGAGCATCGCGGCCGCGTCGAGTTTCGCCTCGCCTTCGGGCTGCGCCGCGTCGTCCGGTTTCGTCGTGTCGTTCATCATCACACGCTCCCCTTCGTTGTTATCCTTTTGCCGTCTGATGGCGCTCCGGGCGCCCCGTGTCCGCCGGACGTGCGCCGTCGGCCGCAGCTGTCACGTCCGAGTTGGTTCGATGATCGAACCAACAGGTGATTTGCAGGGAGCGCCGCATCCCGACGGATGCGACGCTCCCGTGCCGAGGGTCTCCGCCGTCCTGTGACGGCGGCGCCCTTTCGGTTGTTCAGTTGTGCCGCAAGGAGGCGGCGACCCGAAAGGTCACTGCTTGTCCGCGTACTCCTTGACGATCTCCTGACGGGCCTTGATCAGCGCCTTCGCGTTGTCCTCGTCGACCTTGAGCACCTGCTCGTAGCCGAGGTCGTTGAGCTGCGTGCCCATGTTCTTGAAGGTCGACTGGCATTCGGCTTCGCTCTTGGCGACGACGGCCTGCCACGACGCGTTGATCACTTCAGTCTTGACCGACGAGCGCAGCGTCGAGATCTGCGAATCCTCCTGAGGAGGCGTGTAGGTGGCGCCAGGCGCGACGGCGAGCTTGCCGGCCTTCTCGAGGTATTCGATGTCGGTCTTCGCGCCGTCCATGTGCTTCGACCAGTCCTCGCTCAGCTTCGTCTGCTTCGCGAGCTGGGTCGCCCACAGCTGCGGGTTGTACGCGGACTTCGTGTCCGGATCGGTGCTGTTCGCGTTCACCGTCTTGAAGTTGAGCGTCGAGATGCCGTCGTTGTAGGAGCCGCCGCCGTATTCGGCCGGCACCTGCAGGCCGTCGGAGTTGAACATCGCCTTCTCGCCGAACTCGTTGAGCTGCGGCTCGCCCTTGTCGTTGAGCGTCCAGCACATGTCCTTCGGGCAGGCGGCGCCGCCGGAGTTGGTGGCCGAGGCGTAGATGCCTTCAGGCGAGTAGAGCCAGTCGATGAACTTGGCGAGGCGTTCCTTGTTCTTCGCCTTCGAGCCGATCGCGATGAAGGTGTTGCCATCGCCCTCCGGCTGGAAGCCCGGCGTGTACACGTCCATGTCCTGCAGCGGGGCGAGCATGAAGCCGACGCCCTTCTCCTGGTTCTCGTTGCTGTTCATGCGCGGCTTGCCGAGCCACGACCAGATCGACATGAGCACCTTGCCGTTCGTCACCTTCGTCGACAGGTTGTCCCAGTTCTGCGTCGTCGATTCCGGATCGACGAGTCCCATGCGGTCGCACTTGTTGAAGAACTCGATCATCTTGTCGTAGGCGCTGCCGACCTGGGAGGCCGGGACGATCTGCGAATCCTTGTCGTCGGACGGCACGAGCACCGAATTCTGCGCGAAGTAGCCGTACCACTGCGAGGCGGCCATCGCGTTCTGCATCATCTCGCCGTCCCAGTCCTTGAACAGCGACACGGCGTAGATGTCGTCGTCGCCGGTCTCCTCGCGCGCCTTGTCCTGCATCTGCTTGAGCACGTCCGCGAAACCGTCGAGATCCTTGATCTCGGGGTACCCGATCTTCGCGTAGTAGTCCCAGCGGATGTACGGGGCGGCGGCCGGTTCGATGCCGTCGGCGGACTTCGTCGGCGATTCGTCGGACACGTTGCCCGGCACGCCCCAGACGCCGTCCTGGCCGGCCTGCTTCGTCACGTAGTCCACGCCGGCCTGGTAGCGCTTGACGTTCGTCATCTTGCCGTAGTACGGCGTCATGTCGGTGATGAGCTTCGACTTGACGAGCTTCTGCAGACGGCCGTTCTGCATGCCGACGATGACGAGGTCGCCGAGGTTGCCCGCCGTGGAACGCGTGTCGAACAAGGTGTCGCCGCCGCCGGCCACGTTCGGGGCGATGATGTTGAGCTCCATGTTGAACTTGTCCTTGACGATCTTGGCGAACCAGCCTTCTGGACGCCCTGGTAGTTCGCGGTCGACGAGAACACGTCCACCTTCATGAAGCTGCCGTCGTCGGGGCCGTCGCTCGCGGAGTCGTTGCCGCCGCAGGCCGCGACGGAGACGAGCATCGCCGCCGAAAGCGTCGCGGCGATTCCCGAGACGATCTTCTTCCTGATTTCCATGAGGAAACCTCCTTGTATCCTTCTAACTTCGGCTCATCACTGAGCACATCTGGTTGGTTGGTGGTTGGTACGGAAACGTGGATCGGGGCGGGGAGCCGCACGGCTCCCCGCGTACGGTCAGCCCTTGACTGCGCCGAGCATCATGCCCTTGACGAAGAAGCGCTGGAAGAACGGGTAGATAAACATGATCGGCAGGACGACGATGACGGAGACGGTCATGCGGATCGCCGTAGGCGTCGCCGCCGTGGCCAGCAGTGCGGCGTTCGCGGCGTTCGCCTTGACCGAGTTCGCGATCGAGCTCGCCTGGTTGATGTAGGTGTAGAGCAAGTACTGCAGGCTCCACAGCTTCGAATCGGTCATGTAGATCAGTGTGTCCTGGAACGAGTTCCACTGGTTGACGGCGGAGAAGATCGCAACGGTCGCGAGGATCGGCGTGCACATCGGCAGCACGATCTTCCAGAACACCGTCATCGTGCCCGCGCCGTCCACTTCGGCGGCCTCCTGCAACGATGCCGGGATCGACTCGATGTAGGTCTTGACGAGGATGATGTTGAACGGCTGCACAATCGCCGGCAGGATGTAGACCCAGAAGTTGTTCGTCAGGCCGTAGTTCTTCATCGTGATGAACATCGGGATCAGGCCCGCGTTGAAGTACATCGTGATGACGACGAAGCGGTACCAGAACGAACGCTTCCACATCTTCTGCTGTGTGAACATGAAGCCGAGGTAGGCGGAGGCGAGCACGGTGAGCACGGTGCCGATGACGGTGCGGGCCACCGAGATCCACGCGGACTGCGCCAGGCCGTCGAGGCCGAGCACGGTCTTGTAGTTGTCCCAGTGCAGGCCCTCGATCCTCCAGGTGACGTCGCCCGCGGCGGCCGCCTGGTTGTTCGACAGCGAGTTGATGATCAGATAGTAGAACGGGTAGGTGCAGATCAGCGCGAACAACGTGAGGATGATGATGTTCACGACGTTGTAGATCTTCTCGCCCTTCGTGCGGCGCATGGCCGGGGAGACGCTCGCCTTGGCCCTCCTCGGCTTCTTGGCGCTTGCGGGTGCTGTTGCGGTTGACATGGTTACTCCTTAACCCAATACACGATTCGTGACTGCTGGATGCGGATCAGACGATGCCGACGCCGCGCGTGCGCTTGGACAGCCAGTTGACGAGCAGCAGCAGGCCGACCGAGACGAGGGACTTGAGCATCGAGATCGCGGTGCCGAGCGACAGGCTGTTCTGGCCCATGCCGACGTTGTAGACGTAGAGGTCGAGCACCTGGATCCACTTCTGGTTGAAGGCGTTCTGGAAGACGTAGTACTGGTCCATGCCGTTGTTGAGGAAGTTCGAGATCGACAGCATGAGCAGCACGAAGTAGGTCGGCATCAGCTGCGGGATCGTCACGTGGATGATCTGCTGGAAGCGGTTCGCGCCGTCCACCTGCGCGGCCTCGTAGAGTTCGGGGTCGATGCCGGCGATGCCCGCGAGGTACATGATCGAGCCCCAGCCGAGGCCCTTCCACAGGTTCCACAGCAGCATCTTGAACCAGACCTGGTCGGGTGAGTCGAGGAACTTGATCGGTTCGCTGATGATATGCAGGTTCTGCAGCAGGTCGTTGACCATGCCGGTCGACGAGAACATCGCGAAGGCGATCGAGTAGACGAGCACCCAGGAGATGAAGTTCGGCAGCGTCGTGAGCGTCTGGATGAGGTTCTTGAACCACTTCGCGCGGATCTCGTTGAGCGCGATCGCGAAGATGACCGGCAGGAACGACGTGAGGATGTTGAGGCCCGACATCGCGAAGGTGTTGAGCAGCACCTGGCCGATTGTGCGCAGCTGCGCCGGGTTCTGCACCATCATCTCGAACCACTGCAGGCCGACGAACTTGCTTTCGGAAAGCGGGATCGGCGGCTGGTAGTCATAGAACGCGTAGATCCAGCCGAACAGCGGGACGTAGCTGAACAGGAAGACCAGGATCAGCAGCGGCGCGACGTAGAGCCACAGCTTCATCGCATGCTTCCTGTCAGTGCGCGATTCGGCAGCCATCTTCGCCGCCTTCTTCGCGGCGCGACGGTCGCGGCGGCTCAGTTTGGATTCTTCGGCGGCTTCGACTTCCCTGCCGACAACCGCCGCAGCGCCACCGGTCGAACCGATGGTCTCATCGGTTTCGGTACTAGACGACGTCTGCATCTCTCCTCCTTCGGAAACTGATGTCAGCGATTCCAAGTCCCGCAACCTCGCGAGGCTTTCTCACTTCTTGTTGAATAGATTATAAACAACGACTATCTTTGTCAAATCAGATAACGAAGTCCCGTGCCACGATGGCGCGCCACCCGCCGGAAACACAAGGCGACACGCAAGTTTCACCATAAGCTGAACTCGCTCTACCTTGAAACGGCAACGTTTTCGCGACACGCGCGATGCTGTTGCAGTAGACAAGCGCGCCACTTATTTATATACTTATCAACAACAGTCGATGTGGACATGCATCCAACAACAACTCCACCACGTTACCCTGCACGGCGAACCGCAGAACGATCTGCACGCCGCCAGCCATCGTCCGACAGATATATACAGTGCGTATATATACGGAGTCGCCGGGTGCACGACGCACACGGCCGTCGCATCGCAGCGGCGCCACGGCACGGAAAGGAAGCAGCATGAGGTTCAACACCGAAGCGCCGTTCTGGCAGTTCATGGGAACGCTCGCGCGATTCACCGCGCTCAATCTCGTCTTCCTCGTCACGCTGCTGCCGATCGTCACGATCGGTCCGGCGCAGGCGGCGCTCTACAGCACGCTGTTCCAGTACGACGAACATGACGACATCCGGCTCGTACACGAATACCTCAAGCGCTTCAAGCGGGAGTTCAAGCAGGGCCTCATCTCCGGACTGCTGCTGCTCGCGCTCGTTGCCGTCCTCATCTTCGGCCTCGCGTTCTGGGTGGCCTGGGACACGAACGCCGCCTACGTCCCGCTCATCATCCTCGTCGCCGCATCGGTCGCCGTGCTGTTCCTCGCCGAATACCTGTTCCCGCTGCAGGCGCGCTTCGCCAATTCGGTCGGACGCACCTGGAAGCTCGCCGCGCTGTTCCCGTGGCGCGCCTTCGCCTGCTCGTTCGCGCTCGTCGGCATCGATGTCGTCGCGCTCGGCCTGGCGTATTTCGTCCCGTTCATCCGCGTGCTCATGCTCATCTTCGGTCTGAGCTGGGTCGCCTACGCGAAGTCGCTCATCCTGCTGTGGGGCTTCAAGAAGTACGGCGGCTACGGCGAGGTCGAACGCCCGACCTACGTGAACGCCAACTCCGGACTGTGATCGGCTCGCGGCACCCGCGCCGCATACCGAGATGGACATCCGGTAAACAAACCAGACTTACCCTTCCCCTTTCCTCAACAATCGGCCGCAGCGCTTCCTTGGCTGCGGCCGCTCTCTTTTGCGGCATCACCCTCCTCTCCGCGACCGCAACTGTCACACTCGCGCCCAACTCCGTTCACTAAGCCCCACCTCAGCGAACACGACCGCCGCGCTTCCGCCCAACTCCGTTCGCTAACCAGCACCTCCGCGACCGCAACCGCCGCACAGCCACCCAACTCCGTTCGCTAAGCCCTTCCGCGACCGTCTCCCCCGACCATCCGCACCCTTTCCGGCCGCCGAGCCGTAGGGCTGACATGCTATACAAGATAACCGGTAATAGGTAACGCATGGCCACGGCGCTTCCGCGTCCTCACTCGTCAAGGATTTCCATGGGATTCATTCATTTCATCGCCAACCTGCTCAAGGATCCGCGCGGCGCGATCGCCGGCTGGATCGCGATGGGCGTCGCCCCCACGCTTGGCTTCATCTTCCTGATCGTCTTCATCGAGACCGGCGTCGTCTTCTTCCCGTTCCTGCCCGGCGACTCGCTGCTGTTCGCCGCCGGTTTCTTCGCCGCCCCCGACGCCACGACCGGTGAATCAGCGCTGCCGATCGCCGCGCTGCTGCCAGTCGTCTGGATCGCGCCGATCCTCGGCGACCAATGCAACTACTTCATCGGCCACTTCTTCGGCCGCCGCATCATCGAATCCGGCAAAGTCAAGGCGATGACGCCGGAACGTCTTGCCAAGACCGAGACGATGATCGACCGTTGGGGTCCGCTCGCCGTCTTCCTCGGCCGTTTCTTCCCGTTCATCCGCACCTTCATGCCGTTCATCTCCGGCATCACCGGCATGCAGTGGCGTCGTTTCACGCCGTTCTCGGTGCTCGGCGGCCTCGTGTGGTCGTCGCTGTTCACGTTGCTCGGCTACTTCTTCGGCGGCATTCCGGTCGTCCAGGAGAACTTCGAGCTCGTCATCGTCGCAATTCTCGTCATTTCGCTGATTCCAACCTTCGTCGGCCTGTTCAAGGCGAAGTTCGGCAAAAAGAAGGTCGCGTCGGCGACCGAACTCGCCAAGGACGAGACAACCCCGCTCGTCGAGTCCCTTGATGACGATTCCGATAACGCCTGATCACCCCGCAACTGCATGCATGAACGCGCCGGGGGCGAACGAAATACCGTTCGCCCCCGGCGCGTTCATCTAGATACAGCCTCGACGCCTGTCAGCAGTCGGTTCGATCGACGACGACGTCACCGTCGCCGTCGCGCTTCGCCGTGAAGACGACGCGACGCCCGTCAGTGCACGTGACCGTCGTGCTCGCCTCGGCTTCGTCACCGAGGAAGACGCGCACGTCGGCGTCGGCGGCGTAGTCGTAGTCCGGCGTCATCGCACCCGGATGGGTGACGATGACCGAGCCGTCGCGCACCCACAGCGGCACCGAATCGAAATCGTGATGCTCGGTGCGCCACATGCCGTGCTCGCTGCGCACATGCTCGCCGGTGAACCAGTTCGTCCACCCGCCGGCCGGCAGATAGTAGCTCACGTCGCCCGAGTAGCTGAACACCGGCGCGACGAGCAGCGACGAGCCGAGCATGTACTGGCGGTCGAGCGTGCGGCATGCGGGGTCGTCGGGGAATTCGACGAACATCGAACGCATGACCGGCGTGCCGTGTTCGTGCGCTTCGATGCCGGCCTGATACAGATACGGCATCAGGCTGAGCTTAAGCAGCGTGAACTTGCGGCACACGTCGACGGCGCTCTGCCCGGGTTCGACGCTGCGCCCCTGCCGCTCGTCCTCCTCGTCGAACAGCCACGGCACGCGGTAGACGGTCGAGCCGTGCAGCCGCGAATGCGAGCTGAGCAGGCCGAAGGCCAGCCAGCGCTTGTAGACGGCCGGATCGGGGAACGCGCCTTCGAAGCCGCCGATGTCATGGCTCCAGAAGCCGAATCCGGAGGACGTGAGCGACAGACCGCCGCGCAATGTCTGCGCCATGCCGTTGAACGTCGATTCGCAGTCGCCGCCCCAATGCACCGGGAAGCGCTGTCCGCCGGCCGTCGCCGAACGCGCGAACAGGCATGCCTTGCCGACGCCGTACACCTCCTCGATCGCCTCGAACACCGTCCGGTTGTACAGTTCGGTGTACCAATTGTGCATCGACAGCTTCGGCGAGCCGTCATACCAGACGACGTCGCGCGGGATGCGCTCGCCGAAGTCGGTCTTGATCGCGTCGATGCCCTGCCTGAGCAGCGCGACGACCTTGCTTCTGAACCAGGCGCGCGCGTCCGGGTTCGTGAAATCGACGAGACCCATGCCGGCCTGCCAGTTGTCGGTCTGCCAGATCGTGCCGTCCGGGTTGCGCACGAGGTAGCCTTCGCGCATGCCCTCGCCGAACATCGCGCCGGCCTGGCCGATGTATGGGTTGATCCACGCGCACAGATGCAGCCCCTTGTCCTCGTGCAGCCGTTTAAGCGTCGCTTCGATGTCCGGGAAGAACCGCGAATCCCATGCGAAATCGGTCCAGTGGAACTCGCGCATCCAGTAGCAGTCGTAGTGGAACGCGCTCAGCGGGATGCCGCGCTCGGCCATGCCGTCGACGAAGGACGTGATCGTCGCCTCGTCGTACTTCGTCGTGAACGACGTCGTCAGCCACAGGCCGTAGCTCCACGCCGGCACCATGGCGGGGCGCCCGGTCAGCCGCGTGTAGCGGTCGAGGATCTGCTTCGGCGTCGGCCCGTAGATGACGCAGAAGTCGATCGTCTCACCCGGCACCGAGCACTGCACGGCCTCGGTGTTCACGGTGCCTACCTCGAAGGAGACGTGGCCGCGGTCGTTGACGAAGACGCCGTAGCCGTTGCTTGTCATATAGAACGGGACGTTCTTGTATCCCTGCTCGGACGCGGTGCCGCCGTCCTCGTTCCAGATGTCGATGCTCTGCCCGTTCTTGACGAACGCGGCGAAGCGTTCGCCGAGGCCGTAGACGGTCTCGCCGACGCCGAGCGCAAGCTGGATCGACGTGAACGTGCGCGATTCGTCCTTCGCGAGTCCGGTCGGCGTCACGCCGAACTCGCCGACCGGCTCCGCGCTGACGTCGGCGAGGTCGTTGAGCGCGAAGTGCGCGAGCGACTTGCCGCGCGACTGCGTGAGCGCGCGGCCGGATTCGTCGGTGAACGTGAGGTTCCATTCCGGCCCCTTGACGACGGTCGCCGTCAGTCCGCCGGAGCGCAACGAGGCCGTCGCGCCGCGCTCGCCGGTCTCGCCGTCGCCGTCGCCATGCGTGACGACGCTCACGTAGTCGCGTCCGCCGGCCTCGTCGTGCATGATCGGGAAGCCGATGCCCTGCGCGCCGCCGCGCCAGTGGGTGGCGCGCACGCGGATGACGCCTTCGATCGGCGTGCTGAGTTCCACGTGAAACGCCGGCAGGTTGAGCGTGTTCGCGCGCTCGTGGACGACGCCCGTCGCGCGAGCACATCGATTGTCTCTTGCGCCGGGTGGGCGTGCAGTTCGTAGGCGTCGCGCGCGAACAGCGCATCGACGCCGTCACGCATCAGCCAGTAGCCGTTGGTGAATTTCATGATGCTCCTTGCAGGTGAATGAATGGTCCGCGCAGGTCACTTGACGGCGCCGGCGGTGATGCCGCGCGACAGCGTGCGCTGGAAGATGAGGAAGAAGATCAGCGTCGGCACGATGCTGATGAGCGATGCCGAAGCCGTCGTCGTGACGTCCATCAGGCGGTCGCCGGTCAGCGAGCTGATCGCGATCGGCACGGTCTGCGACGAATTGTCGACGAGGAACGCGAGCGGGATCATGTACTCGTTCCATGTCCAGATGAAGAAGAACACGAGCAGCACGCTCAGCGTCGGCTTCGAGATCGGGAAGACGACGTCCTTGAAGATGCGCCAGCGGCTCGCGCCGTCGATCGTGGCGGCCTCGAGGATCGACTTCGGGAAGGTGCCGAAGACCGACGACAGCAGATAGGTGCCGAAGGCGCTCTGGATGACGGTGAAGATGATGACGATCGCCCACGGGTTGTTGTACAGGCCCATGCCCTTGAACATCGTGTACAGCGGATAGAGCATCGCCTCCTGCGGCAGCATGTTCGCGAGCATGATGAGCAGTGTGATCCATTTGCGGCCCTTGACGCGGCCGATGCCGAGCGCGAAGGCGTTGAACATCGACAGCACGACGGCGAGCACGGCCACAAGTCCGGAGGTCCAGATGCTGTTCCAGACCTTCTCGGGGAAGTTGACGCGCTGCCAGAACGTGGACAGGCCTGCGAAGCTCAGCTCCTTCGGCCACGCGAGCGGACCGGAGGCATTGTAGTCGGCGGGCGTCTTGAAGGCGTTGAGCAGCAGCACGATGAACGGGAACATCATGATGAGCGCACCGACGATCAGCAGCGCGAGCGCCACCCAGTCGCCCGCCGTGCGGTTCTTCTTGACATGCGCGATCTCCTTGAGTTCCTTCGGCGTGAGCTTGTGCTGATCGGGCGAGTTGTATTCGTAGTCCTGTTCGGCGGATACGAGCGTGGAAGTCATGGCCTACTCCTCATCCTCTTTGGCGACCTTCTCCTGAAGGTTCGTGAACGCGATCGAAACGATGATGATGACGATGGTGAGCGCCGTGGCGATCGCCGCACCGTATCCCACCTGCTGCGACTGGAAGAACTGCTTGTACGAGTAGTACGACGGCACCGTCGTGCTCGTGCCCGGACCGCCGCGCGTGAGCATCTGCACCGGGCCGAACACCTTGAGTGCGGCGATCGTGCAGGTGAGCGCGACGACGAAGATCTCTGGCTTGATCGACGGCAGCGTGATCGCGCGGAACCGCTGCCACCAGTTGGCGCCGTCTAGGTTTGCGGCCTCGTAGAGCTCCGGATCGACGCGCTGCAGACCGGACATGAAGATGACGAGCGGGTATCCGATCTGGATCCAGATCATGATGAGCATCAGGAAAATCAGCGCCGTGTCCGGCTTGCCGAGCCAGTCGTGCTGCAGGTCGCCCAGCCCGATCGCCTTGAGCAACGCATTGAGCGCGCCGTTCTCCGGACGCAGGATCCAGCCCATGACGAGCGACGCGACGGCGATCGGCAACAGCTGCGGGAAGTAGTACAGCGCACGCATCGTCGAGGCGGTGCGCGGGCCGAACTTCTTCTGCACGACGTCGAACAGCAGCGACGACAATATGAGGCCGACGAGAATCGGGATGATGACCATCGCCAGAATCATCCAGATCGAATTCATGAACGAGATCCAGAACGTATGGTCCTTGACGAGGCGGGCCCAGTTCGTCATGCCGGCCCATACCGGCGGCTTGATGCCGCGGTAGTTGGTGAAGCTCAGATAGATATTCCAGACGGCCGGGATCACGATGATCCACAGCAGCATCAGCAGACCCGGAATCAGATAGATCCAGAATCGCCGCGACGGGCTTCCGGGGATGCGCGACATTCCACGCTCGCGTTTGGCCGCGTCGCGCTCGCGCTTGGTACGGTTGGTTGGTGAAGACATGATGCACTTCCCTCAGCGGTGTTGACCTGCAGGTATGCGGCGGCCGGACGGCCGAGCGCGGAGCTGCGCCGCCCGGCCGCCGCGAATGGAATGGGTTCAGAGGACCGGTCAGTCCTTGACGCCGGCGTCCTGGACGCCCTTGTCATAGTCGGACTTCATCTGGGCGATCGCGCCCTTGACGTCGGTCGAGCCGTTGATGAGCTCCTGCAGCGAGGCGTTGAGCTCGTCGTAGAACGTGGCGGTCGGCCAATCCGGGTAGAAGCCGAGCGCGTTGTCCTTGAGCACCGTGTTGAAGGATTCGATGAGCTCCTTCGTGGACGGATCGGTGATCTTGTCCGGATCGGCGGCGATCGGCAGACCGCCGGAGTTGCCCATCAGGTCCTGCACTTCGGGGCTCAGCGTGATGTTGATGAACTTGGCGGCCAGATCCTTGCGCTTCGAGTTCTCCGGGATGACCCACAGGTTGCCGGAGGAACCGACGACCTTCTTGGACTGCGGGAACGTCGAGAACGTGATGTTCTTGCCCTTCATGTCGTTCTGGAAGCGGCCGAACCACCAGGTGCCGGAGAAGAACATCGGATAGGTGCCGTTGATGAAGCCCTGGCCGACGTCCTCGGCCTTAAGGCCGGTGCAGTCCTTGGAGATGTAGCCTTTGTCGGTCCAGTCCTTGATTGTCTGCGTCGCGTAGACGATCGGCTCCGAATCCCAGTCGACGTCGCCGTCGTACATCTCGTACGCTTTGACGAACTGGTCGTCGGCCTTGCTCAGCGCGAGCTGCCACCACAGATGCTGCACCGGGTATTCGGCGGCGCCCTCGGCAAGCGGCGTGATGCCCTTGTCGACGAACTTCTGCATCGCGTCGGTCAGCTCGTCCATCGTCGTCGGGATCTCGATGCCGTTCTTGTCGAACATGTCCTTGTTGTAGTACATGATCACGTCCTCGCCGTAGTTCGTGATGCCGTACCAGTTGCCGGATCCCATGACGCCCTTGTCGTTGTACTTGCCGGTGTCGGCGAGCGATCCGGTGACCTTCTCGTCCCACTTGTACTGCTTGACGTAGTCGTCGAGATTCGTCAGCAGTCCCTGGCTGGCGAGGAGTCCCGCGGTCGCGTTGCCCTTGTTGTACTCCATGACGTCCGGGGCCTCGTCCGAGTTGAGGATCTGCGACGCGTTCTGGCGGATCTGCTCGAAGGACTTCTTCTCGAATTCGACCTTGACGCCGGTCTCCTTCTCGAAGATCTCCATCGCCTTCTTCCAGGCGACGCCCATCGCGCCGTTGTCCTCCTCGTAGTGCCAAATCTTGATCGAGGTCGGATTCTCCTCCTGCGCGGTGCCGCTGCCGCCGCATCCCGCAAGCCCACACATGCCGACCGCCGTCACAGCGGCCAGACCCGCCGCGATTGCCTTACGAACGTTCATATCTCTTCCTTTTTCAGCGCCATTACTGACTTTCGGATATTGCAGGGATTCAGCCGTTGAATCTCATGAGTAAATTAAATCATCGAAGTAATCGTCATCCAACCGATTTCGACAATCGTCGAAATCGGTTCGAAGCACGGCGACGTCACCGACGCGCGCGCATCGTGCCACGCGCACAGTACTCCCCCGGCAGCAGCTCGACGTAGCCGACATCACGACGCTCGCCGCGCAGCACCTCGACCATGATATCGACGGCGCGCTCGCACACGGCGGCCGGGTTCATCGGCATCTCGTCGGCGAGCCGCGCCGTCGAACCGTTCGCGCACGCCGCCATGACGGAGACGTCCTGCGGCACACGCAGGCCCCTGCGGCTCAACGCATTCATCAGCAGCCCCATCTGCGCGGCGTTCTCCTCGCAGATGATCGCCGTGATTCGCGGATCGGCGGCGAAGGCCTCGTCGACGGCGAGGTTCACGTCATCGGCGGATCGGCCGGACGCGAACTTGCGCATGACGGTCATGCCGAGCTCCTCACCGCGCTGCATCGCCGCATCGAGGAAACGGACGAGGAAGTTCGAGCCGTCGAGGAACGCACGGCGGTCGGGACAGTACAGCATCACATGGCGGTGCCCCAGCACATGCGCCTTGTCCATCGCCTCACGCCCCATGCCCGCGAAGTCCATGTCCACCGTGTACACGTTCGCCGTGTCGTTCGTATAGCCGATGCTGACCACGGGAATGTCGATCGCGCCGGCCATGTCCGCGCGCGAATCGCTGAGCAGGACGTCGAGCAGGAAGACGCCGTCCGCCATATGCCGGTCGGCGACGCGCCGCAGCTCCTGATCGCCGGCCTCGTGCATCAGCAGCAGAATGTCGTAGCCATGCCGTTTCGACGCCGACGCGAGCGCAAGGAAGAAGGCTGCATAGTTCGACGCGTCGGTGTATGGACGCAACGGCGAACTGACGGCGAGCACATGGGTGGACCCGACCGGCGTCGTCGCGTCGATGACCGGCCGGTAGCCGAGCTCGAGCGCGGCCACGCGCACGCGCTCGCGCGTCTGATCGCCGATCTTGCGTTTACCGCTGACGACATAGGAGACCGTGCTGATCGACACGCCGGCCTTCGCCGCCACATCCTTGATACCAGCCATCTGCACCTCGCTCGCTGATTGCGTCGCGCGGCGGCGCTGCCTCGCGCCCGCCGCGTCATACGTTGCGCGCCGTGGTCGCGCACGCCGCACCCGCGCGCCATCCTAACGTGTTTCGACAGGACATTCCATCATTGCGCGTCGATTGTCGAAATTCGTCGAAACGAAGGCGCCGCCACGCCGCGACACACGCGATTTGCATTTGTTCGCATCCACTAGTATCGTTAGGCGAGTTGTCATGCGGAGCACGACAACATCCACGGGGCTGTAGCTCAGTTGGTAGAGCGCTTCGTTCGCATCGAAGAGGTCGTGGTTTCGATTACCATCAGCTCCACTAGAGCCGCTGCATTCATTCCACCGCAGCGGCTCTTTTCTTTGTGATTCCAAGGGTTTCGAGCTTCTCCCGATGGTACGGGTCGAGTGCGTGAAAGTGCGGAAAAGTACACAGAAATCCACGTTTTAGGTACACAGTCAGGTGTACAAGCGGGGACATCGGGCGTGGTACCGGAATCCGCGCATGCGACAGGGCGCACCGCATATCAATGTGGTGGTACGCCCTGTCGCCATGCGCGTTCGTTGTGTACGCGTGGGGCAGAGCGAACGACTACCGCTGGCTCTTGACCCAGTCGGCGACGTCGTTCGGGTCGGCGTCCTCGGAGAAGCGTCGCCCGTCCTTCCAAGCGCCCGGGTTCTTCGCGAGCTTCTTCAGGTTCGTCGCGCTATCGCCGATCGGCGAGCTCATCGATGTGCAGAACGGGATGACCGTCTTGCCGGAGAAGTCGTTGTCTCGGATGAAGTTGCACACCGGCCACACCGCTTCCTGCCACCAGATCGGATAGCCGAAATACACGGTCGTGTAACTGTTCCAATCTGGCACCTGCGCGTTCTTGAGTTTGATGTCCTCGAGGCTTTTGTCCTCGTATTCCTTGACCACGCGGCTGTCGGCGTCGTTGAAGTTGAGATCTTCCTGCGTGTACGCCGGATCCGGCTCCAGCTCGTAGAGCGTCGCGTCCGTGTCCTTGGCGATGTCCTCGGCGACGCGCTTCGTGTTGCCCGTGCCCGACCAATAGACGACGATCGTCTTGCCGTCGCCGCTCGTCGCGGTCCCTGCGGGTGCACTGCCGCCGGTGCCGTCCGACGCGTCCGCGGTCGGGCTATTCGACGTCGAGCCGGTCGAGCCGCACGCCGCCAACGTCACCACCGCCGCAAGCCCGACGATGCCTGTCATGATGCGTTTTGCCAGATTCATGGCACCTCCTTGCCAAACCGTTTAGCTTGTGCGTTCGCAGCACAGGCACCGGATCGCACGGAAAACCAATACAGCGAAACAACGATTCTACATGCATATCTGCAATACGTTCACTGATTGCATTCTTGGATATGACCACAACCGGCAATCCGACTCCGATAAGCCGTTAGACGCAATCGGACATGCCATCAGCAGCGGCATTACGATCGCGCATGCATTTCGTCATTCCGCAGACATGTGCTTGGGCGGCGCAGGCATGCGATACTGGCCGTATCCAAGCGGTAACGCGGCCTGACGGGGCACGCGACGATACAAGGAGGACATGATGAACTGGCACAAGCGTCTTGCTGCATGCATCGTCGGGGCGGCGGCCGTTGTCACGTTGACGGCCTGCGGAGGCGGATCCGGCGACGGGCGGCGACTCAACGACGCTCGTCGCGTATTTCTCGGCGACCGGCAGCACGAAGCGCGTCGCCGAGGACATCGCGACGACCACCGGCGGCACGTTGTTCGCGATCGAACCCGCCGAAGCGTACACGAGCGACGACCTCAACTACAACGACGCCGACAGCCGAGTCAGCAGGGAGCACGACGACGAACGCCTGCGCGACGTCAAGCTCAAGACGACCGAGGTGCCCGACTGGGACCGCTACACGACCGTCTACATCGGTTATCCGATCTGGTGGGGCGTCGCGGCATGGCCGATGAACACCTTCGTGCGCGCCAACGATTTCTCCGGCAGGACGGTTATCCCGTTCTGCACCTCCGCAAGTTCGCCGCTCGGCTCGAGCGCAAGCGAACTGGCGAAGCTCGCCAACGGTGGCGATTGGAAGGACGGGCAGCGCTTCAGCTCGTCGGAAAGCGCGCAGAACGTCGAGGCATGGGTCCGTCAGCAGTCCTGAGCCTCAAATCCCAGCCCCTCGAGGAATCGGCCGAGCTCCTCGTGATTCGGAAAGACGGCGATGTTATCCAGGATGCGTCGGCAGACGTCGGCGAGCGCATCGCGGACGGCCCTGCGGACCGTATCGCGATCCATTCCGCGATCCGCGGCGCCCATCCCCTCCTGCCTCAGTGCTTCACGCACTTCATCCCACAGCAGCCGGAACTCGGCGAGACCGTCGGGCAGCGCATCGCCGGCGACCAATGCGTCCTCGAGCGCACCGAGCTGCCCGACGAGACGCCCCGGCAGCACGAACAAGCCCATCGCCTCGATGAGGCCGATCGGTTCCTGCTTGACGAAGAAGTATTCGGGATGCGCATGGAAGACGCCGAGCGGATACCGCCCGCTCACCGCGTTGTTGCGCAGGATCAGGCTCATCTCATACATGGGAGCGCCGTCCTCGCCGGGCACGAGCCGCGCAATCGGCGACAATGACGACTGTGCGGCGCCGGCGGCGTCATGGGATGCGATGCCGAGCGCGGCGTCGTCGTAGCATGCCCAGGCTTCGCGAATACGCTCGCAGACCTGTACGATGGCGGCGCGGTTGCGCGAGCGCACACGCATCGCGCTCGCCGGCCAGTCGATAATCTCGAGGACGGCGTCGTCGGCGTCCGGGCAGCGGTAGCGCCGCCATGCCGCCGCGCGCTGCATCGGCATCGTCTCGCCGCCGCCCTGGTAATGGTCATGAGCGAGCACCGATCCGCCGATGCGCGGCAACGCGGCGTTGCAGCCGAGGAAGTAGTCGGGGAACTGGTTGACGAAGTCGAGCAGGTTGGCGAAGGTCGACCTGTCGACGTGCATCGGCGTATGTTCGCGGTTCACGCAGATGCCGTGCTGCGCGAAGTAGCCGTAGGGCGAGAACTGCCAGAACCACGGCCGGCCGTCGAGTTCGACCTCGACGGTGCGCAATGTGCGTTTGCCGCGCGCCGCGAGCCCTTCGTTCGCATGGCAGATCGTGCACTGCGCGAAGCTGCCGTCGACGCTGTTGCCGCTCGTCGCCTTGCGCATGTCCTTGAACTCCGGTTTCGCCGTGTTGATCGTCACGACGAGGCCGGCACCGTCGAAACGCACGTTGCGCCGCAGCTGCGCGAGCTTGATGTAGCCGTTCGCGACGCCGTAGTCGTAGAACCAACGCATCGCCGCCATGTTGCCGGCGCCGGCTCGCACGTCGTCATAGGCGTCCTGGATGCGCGACGGCGCCGCGGACAGCGCGCCCATGATCACGTCGTCGTCGAGGAAGGCGGCGGCCGCCTTCCTCGACGCATCATCCGTCGCCGCGATGTCGTCCGGGTTCGCCGCGTCGCCCGACGCCGCCGCGTCATCCGATTCGGTCAAGCGGAGCGCGGCCGCTTCCGCGCGGCGCGCCTCGTCGGCGCCGAGGACCTCCAGCAGCCGGTTGCGCATCCAGTCCACGTCGCGCGGGTCGAGCAGCAGCCGGGCGCGCGCATAGTCGACGAGCGCGTCGATGGCGCCGAGAACCGCCGTCTCCTCGGCGGCCGTGGAAGCCGTCTCACGCATCGTCGTGCTCCTCCTCTGCGGCGTCCGAGTCGGATCCAGCGTTCGCGTCATGTTCGGCGCCGGCGCCCATGATCTCGTCGATGACGGCATGCATCTGCGGCATCCGCTCCTCCATTTCGCGTGCGAGCTGCATCTGCGTATGCGCGCGCACGAGGTTGTGTCCGGGGTATTTCGTCGCGAAGTAGACGTCGCCGAGCAGATGGTCGCCGAGGAAGCGCATGCCGCATTCGAGCGTCATAAGCCGCGCGGCCTCAGGCAGCAGCTCGAGTTCACGGGGGGCGGCGGTCGCGCCGACCTCGCCGAGGAATCCGCTCGCGTAGGCGCGGAACAGCGGCAGGCTGAAATGCACCTTGCCCAGGTCCGGCTCGTCTTCGAGACCGGTCGAAGCGCCGAAGCGGATCGAATCGCCGAAGTCGAAGAGCATCGAACCGGGCATCACCGTGTCGAGGTCGATGATCGCGCGCGGCTCGCCGCTGTCCGCGTCCATCAGGATGTTGTTGAGCTTCGTGTCGTTGTGCGTGACGCGCAGCGGCACCGATCCGTCGGCGAGCGCGTCCACGATCCGCCCGTATTCGGGCGCGCGCTCATCGAAGAACCCGATCTCGTCGCGCACGTCCTTCGCCCTGCCAAGCGGATCGGCCGCGACGGCCGCACGGAAGTCGGCATAGCGGTGCGGCGTGTCATGGAATCGGGCGATCGTCTCCGCGAGCTGGGCGGCGTCGAATTCGGCGAGCGTGCATTGGAACGCGCCGAAGGCCGCGCCGGCGCGCTCAAAGACGCGCAGATCGTCGACGAGGTTGTAGGACATCGTACCTTCGATGAATCGGTAGACGCGGAACATGCCGTCGTCCGCCGCGAGCCAGCTGCGGCCATCCTTCGTCGGGATGATCTCGAGCGTCTCCTGGCCTTGCGCGCGCAGGAATCCGGTGACGAGCTCGATGTTGCGCATCAGGGCCGCCGTGTCCGGGAACACATCGGTGTTCATCCGCTGCAGAACGTAGCGGGCCTCATCGGTGACCACGAGATAGGTGACGTTGATGTGCCCGTCGCCGTACGGCGTGACCGACGCGACGGCGCCGTCGATGGCGAACCGTTCCACGATGCGCTTCAGCGCCGCCGTCTGCTTGCTGCTGCCATTGTCCATGTCGACCTCCTTGTCGCATGATGCCGCCCACGTGCCGCGGATCGTCTATTCGAGCTCCTGCCAAGCGATCGCGCTCGGCGCGAGTGTGAAATCGTCGATTGCGCCGTCTGCGCGCTGCACCCTCGTCGTCTGCATCTGATCGGTGTTGTTGACGACGCAATACAGGTGCCTTTCCGGGAAGTGGGCGACCTCGCATTCCGGGTTCGTCGAGCTCCATGCGGCGTAACGGTCCTCGTTGCGGCTCGCATAGAACAACGCGCGTTCGAGCAGCCGGGCGTTCGCCGCCGAATACGGCAATCCGGAGATGTAGACGCCGCGGCCGCGGCCGTAGTCGTTGGCGGCGAGCTGCACGCGGCCGTCCTTCACGTCGAGCAGCGTCACGTCCTCATCGATCGGGTAGACGTTGAGAATCGGTTCGCCGAAGTCGACGTCGGTCGCCTCCTCGGTGATGAAGTTGGCGTCCGTGACGGCGGGCCAGTACTTGTCGACCGACAACGTCTGGAAGCGCTCCTGGTCGACGCCGAGCACGTCGGCGAGCTGGAAGAACCGCCCCTGCCAATCGCTCGACGTCGGCTGTCCGACGCCGACGAAGGCGCCACCGCCGCGCACCCAGCGCCGGATCGTCGAGACGAGGCGCGGGTCGCGCCACACGTCCCCGCCGCTGAAGGAGGTGCGCTCGGGGCCGGCGTTGATGATGACGTCGACGTCGTCGTCGACGCCCCGTTCGAGCACGTCGTCGAAGCTGATGAAGCGCACGTTGACGCGCATGCCGGAGAGCGCCTCGAGGATGCCGTAGTACGAGTAGGTCTGCTGGTTCGGCAGCGCGTGCGCGACGGTGAACGCCATCCAACTACGCATGCGGCCCCAGCAGTTGAGGATCGCGACGTTGAGCTCGCCTTCGGCCGGCTTGCCGCCGGTACGCTCGTGGATGTCGCGGAATTCGTCGGCGATCGCCGTCACCGTGTCGACGAATTTCGGGAACTTCGCGGCGAGCGAGAGGTAGCCGCCGTAGCCCATGCGCGAGATCGGCGAACGCAGGATCGCACGGCGCGCCTTGCGCCAGTTGTCGAGGCCTTCGATGCTCGGATCGTTGCCCTCATGGAAGGTGTCGGGGAAGAAGTACGGCAGGAAGCGGCCCTCGGTGTAGCGCACGCCGGGGATGTCGGCGATCATGCGCAGCGTCGTGCCGTCGCCGACCGAGCCGACGACCGCGTCAAGGCCGAGCTCGTCGAAGCCTTCCATGTACGGTTCGGTGCCGATCCACTGATCGCCGAGGAACATCATCGCCTCCTTGCCGGCGGCGTGCGTCTCGTCGACGAGCTTCTTGACGTTCGCGCGCACGAAGGTGGCCAGGAACGCGATCCAGTCGTGTTGCGCCTTGCGCGGGATGCGCCACGTAGAGTTGTAGCAGCCTTCGTCCACGAAGTCCTCGGGGCGCAGACGGTAACCGTGCAGCGCCTCGAAGTCGTCGAGCGCGCGCGGCGAGACCGTGCAGGCGCAGCCGAACCAGTCGACGATCTTCTCGCGGTGCTTCTGGTCAAAAATCAGCGTGAACTGGTAGAAGAAGGTCGTGAAGCGCACGACGTCGGTCTGCGGATTGTCCTTGAGCCACTGCCCGAACGTGCGGAACACGAAGTCGCGCGTCGCCGGATGGTAGATATCGAAGGGGATCTCATGCTCCTTGTCTCCCCAGTCGTTCGTCAGATGGTTGTACATCTCGACCGGATCCCAGATGATGTATGCGAGGAACGAGACCGTGTATTCGTGCATCGCTTCGCTCCCGCGGATCGTCACCGCATCATGCTCGGCGTCGAAATCCCAACGTTCCGGGTCGACGACCTCGCCGGTCGTGCGGTCGACGACCTCCCAGTAGCGGTGCGGGTCGGCGTCGCGGTTCGGCTGCAGCTGCTCGGCGTAGAAGCGCTCCATCAGGTCGACGGTGACCGTGTCCGCCTCGGCGAGGACGCGCTGCGTGAGCAGGTAGACCTGCGGCGTCTCATCCATGTGCAGGCTGATCCATTCATTGTGAGCGCGCGTCGGGAAGTAGGCGCTGTAGATCTTCTTGCCGAGCCGCTCGACGGCCTCGTCCAGATGGGTGCCGTCGGAATTGCGGATGGCGTCGGCGCCCCACAGTTCGGCGAGACGCTTCGTCTCGTCGGCGAAATGCTCTTCGCTCGGTATCGTGAAACGGCCAGTCGTGGTCATGATGACTCCTTGGGAACGAATGGGAGGGGATGGGAGAAATCGGGAAATCGGAAATACTGGGGAATGAGGATAGACGGAAGGCAGATGCGCGGCCGCGCATGATCCGCGTCACATGGTCGCCCATGCGCGGCCACGCACATCGGGAAGGCTGCGCGCCGCTCAGCCCTTGACGGAACCGGCCGCGAGGCCCGCACGCCAGAAGCGCTGCAGCGTCAGGAAGAGGATGATGACCGGCAGCACGCCGAGCAGTGCGCCCATCATCAACGCGCCGCGGTCGTTGAAGACGGCGAGCGAGACCATGCCGTACAGGCCGAGCGTGACCGGATAGAGGTCCTCGCTCGAAAGCATCATCAGCGGCAGCAGGAAGTTGTTCCAAGTGGCCACGAACATGAACAGGAAGATCGTGACCATCGCCGGGGCGAGCAGCCGCAGCACAATCGTGAAGAAGATGCGCGCCTCGCCGGCGCCGTCGATGCGCGCCGCCTCGAGCAGCTCGTTCGGCACTGAGCTCTGCGCGTAGACGCGGCCCAGGAAGAAGCCGAAGGGCGAGACGCAGCACGGGATGATGACCGCGAGCATCGTGTTGTCCAGATGCAGCGAGTTGAAGATCGCATACTGCGGGATCGTCAGCAGCGCCGCCGGCATCAGCATTGCCGCCATGATGACGCCAATCGTCACGCCTTTGCCGCGGAACCGGAATTTCGCCGTCGCATAGCCGGCCATGACCGAGACGACGGTGCCGATGACCGCCGAGAGGCCCGAATAGAGCAGCGAGTTGCCGACCCAACGCCAGAAGCTGTCACGCGTCCAGCCGAGCAATGTGGCGTAGTTCGCGGCGATCGCGTCGGGCAGTTCGTTCAGCGGCACCGCGAACCACAGGCCGTTCGATCCGGTGAGCTGCGCCGGGCTCTTCGTGGACGCGACGATCGCCCAGTAGATCGGGAACAGGAAGTAGATGAGCGCGACGACGAGGATGATGACCGTCAGGATCTTCGCGATCGGCTTCGGACGCATCGAACGCGGCAGGTCGTTCTCCATGCGTTCGCGCATACGGTCGGCTTTCTTCTGTGCGCGCATCGGGTTGCGGAACTTCGCGCGCGTGGTGTCGATGAGGCTCATGACTCGTTCACCTTCCTTTCAGCGAAGGCGTAGATCATTGCGAGCAGTCCGGCGATGATCGCCATGACGATCGCGATTGCGTTGGCGGGGCCGTCGCCCTTCGGGGTGAGGAAGCCGCGGGATGTGTTGAACGCCATCATCATCGGCGTGTACGAGGAGGAGATGGCCGGATCGGCGGTCTGCATGACCTGGGGCTCGTTGAACAGCTGGATCGTGCCGACGATCGACAGCAGCATCGCGAGCAGCGCGGCGCCGCGCACGTTCGGCAGCTTGATCTTCGTGGCGACCTGCCAGCCGTTCGCGCCGTCGATGCGCGCCGCCTCGTAGAGCTCGTGCGGGATCGCCTGCAGCGCCGAAAGGAAGATCAGCATGTTGTAACCGGTGAAGGTCCACGTCGTGATGTTGACCATCGACGCGAGCACGACGTTGCTTGCGAAGAAGTCGACGTTGATGCCGAGCGCCGCGAGCCCCTTGACGATCGGCGAGATCTGGCCGTTGTACAGATACACCCAGATGATCGAGGCGATGACGCCCGGGATCGCGTACGGCAGGAAGTAGCCGAGGCGGAAGCCGGCGACGTGCTTGACGATGAGCGAGTCGAGCAGCATCGCGAGCGCGAGCGCGCTGATGATCATGATCGGCACCTGGATGAGCGTGTAGAGCAGCACCCTGCCCATGCCCGCCCAGAAGGTGCCCGATGTGATGACGTATTTGAAGTTTTCGAGTCCGACGAATCTGTTGACGATTTCGCCGCCGCCGTAGGCGCCGCCGCCGGTCGCGACCTGCTGGAAGAAGCTCGAGTAGACCGCGTAGAGGATCGGGACGATGAAGACGAGCAGGAAGAGCAACACGAACGGCAGCATGAACAGCCAGCCGGTGCGCTCCTCGCGCCTTGCCGCCGGGGACAGGCGTCCCTTCGTCCTCTTGCCCTTCGTCGCCCCCGTCTCGCCTTCCGTGGCGCGCACGAGGACGCCGGGTTTGGTGGGCGTCGCTGATGAGATTACCGTTGCCATCGCATTGCTCCTTTGCACAAGATGGATGGGAGGGGACGGGACGGATCCCGTCCCCTCCTGTCGGTGATTGCCGTGCTTGCCGGCGTCGTGTCGCCTATTGCGCGACCGACAGTCCGTAGTCCTTGAGGGTGTCGACCGATGCAGTCTGCGCAGCGTCGAAGATGGATCCGGTCTTCGCCTTGCCCTCGGCCACGTCCGCGGCCTTCTCCTTCATCGCCGTGCCGACGGCGGAGAAGCCGGGGATGTACGAGAATCCGGCGAGGTTGGCGTTCGCCGCCGCGAACTCGGCCATGACGTCCTGGCCGCCGTAGAACTCGGACCAGCTCGCCGGCGTCTTCGCGGTGCCGGTCGTCGCGGCGACGACGAGGCCCTGCGAGGTCAGGTCGTCGATCTGCGTGTTGAACCAGTCGAGGAACTGCATCGCCTCGGCCTTGTGCTTGATGCCCTTGAGAGCGACGACTCCGGAGCCGCCGTCAGGGCCGGTCTTCTCGCCGTTGTCGAACCAGTCGCCAATCTGCGCGACGCGCCAGTCGCCCTTGCCCTTGTCCGCCATCGAATCCATCAGCAGCGGTGCCTCCCATGCGGCTCCGATCGTGCCGATGAGCTCGCCCTTCTGCAGCGAGGCGTCGAAGGACGGATCCCAGCGCGGGTTCGTCGTCGCCGACTTGTCGTCGAGCAGCTGCTGGTAGACCTTCGCGACGGCCTTCGAGCCCGCCGTCTGCGTATCGACCTTCCATGCGTCGCCCTCGACCGTGTACCACGGCCTGGAGGCGCCGGCGAGGCCGGTGAGCATGTTGCCCGCCTCATCCGCCTGGAAGGACATGATGTACTTGCCCTGCGCGGCGGCCTTCTTCGCGCTGGCGATAAGTTCGCCCTGCGTCTTCGGCACGGCAATGCCGAGCTTGTCGAATTCGGTCTTGTTGTAGTAGTAGACGAGCGGTCCGGTATCCTGCGGCAGGCCGAAGGTCTTGCCGCCGATCGACATGTTGTCGAACGGGCCTTCGGCGAAGTCGCCCTTGTACTGTTCGGCCTCGGAGGTCACGTCCTCGAGGATGCCCTTCGTGAAGAGCTCGGGGATCTCGGAGTAGCCGGCCTGCGCGAGGTCGGGGGCGTTGCCCGCCTTGACGTCAGTCTCGAGCTTCTTGATGAGGTCGGAGGCGTTGCCGTTGAAATGGATCGCCTTGACATGGATGTCCGGATGCTCCTTGTTCCAGCGCGAGACGATCTGCTCGACCGACGTCATGCCCGACTTGTCCGGAAGTCGGTGGATGTAGGTGATCTCCACCTTGCCGCCGGCCGACGAACCGCCGGATGCGCCGCCGGACGATGAGGCGCCGCCGCATCCGGACAGCGCCATGCACGCCGCGGCGACCGCCGCTGCTCCGGTCATCAAACCCTTGTTCCACTTCATGTCCCTGCACTCCTTCGTGATCGGGGCTATGGGCGGACAGCCGCCCATTGGTTCCTTTTGGCTTACGTTGCACCGCCACTGCCTCGTGGTGATACCTTCACGATACCGAGCCGTCAACTTTTTGTCAACTTTGATTACTTTTTAGTTCTTTCTGAGCATATCTACTCAAGAAACGTTGAAATATCAGCATTTATCGACCATATACCGTAATGTCATCATTCCGTTCAAATGGTGTACACTCGAGTCATCCCTTCTGCCCGACCGCACCGACGAAGGACGCGCGAACGGCACAACACCAACGAAAGGCCACGCCATGACCGACCACTTCATCTCCTCATCCGACGGCGACGACGCCAACGACGGCCTGACGCCGGCATCGGCGTGGCGCACGCTCGCCCGCGCCGAGGGGCTCGACCCATCTCCCGGCGACGCGCTGCTGCTCGCGCGCGGCTCGCGATTCACCGGACAGTCGCTGCATCTGCACGACATCTCCGGCGACGCGGAGCGGCCCGTGACGATCGGCTGCTACGGCGACCCGTCACAGCCGCTTCCGATCATCGCCTGCGACGGCAACGGCCGATGGTTCGAGGACTACCGCGCACCGATCGGAGGCTCCCCGCACCGCAACCGCGGTACCGTCTCGACGGCGCTGCTGCTGCGCGACTGCTCGCACGTGCACGTACACGACATCGAGATCACGAACCGGCGCATCGACGACGCCGACGGCCACCGCTACAACGACCTTGACGTCATGGACCGCACCGGCGTCGCCGTCATCGCCGAGAACGGCGGCACGTCGCGCGGCGTCAGGCTGGAGCGGCTGTACATCCACGACGTGAACGGCAACATCTACGACAAGCACATGGCCAACGGCGGCATCCAGGTCATCGCGCACCTCCCCGAGGACGCGTCGACGATCGAGACGAACATCGCGCGCTTCGACGACCTGCGCATCGCCGACAACATCGTGCGCGACACGAGCCGCTGGGGCATCGCCGTCGGATACACCGCCTACCTCAATGTCATCGACCACGGCGGACGCGACGCCGACGGCAACTGGGACAACACCTTCGACTACGGCGACGGCACGATCGACGAGGCGACGCTGCGCCGCTACGGCGCGACGAACGTCGTCGTCGAAGGCAACGTCGTCGAGCGCGCCGGCGGCGATGCGATCACCGTCATGTACTGCGACCGTCCGCTCGTGCGGCGCAACGTCTCGCGCGAAGCGGCCATCGACATCCGCGACGACGTCTACACGGCGACGACGAACGACCGCGTCGCCGCGGCGATCTGGCCGTGGCGCTGCAGAAACGCGATCTTCGAATACAACGAGGCCTACGACACGCTCAACGCCGACCGCGGCAACGGCGACGGCCAGGCGTGGGACGCCGACTTCGGCGACGGCACCGAGTACCGCTACAACTATTCGCGCAACAACTCGGGCGGGTGCATCATGTTCTGCAACGAGAAGGCCGTCAACTCGCTGTTCCACTGCAACGTCTCCGACCGCGACCGCATGGGGGCGATCGACATCCCGCGCAACCCGGACGCGAGCGTCACCGGCAACACCTTCATCATCGCCGAAGACGCCGACCCGCTGCGCCTCGACCGCGCGGACGGCACGGCCGACGTCGAGGGCAACACCTTCGTCTACGCCGGCGCCACGCCGAAACGCACCGAATGGCATCCCCGCGGCTCGCACGTCAGCTACAGCGGCAACGTCTACATCGGCTTCGCGGACACCCCCGAACAGGACGCGGCCGAAGCGCCGCAGCCATATCGATATGACGGTGACAATAACCAATCATCACCACAGATGCACAGGTCGAAGTGACGACACCAAGCGCCGCAACAAAACGATTTTTCACAACAGCGTAATTATGTATACTTGATTGACATAATTAAGACAACTTGCTACGCTGAACATATCAGCCGACCATCGACGCCGACATCCATCCACCATCGTACGGCGGCATTCGAGACAAGGAGCCATAATGAACCCTTCGCCACTCGAACAGATCCTGCTGAACACGAGCACGAAGACCGTACCCTCCGACATCCGCGGCCGCAACACGATGGCCGCGTTCAATCTGCTGTTCCCGGCCGCGTCGATCTCGCGCAGCGAACTGGGCAAGACGCTCGGGCTCTCGCGCATGGCCGCCACCGAAGTGACCGGCGAGATGCTCGACAACCACATCATCCGCGAAGTCGGCGAGGACACGCGCAGCGGCCGCGGCAAACGCTCGGTCATGCTCGCGATCGACACCGCCTTCTGGCGCATCATCACAATCGACCTGTCCCAGCAGTACGTCGTGCAGGGCGCGCTCGTCGACCTCGGCGGGCGCATCATCGAACGCACCGAGATACCGGTCGAACACGGCACCGACGTCACGCTCGAGATCATCATCGATCTCGTGCAGCGGCTCAAGGCGGACGCCGTACAGCCGATCCTCGGCGTCGGCGTGGCCGTGCCCGGCGTCGTCGACCGTGACGGCACCGTCGTGGACGCCGTGCAGCTGGGATGGGAGGACGTGCCGCTGCACGCCCAGTTGCGCGAGGCGCTCGGCATGCCCGTGCTCGTCGGCAACGCCACCAACGCGGCGCTCGTCGCGGAACGGTTCTTCGGCGAAGGCGGCGACGATTCGATGCTGATCCGCATCGGCGCCGGCGTCGGCGCCAGTCTGTGCCTCAACGGGCAGATCATCGACGGCGCCACCTCGATGGCCGGCGAGATCGGCCATGTCGTCGTCGACCCGGAAGGCCCCGCCTGCGCCTGCGGCAAACGCGGCTGCCTCGAGGCGTACCTGTCCACGAACAACCTGTACGCGCAGATCACCGCCGACCCCGCGCAGCGCACCGAGATCCTCACCGGGGCGGGCCAGCTGCTCGGCCGCGTCATGGCGATGTCGCTCGGCCTGCTCAATCTGCGCGACGTGACGATCGACGCCCCCGCGGACATCGCCGGCGAGACCTTCATCCATGCGATGCGCGGCGAGCTGAGCGCCGCGATGAACACGCAGTACATGACGATTCCGCTGCTGCACCGCTGTCAGGTCGGCGCGGACGCCTCGCTGCGCGGGCAGGCGATCAACGTGCTGCGGCTCCTCGTGCCGCATATCCGCGAACTGCGCGCACGCGATTGAGCGGGCGTCGACCCTCACCACCATCAGCCGCAACAAAGGAGTTGTCATGGCAGATTCAACCAATTCACCGCCGCCGCTCATCGGCATCGACGTGGGCGGCACGAAGATCGCGGGCGTCGTCATCGACACGTCCGCGCATGCCGGCGACGGCGACGTGTGCGTCCTCACTCAGGCCGACCGCCCCGCCCGGCCGGGAGCCGCCGCGCTCATCGACGACGTCGCCGCGCTCATCGACACGCTGCTCGCTCACGTTCCCGCAGATTGCGGCGCGATCGGCATCGGCACGCCCGGCACCGTGGACGGCACGACCGGCGACGTGCGCGACATCGCAAACCTGTCCATCGACCATGTGCCGCTCGCAGGCGCCATCCATGCGCGCTTCGGACTGCCGACGGTCGTCGAGAACGACGTCAACGCGGCCGCCTTCGGCGCCGCCCGCCTCATCGAGGACGGCACCGCGTCCGACGAGACGATCGCGTTCCTCAATCTCGGCACCGGCATGGCGGCCGGCGTCATCCGCGACGGCAGGCTCGACCACGGCTCAAGCAACACGGTCGGCGAAATCGGCCACATCCCGGTCGAGCCGCATCGCTGGCGCTGCGCATGCGGGCAGCGCGGCTGTCTCGAGACGGCGGGCAGCGGCGGGGCCGCAAAACGGCTGTGGCCGTATGCCGATCCGCCGATGCCGGACATCCTCGCGGCAGCGGCCGACGACGCGCATCCGCGCCACCGGCATGCCGTCGAGACGCGCGACACGATCGTCGCCGCGATCGCCAACGCGCTCGACGTGCTCGCCGTGACCGTCGACCCGAACGTCATCATCATCGGCGGCGGCATGGCGCAGACCGGCGCTCCGCTGCTCGATGCGATCCGCGCCGAACTGCGCCGCCGCGCCCATGACAGCGGCTTCATCCATGCGCTCAACCTGCCGGCGCGCCTGCGGCTCGCGCCGAAGGATCTGCCGGTGGGCGCGATCGGCGCAGCGCTCAACGCTGCGGCATCGGTCGGCGCGTGACACCGCCCATACGGCAATCAGCATTCACAATAGCCAATCATCGATCAGCCGCCGCATAGCCTCGACGGCATCACGAAGGAGCATCATCATGACGGAAGTCATCATCGCCGAGTCCGAACGGGAGGCAGGCGCCATCTACGCCAAGTGCGTGGCCGATCTCATCGAGCGCAAGCCGGACTGCGTGCTCGGCCTTGCGACCGGCTCGAGCCCGCTCGCCGCCTATCAGGAGCTAGCGAGGACGATCACGGAACGCGGTCTCGATGTCTCGCGGGTGCGCGGCTTCTCGCTCGACGAGTACGCGGGCCTCGACCCGAAGCATCCGGAGTCGTATCACAGCGTCATCGAACGCACCGTCATCGAACCGCTCGGCCTCGACCCGGAGCTCGTCCATGTGCCGAACGGCGACCTCGCGACGATCGAACATGCCGGCAAGGCATACGACGCGGCCATCGAGGCGGCCGGCGGCATCGACGTGCAGATCCTCGGCATCGGCACCGACGGCCACATCGGGTTCAACGAGCCGGGTTCGTCGCTCGCCTCGGGCACGCGCATCAAGACGCTCACCGAACAGACGCGCATCGACAACGCGCGCTTCTTCGACGGCGACGTCGATCAGGTGCCGACGCACTGCATCACGCAGGGCATCGGCACGATCATGAAGGCACGCCATCTCGTGCTGCTCGCGTTCGGCGACGGCAAGGCCGAAGCGATCGCCGAGACGGTCGAGGGCGGCGTCTCGTCGTTCTGCCCGGCGAGCGCGCTGCAACTGCATCCGCACGCGACCGTCATCGTCGACGAACAGGCGGCGGCACGACTGCGCAACAAGGACTACTACCGCTACGCCTACGCGCACAAGCCGGCATGGCAGGGCATCTGAGGGCGCGCGTCCGCCAGCGGACCGTACAGGACACGAAAATGACGATCATGCATCAGGACAGCCCATCCGAACTTCCCGGCATCCCGACGGCGCCGCATGAACGCGCCGCGACCGCCGAACGAATCGCACGTTCCTTCGCCCTGCCGCCCGAAGCCTTCGGCATCGTCAACGCGACGCGCGTCGACGCACGCGGCATCCTCCCCGACAGCTGGATCATCTGCTCGGACGGCGTCATCGTCGACGCAGGCGCGACGGCTGCGGATTTCAAGGCCGCCGCCGCGCGGCACGGCATCGATGACGAACACACGCACGACGCGCACGGCATGCTGCTGACGCCGGGATACGTGGACATCCATGCGCACGGCGCGTGGGGCATGTCCTTCGACGACGGCGCCGACGGCATCCGCGTCGCGCGTGCCGGGCATATGATGCATGGCACGACGCGGCAGGTCTGCAGCCTCATCACGAATCCCTTCGACGCCCTGACCGCGAACCTGCGCAATGTGCGCGACGCGATGCGCGAGCGGCCCGACATCCTCGGCGCGCATCTGGAAGGCCCGTTCCTTTCGCCGCTGCACAAGGGCGCACATGATCCCGCATGCCTGTGCGACCCGACGCCGGAGCATGTCGAGACGTTGCTCGACGCCGCCGACGGATGCCTGCGGCAGATCACGATCGCGCCGGAGCTGCCGCACGCGATGCGGGCGATCGGCATGTTCGCGAACGCCAGCGTCGTCGCGGCCGTCGGCCACACCGACGCCGACTACATGACGGCCGTGCGCGCCTTCGACGCCGGCGCACGGCTGATGACGCATCTGTTCAACGCGATGCCGTCGCTGCACCATCGCAAGCCCGGGCCGATCCCAGCGGCCGTCGAGGACCCGCGCGTCGCGATCGAACTGATCACCGACGGCTTCCATGTGCAGGACCCGGTGCTGCGCATGGCGCTCGGCTTCGCACCGCGCCGCACCGTCTTCGTCACCGACGCGATGGCGGCGACCGACTGCCCGGACGGTCCCTACAAGCTCGGCGGACTGGATGTGCGGGTCGTCGACGGCCACGCCCGTCTCGTCTCGAACGGCGCGATCGCCGGGTCGACGCTGCTGCTCGAGGGCGCAGTGCGACGTGCGGTGCTCAATCTGGGCATGGCCCCGGCCGACGCCGTCGCCGCGGCGACGCTCATTCCGGCGCAGGTCTTCGGCTTCGACCGTCCGAACGCCGTCACCGGCGCGCCGCTCGGCCTGGTATGCCGCGGCTATGCGGCCGACGTGCTGCTGCTCGACCTCGCCGATTGGGCGGTCCGGCATGTCTGGTGCGCTGGGCGCCGTCAACGGTAGGCTTGTGGATCGGACCGCAGTACGGCCCAATACGGGCTAATTGCGCATAATCGAGACCGAAGCGCGAACAGTCAACTCTTGCCGACGACCCGCATCACGACGAACGAGGCGACTAGCACCACGATGACCGCGCCGATGAGCGATGGGAAGATCGCCATGCCTCCGAGCTGCGGTCCCCAACTGCCGAAGATCGCCTGACCGAGCGACGAGCCCACAAGACCGGCGATGATGTTGGCGATCCAACCCATCGATCCGCTGCGGTTGGTGATCGCGCCGGCGATGGCGCCGATGATCGCTCCGACGACGAGCGTCCAAATCCAATACATATTGTGCTTCCTTTGAGTCTTTCCAAAGTCCGAAAAACCTTGAACTATCCTCCACGGTACGGGATCAGGGCGCGTTTCGCCCGCAATCACGCGGGTTTCCGCTACCACGGCAAAATCACGTAACGCTCAGGTCGGGCTGTTATACGCATGGTCGCGCCCATGTCGGCCGCGGAACGCGGCAGAAGCGGAACCGGACACGACGACCCTCATCCCGCTCGTGCCTCCCGCCGACCGCCACGGCCCAGGACGCGACTACAGGTCAGTGCTGCTGCGCCGCCTGCCGCCGCACCTCATCCAAGGCGGGCGTTGAAGGCGTCGCTCGTCCAGCTGGCGCCGGCGATCTTGTCGACCTTCAGATCCTTGATCGGCTTGCCGGTGACGACCCCGGCACTTCCTTGGCGAAAGCCTCCTGATGCCCCGTGAGATGGATGTGAACGGATGCCCGACGACGCATACATCATGCACAAGGCCGTCACGCGCACTTGACATACACGTCGATCGTGCGCGGCGGACGCAGGCTCAGTCACGCCCGACGAGCGGCGCGAGACGGTCGTACATGCGCTGCACCATGCGGTTAAGCGACTGCGGCGTGATGTCGTCGTAGTTTTCGGTTGTCGTGTAGCCGGGACCGGGCACATAGCCGCCGGCGAGATAGCCGGTCACGACGACGGTCATCATGCCGGACGCGGCAGCCGACGTGCGCCCGCTCATCGAATCCTCGAAGGCGACGCAGCACGGCAGCAGCACATCGGGGATGCCGAGTCGTTGCGCGGCAAGCTTGTACGGCGCCGGATCGGGTTTCTTCGGCACGTCGTCGTCGCCGCATACATAACCGGCGAAAGTGTTCGGCGGCGCCTGCGCGATGAGGTTCTCAGCCAGGTCACGCGGCGACGTCGTCACGAGCATCGACGGCACACCGGCGTCGCGCAGCTGCTCGAGCAGACGGCGCACGCCGGGTATCCACGGCAGCCGCTTCTTCTCCTCGTCGGTCACGTATTGGATCATGCGACGTCCGATCTCGTCGGGAGGCAGCGGACAACCGAGATCGGCCATCTCATGGGCGATCTGCGGCACCGGTCGACCGGAGCCGTCCATCGCCATCTGCTTCGTCCAGTGGCCGCCGTATTCACGCACGAGCCGCAGCTCGCTTTCGTGCCACAGCGGCTCGGAATCGATGAGCGTCCCATCCATGTCCCAGAACACGCCCTGCAGCGCGCCGACCCCGGCGGCTCCATTGTTGCGAGCGCCCATCGTCTCCTCCTTCGTCATTCGCGTCGTTCGATCGTCATACGCCACGGCCATCTCGGTCCGGCACCACTTCCTACGATACGCGCCCGCGTCCGGCACAGCGCACGCATACGCCACACGCGACGCCACACATACATACACAAGGCGTCCGGAACCCAAATTCAGGTTCCGGACGCCTTGCTGTCCTCTATGCCTATGCCGCCTATTCGTTCACCGGTAGATCGTATGCCACAGGACCACCGATTTCGACTCGGCCTGAGCCGGCCGATGACTCGCGCCGGCCGCCAGCTGCCGCGTCTGCGGGTGCAGATGCCGCCGCCAGTGCCGCGCACGCGAGGAACGACGCACTTCGGTGATGCCGCCGTCCATGTCGGCGGTGAAGACACTCACCGAGTTGTCACTCAGCCGTTCAAGCTGCCGGCGCAGCTGACGGTTCTCCTCCTCAAGTTCGAGGATGCGCGCGATGCCGGTGAGGTTGATGCCGTCATGCTGACTCATCGACTGCGCCTGTATGAGCCGGTCGATGTCGCGCAGCGAGTAGCGACGTGCGCCGCCCTCTGTGCGCTGCGGCACGATGAGGCCGGCGCGGTCGTACTGACGCAGCGTCTGCGGATGGATGCTCGCGAGTTCGGCGGCGCGCCCGACGCTGAAGATCGGCAGGTCGACGTTGAAGCCGACGCGCGCCGCACCTTCGAGATTCGCCCGCTGCGCGACGATCGCCATCGCGCACATCTCATACAGCCGGCGTTTCTGCTGGGAGACCCGCGTCATGCTGCTCAAGCCTCCCGCTGCTCGGCGAGCCTATCGGCGAAGTCGCCGCACGCCTTGTCGAATTCCTTCGCAGCGTGCTTTTCGCCGACGCCCGGATGCTCGGGGACACGGATCTGGACGCGTCCGACGAGATCGCCGGTCTCGCGCTTCGTCTTGACGCCCTTGCCCCTGACGCGCACCTCGGCGCCGCTCGACGTGCCGGCGTGCACCTTGAAGGTCACCGGTTCGCCGTTGAAGTCCTTCGCCTCGACTTTGCCGCCATCGACGGCCTGGCCGACGGTGACCGGCAGGTCCATGACGAGGTCGACGCCGTCCATCGTGAACTTCGCGTCCGGCGTCACGGTGACGGTCAGATACATGTCGCCGTTCCTGCCGCCGTGCATGCCCGGCTTGCCCTTGCCGGCGAGCTTGATCTTCTGGCCGTTCTTCACGCCTGCCGGGATGCGCGTCTTGAACTTCTTGCCGCCCGCGCTCAGCGAGACGGTCGCGCCCTTGACGGCCTGACGGAAGGTCAGCGTGATCTTCGAGTTGAGGTCGGCGCCGTCCTCCGGGGCCGGAGTCGGACGGTAGCCGGCGTAGGCGCCGTCACCGTAGTCCTCGTAGCCGTGGCCGCCGTAGCCGCCTGCGTTGCCGCCGCCGAACATCGAGAAGATGTCGTCGAAGCCCGCGCCGCCGCCGTTCGTCGAGAAGCGGATATGCGAGCCGTTGCCGCCCGCACCTGCGCCGCCGCCGAACATCGAGAAGATGTCGTTGAGGTTGGAGGCGTTGAAGCCGCCCGCGCCTCCCGCACCGCCGGCGAAGCGCGCACCGCCCGCGCCGAACTGGCGGATCGCGTCGTAGCGTTCACGCGATTCCTTGTCCTTGAGCACATCGTAGGCCTCGGAGATGTCCTTGAACTTCTCCTCGCCTTCCTTGGTTTTGTTGATGTCCGGATGGTACTTACGCGCGAGCTTGCGATACGCCTTCGTGATCTCGCTTTCCGTGGCGTCTTTGGAGACACCGAGGGTTTTGTAGAAGTCCTTGTTCAGCCATTCGTTCTCAGCCATGTTGTGCCTCCTTTCGAGGTGTTGCTGAATCCGTCCCCGTCGGGACGGGTGAAAAAGTCTCGTTCATTGCCGGCGAAGGGCGACGTCTTTAAGACGCCTCCCTTCGCCGGCATCCGTCGGTACAGCGCACAGGAGGCCGTGGACCGCACACGATTGTGGTCCACGGCCTCCCCATGCGTCACCGTGTCAGTTCTGCGGCGACGCCACGACCACGCGGGCCGCGCGGATCACGCGATCGCCGATGCGGTAGCCGGCCTCCACAACCGTGTCGACCGTCGCCTTCTCGGCGTCCGGATCCGGCTTGTGCAGCACGGCCTCATGCTTCGTCGGGTCGAAGTCCTCGCCTTTGACGCCGAACTTCTCCACGCCGAACTTCTCGAAGGTCTTCTCGAGCTTCGCCGCGACCGCCTTGAACGAATCATCCATCTGTCCGTGCTCGCGGATGCGATCGATGTCGTCAAGTGCGGACAGCTCCGCCGTCAGCACATCGATGATGCCCTGCTGGCGTGCCCGATCCATGTCCTTGCGCGTGCGGTTGCGGTAGTTGATGAACTCCGCGCGCTCACGCTGCAGCGCTTCGAGGTACTCAGCCGCCTCCTTCTTGGCCTGGCCAAGCGGAGTGAGCTTGCCGTCTTCGGAGTCAGCCTGCGGCGGCTCCTGCTGAGCCGCTTCGGCCGCTTCCTCGGCCGGGGACGGCGCGGACTGCGCCGCGTCGTCCTGTGCCCCGTCCTTCACGTCCGCATCGGCGGGCTGCTGCTCTGCCGCAGCGTCGCGCTCGATGTCGTCCATGAGCTGGGAGCCGGGATCGGCCTGCCCGTCCGCCAACGCGTCGGCGTCGGGCAGGTCATCGAGGTAGTCGTCCTTGTTGAAGTCGGGCATTACTTGTTGTCCTTGTCGTCGTCATCGTCCACGACTTCGGCGTCCACGACGTCGTCGTCACCGGAGTTCGATGCGCCGTTGTCGCCGGCCGGGGCGCCTTCGGTGCCCTGCTGCGCGTAGAGCGCCTGACCGATCTTCTGCGCGGCCGTCATCAGCTTCTCCTGATCCGACTTGATCTTCTCGATGTCGTCGCCCTTGAGCGATTCCTTGAGCTCGTTGACCGCGTCGGTGACTTCCTTGGCCACGTCGTCGGAGAGCTTGTCCTTGTTGTCGTTGACGAGCTTCTCGGTCTGATAGGCGAAGGCTTCGGCCTGGTTGCGGGTCTCGGCTTCCTCCTTGCGCTTCTTGTCGTCGGCTTCGTGGGCCTCGGCGTCGCGCACCATGCGGTCGATCTCGTCCTTCGGCAGTGCGGAGCCGCCGGTGATCGTCATCGACTGTTCCTTGCCGGTGCCCTTGTCCTTCGCGGAGACATGGACGATGCCGTTCGCGTCGATGTCGAAGGTGACCTCGATCTGCGGGACGCCACGCGGAGCCGGAGCGATGCCGGTCAGCTCGAAGGTGCCCAGCGGCTTGTTGTCGCGAGCGAACTCACGTTCGCCCTGATAGACCTGGATGAGCACGGACGGCTGGTTGTCCTCGGCGGTCGAGAAGATCTCCGAACGCTTCGCCGGGATGGCGGTGTTGCGGTCGATGAGCTTCGTCATGATGCCGCCCTTCGTCTCGATGCCGAGCGACAGCGGGGTCACGTCGATGAGCAGGACGTCCTTGCGGTCGCCCTTGATGACGCCGGACTGCACGGCGGCGCCGATGGCAACGACCTCATCCGGGTTGACGGACTGGTTCGGTTCCTTGCCGCCGTCGAGCTCCTTGACGAGCTCCTTGACGGCCGGCATACGGGTCGAACCGCCGACGAGCACGACGTGGTCGATCTGCGAGACGGAGATGCCGGCGTCGGCGAGCACGTTGTTGAACGGCGTGCGGCAACGGTCGAGCAGGTCCTTCGTCATTTCCTCGAAGTGGGCGCGGGTGAGCGTCTCGTCGAGGTGCACCGGGGTGCCGTCAGGGGTCATCGCGAGGTACTGCATGTTGATCGTCGTGGACATCGACGAAGACAGTTCCTTCTTCGCCTGCTCGGCGGCTTCCTTGAGGCGCTGCAGCGCGATCTTGTCCTTGCTCAGGTCGACGCCGTACTTGTCCTTGACGCCCTTGACGAGCCAGTCGATGATGCGCTGATCCCAGTCGTCGCCACCGAGGTGGTTGTCGCCCGAGGTCGCCTGGACCTGAATCGTCGAGAAGCCGTCGTCGTCCTTGCCGATCTCCAGCAGCGAGACATCGAAGGTACCGCCACCGAGGTCGAAGACGAGGATGCGTTCGTCTTCCTTGCCCTTCTCAAGGCCGTACGCGAGCGCGGCCGCGGTCGGCTCGTTGATGATGCGCAGGACGTTGAGGCCGGCGATCGTGCCGGCGTCCTTCGTCGCCTGACGCTGTGCGTCGTTGAAGTATGCCGGGCAGGTGATGACCGCGTCGGTCACCGGCTCGCCCAGATAGGCTTCGGCGTCGCGCTTGAGCTTCATCAGGATCTGCGCCGAGATCTCCTGCGGCGTCCACTTCTTGCCATCGATGTCCACCGTCCAATCGGTGCCCATGTGGCGCTTGACCGAGCTGATCGTGCGGTCGACATTGGTGACCGCCTGACGCTTGGCGACTTCGCCGACGAGGATTTCGCCGGACTTGCTGAAGGCGACGACCGACGGGGTCGTGCGTGCACCTTCGGCGTTCACGATTACTGTGGGCTCGCCACCTTCCAGCGTCGCGATGCAGGAATTGGTGGTACCCAGATCAATACCGACTGCGCGTCCCATACTTGTTCTCCTTTGTTTGGTTCACTACTTGTTACGTTTTCGCTCGAGTTCTGTCTGGCGGCGGTCATCTTTTTGACCGGCCTTCTTGAACCTTCCAAAACTTGAGCCTACATCACTCAACTATTTCATGCCGGACGTTATTCCCACTGCGGAAGATTTTTCCGAAAATGTTTTCCGCCCCGAAAAACCGCTGTTTTGCAACGGTTCCAGCATTCCGGGACGGAAAGTCCAGCCAATCCTCAGCTTGAGCTGATATGCGGTATGCCGCAGAACGCGGTCGCGTTCAGCAGCACACGGTCGCGCTCCGCCGCCGCAGCGGCGACGCCGCGCCCGTCATCGCCACGAACAGCAGCATCACGCCGGCCGCCACGGCCCAGCGCGCCTCGCCGTCGCCGTCGCGCCCATCGATGAAACCGGACGCAACGGCACCAGTCCGCGTCCCAAACCATCGACCCAGCCGGCGAACCGAGACGCTCCGTCCCGAGCCATCGACCAACTCGACGAAACCACCCGCAACCAGACCCGATAGCGGGACAAACCATCGACGACTTCGACGAGCCGGGACGCAAACCGCACCTCCCGCGTCCCAAACCGTCGCGCGCGCCGACGGAACCGGACGCAAACCGCACCCAACCGCCAACGCGCGCCCAACCCCAAAACAGCGGGGCGGCCATGCCCCCTCGGCATGCCGCCCCGTATTCCCTTGCCCTTTGGCCCTCACCAACGGACGATGCGAAGCCTTTCGTTACAACCCCTGATTCCTCTAATGGTTCTTCTAATGCCTAGTTCCTCATCCTCATCCCGCGGTATTCCTACGACGGCCCAGCCATGCCCTGCATCCTCGCAGGGGTCGTGCAGGCCGCACCCGTCAGGCGTCCGGCAAACACCCGTCACCGCTCGAGCGGCGTATCCGGGTCGAGACGGGCGTCGGTGCCGCGCAGGATCAGCTTCGGCTCGATCGTCGAATGCGGTTCCTCCAACTCCTCGCCGGCGAGCAGCTTCAGGCACTTGCGCGCCGCCGACGCGCCCATCGCGAACGGATCCTGGCGCATCGTCGTCAGGTCGATCGTGTCCGCGTAGGACGAGTCGTCGAAACCGATGATCGAATAGTCGCGCGGCGTGCGGTAGCCGTGGCGCTGCAGCTTGAGCACGAGCGGAATCGCCATCATGTCCATCTGGCAGCAGATCGCGTCCGGGAACGTTTCCTCGGAAAGCACGGCCGCGAGCGCCGCGTCGGCGAAATCATGCCCCCGCGGCACCGACAGCACCTTCCAATCGATGTCGTGCGTCTTCTGCGCGGCCTCGCAGGCGCGGATGAATCCGCGTCCGCGCGCGTCGATCGACGATTCGAGCGATTCCTCGGCCGCCGAGCATGTGTAGACGATGCGCTTGTGCCCGAGGTTGATCATGTGCTGCGTCGCGCGGTACATGCCCTGTTCGTCGTCGACGCTGATCGTCGCGTCGAAGGCTTCGACGTTCGGCGTGTTGATGCCGATGATCGGCACACGCGTGCGCCTGAGCTGCTCGACCTCCTCCGGCTCTATCGCAAAGGACGCGACGAACACGGCGTCGACGTTGCGCAGCACCGGCATGTCGTGGAAGAACTGCGTGCGCGTGCGCGCGTCGTCGATGTGCTGGAACAGCGAGATGTCGTAGCCTTCCTTGTGCATCACCGAGTTGACGCCGGCGAAGACCTCGACGTTGAACCAGCTGGTGATCTCCTGATTCATCAGCAGCGCGACGCGGAAGGTCTGTCCCGACTTGAGTGCCGTCGCCGAACGGGAGATGTTGAAATCGAGTTTCGCCGCGGCGCTCATGACTTTCTCGCGTGTCCGTTCGGACACGAGTTCCGGCCGGGTGAACGCTCGTGAGACGGTGGAGATGGACACTCCCGCAAGCTGCGCGACTTCGCGGATTCCTTGCTTTTGCACGATTGCCCCTTTACTTGATTGTGCTTTCCCTTGTTGATTGTGATGGTGGTTGTCCGATTATCCGCGGCTGCCTCGCCGCGAACCGTCAACGCACAACGACCAGTCCGCACACGAGCAGCATCAGCGGGTAGATCGCATAGAACACCCACTTCGTCCATGTGTGCCGATAGCCGATCTCGTCGTTGCGGTAGTGGAGGAACGCGACGCCGATGCCCGGTGTGATGAAGCACACGGCGCCGAGAAGCGCCGCCGTGAACATCATCGTGTTCTCACGTGCGTGCAGATAGTAGAAGATGAGCGCCATGCCGAGCGTGACCATGCCGATATTGAGCATCGCCTGCGACTGTCCAATCTTGAACAGCCAGTCCCATAGCAGGCCGACGAGGATGACCAGCACGCTGAGTGTGATGCGCAGCCCCTTGCCGTAGTCCTCCATCATCTCGAGCAGCACGAGCACGATCAATGCGATGACGAGGCCGAAGACCGGGTTCTGCGAGCGCAGGTCGAAGAAACTGCCGAAGGTGGCCATGTCGTAGGGCACTTCGCTGACGAGTGCGAGCACGAGCAGCTGCACACCGTAGCGCAGCCAGCTGCGCGTATGGTCGAAGCCGGTGTACAGCAGCCATGCGTAGATCGGGATCGCGACCCAGGAGACGGCTTCGCACAGCACCGACACGGTGAGCGAGGCCATGTTGTCCGCCGTCGGCGCGCCGAGCAGCATCGGCATCAACGTGACGCTCGCTGCCGAAAGGAACAGCAGCACGTCGCCGATGACCTTGAGCTTGAACCTCGACAGTCCGCGATGTTTGCGCTGCTTCTTCTCGTCCAGATACCGTGTGTATTCGTCCACCATAGTGTTTCGTCCGTTCCGTCGTCGCCCGCGCGACGCTCAGTCCTTCGCCTCCGTGTCGTTTTCCGTATCGTCGTCCGCGCCGCCCGCCGCCCGCGGCGCCTGCAGCGCGTTCCACGCCGCGTCGGCGCCGTGGATGAAGGCGAGCAGTCCGTCGTAGTCGGCTCCTTCGAGCGAGATGGCCGCCTGCGGCACCGTGGCGCCGCCGGTGTTGTCGTCGGTGTGCAGATAGGCGGCGTCGATGCCGCAGGCGACGGCGCCGAAGACGTCGCTGTTCTCGTCGTTGCCGACCATGAGCGCATGCTCCGGCTCGACGTCAGCGTGCATGAGCGCGCGGCGGAAGATCTCGAACGACGGCTTGCGCACTCCTTCGTCGCTCGAGATGATGATGTCGTCGAACATCTCGTCGAGTCCGAGCAAGGTGAGCTCCGGCCTCGTGTAGCACGCCTGCGCGTTGCTGACGAGGATGACGGTGCGGCCTTCGTCGTGCAGACGGTCGAGCAGTTCGATCGCGCCGGGGAACAGCTGCAGCTTCGTCGTGCTCGCGCGGCGGAAGGTCCACGCGGCGGCACGCGCCTGTTCGGGCGTGCCGTCGATCCAGCACGCGTCGAACAGGCCGCGGTATGCGGGCAGCAGATCCGGCTCAAACCATTCGCGCTGGTCGCGCGTCGCGTTCGCCTTCGCGCGTTCGCGGGCGAACTGCGCGCGCAGCTGATCGTTCGTCGCGAATTCGGCGCCGTCCCGGTACAGTGCGCACCGCAGCGCCGTCCACGGGCCCTCGCTTTGCTCATCCGTGTGGATGTCGACGAGGGTGCCGTAGAGGTCGAAGAACACCGCTTGATACTTGAGTGCCGTTGTCATCGGATTCCTTTCAGCGCCGTTCAGCGCGTGTCGCGGCCCGTTTCGAGCCTCCAGACGCGCAGCGAGCGCGCCGGCATCGGCATGCGGCCGTCGACCGATTCGGTGCGGCGCGGATCGGGCATGCCGTCGTGCATCGTCGAATCGAGCACGCAGACCCAGCGCGGCTGCGCCGTGTCGTCGTCGGCGCCCGCGGGCATCGGCAGTTCGTCGTGGGCGTCATCGGCGTAGGCGTGCGTGAGCTTGTCGGCGGCAATCGTGTGGTCGTCGACGTCCGGATTGACCGTCACGGCCGTGTCGTGCATCCGGTAGGCGACGGCGTTGCCCGGCGCGTCGACGGCGATGTGCTCGGCGTCAAACCAGTCCGGGTTCGCGCGGCGCAGCGCGATGAGGCGACGGTAGTAGTCGCGCAGCTCGCCCATACGCCAGGCGCGGCGCCAATCCACTTCGTTGACCTCCTTGCCGGAGTCGAAGGAATTGTCGTTGCCGTGCTTCGTCTTGCCGAATTCCTCGCCGGCGAGCATGAACGGGATGCCGGCGGCCGTGTAGATGATGCCCGCGGCGAGCTTGTTCGCCTCGAGCACGGCCGTCGTCTGCGGGCTCGGCTCGGCGTCGAAGATCGCATCGAGCCGCTCGTCCCCTTCGCACATGCTCATCGTCAGCTTGTCCCACAGCGTGAGATCGTCGTGGGCGCTCACGTACTGGATGATCTGCCCGGCTTCGCCTTCGTTCGTCTCCGGTGCGCGCCACGCGTCCGCCCCCAGCTCGATGAGCGGCTTGTTCGCCTTCGCGTCACCGTTCACGTAGCCTTTGCGCTCCATATAGAAGACATGGCCCTTGATCGCGTCGCGCGTGCGGTCGCAGAAGTGGCCGATGCGCGTGTTGAGATAGCGCAGCCCCTCCTTGTTGGCGAGTTCGGTGCCCGGCAGCGTGTTCGTTGGCCCGGCCGCCCACGGCTCGCCGTACATCAGGATCGATTCGCCTCCCGGCAGACGGTCGAGCGACGCGCGCACCATGTTCATCGTCTGCACGTCGATGAGGCCCATCAGGTCGAAGCGGAAGCCGTCGAGATGGTATTCGCGCGCCCAGTAGGTGACCGATTCGACGATGAACCTGCGGAACATCGCGCGTTCGGTCTGCATGTCGTCGCCGCAGCCGGAGCCGTTCGCCAACGTGCCGTCGTCGTTGCGACGCAGGTAGTATCCCGGCACCGTGCGTTCGAACCAGTTGTCGGCCGAATACATGTGGTTGTAGACGACGTCCATGATGACCTTGATGCCGTTGGCGTGCAGCGACTGGATCATCCGCTTGCATTCGGTGATGCGGTTCGCGCCGTCGTAGGGGTCGGTCGAGAACGAGCCTTCCGGCACGTTGTAGTTGAGCGGATCGTAGCCCCAGTTGAACTGGGACGGGTCGCGCTCGTCGACGGAACCGTAGTCATAGAACGGCAGCAGCTGCACGGCGGTCACGCCGAGGTCGCGCAGATAGTTCATGCACGTCGGGTGTTCGCCGTCGCCATCGAGCGTCGTGTCGTCGTAGGTGAACGCGAGGTACTTGCCTCGGTGCTCCTCGGGAACGCCGCTGTGGGGGTTGTTGCTGAAGCTGCCGACGTGCGCCTCCCAGACCATCGTCTCCGAGGTCGGCGTGCGCGGACGTTCGTCCTCGTCCCAGCCCTCCGGGTCGGTGCGCGCGAGGTCGACGACCATGCTACGGCGCCCGTTGACGCCGGCCGCACGCGCCCAGGGGTCGGCGGAACGGTGCGTGACGCCGCCGTCGAATTCAAGAAGATAGTCGTAGTAGACGCCGTCGAGGTTCCGTGGGAGATCCGCGGTCCAGGCGCCATCGGACTGCTTCGCCATCGTCACGGTCTCGATGAGCATATCATCGGACTGCTCGGAGGAACCGCGGGTGAACAATCGCAGCGTCACAGTACGCGCCGATGGTGCCCAGAGAGCGAACTGGGTGCCGGATTCGCAAACCTCGGCACCCAGTGTGCGTTCCAGACAAAGCGGGAACGGTTCTGCGACACCCGGCTCCAACCCTTCGGAAAGGGGCTCGAATGCCTGAATCATGATCAGCCTTTCACTGCACCCGACATGGATTCCTGATAGAAGCGCTGCATCACGATGAACAGGATCGCGATCGGGACGGAGATGATCACAGCGGCTGCCGCGAAGCGGCCGAACCAGGTGTTGATGTACTCCTTCTCGAGCATGAGCCACAGACCCAGCGAGGCCGTGTAGTTCTCCTGCGTGCGGGCGATGACCTTCGCCATGACGAAGTCGAGCCACGGGATCAGGAAGCCGGTAATGGCCTGGTAGACGATCATCGGCTTCGACATCGGGATGATGATCTTCGTGAAGACCTGCCAACGCGTGCAGCCGTCGAGCATCGCGGCCTCGTCAAGCGAGATCGGGATCGTATCCATGAAGCCCTTCATGACGTAGAAGCCTGCACCGGTGCCCGCCGAGTAGACGAGAATCAGAGCGAGGATCGTCATGCCGTCGCTCGTCAGACCTATCGCCTTGAGGATGAAGTAGATCGCGACGACGGACATGATGGACGGGAACATGCCGAGGATCAGCACGAGGTTCATGAACGAGCGGCGGCCACGGAAGCGCATACGGCTCATGCAGTATGCGACCGAGAGCACGAACCACACGGAGATGAGGCACGTGAAGATCGAGATGATGAAGGTGTTCAGGAACATGCGCGGGAAGTCCAGGACCTTACGGTCGGTGAACAGGCCGATGTAGCTGTCGAACGAGTACTCCGTCGGGAAGAACGTGCTCTGGTACGGAGCGGTGTTCTTGTTGAAGCTCTCGAGGAAGATCCAGACGATCGGCAGCAGCCAGATGACCGCGAGCACGCCGAGGAGGATGTAGGTCGCCACGTCGGCCGCGATGCGCCGCTTCCTCTGATCGTGCAGGAATCCTTGGCTCTGCGCTTTGACTTCAGTGTGCTTACTCACCGGAAGGCCTCCTCGTTCTTATAGGAACCGCTGTTGCGGTAGGTGATCAGCGAGACCGCGGCAAGGACGATGAACGTCATGATGCCGATGACCGCGCCGAGGTTGTAATCGTTGCGATCCACCGTGAGCTTGTACAGCCAGGTGATGAGCAGGTCGGTCTTGCCGGCGGAAGCGCCGTTGACGGCCGGATCACCACGCGTGAGCAGGTAGATGACGTTGAAGTTGTTGACGTTGCCGGTGAACGTCGTGATCAGGTACGGCGTGAGCACGAAGATGATGTACGGCATCGTGATCTTCGTGAAGATCTGCCACCAGTTCGCACCGTCGATCTTCGCGGCCTCATAGAGGTCGGCCGGGATGTTCTGGAGGATGCCGGTCACCTGCATGATCGTGTACGGAATGCCGATCCACAGATTGACGATGATGACGGTCACACGCGCCCACGTGGCGTCGGTGAAGAACGGCATCGGGCCGTCGATCCAGCCCCAGTTCTGCAGCAGGCGGTTGACGGCGCCGGTCGGCTGCAGCATCTGGTGCATGACGAGCAGCGAGACGAACTGTGGGACGGCGATCGACATCGAGAAGATCGCACGCCACACGTTCTTGCCGTAGGTCGTCTTGCGGTTGATGATCATCGCGAGGAACAGACCGAAGAAGAAGTTCAGGAACGTCGCGAAGAACGCCCAGATCAGCGTCCATCCGAGGACGGACAGGAACATGCTGCCCGAGACCGCGCTGCTGCCGGTGTTCGAGAACACCGTCTTGAAGTTCTCAAGGCCGACCCATTTGAACAGCGTCAGATGGTTGTGATCATAGCTCGTGAACGCCATCGAGATCATGAAGATCAATGGCAGGACCGTGAAGATCAGGATGCCGGCGATCGGCAGGAACAGCAGCAGCTGGTTCGCCTTGGCGTCGAAGAGCGTGTGGATGTCGTCCATGAAGGACGGGGCATGGCCGTTCTTGCCGGCCAGGCACTGCGCCTTGTATGCGGAGCGGATCTCGAGGATCCACCACAGCACGAAGACGACACAGAAGACGACGGTGGTCACGCCGTAGAGCAGGCGCAGGACCGTGTTGTCGCCCGGGATGTTCACGTACTGACCGTTGACCCAGCCGCTGCGGGGCTTGTTGCCGCCGAGCGTGATCAGGTTCTTGATGCACGTGCCGCCGGTCATGATCATGTAGATGATGAACAGGACCTCACCGGCGAAATAGATGAGACCCTTGACGTATTGCTTGCGAACCACGTTGCCGAGGCCGAAAATCAGGATGGACAGCTTGGTGAAGACGTCGCCCTTCTCCAAGGCGTTCTTCAGCGTGTATGGCGATGGTGCCACATAGTCCGCGCCCAGTTTCCGGCGGCGCCGCAGTTCTCGTTGTGAAAGGGTTACCGTACTCATGAACCCTCTACCGCCTCTCTTTTGAAAAGTATGATGTGTGGGGCGTGCGACCGTGCCCACGAACCGTGCGACCTCGCAACGGCCTGCGGACGGGTGCGTGCATAGCCCGAGAATGACCCCCACGCACCCCTCAGGCGACGCCGCCTGATTGATCCTGAACATGAGGTGTGCGGAAAGCTCAGGATCTGAGGCCTTCCGCACACTATTTTCGATTATCCACCGATAATCTCACCGGCACAGGCCGGTGGGATGGAGCCTTGAGGCCCCGCGAAATCACTCCTCAGTCGCCTGAGCCTTGACTTCCTTGTTCTCGGTCTCCATCCAGGTCTTCGTCTGATCCTTGTAGTTGTCAGCAGTGACGTCCTTGTTGTAGATGGCCTTGCCGAAGTTCTCGGCCGGGGTCCACCAGCCGTTCATCGCGGCGATCGTCGGCTGCAGCACGGAGGTCTTCTCGATCGTGTCGATCTGAGCCTGGACGTACGGGGCGTCCTTCATGCCTTCGAGGTCGGTCAGCGTCTTGTCGGACGGAACGATCTCGCGCATCTCCCAGTGCTTCTTCTGGGCGTCGGCGGAGCCGAGGAAGGCGGCGAACTCGGAGGCGACCTGCGGGTTCTTCGCGCTCGGGTTGAAGGCAACGGCCTTCGAGCCGGCGAAGGACTTCATCTGGAAGTCCTTGCCATCGGCGGTGAAGGACGGCATCTTGACGGCGCCGTACTTGTCGCCGAGGCCCTTCTTGACGTCAGCGGCCGACCAGGAGCCGGAGAACATCGCGTCGGTCGTGCCGTCGACGAGGTTCGAGACACCGTTGGTGCCGTCGTCGAGGACGAAGTTCGGGTTGGCGACCATGTCGACGAGGTACTTGGTCACGGCATCGGCGTTGGAGCCGAAGTCAATGCCCGCGGCACCGTCCTGGCCCTTGTCGCCGAACATTTGCATGCCGGCGCCGAGGTAGAACGCCGGGATGTACCAGGAGTTCGTCAGCGGGTAGGAGACCTTGCCCTTCTCGAGCATCGTGTTCAGGTTCTTGACGTCATCAGCCGAGAACTTGTCCTTGTTGTAGTACATGAAGTACGTGTTCGAGGTGTACGGCACACCGTAGATCTTGCCGTCGGCGCCGGTGACCGACTGGACCATCGTCTTGGAGTTCTGGTCCTGGACCTGCTTGGCGACGTCCTCGCTCACTTCGCCGATGGCGTTGAGCTTGATGAGGGTGCCGAGCTGATCGTTCGCGAACATGTAGACGTCGGCCGCAGCGGACGGATCCGTCTGCACGGTCTTGGCGGCGTCGCCTTCGGAGACGGTCGCGTTCTTCCAGGTGATGTCATAGTTGGCGTGGGCCTTTTCGAACGCCGCTTCCATGTCGTTGATCCAGTCGGCGTCCTCCGACGGAGCCCACACGGTGAGCGTCGCGGTCTGCTTCTCGTTCGAGTTCGAAGCGGCGGCGTTGCCGTTCGCGTTCGAATCGTTGCCGCCGCAAGCCGCCATCGGGACGAGCATCGCAACAGCCGCGGTCAGACCGATTGCCTTCTTCCAATTGATCATCATTGACCTTTCCTTTCCATCAATCAATGCAGTTGCATCTGTTTTCCTCAACATCACGCATGCGGGAACCCCGCGAATCAGCTCCGCGAGGTCTCCACGTCGTAGCCACCTCCACCGTTGGTATTCAGCGGAGCGCTGCGTAACGCTTCAGTGGTCTATACTGTATACCACACCTGCAAACGTTGTCAAAAACTGTCCGCATCGTGAGTGTCGTTTTCACGGAAACGCCGTGAGCGTTACCCCACAGCAAGGAGCGATATGACCAACTCAATGAACACACCTGTTTCATGGCTGCAACAGGCCGTCTTCTACGAGGTGTACCCGCAGAGCTTCAACGATTCGAACAACGACGGCATCGGCGACATCCCGGGCATCACCGAACGCCTCGACTATATCCGGTCATTGGGCTGCAACGCCTTGTGGCTCAACCCCTGCTTCGCCTCGCCGTTCCGCGACGCCGGATACGACGTCGCCGATTACACGAAGGTCGCGGAGCGCTACGGCACCAACGATGACCTCATCGATCTGTTCGCCGCGGCGCACTCCCGGGGCATGCACGTCCTGCTCGATCTTGTCCCGGGGCACACGAGCGACGAACATCCGTGGTTCATCGCCAGCAGTGAAGAACGGCACAACCTGTACACCGACCGCTATATCTGGACCGACTCGTGGATCACCGGCGGCGACGGCCTGCCGTTCATCGGCGGCGTCTATCCACGCAACGGCGCGGCGATCACGAACTTCTTCGCGTTCCAGCCGGCGCTCAACTACGGCTTCGCGCATCCGACGAAGCCCTGGCAGCAGCCGGCGCTCGGCGACGCGGCGCTCGACACCTGCGGCGCGATGCTCGACGTCATGCGCTTCTGGCTGTCGCGCGGAGCCGACGGCTTCCGCGTCGACATGGCCGACAGCCTCGTCAAGAACGACGACAACGGCAAGCCGTCCACGATCGCGACCTGGCGGTACATGTTCAAGCAGATCCGCGAGGAGTTCCCGGACGCGGCCTTCGTCTCCGAATGGGGCCGCCCGGACGAGGCCTTCGACGCCGGCTTCGACATGGACTTCTATCTCGACTGGCGCTGGGATGGCGTGCCGAACGGCTACAACATGCTGCTGCGCAACACCGACACCCCGATGCTGCACGACGGCGACAAGAGCTATTTCAACGCGGACAGTGGCGTCGGCATCCGCGCTTTCCTCAACGAATACGAGCCGCGCCTCGAGCAGGCGCGCAAGCGCGGCGGCTACCTCGACCTCATCACCTGCAACCATGACACGGCGCGCGTCGCGCCGCGCCTGTTGCCGCAGGAGATCCGCCTCGCTTATGCGACGATGCTGCTGATGCCGGGCGCCCCGTTCATCTACTACGGCGACGAGATCGGCATGCGCTACCGCGACCTGCCCACGAAGGAGGGCGGCTATACACGCACCGGCAGCCGCACGCCGATGCAGTGGGACCGTTCGGCGAACGACGGCTTCTCCGGAGCGAGCGCCGACGCGCTCTATCTGCCGATTGACGAATCCGACGACGCGCCGACCGTCGCCGACCAGATCAATGCCGACGACTCGCTGTGGACGGCCGTCCATGACGTGCTCGCATTGCGCGCCGACTCGCCGGCCTTCCGCGCCGACGCCGACTTCACCGTGCTGTTCGCTTCCGACGAGCGCCGTTCCTTCGTCTTCAAGCGCACGAAGGACGGCGTCAGCGCCGTCGTCGCCGTCAACCCGGGCCGTGAGACCGAAACGATCGAGCTGCCGGTCGGCGAAGGCAGCGAGGCGCGCACCGTGACACTGTCCTATGGCGACCCGACGCTCGACTACACGACGCTGACGCTCCCGCCGCAGTCCTTCGCCGTCCTGCAGTAGCCGTTCGGACGGAGTGGGACGCAGAACCTCTGACCTTGCGTCCCATTCCGTCCCATCGGCCGCCGATCCAATCCGCCAGCGTCCCAACCCATCGGTCACCTCGATGGACCGGGACGCAAAAGGGCCCGTTTCCGTCCCGTACCATCGAACCCATCGACGAACCGTCCCGCTCCGTCCCAACCCATCGGTCACCTCGACGAACCGGGACGCAAAAGGGCCCGTTTGCGTCCCAA
>NZ_JGYU01000008.1 GCF_000741135.1 Bifidobacterium choerinum | reverse complement strand
ACGTCGCCCAACGGATCGTGCAGGGACGATGGCCGCGCACGCGCCGCGCGCGCATCGCGCTCGCGGCCGTGCCGTGCGCCGCGTCGGCCGTGGCCGCCATGTCCGCGCTCGCGCACGCCACGGCCGTATGGCCGCCGACGACGGCGACGCTCGTCGCGCTGCTGCTCGTGCCATTGACGGCGGCGACGAGCATCGCCGGATGGATGCGCGCCGCAGGACGCGACGCGCAGCGGCGCTACCGCGCGCTCGCCGATCTCAGGCGTGAACGGCTGCGGCTGACGCACGCGCGCATCAACGACGTCGAGGCGTCGCGCGCCTCCGACCTGCGCCGCGCACGGCTCAGCGAACGCATAAGGATCGCGCGCGAGATCCACGACAACGTCGGCCATACGCTCACGCGCGCGATCATGATGACGCAGGCCGACCAGGTCGTCGCGACGACGCTCGGCGACGACATGCACGCCGCGCAGTTCGCGCAGATCGGCGCGACGCTCGACGAGGCGATGACGATGATCCGCCGTTCGGTGCACGACCTCAAGGACGAAGGCACCGACTTCCAGGGGATGATGGAGGACGCGGCCGCCGTGCCCGAAGGCGCGGCGCTGCAGGTGCGGCTCGACGACGGCATCCGGCAGGCGCCGTCGGCGCTCGCTCACTGCTTCGCCGCCGTCATCCGCGAGGCGCTGACGAACACGGTGCGCCACGGCACGGCGCTCGAGGCGACGGTGCGGCTCATCGACCTGCCGGGACTGTGGCAGCTCGTCGTGCAGGACGACGGCGGCAAGCCGGAGCGCACGGCGCCGCGGGGCGGCATCGGGCTCGCCGACATCGAGGAGCGTGCACGCGCGCTCGGCGGCACCGCCACATGCGGGCCGTACGCGCAGGGCTGGCGCGTCTTCGTCTCGGTGCCGAAGACGACGGCCGGCGACGCGCGGGAGACGGCGGCGTCCGCGCCGGCGTACGCGACGGAAAGGACGGAGGAATGACGACGATCTCGGTGGCCATTGTGGACGACGACCCGATCGTATGCTCGTCGATCGGCACGATTCTGACGGCGACCGGCACCACGACGGTGCTGTGGACGGCGCACGACGGCGCCGCTGCGGTGCGCGAATACGCGGCGCATACGCCGGACGTGCTGCTCATCGACGTGCAGATGCCGGGCATGGACGGCCTCGACGCAGCCGAACGGATCCTGGACGGGCATCCGGACGCGCGGATCCTGATACTGACGACCTTCGCCGACCCCGACTACATCCGACGCGCCGTGCAGCTGCACACGAAGGGCTATCTGATCAAGCAGGACGTCGCGTCGGTCATCCCGGCCGTGCAGGCCGTCATGGCCGGGCAGGTCGTGCTCGGCGCCGAGGTGCTCGGGCAGATCGCGGCCGACGGCGGACACGACGGGGGGCGGGACATGCAGGTCGTCGAGGACGAACGCTTCTCGCGGCTGACCGAGCGCGAGCGCGACGTCGTCGCGCTCGTCGCCGAAGGCTGCGACAACCGTCAGATCGCCGCCGAGCTCCATCTGAGCGAGGGCACGGTGCGCAACCGCATCAGCGACATCCTCGCGAAGACGAACATCGCGAACCGCACGAAGCTCGCCGTCGAATGGCTCAGCTGCCACTGAGCGGCGGCGTCCGCCGTCGTCCGTCATCGTTGTCCGCCGTCGTTGTTGCAAATGTTGTCATGCTGCTACGCAATATGAGTAGACGGATTTTGTTTTCAAATCTGCATAGGTTATCATCGTGCTATGGAGACGACGGAGATGAAGACGGCGGCGGACGCCGGAACGACGATGGACGTCAACGGCAGGCCCTATGAGGTCGTGCGGCTGCTCGGCAAGGGCAAGGGCGGCTACTCGTATCTCGTGCGGGACGTGGACGGCGTGCTGCGCGTGCTCAAGCAGATCCACCACGAACCCTGCGCCTACTACCAGTTCGGGGACAAGCTCGCCTCGGAGCTCAGCGACTACCGCACGCTCACGTCGATCAGCGTCGCCATGCCGAGGATGATCGACGTGGACGAGGCCGCCGAACGCATCCTCAAGGAATACGTCGACGGACCCACCGTCTATGAGCTCGTCCTCGCGGGCGACGTGCGTCCCGCCCACATCGAGCGGATGCGCGCGATATGCCGCAGGCTGTACGCGGCGAACACGAACATCGACTACTTCCCGACGAACTTCGTCGTGCAGGGCGACGGGCTGGTCTACGTCGACTACGAATGCAACGCCTACATGGAGGAGTGGGACTTCGAGCACTGGGGGATCCGCTACTGGAGCCGCACGCCGGAGCTGCTCGCCTACGCCGCCGAGCACGGCGACGAGGTGCATGGGGAGGACACCGGGAGCGACGGCGACGGGCCGGCCGCGGACAAGGAGGAATGATGACACCGTTCGAATCACTGTGGCGCGCCTTCGCGCAGCTGCCCGAGGTGACGGCGATCGCATTGGGCGGATCGCGAGCCGGCGGCGCGGCCGACGCGACGAGCGACTACGACCTGTACATCTACTGCGACGCGCTGCCCGGCGAGGACGAGCGCCGCGCGATCATCGCCGAACATTGCGGCTACGCCGAGATCGGCAACACGTTCTGGGAGCTCGAGGACGACTGCACGCTCAACGACGGCGTCGACATCGACATCCTCTACCGCAGCCTCAACGACTTCGCGCGCTCGATCTCGGCGGTCGTCGACGAGGGTCGGGCCTCCACCGGATACACGACGTGCATGTGGCACAACCTGTTGCGCAGCCGCATCCTGTTCGACCGCGACGGACGCCTCGAGGCGCTGCGCCGGCACTATACGGTCGACTATCCGGACGAGCTGCGCGCGAACATCATCGGCAAGAACATGCGTCTGCTCGCCGCGAACCTGCCGTCCTACGACCATCAGATCGCGAAGGCCGAGGCGCGCGGCGACCTCGTCAGCGTCAACCACCGCACGGCCGCGTATCTGGAATCGTATTTCGACGTGCTGTTCGCGCTCAACCGGCTCACGCATCCGGGCGAGAAGCGCATGGCGAGCTACGCGCGCGAGCATGCGGGGCTGCTGCCCGCGCATTTCGACGAGGACCTCGATACGCTGTTCTCGTCGATGTTCACCGACGCCGCCGCGACGTCGCGCACGCTCGCGCGGATGACCGGCGAGCTGGGCGACCTCGTCGGCGCGGACGCCCGCGCCGAATGAGCGGCGACGGACGACAGACGCAATGGACGCGAGGGGCGTGCGGTCCCAACGATGGGACCGCACGCCCCTCGCGTCCATTCGGATTCCGCGGTCATGCGACGCGCACTACGAAGGAGGGGCGCAGTCCGGGTCCAATGTGCACCGAACTGCGCCCCTCCGTCATTCCTCCGTCCTCATCGGTCCGCGGCGGCCGCCCACCGCGGCATGCGGCTCACGCGACGTACAGCGCGGCCGGGTAGGCGAGGTAGCGAATCTCGTCGAGCTGGTCGACGGTGACGTAGCCTGCCGGCGCGTTGAGCACGTCGGGGATGCGGTTGACGACCGTCGCGCAGGTGTGCGCGACGGTGGCCGGCTTGACGACGTGGAACTCGGTGTCGGGCTCGCCCTCGATCCTCCAGTCGCACATGTCGCCGTCGTCCGGTCCGTAGACCTTGCCGATGCAGGCGGTCTCGAGCACCGGTCCCTGCATCGTCTCCGTCGTGACGACCGCCGACATGCCGACGCACTTGCCGGCCGGGATCGTCTCGCCCATCGTCTGCGAGTACACGTCGACGTCGTTGAAGTACGGCACCGACTTCTGCGTCTGCGACCTGATCGTCAGGCCGAGTTTCTGCGCGAGCGCCTCGTTCGAGTTCCACACGTACGACGGCACGATCTCCTGCGGGTGCGCGAGCTGCGCCTTGAACTCGTCGGCTGTCAGGCCCACGCCGTGCGCTTTCGCGAGCGCCAGGCCGTAGTCCTCGACGTTGTAGCTGACGGCGCCGGTGATCTTGTCGACGCGGTCGCATCCGCCTGCGACCTGCGCGACCATGTTGATCCAGAAGATGTCCTGCATGCCGGTGCCGACGATCGTCGCGCCGTGCTCCTTGGCGATGCGGTCGAGGCGGTTCGTGACGGCCGGGTCCGTCGTCCACGGGTAGATCGCCTCCTCGCAGGTCGTGACGACGCTGACGCCGTGCTCGAGGCACAGCTCGCACATCGGCGCGATGTCGTCCATGAAGCTGAACAGCGTGACGACGGCGATGTCGGCGTCGCACGAGTCGAGCACGGCCTCAGCGTCGTCGCTCACCTTGACGTTGAGCGGGCCGATGCCGGCGAACTCGCCGATGTCCATGCCGACGACGTCCGGGTTGACGTCGATCGCGCCGACGATCTGGATGCCCTTCTCGTGCATGTAGCGCACCGTATACTTCGCCATCTTGCCGCAGCCGTACTGAATCGCTCGTATTGGTTCCATCGTCGCTCCTTTGGTCAAATGGATGGGTGCCGGTCGATCCGGGCCGTCGTCGTCGGCGTCCCGGGCCGTGCCCTCCACTATAGACCGCCATGCAAGCTGCGACGCACCCGCAATCGCCGTCCGAAGGCCGTCGAAGCCGGGAATACCGCCGCTTGGGCGGCTGTTGTGAAGATACTGCGAACTTTTGCGGGCTCGCATGGTTTTCCCAGCCGCCTTTCAGCCGGCGGCCACGGACGGCCGGTAGAATGGGGCCGAACAAGCAAACCAAGGAGCAACAATGACTTACGGTCAGCAGCCGGGCGCGCGGCGCCCCGACGACCGCCAGCCGTACGGCGCGGCGCCGCAGTACGGCATATATGGCAATCCGAACCAGGGCGCCGGAACGATGCGCCAGGGCGTCGACGGCATCTACACGATCCAGCCCACGGCCGTCACCGAACGCGCCGAACATGTCTCGATGACGCGCGCCTACGGCGAGATGACGATCGCGCTCGTGCTCACGGGCCTCGTCGCGATCGTCACGAACATGACGGGCCTGTATGAGAGCTTCTTCAAAGCGGCTGGGGTCATCGGCGTGTGGCTGCCGATGATCGTCGAGGTCGGCATCGCCATCTACCTGGGCATGCGCGTCATGAACATGAAGGCATCGACGGCACGCGTGTGGTTCTACGTCTACGCGGCGTTGATGGGCTTCTCGCTGAGCGTCATCTTCAGCGCCTACAGCATCGCGACGATCGGCTACGCGTTTCTGATCAGCGCCGTCTTCTACTTCGCGCTGACGATGTTCGGCCTGACGACGAAGGCGAACATGCTCAAGGCGGGGCCGGTGCTCGTCATCGGCCTCATCGTGCTCATCGTCACGCAGGTCGTGCTGATGTTCGTCGCGCCGACGAACACGACGCTCAAGGTCGTCGCCGCGATCGGCATCGTGCTGTTCGCCGCGATGACGATCTACGACGCGCAGTTCACGAAGCGCGTCTTCGCGCAGTACGCGTCGCAGGGCCCGGAGATGATCAAGCGAGTCTCGATCCTGTGCGCGCTCAACCTCTACCTCGACTTCGTCAACATGTTCCTTTACGTGCTGCAGCTGCTGGGGCTGAGCAGGGACTGATGTAGACGGCACGCCGCCGATGATATGGGCGGCTATATGCGGAAGGCGGCCGACGCATCATCACGATGCGCCGGCCGCCTTCCGCTTTTTCGTTCGCCTCTGCGCCGTCGCCGCGCTCAGCCGAGCGGCCGCGTCCTGTCGTCCGTCGACGGCGCCTGCGTGCCCTGCGGCGCGCCGTTGATGTCCCGGTGGATCGACTGCATCTGCGTTTCGACGTTCTGCAGCGCGCGCGCGCAGTCGAGCAGCGTCTGCGAATGCTCGCTGAGCCTGGCGTCGGGAAGGTCGGTCTTGTAGCGCAGCGCGTGCTCGAGGCTCGCCCAGTAGTCCATCGCGATCGTGCGGAACTGCACCTCGACCGGCGTGTAGTGTGCGCCCGACGATAGGAACACCGGCACCGCGTAGATGACGTGCAGCGAACGGTAGCCGTTCTGCTTGGGGTTGAGGATGTAGTCCTTGACGCGCAGCACCTGGATGTCCGACTGCGCGGACAGGTAGTTGGCGACCGAGTACACGTCGTCGCGGTAGTTGCAGATGACGCGGATGCCGGCGACGTCGAAGAGGTTGTCGCGCACCGACCTGACGGTGATCGGCAGATGCTTGCGGTGCATCTTGTCGATGATCGAGTCGATCGACTTGAGGCGGCGCTCCATATGGTGGATCGGGTCGTGCGAGAAATGCACCTGGAACTCGGAGTCGAGGATCTCGAGCTTCGTGCTGATCTCGTACATCGCGCCCTCGTACACCTGCATCTGGTCGATGAACTCGCTCACGGCGTCCACGTCGGCGGTCTCGATCGGCGACGTGCCGTCGCGCTGCTCGAGCTCGTCGGCGATCGCGCTCAGGCGCGCACGCAGTTCGTTGGTGTTCACACGGTTCTGACGGTCAAGTATCACGATCGACCATTGTAGCGAGGTCACCTGCCGGGATGCTGGGAACGCCGCCGGCGCATGCGGCCGCGCGGTTGTGCGGCCGCCGTGACGATGCGCCGCCGGGCTCGCGCACTGTGCCCGCCGTCGGTTAGCATGTGCGGTATGAACGAAGAGATGATGACCGAAGAGGAGCGCGCGTTCGCGGACGCTCCCGCGGCGGCCGCGGACCGGGGCAGGGGCGTATTCGCCGTGCACACGCTCGGCTGCCAGATGAACGTGCACGACTCCGAACGCATCGCCGGCGTCCTCGAGGCGGCCGGCTACGTGCGAGCGAGCCGGGAGCAGGAGGAGGCGCACGACCTCGACCTCATCGTCATGAACACCTGCGCGGTGCGCGAGAACGCCGCCGAACGCATGTACGGGACGATCGGCCTGTGGGCGAAGATGAAGCGTGAGCGCCCGCACATGCAGATCGCGATCGGCGGCTGCATGGCGCAGCTCGACCGCGAGCGCATCGCGAAGCGGACGCCGTGGGTCGACGCCGTCTTCGGCACGCGCAACATCGAGGACCTGCCGGCGCTGCTCGAAAGGACGAAGGCCACCGGACGCCCACAGACAAAGGTCAACGAGCGCCTCGAGGTCTTCCCGAGCGACCTGCCGGCGCACCGCGCGTCGAAGACGTCGGCGTGGGTGGCGATCTCGGTCGGCTGCAACAACACCTGCACGTTCTGCATCGTGCCGACGACGCGTGGACGCGAACGCGACCGTCGTCCCGGCGACGTGCTCGCCGAGATCCGCGCCGTCGTCGCCGGCGGCGCGAAGGAGGTCACGTTGCTCGGTCAGAACGTGAACTCCTACGGCTACGGCATCGGCGACCGCTACGCGTTCTCGAAGCTGCTGCGCGCGTGCGGCGACATCGAAGGCCTCGAACGTGTGCGCTTCACGTCGCCGCATCCGGCCGCGTTCACCGACGACGTCATCGCGGCGATGGCCGAGACGCCGAACGTCATGCACCAGCTGCACTTCCCGCTGCAGTCGGGCTCCGACCGCATCCTGCGCGCGATGCGCCGCTCGTACCGTTCGGGGAGGTTCCTGGCGATCCTGGACAAGATCCGCGAAGCGATGCCGGACGCGCAGATCTCGACCGATGTCATCGTTGGCTTCCCCGGCGAGACCGAGGAGGACTTCCAGGACACGCTGCGCGTCGTCGAGCGGGCGCGGTTCTCGTCGGCGTTCACGTTCATCTACTCGCCGCGTCCGGGCACGCCGGCGGCGGCGATGGAGCAGGTGCCGCATGACGTGGCGCGCGAGCGCATCGAACGGCTGCTCGCGCTGCAGGAGCGCATCACCGCCGAGAACCTGCGCGGCTTCGAGGGACGCGACGTCGAGGTCATGGTGACCGGCCGCGCCGGCAAGAAGGACGGCGAGACGCATCGCGTCACCGGCCGCGAGCGCACCGGCGTGCTCGTGCACGTCGGCGTGCCGCAGGGCGAACCGATGCCCGAGGTCGGCGACTTCGTGACGGCGACGGTCACGCACGCCGGCGTGCACAACCTCATCGCCGACCCGGACGTCGCGGCCGGGCAGACCTACATGGTGCGGCGCTGAGCGATCGATCGGAAAGGCGAAGGAGACGAAGCATATGACGAAGGACGATGAACGGACGCGCGACATCGATGTGACGGCGGACGGCGCCGGCGGCGCCGGCAAGGGCATGCGCGGAGCGGACCCGGACGCCGCGGATCGGCGGACGACGACGCCGCGGCTCGTGTCGATCGTCGGGCCGACGGCCTCGGGCAAGACCGGCCTCGGCGTCGCGATCGCGCAGCGGCTCGCCGAACGCGGCGAACGCGCCGAGATCGTCAACGCGGACGCCTACCAGATGTACAGGGGAATGGACATCGGCACCGCGAAGGCGAGCGCCGCCGAACGCGCCGCCGTGCCGCACCATCTGCTCGACGTCATCGGACCGGACGAGACGATGTCGGTCGCGCGCTTCCAGCGGATGGCGCGCGAGTGCATCGCCGACCTGCAGACGCGCGGAATCCGCCCGATCCTCGTCGGCGGCTCGGGGCTGTATGCGCGCGCGGCGATCGACGACATCACGTTCCCGGGCACCGACCCGGCCGTACGCGCGCGGCTCGAGGAGCGCGCCGAACGCGAGGGGCCGGGCGTCCTGTTCGCCGAGCTCGAGCGGCTCGACCCCGAGGCCGCGGCGCGCATGGATCCGCACAACCCGCGGCGCACGGTGCGCGCGCTCGAGGTGATTGAGGTCACCGGCAGGCCGTATTCGGCGTCGCTGCCGCGCTACCGCTACGTCATCCCGTCGGTGCAGCTCGGCCTCGACCTGCCGCGCGCCGAGCTCGACCGGCGCATCGACCTGCGCACGCAGGCGATGTTCGGCGACGGCTTCGTCGACGAGGTGCGCGCCCTGCGGCCGCATCTGGGCGTGACGGCGGCGCGCGCGCTCGGCTACCAGCAGGTCATCGACTACCTCGACGGCCTGGCCGACCTCGACGAGACGCGCTTCCTCGTCGCGCAGCGCACGAAGCGCCTCGCACGCAAGCAGATGGGCTGGTTCGGCCGCGACCCGCGCATCCACTGGCTGCAGGCGCTCAACCCGCGGCTCGTCGACCTGGCGATGGAGATCGTCGACATGGCCGACCGCGGCGGCTACGACGCCATCGACATGCATGCGGACGAATACGTCCAGCATCATCTCGGCGACCTGTCGTGACATGTCCGGCCCCGGCTGCGCGTGCCGCCGGGGCGGGCGCGGCCTCGCGGTAGAATCAAGGACTGTTATGGCACGATCCACATCCTCGAACGCAAGCAAACGACCGCGCAAGGCGAGCTCGAACGGCTCGTCGGCGCCGGCGGCGAAGGGGCGCAGTACGGCGCAGGCCGCCGAAGAACCCTCATGGAAGCGGGCGCTGCTCGCGGTGCCGCGTGCCTTCGGCGCCGCCGTGCGCAAGGTGAGCGTCGGCGACTACGACCCGGCGTACCGGCGCGACGGACTGTGCTTCGTGCTCATCGTGCTCGCCGTCTTCTTCATCGGCTCCGAATGGTTCCGCGTCGAAGGGCCGCTCGGTCAGGGCCTGCACGCCTTCGCATCCGGCCTGTTCGGCGTCATGAGCGTCGTCGTGCCGGTGCTGCTCGTGCTCGTCTCGGTCCGACTGATCCGCAACTCCGGCAAGGGCTCGGGCAATCCGAGCGTGCTCGTCGGCTGGACGATGCTGCTGTGGTCGGTGTGTTCGATCATCGACGTCGTCATGGCGGCCGACACGAAGGAGTTCTCCTGGTCCAACCTGCAGCACGCCGGCGGCCTGTTCGGCTTCCTGATCGGCTCGCCGCTCGCGTGGGGGCTCTCGCAGACCTTCGCGATCGTCGTGTTCGTCGTCTCCGCGCTGTTCTCGCTGCTGCTCATCACACGCACCCACGTCACCGAGGTCCCCGGCAAGCTGCGCTCGCTGTTCGGTCGCGACGCACGCGAGGGGCGCCGCGAGGACGGCGACGACGACCGGTTCCCGGACGAGGTGCGCGTCGGCGACGACGACACGCTACGCTTCGCCGAGGGCGTGCCGACGCATGACGGCGACGACGACGGGGAGGACGCGCGGCCCCGTCGCGAAGGGTTCCTCAGCCGCCTGTTCCGCCGTCGTTCCAGGCGCGACGGCGACGGCAGGCTCGACAGCTACGCCGGCGACGAGGCCTTCGTCAACGCGGCGAGCCGGCACGGCGAGGCCGCCGAGACGCGCGTCGCCGGCTCGCCGCGCACGGTGAGCAGCGGCGGCGCCTACAACGACGACGCGACGCGCAGCATCGACTCGAACACCTGGTCGGCGCAGCAGCCGGTCGTCCATACGACGCCGATGCCGTCGGGGTCGATGCCGGCGGCATCGGCGGCGAACGACCCGTGGGATGCGCTCGACGACGACGCGTCGTCGCTGCTCGTCTCGCTGCGCACCGGCGAGGTCGCCGACATGCACGCGGCGCGGCAGCCACGCGTCGACTGCGCCGCGGCCGCACCGGCGCAGACCTCCGTTCCATCCGCCGCCTCGCAGGTCTCCGCCCAGGCCGGCGCCGCGGTCTCCGGCGATGCGGAGGACTCGCAGGCCGCGCTCGACGCGGGCGCCGAACTCGCGCCGTACCGGCTGCCCGACCTGAACCTGCTGATGAAGGGCAAGCCGCACGCGGCGCACACGCAGGCGAACGACAACGTCATCCGCGCGCTCAACAACACGTTCCGGCAGTTCAAGGTCGACGCGAAGGTCGTCGGCTTCCTGCGCGGCCCGTCGGTCACGCAGTACGAGGTCGAGGTCGCCCCGGGCGTCAAGGTCGAGAAGGTGACGAACCTCGACAAGAACATCGCCTACGCCGTCGCGAGCTCCGACGTGCGCATCCTCTCGCCGATCCCCGGCAAGTCGGCGATCGGCATCGAGATCCCGAACACCGACCGCGAGATTGTCCATCTGGGCGACGTGCTGCGCTCGGACAAGGCGATGAACGACCCCAACCCGATGCTCGCCGGCGTCGGCAAGGACGTCGAGGGCCACTTCGTGACCGCCGACCTGACGAAGATGCCGCATCTGCTCGTCGCCGGCGCCACCGGCTCGGGCAAGTCGAGCTTCATCAACTCGATGCTCACGTCGATCATCATGCGCGCCACGCCCGATCAGGTGCGCATGATCATGGTCGACCCCAAGCGCGTCGAACTGTCCGCGTACGCCGGCATCCCGCATCTGCTCACGCCGATCATCACCGATCCGAAGAAGGCCGCGCAGGCGCTCGAATGGGTCGTCAAGGAGATGGACGCGCGCTACAGCGACCTCGAGTTCTTCGGCTTCCGCCACGTCAAGGACTTCAACGAGGCGGTGCGCGCAGGCAAGGTGCACGCGCCGGCCGGCTCGAAGCGCAAGGTGGCGCCGTACCCGTACCTGCTCGTCGTCGTCGACGAGATGGCTGACCTGATGATGGTCGCGAAGAACGACGTCGAAAGCTCGATCCAGCGCATCACGCAGCTCGCGCGCGCCGCCGGCGTCCATCTCGTGCTCGCCACGCAGCGCCCGTCGGTCGACGTCGTCACCGGTCTGATCAAGGCGAACATCCCGTCGAGGCTCGCCTTCGCGACGTCGTCGGCGACCGATTCGCGCGTCATCCTCGACGCGACCGGCGCCGAGACGCTCATCGGCCAGGGCGATGCGCTGTTCATGCCGATGGGCATGGCCAAGCCGATCCGCGTACAGGGCGCATGGGTCAACGAATCGGAGATCCGCAAGGCCGTCGATTTCGTGCGCCGGCAGCGCAAGCCGCACTACCGTCCGGACATCGAGCAGATGGCGAACGAGGCGGAGAAGTCGAAGCTCGACCCGACCGAGGACATCGGCAGCGACATGGACGAGCTGCTGCAGGCAGCCGAGCTCGTCGTCAGCTCGCAGTTCGGCTCGACGTCGATGCTGCAGCGCAAGCTGCGCGTCGGCTTCGCGAAGGCGGGACGACTGATGGACCTGCTCGAGTCGCGCGGCGTCGTCGGCCCGTCGGAGGGCTCGAAGGCGCGCGAGGTGCTCGTGCAGCCGACCGACCTGCCGCAGGTGCTCGCGTTCATCAAGGGCGAGACGACGTCGCTGACCGGCGGCGCGCAGCCGGCGCAGGAGACGCCGGGCGCGTCCGGGGCCTGAGCGGCGGCGCCCTGTCATACGGCGTGGGGTAGTCTGAACGGCATGGAACAGCGAAGCAAACGTTCATCATGGTGGGACGGATGGAACGCCCCGCCCAATCTCGTCACCTTCTCCCGCATCATCCTCGTCGTCGTCTTCCTCGGCCTGTACATCGGCGCCGGGCAGTGGGGCTCGCGCAGCATGGGCATGCGCTGGGCGGCGGCGATCATCTTCGCCGTCGCGGCGTCGACCGACAAGATCGACGGCTGGATGGCGCGCAAGTACAATCAGGTGACCGAGCTGGGCAAGCTGCTCGATCCGATCGCGGACAAGCTGCTCACGCTCGGCACGCTCATCGTGGCCGCGAGCCTCAACGAGTTCGGCATCGCATGGCTCGGCTGGGTCGTCACGGCGCTGTTCGTCGTGCGCGAGGTCGGCATCACGGTGATGCGCTTCCTCGTCATCGACCACGGCGGCGCCGTCATCGCCGCGTCCCAGCTTGGCAAGTACAAGACCTTCACGCAGTGCCTGGGTCTGGGGCTGCTGCTCATCCCGGTGTGGTCCTTCGCTCCTGCCGGCGCACATCCGGCGTGGCTGACCGTCTACTTCGTCATCGCCTACACGCTCATCTACGTCTCGTTGATCCTGTGCCTGTATTCGGGCTGGCAGTACGTCAACGGCGTGCTCAAGGCGTCGAAGGACTCCGGCGCGCACGTCAAGGACGCACAGGGCGGCGCCGACGCGGTCGCGGCCAAGCCCGATGCGGACAATGCCGCGGCCACGCAGGACCGTCCCGGCGACGACGCCGCGCCGTCCAAGGGCTGAGCGGGGCTCCGCGGCGGCGTCTGCCTGCGGGCGGGCGGCGCCGGTGACGACATGCCGCCCGGTGGTCTTCATGGGTGCGCGCTCCTAGTATGGAGCGCGCACACGCATATGCAGGCACAACGGAAGGTGGATGGTCATGGCACAGTTCGCGGGCGAAGGCGCCGATCCGCGCCTGATCGAGGACATGGGGCAGCTGCGTCGCTACTGCGACGTGCAGGCAGCGGCGATCCTGGAGTGGTGCGCCGAACGTGGCGTGAGGATCGCATGCGCCGAATCGCTCACCGGCGGCCTGCTCGCCGATGCCTTCGTCCGGATCCCCGGAGCCTCCCGGGTGTTCCTCGGATCGGCCGTGACCTATGACATCCATGCGAAGGCGAAGGTGCTCGGCGTCGACGCCGAGCTGCTGCGCACGCACGGCGCCGTCGACCCCGAGGTGGCCCGACAGATGGCGGCGCGGACGGCGCAACTGTTCAGCCAACCGGAATATCGCTCCGGGATTATCGGACTGTCGACGACCGGCGTCGCCGGTCCCGGTCCAGATGGCGGAAAACCGGCCGGACTAGTGTACTTCGGCGTGTCGCTTCCGCAAAACGAGTTTTTCCACACAGGGTCTTCACGTTATGCAAAGGCGTTGAATTTGCAAGGTTCCAGAGACGTTATTAGACAGCGGACCGTGGGTTGTGTTCTGGGAAACCTGAGACAATTCACAGGTTCTTCACAGGATTGATTCCCGATACTGGAGAAGAAGAACACTGTCGATAAGGAAAGGAGTGTAATCGCCATGAACAATATGGATATGATGACTTTCACCGAAGGACAGACCGAGGTCAAGAAGGTTGAGGTCCCCACTCCATCGCGTAACGGAACGGCGCGTATGCGCGAACTGACGCCGGCCCAGCGCCGCGCTGTCATGTTCGCGCAGCAGCAGGTGCTTTGTGCGCGCGCGGCCAAGAAGGCCAAGGACGAGCGTCAGGCGGCGCTCGTGCGCATGTGGCAGGAGGAGGACGCCGAGACCGCCAAGCCCCGCACCGTCATCCGCAAGCGCGAGACGATGGGTGAGGTCAAGGAGGTCTCGCTGCGCGAGGCCATCGGCCATGTGCTGCGCGACCTGCGTACGCACGACCATAAGACGCTGCGCGAGGTCAGCGAGAAGGCCGGCGTCTCCCTCGGCTATCTCTCCGAAGTCGAGCGCGGACAGAAGGAGGCCAGCTCCGAACTGCTTGCGTCGATCTCCGAATCGCTCGGCCTGAGCACTTCGCAGATGCTGCGTATGGTCGCCGACTACCTCGACTCCGTGGACGCCTGAACGGCGGGCCGGCGTGCCGCGCCGCACCTGACCGCCGCCCGCATTTGAACATGGATGGGGACACCCCGTGAGGGGTGTCCCCATCCATGTTTGCACAAGTCCGTCCGGTTCCGGGTCTTTTGCACGCGCCGCGGACGGTGTACAGTGGCGCGGTATGCGTGAACGAGAATTCTGGGAACTGCTTGAGGAAGTGTTCGGCAGAAGCTACGGGCGTGCGCTCGCCCATGATCAGCGCCTGACGAAACTCGGCGGCAGGACCGTCGTCGAGGCGCTCGACGACGGCGAGGAGCCGCGCGTCGTATGGAACGTGCTGTGCGATCAGATGGACGTCCCCGATGCGCGGCGCTGGGGCAAGGACCATGTCGCACCGCCGCTGCCGGTCGACTTCCGCTGACGGCGCCGGCGCGGCGATGCCGGAGGCGACACGCCGACGACATTCGAACAAATGTTCGCATCTTCGGGTATGATGGTGTCTCGGCACAACCGACACGGCTGTGCGGCGCTCGGCGAAATGTGGATGACGGCATCGTCCGTACACATGCCCCGTCACGCTGGACGGACGCCGCGCGGCGCGCATACCGTGGAGGGTGCCCGGGCGGTCCCGGCCGCGTGGGGCCCGTGGCATCGTAAGACAAAGGAGGGCTGCAATGGCAGCAGCGAAGGCGGAGAAAGCCAAGGAGTCCGACAAGGACATGAGCTTCGGGCCGAATGTGGACCCGCGGCGTCAGGAGGCGCTCAGGAACGCGCTCAAGCAGGTGGAGAAGAGCTTCGGCAAGGGATCGGCGATGCGTCTGGGCGACAAGCCGGTGCAGGACGTCGAGGTCATCCCGACCGGCTCGCTCGCGCTCGACATGGCGCTCGGCATCGGCGGTCTGCCGCGTGGCCGCATCGTCGAGATCTACGGACCCGAATCGTCGGGCAAGACGACGCTCGCGCTCCACGTCGTCGCGAACGCGCAGAAGAACGGCGGCGTCGCGGCGTTCATCGACGCCGAGCACGCGCTCGACCCGGTCTACGCGCGCAATCTGGGCGTCGACACCGATTCGCTCATCGTCTCGCAGCCGGACAACGGCGAGCAGGCGCTGGAGATCGCGGACATGCTCATCCGCTCCGGTGCGCTCGACGTCATTGTCATCGACTCGGTCGCGGCGCTCGTGCCGAAGGCCGAGATCGAAGGCGACATGGGCGACAGCCACGTCGGCCTGCAGGCGCGCCTGATGAGCCAGGCGCTGCGCAAGATGACCGGCGCGCTCGCGCAGGCGAACACGACGGCGATCTTCATCAACCAGCTGCGCGAGAAGATCGGCGTCTTCTTCGGCAGTCCGGAGACGACGACCGGCGGCAAGGCGCTCAAGTTCTACGCGTCGGTGCGCATGGACATCCGCCGCATCCAGACGCTCAAGAACGGCGACGAGGCGGTCGGCAACCGCACGAAGGTCAAGGTCGTCAAGAACAAGATGGCGCCGCCCTTCAAGTCGGCCGAGTTCGACGTGCTCTACGGCGAGGGCATCTCGCGCGAGGGCTCGGTGCTCGACATGGCGCTGCAGACCGACATCGTCAAGAAGTCCGGCTCGTGGTTCACCTACGAGGGCGAACAGCTCGGCCAGGGACGCGAGAACGTGCGCCGCTTCCTCAAGGACAATCCGCAGATCGTCGACGAGATCGAGAACAAGGTCAAAATCGCCTACGGCCTCATCGACGCGCCCGAGGACACCTTCGCGCAGGGTGAGGAGGTCGAGTCGACGATCGAGTCCGAGGACATCGCCGCGACCGAGGCCGGCGGCGAGACGGCGAAGAAGAACGGCTGATGATCTCCGTCGAGGAGTTCCTCGCGGCGCATCCGGTGCCGGCGGCGCCGCGGGACGATGCCGCCGCGCGCAGGCCTGCGGGAAACGGCTGTGGCGCCGGCGGTCCCGCGTCGGCCGCGGACGAGTCCGCTCCGGTTGCTTCCGGCGCCGATCGGCGGTCCGTGGACGTCGCCGACGGCGTCGTCGGCGACGATGAGTCCGGATTCTCCGATGACGACGCCGACCGCGCCGCCGCGCAGGCGATCGCCGACGGCGGCACTGCGATGGACGTCGACGTCGACGCGGATATGGGGGCATCCGCGGATCCGCCGCGCCCCGTATCGCGTTTCGGCGGCACCTTCGGCGCGTCGCGGGACGACGACGTCGTCCGTTACGCGCGTGGCGGACGGCGTGCGCGCGATGGGCGACGGGGCCGCGGGGAGCGACGCGGAGGATATGGAAAGGACGGCGCCGGCGCAGGCCTTGGCGGCCGGCGGCGCTCGTCGGGCGGCTTCGCCTATACGCCGACGGACGATCCGCACGACGAGGAACGGTGCAAGGAGGCGGCGCTGCGGCTGCTCGACGCCGCCGCGCGTTCGACGGGCGCATTGCGCGCCAAGCTCGCCGAACGCGGCTACGCCGACGACGTCATCGGCAGGGTCGTCGAGCGTCTGACCGAGCTGCGGCTGCTCGACGACGAGGAGTACGCGCGCTCGGTCGCGCGCTCCTGCGTGAACCGGATGATGGGGATGCGCGGCGCCGTAATGGAGATGACGCGCAAGGGCGTCGACCGTGCGTTGGCGACGCGCGTCGCCGCAGAGGCGGCCGACGACGGCGTCTTCGTCGACGCGGCGTGGGCGCTCGGACGCTCCGTCGCCGCACGCACGCGCGGTAAGGATCCGCAGACCGCACACCGGCGCTTCTGGAGCGCGGGCGGGCGCAAGGGGCATGACCCGCAGACGCTGCGCGAGGTCAGCGAGGCATTGTTCGCCATGCGGGGATCCGATATGTCGACCGACGACGAACGTGAATGATGGGGCGAAGGGTGAGACCTCTTATACCCCGGGTTCTGTCGTGGCGCGGCGTCCCGGGACGTCGCGCCACGGATGGCCATCCATCTCGACCTGACGTCGCCGTCAGGCTCTAGCAGCCTACCCGAAGACATTGGGCGAGCAGCCCTCAAGCGTCTTCTGCTTGGCCTTGCTCCCGATGAGGCTTGCCATGCGGCCGACTGTTGCCAGCGGCCCGGTGGTCTCTTACACCGCCGTTTCACCCTTACCCGTCCCGAGGGACGGGCGGTCTGTTCTCTGCTGCGCTATCTCTCAGGTCGCCCTGGGCGGACGTTATCCGCCATCGTGCTCTGCGGAGCCCGGAAGTTCCTCAACCATTGCTGGTCGCGGCCATCAAGAGGTCTCAAAGGCAGTATTCTAACACGATGCGCGACATCGCCGCCAACCGTGGGCATCGTCGTATCGAAAAAAGTTAAACCATCGGCTTTACCGCATTTTCCCGCATGTCGTCGGTTACAATGAGTGGTATCCGGACGGCGGCACCGTCGTCTCGGTCCGTATATAGCGGCATGGCGCCGCTTGAGTCTAGGGAGGTCCACATGGATATCGTGATTACCGGCCGTCACATTCAGATCAAGCAGAAGTTCCGTGACGTCGTCGAAAGCAAGATGAATCGTGTGACCGCAATCGCCCCCGATGCGCAGCGCGTCCAGGTCGTGCTGTCGCATGAGGGCAATCCGCGCCTGCATGACACGGCGATGCGCGTCGAGCTCACCGTCATCGCCGGCTCGACTGTCATCCGCGCCGAGGCGTCGAGCCTCGACGAGATCAGCGCGCTCGATCTGGCGCTCGACAAGCTGACGCTGCGTCTGCGCCGTGCGCGTGACCGCCGCAAGGATCACCGCAAGAACTACACGCCGGTCCCGGTCGACGCGGGCGAGTTCGTCCCGCCGTCCGAGGAGGAAGAGGACATCATGGGCGCCGCCGCCGACGCCAACAGCCCGGCCGCCGCGGTCGCCTCCGACCTCGGCCCCGGCGAGTCCATCGAGGTGCACGTCGGCGACACGCCGATCGTCATCCGCCGCAAGCTCCACGTCGCCGAGCCGATGAGCATCGACGAGGCGCTCTACGAGATGGAGCTCATCGGACACGACTTCTTCCTGTTCGTCAACAAGGACACGATGCGTCCGTCGGTCGTCTACCACCGCCACGGCTGGAGCTACGGCGTCTTCGAGATCGACACCCCGGAGAACATCAAGAAGGCCGAGGAGGCCAAGAAGGCCTGAACCGAGGCCGGCGCCGCCGATCTGAAGGGGTCGCGGCGCGAAACGGACGATCGGAGCCGACTCCCGAGGAGGGGAGCTGGCTCCGATTCGTTTTTTCCGGATCCGCATCCGCGAGGCAGGGGGTGGACGGTCGGGTCGGTTGTGGACGTCTTGTGACGGAACATGAGAAACTTACGTAAACAGGTCGGAAAACGTGCGGAAAAATCCGTGCGCTCGCTATCGTTGATGATGTTAGCGACCATCTCACAAAGGGAGTGACATTGGTAGACATCGTAGACAAGGCCCTCCGCATGGGCGAAGGCCGTCAGATCAAGCGCCTGGAGAACGTGGCCAAGGAGGTCAACGCGCTCGAGGACCAGATCTCGGCGCTCAGCGACGAGGAGCTCAAGGGCCAGACCGCCAAGTTCAAGCAGAAGCTCGACAACGGCGCGACGCTCGACGACATCATGGCCGAGGCCTTCGCCACCGTGCGCGAGGTCTCGAAGCGCACGCTCGGCCAGCGCCACTTCGACGTCCAGCTCATGGGCGGTGCGGCGCTGCACTGGGGCAACATCGCCGAAATGAAGACCGGTGAAGGCAAGACGCTCGTTGCGACGCTGCCGAGCTACCTCAACGCGCTCGAAGGCAAGGGCGTGCACGTCATCACCGTCAACGACTACCTCGCCAGCTACCAGAGCGAGCTCATGGGCCGCATCTACCGCTTCCTCGGCATGAGCGTCGGCTGCATCGTCACCGGACAGAAGCCGCCGGAGCGCCGTAAGCAGTACAACGCGGACATCACCTACGGCACGAACAACGAGTTCGGCTTCGACTACCTGCGCGACAACATGGCGTGGGAGAAGAACGAGCTCGTGCAGCGCGGCCACCACTACGCGATCGTCGACGAGGTCGACTCGATCCTCATCGACGAGGCCCGTACGCCGCTGATCATCTCCGGGCCGGCCGAGGGCGACGTGACGCGCTGGTACCGCCAGTTCGCCAAGCTCGTGCTCAAGCTCGTGCGCGACGAGGACTACGAGGTCGACGAGAAGAAGAAGACCGTCGGCATCCTCGACCCAGGCATCACGAAGATCGAGGACTACCTCGGCATCGACAATCTGTACGAGCCGAGCAACACGGCGCTCATCGGTTACCTCAACAACGCGATCAAGGCCAAGGAGCTGTTCCTGCGCGACCGCGACTACGTCGTCACCGGCGGCGAGGTGCTCATCGTCGACGAGCACACCGGCCGCATCCTGCCGGGGCGCCGCTACAACGAGGGTCTGCACCAGGCGATCGAGGCGAAGGAGAACGTCGAGGTCAAGGCCGAGAACCAGACCTTCGCGACGATCACGCTGCAGAACTACTTCCGCATGTACGACAAGCTCGCCGGCATGACCGGCACCGCCGAGACCGAGGCCGCCGAGTTCATGGGCACCTACAAGCTCGGCGTGCTGCCGATCCCGACGAACCGCCCGATGATCCGCAAGGACAAGGACGACCTGATCTTCCGCACGAAGAAGGAGAAGCTCCAGGCGATCATCAAGGACGTCGCCGCCCGCTACAAGAAGGGCCAGCCGGTCCTGCTCGGCACCGCGTCCGTCGAGGCCTCCGAGGTCGTCTCCTCGCTGCTCGACGTCGCCGGCATCCCGCACAAGGTCCTCAACGCGAAGCAGCACGAGAAGGAGGCGGCCGTCGTCGCCGTCGCCGGCCGCAAGGGCGCCGTGACCGTCGCGACGAACATGGCGGGCCGAGGCACCGACATCATGCTCGGCGGCAACGTCGAGTTCCTCGCCGACGCCAAGCTCAAGGAGGAGGGCTACTCGCCGGAGGACACGCCGGAGGAGTACGAGAAGCTGTGGCCCGAGACCCTCAAGCAGATCAAGGAGCAGGTCAAGGACGAGCATGAGGAGGTCGTCGAGCTCGGCGGCCTGTACGTGCTCGGCACCGAGCGCCACGAGTCGCGCCGCATCGACAACCAGCTGCGCGGCCGTTCCGGCCGTCAGGGCGATCCGGGCGAGTCCCGCTTCTACCTGAGCCTCGAGGACGACCTGATGCGCCTGTTCAACACGCAGCTCGTCGCGCGCGTCATGGCCAAGGGCATGCCGGAGGGCGAGCCGATCGAGTCGAAGGCCGTCTCCAAGGGCGTGCGCAACGCGCAGAAGGCCGTCGAGTCGCGCAACTTCGAGATCCGCAAGAACGTCCTCAAGTACGACGACGTGATGAACAAGCAGCGCACCGTCATCTACTCCGAGCGTCAGGCGGTGCTCAAGGGCGAGGACATCCACGAGGACATCGAGCGCTTTATCCGTGACACGGTCGCCAGCTACGTGACCGGCGCCAAGCGCGGCTCCGACAAGCCGAAGGACTGGGACTGGGACGGCATGTTCAAGGCCGTGCGCGGGCTCTTCCCGACGACCGTGACCGAGGACGAGGCCAAGCAGGCCGCTGAGGGCCTCAAGGGCGCGAAGGCCGTCGACGCCGTCGTCGACCTCTTCGTCAAGGACGCGCAGGAGCAGTACGCGAAGTACGAGGACAGGCTCGGCAGCGAGGGCCTGCGCACGCTCGAACGCCGCGTCGTGCTCGCCGTGCTCGACCGCAAGTGGCGCGAGCACCTCTACGAGATGGACTACCTCAAGGACGGCATCGGCCTGCGCGGCATGGGCCAGCGCGATCCGCTCGTCGAGTACCAGCGCGAAGGCTACCAGATGTACAACTCGATGATCGAGGCGATCAAGGAGGAGAGCATCCAGCTGCTGTTCCATGTGGACATCGACTCAGTCGCGCAGACGCAGGACCATGAGGACATGGCCCAGGACGTCACCGACGACCAGGTCGTCGACGAGGCCGAGGTCGCGCTCGGCGAGGGCGCCGACGTCGACGAACGCGACTCGGACGAGGTGCGCATCGTCGAACCGGAGGAGCCGTCGCGCTACGACGACACGGCCGACGAGACCGCCGTCGCGCTCGGCGACGCCGTCAAGAAGGAGGTCGACGAGGTCTACGACGAGACGCACGGCATCGTCGGCCCGGCCCCGATCTCGCATGCCGAAGGCAAGGTCCCGGCGGACAAGCGCCCGAAGAACGAGGAGCTCAAGACGCCGTGGGCGGACGGCCGCACGTTCCCGGGCACGCCGAAGAACGCGCAGTGCCCGTGCGGTTCGGGTCGCAAGTACAAGCTGTGCCACGGCCAGAACGAGCGCAAGGAGCAGTGAGCTGAACATGTCCGGTCGCTGACCGGTTCATGACACGAAAGGGGCGCCCCGGCCATCATGGCCGCGGCGCCCCTTTCGTCGTTCGCACCGCCCCGCCGCCGGCGCGCGGATGACCATGATGCGGGAATCGAAACAGGTTCGTTGCACGGCCTTCCTAGACTGGGCGGTGCATTGTACGATATCGATGAGGAGAGGTCATGGCCGACATAACCTGGAAAACGATCCTGACGAAGCTCGTGAACGGCGGGCATCTGAGCGCCGAGGAATCCGAATGGTTCGTCGACGACCTCATGCAGGGCAACGCGCAGCCGGCGGCCGTCGGCGCCGTGCTCGCGACGCAGCAGCAGCTGGGGCTGACGGCCGACGAGGTCGCCGGCGCGGCGAAGGCGATGGTGGCGCACGCCGTCCCTCTCGACGTGGACCGCGAATGCACCGACATCGTCGGCACCGGCGGCGACGGCGCGCACACCGTCAACCTGTCGACGATGGGCGCCGTCATCGCGGCGGCCGCCGGCGTCATGATCGTCAAGCACGGCAACCGCGCGGCAAGCTCGAAGTGCGGCGCCGCCGACTGCCTCGAAGCGCTCGGGCTGCCGCTCGACCTGAGCCCGCAGGCCGTCGCCGAGATCGCCGATGAGGTGGGCATCACCTTCGCGTTCGCGAAGACCTTCCATCCGGCGATGCGCTTCGTCGGACCGGTGCGCGCCGCGCTCGGCGTGCCCTGCGTCTTCAACGTGCTCGGCCCGCTGACGAACCCGGCGCATCCGAAGCATATGGCGATCGGCTGCGCGAACCGGGCGATGAGCCCGATCATGGCCGCCGTCTACGCGGCGAACGGCCAGAGCGGCATGGTGTACACGTCGAACGAGGGACTCGACGAGATGGCGCCGACCGGCCCGATCTCGGTCTGGGAGTTCAAGGACGGCGAGGTGAGCGAGACGACCTTCGACCCGGTCGAGGAGCTGGGGCTTGCGAAGATCACGATCGACGACCTGCGCGGCGGCGAGCCGGACTACAACGCGCAGGCGGCGCGCGACCTGTTCGCGGGCGAGGACGTGCCGTTCCGCACGACGGCGCTGCTCAACGCCGCGTCGGCGATCGTCGCCGACGGTTCGCTCGTCGACGCCGAGGCGACGCTCGCCGAACGCTTCCGCCAAGCCTACACGATCGCCGAACGCACCGTCGACGACGGCAAGGCGCAGGCGCTGCTCGACGAGTGGATCGCCGTCGCGAAGAGCAAGGCCTGAGTTTGTACGGTGCCCGCGCCGACTGCGACGTCAGACGCGGGCACCGTTGTCCGAATCGTCGTCGTGGATGACGTCGCGGCCCTCGTGCTGCGCGATGAGGCCACCGGCGCCGACGAGGACGCACAGCGCGGCGATGAGGCCGACGATGCCGACGATGTGCGGCAGGCAGGCGGCGACGATGATGCCGACGACGCCGATTGCGAGGATCGCCGCGCAGATGAGCTTCGAGACGCGGATGCCCTTGAGCGACGGGTTCGGCGCCGAGAAGCCCATGCCATGGTGGTCGAGGACGTCGTCGGTGTCGAGCCAGCTGCTCGTGTAGTCGCGCGGACCGTGGCCCGCGCCGGTGAACGCCTCGTCGGACAGGTCGTCGGCGGTGAGCATCGTCTTCTTCTCCTCGCGCCTGGCATGGCGGTCGAAGCGCTTCGCCGTGCGCGAGCGTTCGACGTCCTCGAGTTCGCCGGCGTGGTCGTTGAGGAAGGCCTCCCAGTCGTCATGGCCGGATGCATCGTCTGGACGGCGCGCGTCGCCGCCGTTGCTGCTATTGTTGAGGTCGGTCATGACCACTACTGTAGCAAGCGGAATGTGAAGCGCGTAAGGAGACTTCGGATGCTGTACTGGTTTTTCGTCAAGACGCTCGGCCCGATCGCGCGGCGGCGCTTCAATCCGACGGCCGAGGGGCTGGCGAACATCCCGCATGAGGGGGGCGCGATCATCGCCGCGAACCATCTGGCCGTCATCGACGACGCGCTGCTGCCGCTGACCTGCCCGCGCATGATCCACTTTATGGGCAAGGCCGAGTACTTCGAGGGCAAGGGCCTCAAGGGACGGTTCAAGAAATGGTGGTTCACGTCGGTCGGCGTCTTCCCGGTGGACCGCTCCGGAGGATCCAAGTCGCTCGGCGCGCTCGAGCATGCACGCGAGATCATCGAGGATGGCGAGCTGTTCGGCATCCACATTGAAGGCACGCGCAGCCCCGACGGCCGCCTGTACAAGGGGCACACCGGCGCCGCGCGCCTCGCACTCGAGACCGGCTGCCCGATTGTACCGACGGCGATCATCGGCTCACGCGACCTGCAGAAGCCCGGTCAGGTCATCCCCGGCAAGGGCAGCAGCAAGGTCATCTACGGCGAACCGATCGCCGTCGAGAAGACGCCGGCTGACCGGGTCACGCACGAGCGGCTGCGCGAGCTGACCGACGAGGTGACGCGTCGCATCGAGGCGATGAGCGGTCAGGAGTACGTGCCCGAATACGCGCAGGTCGTCAAGAAGCAGATGCAGCAGGAGCAGACGACGATCGACGAGGCCGCCGCGCAGAAAGCCGACCAGAAGTAGAAGCTGCGGGCAGAAGCAGAGCGTTCTGTGGCTTCCGACTGGAGGTCGCATATGGAGGGAGCCGGGCGGCCGATCATGGCCGCCCGGCTCCCTCCATATGCGCCGGCGGAGCGCTGATGGCGCTCGCCGGCGCACTCAGTTGACGGTACTCAGACGATGCGGATCGTCACCGTCGTCGGATCGCCGTCCTTCGTGCGCTTGGGCACGTCGGAGCCGGCCTTCGGATCCTGGCCCTGCACGCGGTGCAGCACGTCCACGCCGAGCGGCTTGTCGATCTTGACCTTGAGGCCGAGCGCCTCGAGCTCCTTACGCGCGTCCTCCGGCGACTTGCCGACGACGTCCGGCATCTTCACCGTCTCCGGCCCCTTCGAGACCGTCACCGTGACCGCATCGCCCCAGTGCAGCGTCGAACCGGCGTCCTGCGAGGTGTAGAGCACCTGACCGACGGGGATGCTGTCGCTGAACTCCTCCTCGAACGTGACCTCGAGCTTGTCCTCCTCGAGCGTCTTCTGCGCGTAGTCCTTCGTCTGGCCGATCAGGTCGGGCATCTGCACCGGCATCGGACCCCTCGACAATACGACGTCGACGGTCTCGTTGTGCGCGATCGTCGTGTCCGGCTCCGGCGTGATGCTGATGACCATGCCCTGCGGCACGTCGAGCGACCATTCGTCGGTGTCGTCCGAATGCTCGATGTGTTCGATGCCGGCGCGCTTGAGCGCGGCGAGCGGGTCGTCGGACGACTTGATGTCCTTGGGGATCGTCACCTGCTGGATGCCGAGCGAGACGACGACTTTGACCGTCTGCTCGTGACGTTTGCTCACATGCGCGTCGACGTAGGCCGGGTCGGTGGAGATGACGTCGCCCTCCGGCACGTCGTCGCTGTGGGCGCGGCTCACCTCGTAGTGGATGTCCGAGACATTGAGTGCGCTTTCATAGCTCTTCCAGTCGACGCCGGTGATCCTGCACGGCGCGTTCTGCTCGCATTCGAGCCCCTCCGGCTTCGGCATCGTGTTGTAGCTGCCGGGGCCCGCGTAGTACCACCATGCCCAGGTGCCGCCGGCGGCGAGTACGGCGACGATCGCGGCGACGATGCCGACGATGAGCCCGACATGGCTCTTGCGCTGCGGCTGCATCGCCGTCGGACTGTCGTCGCCGGCGAACGGCGCGGCGGAGGAGCCGGACATCGGTGGACGGCCGTCCGACGGCGTCTGCGGAGGTCGCGCAATCGTGCTCGTCGGGTCGTCGTTGCCGCGCGGCGCCGTGCCGCTCTGCATGCGCTCCATCGGCTGTGCGGGCGCGGGCCGTCCTGCGGCGTTCGGATCGTGCGCGATGTCCGTACTGTTCGCGGCATTCGCCGCGTTCGCCGCGACGGCCGACATCGCCGTCGTCGGCTGCGGCTGCGCCGACGGGTCGTAGCGGTAGCGCAGCGCCTCTGGAGGCAGCGTGCGCATGAGCTTCTGGAGCCGGTCGAGCGCGACCGACGCGTCGGCCGGACGGTCGGCCACGTCGCGGTTCGTCAGGCTCGAGATGAAGCGTGCGACGCGCGGGTCGATGCCGGCGCACACGGTCGCGATCGACGGCACGTTCTCGTTGACGTGTTTGAAGACCATCGTCACCGGGTTGTCGGTCTGGAACGGCACTCGTCCGGCGAGCATCTCCCAGGCCATGATGCCGACCGAATAGCAGTCGCCCTGCGGCAGCGCCTCGTTGTCGCTGATCATCTCCGGCGCGAGGTAGGCGGCCGTGCCCAGCAGCATGCCGGTCGACGAGAGCGTGGCCTGCGAGATCGCCTTCGCGAGGCCGAAGTCGGTGATTTGGACGCGTCCGCGGTTGTTGATCAGGATGTTCTCGGGCTTGATGTCGCGGTGCACGACGCGCGCCGCGTGCGCCGCCGCGAGGCCGCTGAGCGTCTCGGAGACGACGCGCAGCGTCTCGCGCACGCTGAACGTGCGCTTGTGCTGCATCTCGGCGCGCAGGTTGACGCCCTTGACGTATTCCATGACGAGGTAGTCGAGGCCGTCGTGCTCGCCGGAGTCGTAGACCTGCACGATGTAGGGGCTCGCGATCGAGGCCGCCGCGTTCGCCTCGCGGTGGAACCTCGCGATGAACTGCTCGCGGTACGGTCCCTGCGCGAGCTGCTGGTGCATGATCTTGATCGCGACGTCGCGGCCGAGCCTGACGTCCACCGCCTGGTAGACGGTGGCCATGCCGCCGTCCGCGATCTTGCGCACGATGCGGTAGCGACCGTCGACGAGCCTGTCCTTGGGCATATCCTGCGCTTCACTCATGCCTGATCCGTCGTTTCCCTTACCAGAAATGCTGTGCGGCCTGCATGGCCGATGACGAGGTCATTCTACATGGTGGTGTGCTGCTCACGTGCGCGCCGACTGAGGGATGAACCTCGCGCAGATCGCGGTCAGCCGCGCGCTGCGCCCGTCGTCGAGCCCCATCGCGCCGATCGCGTCGGTCGTGCGCGTCCACATCTCGCCGATGCGCGCGTAGGAGCGTTCGACCGCGCCGGTCGAGCGCATCAGCGCGGTGACGCGCTCGACGTCCGCCCGGCCGCGCCGGCGCTTCGCGTAGATGCGCGTGAGCTCGCGCGCATCCTTCGGCGATGCCGCGCGCAGCGCGTCGGACAGCAGCACCGTGCGCTTGCCCTCGCGGATGTCGCCGCCGACCGGCTTGCCGGTCTGCTTCGACGAGCCGATGACGTCGATGAGGTCGTCGGCGAGCTGGAAGGCCACGCCGAGCGGCCAGCCGATCGCCATCGCATGGCGCGTCGCGTCGTCGGAGCCCATCCCGGAGGCGAGGAACGCGAGCTCGAGCGGCGCGATCGTCGTGTAGCTCGCCGTCTTCCAGCGGAACACCTCGTAGGAGGCCTTGCCGAGTTTGTCCGGATCGCTCAGCGGCATGCGCTCGATCGCCAGGTCGAGCACCTGGCCGATCTCGACCTCGTGATGCATCGTGATGAACGCGCGGCGCAGGTCCCGCGACTGCGGGATGTCGAGACGCTGGCTCGCGTCGTCCATGATCGCCGTGCATGCGGTGGCGAGCAGGTCGCCGAGCATGACGCCCAGCCCCCTGCCGATCGCCTCGCTGTGCGTCGCCTGCGCGAGCGCGCGGTGCGCCGACGGCTTGCCGCGACGCAGGTCGGCGTCGTCGATGATGTCGTCGTGCACGAGCGCCGCCGTCTGGAACACCTCGATCGCGCAGGCGATGTCGAGCATCGCGCTGCGCCTCGCCTCGCCGGCGTCAGGCATGAGCAGGTCGTAGGCGCCGAGCGCGAGCAGCGCGCGCAGCCTCTTGCCGCCCTCGCTCGAGACGACGGCCTGGTCGATCGTGCGCTCGAGTGTGTCGTCGAGCTCCGGGGGGATGTCGGCCTGCCGGGCCAGTCCCGCGTATTCACGCACGAGCGCGCCGATTCGCGATTCGATCTGCTGCAAGTCTGTCGAGGAGCTCATAGCTGCCATTCATCCACAGTGTTGCGACAATCGCCGGCGCCCGACGCGGACGCGCCGGAGCGTGAGTCCGGCGCGCGACACCCACGTCGCGGCGGATTCCTCCGGCCGTGAATTGTGGACAACCGCACCGTCCGTACACATGCCCCCGTCCGGGTGGACACGGCGCCTGCGGGACGGCGAGAGTGGAGACACGTCCGGGCCGACGGGGATCCGGACGGCGCCGGGCGGACGTCCGGCGACAGGACAGGCATGACGAACGGAGGACATGATGAGCGAGGACACCAGGGACATCAGGACGGCCGCGGACATCGGGACGGCGGAGGACATCGGCGCCGCCGCGGACGTCGGGACGGCGGGATGCTGTGACGCCGCACAGAATGGCGATGCCGTGCGGGACATCGATGCCGCAGGGGGCGCCGATGCGGCGCCGGCGGCGTGCGGCGGACGGACGCGCGCCGCGGCGACGGAACAACGGGACGGGGACGGGGACGCGGACGTCTGCGCGCTGTTCGTCCCGGGCGAGGGATTCGAACCGGATGAGGAACGGATCGTCGACGAACGCGACGCCGCACGCTGCGAGGCGCTGCGCGAGCGCTACCGCGAGCGCTGCCGCGACCGCGGGCCCGACGAGGCGACCGGCGAGCGCTTCGCCGCCGTCTGCGCCGACTGGCTCGCATGGCTCGACGCCGACGACTTCGACCCCTTCGACTGCGAGGCGGACAAGCTGTGCGCGCTCGCCGTGACGATGACCGATTCGCTCGCCTCGCGCGACGCGCTCATCATGACGCTCGTGGGCCCCGAGGGCGCGCGCGACCCGGCGGATTTCATCGGCTTCGCCGTGCATCCGCACGCGCCCGGCAACGCCGCGCGCATGGAGCGCGAGCTCAATGCGGCGTTCGCGGCGCAGGAGGCGCCCGACGTCGAACGCATCCTGCGCGGCGTCGAGATATGCGAACGCGCCGCGCAGATCGTGCCGGACGGCTTCGCCGCGCATCCGCTCGCCGTCGCCGCCTACGGGATGTGGTGGATCGGCGACTCCCGCGCGCTCGAGACGGCGACGCAGGCGATCATGCTCGATGAGGGCATGCGTCTGGCGGGCATCATCCTGACGGCGCTGCTGCGCGGCGTCGCGCCGCAGTGGATCGGGAGCCGGCCGTGACGGGGGCGCCGCCCGCAGGGGCCGACCGGAGGGAGCGGGCCGGGAATAATCGTCTCCGAGGCATGGTTAACTCACTTAGTGCGCGACTTGCCTTTGCCGCAACTATGCCCTCGCGAAGGGAGGCGGCTCGGGCGTCGCATGATCATGAGCGAGCAGGAGGAACAGTTTGGCCACGAAGCGAACGGCGAACACCAAGGACAAGTCGGAAGACAAGGACACCTCCACCGTCGAAGGCGCCTCCGCGACGAAGGAGACGTCGGCCAAGCCGGCGAAGCGCACGCGCAAGAGCACGTCCGCCAAATCGGGCGCGCGCAAGGGCACGGCGAAGAAGAAGTCCGCGTCCGCGCAGGCCGAGGCCACGAAGCAGCCGCGCAAGAGCACGGCGAAGAAGAAGACCGCGAAGAAGGAGACGACCGGGCACGCCGCGCAGCCCGAGGACGACGAGGACGTGATGCTCGACGATGACGACGAGCAGATCGACGAGGACAGCCTCGACCTCGACGAGGACCTCGGCGACGTGGACGGCCAGGACGTGGACGCCGACGACGAGGACGACGAATCGGAACCGGAGCCCGAGGAGGACGACGAGGACGAGGAGGAGAAGAAGCCCGAGGAGCCCAAGGAGAAGGGCGCCTTCGTCGTGCGCGACGACGATGACGACGAGACGCTCGCGCCGACCGGCTCGAACCCGCGCCGCCGCGTCGTCACGACCGGCGCGACGGCCGACCCCGTCAAGGACTACCTCAAGCAGATCGGCCGCGTCTCGCTGCTCAACGCCGAACAGGAGGTCGACCTGTCCGAGCGCATCGAGGCGGGCCTGTATGCGCAGCACCTGCTCGACACCGAAGGCGACAAGCTCGACTTCAAGCGCAGGCGCGAGCTCAAATGGGCGGCCGCCGACGGCAAGAAGGCGAAGGACCATCTGCTCGAGGCGAACCTCAGGCTCGTCGTCTCGCTCGCGAAGCGCTACACGGGACGCGGCATGCTCTTCCTCGACCTCATCCAGGAAGGCAACCTCGGCCTGATCCGCGCCGTCGAGAAGTTCGACTGGAAGAAGGGCTTCAAGTTCTCCACCTACGCGACCTGGTGGATCCGTCAGGCGATCACGCGCGCGATGGCCGACCAGGCGCGCACGATCCGCGTGCCGGTGCACATGGTCGAGGTGATCAACAAGCTGTCGCGCGTCCAGCGCCAGATGCTGCAGGACCTCGGGCGCGAGCCCACGCCGGACGAGCTCGCACGCGAGCTCGACATGCCGGTCGAGAAGGTGCAGGAGGTGCAGAAGTACGGCCGCGAGCCGATCTCGCTGCACACGCCGCTCGGCGAGGACGGCGATTCGGAGTTCGGCGACCTCATCGAGGACACCGACGCGATCGCGCCGTCGGACGCCGTTGCCTTCTCGCTGCTGCAGGAGCAGTTCCGTCAGGTGCTCGAGACGCTCTCGCCGCGCGAGGCGGGCGTCATCAAGATGCGCTACGGACTCGAGGACGGTCAGCCGAAGACACTCGACGACATCGGCCGCGTCTACGGCGTGACGCGCGAGCGCATCCGCCAGATCGAGTCGAAGACGATGTCGAAGCTGCGTCACCCGTCGCGTTCGCAGACGCTGCGCGACTTCCTCGACCAGTGACCGACGCCCGGTGAACGACGCCCGGTGAACGGGCGCAGCACAAGAGCGCGGGCCGTGCGGCTGCGCGCTCTTTTGCGTGACAGACGCGCGGCCTGCACGGTCGCGGCAATCCAGGAAGGCGGAAGATGGCGAAGAAAGACTACGGCGCCGACTCGCTGACGGTCCTCGAGGGCCTCGACGCGGTGCGCAAGCGCCCCGGCATGTACATTGGCACGACCGACACCCAGGGCCTGATGCACTGCCTGTGGGAGATCATCGACAACGCCGTCGACGAGGCGCTCGCCGGCGCGTGCACGCACATCGTCGTCACGCTGCACAAGGACGGATCGGTCGAGGTCGCCGACAACGGACGCGGCATCCCGGTCGACGTCGAGCCGAAGACGAAGCTCACCGGCGTCGAGGTCGTGCTCACGAAGCTGCACGCCGGCGCGAAGTTCGGCAACGCCTCGTACAACGCGGCCGGCGGCCTGCACGGCGTCGGCTCGTCGGTCGTCAACGCGTTGAGCTCGAGGCTCGACGTCGAGGTCGACCGCAACGGCAACACGTACCACATGGCCTTTCACCAAGGGCATCCGGGCGTCTACACGGACGCCGACCCGGAGCATCCGTCGCCGGATTCGCCGTTCAGGAAGACGCGCAAGAACCGGCCGACCGAACTCGAGATCATCGGCCACGTCAAGCCGAAGACGACCGGCACGCGCATCCGCTACTGGGCCGACCCGGAGATCTTCAACGACACGGCGCGATTCGACTACGACCAGCTCATCGACCGCGTGCGCCAGACGAGCTTCCTCGTGCCGGGACTCAAGCTCGACGTCGTCGACGAGCGCATCGAGGCCACCGGCGACGAGCACGTCGACGAGCTCATCGAGAACGACATCGGCGCCGCGCAGGCCGCGGCCGCGGAGACCGCCGACGACGAGGACGCCGCGATCGTGCGCGCCTCGGCGGGCGACGACGCGATCGCGCGCACCGAGGCCGAGAACATGCAGCAGCAGGCCGAGGCCGGTGCCGCGACGACGCTCGAAGCCACGGTCTCGCCGCAGCCGGACGCGCCGACGCCCGGACACCGCAGACTCGAGGAGTTCTGCCACACCGGCGGCGTCGTCGACTTCGTCGACTTCCTGTCACAAGGCGAGCCGGTGTCGAACATCTGGAGGATCACCGGACAGGGCACCTACCACGAGGAGACGCAGGCCGTCGACGAGCACGGCGACCTGCATGCGCAGGACATCACGCGCGCATGCGACGTCGACATCGCGCTGCGCTGGGTCAACGGGTACGACACGACGATCCGCAGCTTCGTCAACGTCGTGGCGACGCCCGGCGGCGGCATGCACGTCGACGGCTTCCTCAACGCCGTCACCAGGCAGGTGCGCAAGGCCGTCGAGGACAACGCGCGCAAGCTCAAGGTGAACCTCAAGGACGCGAAGATGAAGGTCGAACGCGACGACATCCTCGCCGGACTCGTCGCCGTCGTCACCGTGCGCATCGCCGAGCCACAGTTCCAGGGGCAGACGAAGGACGTGCTCGGCACCGCGCAGGTCAAGCCGGTCGTCACGCGCATCGTCGACAGGCAGTTCGCCGAGATGATCACCGGATCCAAACGCGGCTACAAGGAGCAGTCGTCGCGTGTGCTCGAGAAGATCGTCGGCGAGATGCACGCGCGCATCCAGGCGCGCAAGACGAAGGAGGTCGCACGCCGCAAGACCGCGCTCGAATCGGCGAGCATGCCGCCGAAGCTCTCCGACTGCCAGCCGGGCAACGACGACGTCGCCGAACTGTTCATCGTCGAGGGCGACTCGGCGCTCGGCACGGCGAAGGCGGCGCGCAACTCGGCGTTCCAGGCGCTGCTGCCGATCCGCGGCAAGATCCTCAACGTGCAGAAGGCGTCGCTCGCGCAGATGCTGTCGAACAAGGAATGCGCGGCGATCATCCAGGTCGTCGGCGCCGGATCGGGCGCCTCCTTCGACCTGTCGCAGGCGCGCTACAACAAGGTCATCATGATGACCGACGCCGACGTCGACGGCGCGCACATCCGCACGCTGCTGCTGACGCTGTTCTACCGCTACATGCGCCCGCTCATCGAGGCCGGGCACGTGTACGCGGCCGTGCCGCCGCTGCACCGGATCGCGCTGACCGGGCCGCGCAAGGGCGAATACATCTACACGTACTCCGACGACGAGCTCGCCGGCAAACTCGAGCAGCTCGACCGCGACCACATCAGCTACGCCGACGACATCCAGCGCTACAAGGGCCTGGGCGAGATGGACGCGAACCAGCTCGCCGACACGACGATGGACCCGCGCACGCGCCTGCTACGCCGCATCCGAATGGAGGACGCCGAACGCGCCGCCGGCATCTTCAGCCTGCTCATGGGCGACGAGGTGCCGCCACGCAGGCAGTTCATCGTCGACAACGCGGACGACTTCGATCGTTCGAAGATCGACACCTGACCGACGCCCGTCCGGCGTGCGGCCGCCGCGCCGCGCTCAGCGGCGGCGGTCGGCGATCGCGCGCCGGTAGACCTCCTCGACCCGGTCGGTGACCGCCGCCACGTCGTAGCGGGCGAGCAGCGCGCGCTCGCGTTTATGCAGCGCGTGCGCCCAGCCGGGGTCGGCGATCGCGCGGCGGATGCGCTCGGCGAGGATGCGGGCGCGGTCCGGGCCGCTGATCGGGAACAGCGCGTCCTCGTCGCCTCGCATCGTCCAGCGGTAGCCGGGATTGTCGCCGGCGAGCGTGACGCCGGCGCCCGAGGCGATGGCCTCGGGAAGCACGATGCCGAAGGTCTCGCCCGGCAGCGACGGGAACGCGGCGACGTCGGCGCTCGCGAGCAGCGCCGCCTTGGTCTCGTCCACGGTGCCCAGGAACTCCACCGGCGTGCGCAGCCGGGAGGCCTTCGCGCGGCATTCGCACATCAGCGGACCGTCGCCGGCGATGGTCACATGCAGTCCGGCGGGCAGGATCGACGCCCGCTCGCCGTAGGCGATGGCGTCCAGCAGCTGCATGGGGCCTTTGCGCTCCACGAGGCGGCCGAGGAACACGACATGCGGCGCTTGCGGATCGCGCCTCGCATGGCGGGCGGCGTCGGCGAAGCGGTCCACGTCGACTGGGTTCGGGATGACGACGCCGCGCACATGCGCGGTCGCCGCGGCGTATCGCGCGGCGACCTGCGAGACGGCGATGACCTCGTCGACGCGCCGGTGCGTCTGCATATCGATCAGGCCGAGCAGGCGGCCGCCGACCTGCGCCGCCAGATCGGCGCAGGCGATGTGGTAGGTCGCGACGACGCCGGTGGCGGGGGAGGCCTCCCGCAGCACACGACCGGCCAGGAACGGGCTGTATGGGGCCTGCACGTGCAAGATATCGAAGTCGTGCGCCGCGAGGACGCCGTGGATCGCCGCACGCCTCGCCGGCAGCGGGATGCGCATGCGGTTGCCGTTGAAGCGCACCATGACGTTGCGCGAGAGCGGGTGCGTGTTCGGCACCGGCGAATCGTGCGTCTCCCCGACGAGGTAGTGCACGTCGTGGCCGCGTCGGCGCAGCTCCTCGCCGATCGTGACGATGTGCTGCTGCACGCCGTCGAGCGCGTCGAGCGTGTCGTCGAAGACGAATCCGATGGTCAGGGGCATAGGAGCCAGTGTATCGTCGCGAAGCGACGCGGCGACGCGGCGCGCGGAGGGACGACGAATTTCTTGTTTCGAGAATATAATGTCGTGTCCGTCCGCATCGTCCGTTCCGCCCGTGCACAAGGAGGCGCCATGACGAATCTGCTGCTTGCGATCATCTACCTCGCGTTCATCTCGCTGGGCCTGCCCGACGGCCTGCTCGGCGCCGCCTGGCCGACGATGAGCGGCGACCTGGACGCGCCGTTGTCGTGGGCCGGCGGCATCTCGATGGTCATCAGCGCCGGCACGATTGTCTCGGCGCTGATGAGCGACCGCCTGACGCTGCGTTTCGGCGCCGGGCGTGTGACGGCCGCGTCGGTCGGGCTGACGGCGCTCGCATTGTTCGGCTTCTCCCTCGCGCCGAACTACTGGACGCTGCTGCTGATGGGCATCCCGTACGGCCTGGGCGCCGGCGGTGTGGACGCCGCGCTCAACAACTATGTGGCGGTCCACTACGCGAGCCGGCACATGAGCTGGCTGCACTGCATGTGGGGCGTCGGCGCCCTGCTCGGCCCGTACATGATGGGCTTCGCGCTGTCGCGCCAGTACGGATGGCAGTGGGGCTACCGCTCGGTCGGCGTGCTGCAGGTCGTGCTGACGGTCGTGCTCATCGCGAGCCTGCCGCTGTGGCGCAAGCGCGTCGCCGCCCCGAAGGACGCCGACACGGCCGGCGAACGCAGGCCGATTGGCCTGGCCGGCGTGCTGCGCATCCGTGGCGCCGCGCAGATCCTCATCATGTTCTTCTGCTACTGCTCGATCGAGCAGACGACGATCCTGTGGGCAAGCAGCTACATGGCCGGCGTCGACCATGTGGACGTGCAGACGGCCGCGAGCTATGCGAGCCTCGTGTTCATCGGCATCACCGTCGGACGCTTCGTCAGCGGCTTCGTGACGATGAGGCTCAGCGACGCGCAGATGATCCGGCTCGGCGCCGCGATCATCGTCGCCGGCATCGTGCTGCTGGCGCTCCCGGTCCCGGGCGCATGGAACGCCGTCGCCGGCTTCGTCGTCATCGGCCTCGGCTGCGCACCGGTCTACCCGTGCATCATCCATGCGACGCCGGCGTACTTCGGCGCCGACAAGTCGCAGGCGATCGTCGGCGTGCAGATGGCGAGCGCCTATGTCGGCACGATGCTGATGCCGCCGCTGTTCGGCCTGATCGCGCAGCACACGTCGCTCACGCTGCTGCCGTGGTATCTGCTCGTGTTCACCGTCGGGCTCGGCGTCATGCACGAATGGCTACGCGCGCTGCGCCGCGACTCGATGCACGCCGTCGACTGATCCGCGCGCCGCGCGTTGCGCCGTCGGCGTCCACTTGCGATGGGGCATATGCGGGACGATAATCGAACATATGGTCGAATACATGGCATCCTTCAGCGAACCGACGCGGCGATGGTTCACACGCGTCTTCGGAGCGCCCACCGAGGCGCAGACGCTCGCATGGCCGGCGATCGCCGGCGGCGGCGACGTGCTCGTCATCGCGCCGACCGGCTCGGGCAAGACGCTCGCGGCCTTCCTCGCGGCGATCGACCGCATCATCGCCGGCATGGTGGCACGGGAGGGAACGCCTCCGCACGGTGAATCGGCGGCGAAACCGGCGGGGCGCCGGGGCAAGGCGAAGCGGGGCGTGCGCATCCTGTACATCTCGCCGCTCAAAGCGCTCGGCGTGGACGTGGCGAAGAACCTCGAGGCGCCGCTCGACGGCATCCGCGGCGAATACCGCGACATGGGGCTGGCCGTGCCGCAGGTCTCTGTCGCGATGCGCAGCGGCGACACGACGGCCAAGGAGCGCCGCGCGATCGCGGCGCACCCGCCGGACATCCTCGTGACGACGCCGGAGTCGCTGTATCTGATGCTCACGTCGAAGGCGCGCAGCGTGCTCGACACGGTGGACACCGTCATCCTCGACGAAGTGCACGCGCTCGCCGGCACGAAACGCGGCGCGCATCTGGCGCTGAGCCTCGAGCGGCTCGACGCGCGGCTCGCACGTCCCGCGCAGCGCATCGGGCTGTCGGCGACCGTCAATCCGGCCGAACAGGCGGCGCGTTTCCTCGGCGGCGCACGCGACGTGACGATCGTGCAGGCGCAGGGCCGTCCGCGTCTCGACATCCGGATCGCCGACCCGGGCGCCGCGCTCGGCGCCGCACGGGGGCAAGGTACGGCTTCGTCGGGCATATCGGCTTCGGAAGGATCGGGGCTTGCGACACCGGAGCGCATCACCGGCGTCACGCCGGCGATGGAACGCGCGGCGCGCCGGCGCGGCGATGGCGCTGCGCCGCCGCGGCCGGGCGGCGGAACAGCCGGCGGCGGCGAGCCGAACGCCTCCATCTGGCCGTACATCGAATCCAGCGTGCTCGACGAGGTCCTCGCGCACCGCACGACGCTCGTCTTCGTCAACTCGCGCGGACTAGCCGAACGCCTCACCGCGCGGCTCAACGACCTGTACGCGGCACGCCGCGGCAGGACGCGCGACGAGGGGAGCGAACCGGCGCACTACAATTCGCTGATCGGTTCGACGACGAAGCTCGTCGGTGCCGTCGACCCCGACGACGCGATCGCGATGGCGCACCACGGATCGGTCTCGAAGGACCGCCGCAAGCAGATCGAGACGCAGCTCAAGCAGGGGCGTCTGCGCTGCGTCGTCGCGACGAGCAGCCTCGAACTGGGCATCGACATGGGCTCGGTCGACCTCGTCATCCAGATTGCGCCGCCGCTGTCGATCTCCTCGGGGCTGCAGCGCGTCGGCCGCGCCGACCACCACGTCGGCGGCGTCTCCCACGCGATCATGTACCCGTGCACGCGCCAGCAGATCGTCGCGGCGGCCGCGAGCGCCGAACACATGCTCGCCGGCGCGATCGAGCCGCTGCACGTGCCGCAGTGCCCGCTCGACGTGCTCGCGCAGCAGACGGTGGCCGCCGCGAGCCTCGAACCGCTCGACGCGGACCGCTGGTTCGAAGTGGTGCGCCGCGCCGCGCCGTGGCGCACGCTCGAACGCGACGTCTACGACGCCGTCGTCGGCATGGTCTCGGGCGCCTACGACGGCGAGGAGTTCTCGGCGTTCCGACCGGCGCTGACCTACGACGCGCAGACGCATATGCTCGCCGCGCGCCCCGGCGCGCAGCGCCTCGCCGTGACGAGCGGCGGCACGATCCCCGACCGCGGCATGTACACGGTCGTGCTGCCCGAGGCCGAGGCCGGCCGCGGACCAAGACGCGTCGGCGAGCTCGACGAGGAGATGGTCTACGAGTCGCGCGTCGGCGACGTCATCACGCTGGGCACGACGTCATGGCAGATCCAGCAGATCACGAACGACCGCGTCGTCGTGCTGCCGGCGCCGGGACGCAGCGCGCGCCTGCCGTTCTGGCACGGCGAGGGCGACGGCAGGGACTACGGCTTCGGACTGGCGATTGGACGGTGGGTGCGCGAGGTGGGCGCGGGCCTCGTCGAGGCCTCGCGCGCGGAGGCGGACGGCGCCGGCGCCCCCGAGGCCGTCGCGAAGCCGCGCTTCACGCCCGAGGTGCGCGCCAGGCTCGCCGGCGACGGCCTCGACGACGACGCCATCGACGCGGCCGCCGCCTTCCTCGCCGAGCAGCGGGCCGCGACCGGCGTCATCCCCGACGCCACGCACATCGTCATCGAACGCTGCCGCGACGAGGAGGGCGACTGGCGCATCCTCGTGCATGCGCCCTTCGGACGCAGGGTACATGAGCCGTGGGCGCTCGCGGTCAACGCGCGGCTGCTGCGGCGCTACGGCGTCGACGGACAGATCTACGCGGCCGACGACGGCCTCGTCATCCGTCTGCCCGACGGCGACGGCTCGATCGACGTCGCCTCGCTCCTCGCCTTCGACGCCGACGACGTCGCGCGCCTTGTGGAGACGCAGGTCACCGGCAGCGTGCTGTTCGCGGCGCGGTTCCGCGAATGCGCGGCGCGCGCGCTGTTCATGCCGCGCGCCGACCCGTCCAGACGCGTGCCGCTGTGGCAGCAGCGGTTACGCGCCGCGCAGCTGCTCACGGCCGCGCGCACGCACAGGAACTTCCCGCTGCTGCTCGAAACGGCCCGCGAATGCCTGCAGGACGTCTACGACGTGCCGGCGCTGCGCGAGGTGCTCACCGGCCTCGCCGAAGGACGCATCAGCATGCACGAGACCGTCACGTCCACGCCGTCGCCGATGGCCGAGCAGCTGCTGTTCGGCTTCGTCGGCTCGGTCATGTACCAGTACGACGTGCCGCAGGCGGAGCGCGACGCGCGGCTGCTGTTGATGGATCCGGAGGTGCTCGAACGGCTGCTCGGCTCCGACGACCTCGCCTCGGTGCTCGACGACGCCGTCATCGACGAGGTCGCCGCCGCGCTCGCGAAGCGGACGTTCTGGAACGCGCTCGCCGACGACGACGTGCGCGGCCGTGTGCACCGTTATCTGTCGACGCACGGGCCGTTCACGGCCGACATGATGATCGCCGACCTGCGGCTGCCGGCCGAGGCCTGCGTCGACGAGCTCAACGCGTTGCAGGCCGCCGACGAGGCGCTCACCGGACGCTTCGACGACCGTCTGCCCGCCGACGTGCCGCAATGGGTGGCGCTCGACGTGCTCAAACGCATCCGCTCACGCTCGCTCGCCAAGGCGCGCAAGGCCGTCAAGCCGGTCGCCGCCGCCGACTTCCAGCGCTTCGTGCTCGAGCGGCAGGGCGTCGGCTCGGCCGGCGGCCAGCGTTTCGACGGCGTCGACGGCGTCATGAGGGTCGTCGAGCAGCTCGAGGGCGTCGCGCTGCCGATCGACGTGTGGGAGCGGGCCGTGTTCCCGGCGCGCGTGCGCGACTATGCGCCGTCGATGCTCGACGAGCTCATCGCCGCAGGCGAGGTCGTCTGGGTCGGCGCGGTCGGTGCATCGTCCTCGTCCGCCTCATCCTCGGCGGACGGACTCGGGGCGGTCATGCTGTTCCCCTTCGATTCGGCGCAGCTTGAGGGACGATGCGCATCCGACGCCGCGCAGGACGGCCGCTCGGCGCCGGCGGACGGCGACATGGGGCCGCTCGGCGTCGGCGACGCGATCGTCGCCGCGCTCGGGGATGGCGGCGCCTATGGTCCGCTGCCGCTCGAGGAACGCGCCCACGCATGCTGGGAGCGCGCGTCGGCGGCCCGCGGCCTCGAGCCGTCCGTCGACGAGACGACCGGCGAGGTCGTCGCCGCGGCATGGAGCCATCAGGGCTTCGAGGACGCATTGTGGGCGCTCGCCCGGCGCGGCCGCGTCACGAACTCGTCGTTCCCGGTGGCGCGCGCGGCGGCGACGCGGGGCGCGGCGCACGCGCCTGCACGCCCCGTGCGCCGACGGCGCATGCGCGCGCACATGGCACGGCCGGCCATGAACGGCGGCCTGTGGTCGCTTGTGCGCGCGGGCGGCGAACCGTGCACGCCGGAGGAACGCGTCATCGACCTGATCGACGTGCTGCTCGACCGCTACGGCGTGATCACGCAGCCGGTCGTCGACCATGAGGGCGTCCCCGGCGGCTTCTCGGGCCTGTACCCGGTGCTGCGGCGCATGGAGGAGCAGGGCGCGCTGATGCGCGGCATGTTCGTCGACGGCTTCGGCGCGGCGCAGTTCGCGCGGCGCGAGACCGTCGACATGATGCGCGACCTGATCGGGCGGTCGCCGGCCACGGTCGCTCTCGACGCCGCCGATCCGGCCGTCCTCTACGGCACGGCGATCCGCTGGCCCGGGCCGATGCGGATGGCCGGGACGCAGGACGCGGACGGCGCCGACGACGCGGACGACGCGGACGACGCGGCGCGTACGGGCGGCGTCAAGCCGACGCGTCGCGCCGGGTCGCTCGTCGTGCTGCGCGGCGGCGACGCACTGCTGTACGCGGCGCCGCGCTCGGGACGCCTCGTCATGTTCGACGAACCGATGAGCCTCGCCGAACGCGCATGCACGGCGCTCGCCGACATGCTGCGGCACCTGCCGGGAGGGTCGGTCACGTTCCGCGACTGCAACGGCGTGCCGCTCACGGCGCGCCTGCCGGTCACACCGGCGTTGCGCGCCGCCGGATTCGCGCCGTCCCCGCAGGGCATGAAGCTCTACCGGTGAGCCTGCGGCGTACGGATAGGACGCGATATCGACGCTATGAGCAAAAGACGGCCACGTCCCGCCGCATGACGGGCATAGAATGACTGACGTCGTGCCGCCGTTCGTCCCGATATACGACGGACGGCCCCCCCGCGCGCCTCCGTGGCGTTCGTGGATTCGCGACAACGGACACTCGCACACGGAGAGAGGCAAGGGAGGGCGTCTTTCGCATGGACATGCTCATCGCGCTGCTACCGGCGCTGTTCCTCGGATCGAACAGCGTCATCACAGCGAAAATCGACGGCAAACCGAGTCAGGGGACATTGGGCACGACGATCGGCGCCGTCATATTCGCGGTGCTCGTCTCGGTGTTCTACACGGTGCCGAACGCCGGACTGGCCTTCGCGTTCAACCCCAGGATCTGGCTCGTAGGCCTGTGCTCGGGCGTCTTCTGGACGATCGGCTCCTTCGGCCAGTTCTCCGCGCTCAAGCCGTTGGGTGTCTCGATGGCGATGCCGATCTCCACGGCCGGGCAGGTCGTCGGCAACGCGCTGCTCGCCGCGATCGTGCTCGGCCAGTGGCGCACGCTCAACGTCTGGGTCATCGGCGTCATCGCGATCATCCTCGTCACGTCCGGCGCCGTGCTGTGCTCGGCGAAGGACTCGGCCGCCGACGCGCGCCGGATCAGCGCGAAGGACATGCGCTTCGGCCTGGGCGCGCTGCTGTTCTCGACGATCGGCTTCATGCTGTACTTCATCTTCCCGAACCTGCTGCACCATACCGGATTCATCTCCGACGCCATCTACAATGCGCCGAGCGGCAACGGGCTCTATTACATGACCGCCGTCATCCTGCCGCAGTCGATCGGGCAGATCATCACGGCGCTCGCGATCGTCAACTTCGTCGAACGCGACCGCACGCTCATCCTGCACCGCAAGACGGCGCTCAACATCATCACCGGCCTGCTGTGGGCGGTCGGCAACATGCTCATCTTCGTGTCCGCGGCGAACCCGCACGTCGGACAGGCGATCGCTACGACGTTCTCCCAGCTCGGCGTCATCGTCTCCACCTACGGCGGCATCGTCGTGCTGCATGAGCACAAGACGAAACGCCAGATGGTCGGGATCCTGTTCGGCACCCTGCTCATCGTCGCCGGCGCCGTATTGATGGGGCTGTACACGACGACCTGAGGCCGCCGTGTACAATTACAGCATGTGCATCGTCCGATAAACGATAATTCGTGACAATATGCGCGTGAACACATCGGGTGTGGAATATGGCGACCGATATGTTCACGCGTGTACGGCGCCGAGGCAATGTTCCTTGTCAGATGCGGCCCGATCGGTGAAACTTTCGTCGATTTGATGCTGGTGCAGAGCAACGACGTGCCATCTTTGGCCACGATGAACTTCATTGGCAACTATGAGACAAGGATTATACCATTAAAATAATTATTATTATTTCTGCTATCAAAAATTATATTCATAGTATTTGAATTGGACTAAATATAGGATGAAGATATTTTATAAAACAATAAATATGCAGTTGATTTCATGATAAATTACTTTGGATTCTTGCATTCATTAGTTTTCATAATCGTATTTGGTATTAAAAAAGTCTACATTTCAAAGATGTAGACTTTTTGAAATAATAATATTATAAGATATGATGTGTGAGAAATTTCCTGCTTCACTCTTTTTTGAGAGTTATATATGCATCGGTAGACTCTCCATTGCCGAAATAGAAGGATATCTCCTTCTTGTCGGGATTATAGGTAATATTGCGACTGCGATCGCTCTGGTCTCGCTTGAATACAAAAGAATCTAGCCCATTGGAAGAGACGGTGCTTTTCCATTCATTATCTCCGCTGGGAGTGAGCGATCCGTCCCAGAATAAGGTAGGACTGTCATCGGAAGTGCGTCCAGTGATATGGAGCTCTATCCTATCATTGGAGATGGTTCCGAATATATTGCCGGAGCATGTATCGTCGTTGCCTGTGTCGACTGCGGTCCAGCCGTCTCCGTTGTGGTTGAGGTAGAAGCAGGGGGCTGCTGTCGTTGCCCAGTTTCCGGTGATTGAGGTTGTGTCTCTGTTTTGTTGACTACAGCCACTCAAGAATGCTCCTGTAATTAAGAGTATGATGATGGGAATGTGGTATCTATTCTTCATCTATTCCTCCATGTTTTACACATTTGCTGATTCCGCTGAATGAGTTTATGTTATTGTGTGTAGATGATGTTGCAGTGTTTTGATATGTGAAATATGGAATTTATTTCTTAAATCATTTATCTAATATTTTAATTATTGATAATAAGTAGTAAGTTAATATAGACTCATTTCGGTATTGTTTGATTAATTCGCGATGTTCATAGTATTGAATTGTTTAGTTTGTTATTGTTGTGTATAGTTATTGTTTATATATCGGTAATTAGCATGAATTCTATTTTTTACAAGCGTAAACTGACACTTTTCGATAATAACTCTCAATCCTATATAACATAATTTGCGAGGCTGTTATCGGACGCGCCTGACTGACCTGATAGCCAACTTCATGTTGCATCCAGTGTGTCCTATGCGACGTAACCGATCGCGGAGGACAGTTCGCTGCCGGAGCCGTCACGGCGCATGTCTGGGGCCGGCAGCGTCACCGTATGCCCCGATTCCGTGCACGCGACGAGCGGCCAGGCGCCCACATACGCGCGGATCAACGTGTTCTGCCCTTTGAGGAAACGCTGCGAGCGCACGCCGCCGGTGCCGCGTCCCTTCGTCGGATACAGCGCGAGCGGCGAGACCTTCGCCGATCCGGTGTCGGTGCCCAGCAGCGAAGCGCCGTCGCCGGCCACCGTGAGCACGACCGCGCCGTGCGCGGGCGACGTCGAGCCGTCCTCCCGCTCCTCGGCGTCCGTCCACGCCAGCTCGTCCTCGTGCACGACGGCGAAGGCGAGCGCCTCGCAGCCGTCGGCGAGACGGATGCCCGCCATGCCGGCCGCCGTGCGCCCCTGCGGCCGCACCTGCTTCGCATCGAAGGTGAGCAGCGACGAATCGGTCGAGACGAACACGAGACGGCTGCCGTCGGGCGCCTCGCGCGCCGCGAGCAGCTCGTCGCCGTCCTTGAGGTCGATGACGCCCCACGAATCCATCGTCGTCGGCGATTCCCGGTTCCACCGCTTGACGACGCCGCCGCGCGTGCCGAGCGCGAGCGGCGCGGCCTTCTCGTCCTTGTCCTTCGGCAGCGCGACGACGGCGACGACGCGTTCGCCGTCGACCGGTTCGGTGCTCTGCGTCGACAACACGAGCTCGCGGGCGTCGATGCCCGCGGACAGGTCGAGCGGTGCGGTCGCGGCGACATGGGGCAGTTCGACGGCGTGCGCGAGCACGAAACGTCCCGCCGAAGTGACGATGCCGTAGTCGGCGCGCGTGCTCGTCTCGATCATCGACGTGATGCAGCCGTCGCCGCCCGCCGTCCCGTTCGGCGTGCGTACCGCCCAGATGCCGGCGGCCGACGGGTCGAGGCGCGCGATCCGTCCGGTCGCGCTCAGCGCGACGACGCACGGCTCGTCCTCGATCTGCAGCGCGCTCGCCGCGTCGCCGGTCGCGGCGCCCTTGCGCGCGGCCGCCACGTCCGCCGCGGCCTCGGAGACCTGTTCGACGTGGCGCGCCGCGTCGAGCGCGAACGCGTTGAGCGTGCCGTCGGCGCCGCGCGCCTCGACCGGCGTGAGTCTGCCGTCGGCGTCCATGTCGAGCAGCACGGTGCGCCGCGGCGTGCCGTAGGCGGCGACGGTCTCGTCCATCTCCTTTTCGACGACCTCGTCGAGCGCCGCGTCGGACGCGAGGATCGCGTCGAGCTCGTCGATGCGTCCGCGCAGCTCGTCGCGTTCCGCCTCGAGCTCGATGCGGCTCATCTTCGTGAGCCTGCGCAGCCGTAGGTCGAGGATGTACTGCGCCTGCACGTCGTCGAGGTCGAAGACGGCGATGAGCTTCGTCTTCGCTGCGTCCGCGTCCTCGGATGAGCGGATGACCTGGATGACCTCGTCGATGTCGACGAGTGCGAGCAGCAGGCCTTCGACGAGGTGCAGCCGCTCGAGCGCCTTGCGGCGGCGGTATTCGCTGCGACGGCGGATGACGCCGCGCCGGTGCCCGATCCACACGTCGAGCATCTCGCGCAGCCCCATCGTGTGCGGGCGGCCGTCGACGAGCGCGACGTTGTTGATCGTGAAGTTCTCCTGCAGCGGCGTGTGCTTGAACAGCTGGGAAAGCACGGCGTCCGGGTCGAAGCCGGTCTTGAGCTCGATGACGATGCGCGTGCCGTTGTGCCGGTCCGTCAGGTCGATCGCGTTCGAGATGCCTTCGAGCTTGTGGCTCTTGACGCCTTCCGAGATGCGTTCGAGCACGCGTTCGGGGCCGACCATGTACGGCAGCTCGGTGATGACGATCGCCTTCTTGCGTGCCGTGACGTTCTCGACGTGCGTCGTCGAACGCGTCGTCAGCGAGCCGCGTCCGCTCTCGTACGCCTCGCGGATGCCGTCGCGTCCGATGACGATGCCGCCGCCCGGCCAGTCCGGCCCGGGCAGGTAGTCCATCAGCTCGTCGAGCGTGGCCTCGGGGTGGCGCATGACGTGCTTGGCGGCGGCGACGACCTCGCCGAGGTTGTGCGTGGCCATGTTCGTCGCCATGCCGACGGCGATGCCGGAGGCGCCGTTGACGAGCAGGTTCGGGATCGCCGCGGGCAGCACCTCGGGTTCCTTGAGCTTGTTGTCGTAGTTCGGCGTGAAGTCGACGGTGTCCTCGTCGAGTCCGGCGTTCATGCCGAGCGCGGCCGGCGCCAGACGCGCCTCGGTGTATCGGGAGGCCGCCGGGCCGTCGTCGAGCGAGCCGAAGTTGCCGTGGCCGTCGACGAGCGGCAGCCGCATCGCGAAGGGCTGCGCAAGGCGCACCATCGCCTCGTAGATCGCCGAGTCGCCGTGCGGGTGCAGCTTGCCCATGACCTCGCCGACGACGCGCGCCGACTTCATGTACGGGCGCGTCGGCAGCAGGTTCATCTCGCCCATCTGGTAGACGATGCGCCGTTGCACCGGCTTGAGTCCGTCGCGCGCGTCGGGCAGCGCGCGGGCGTAGATGACCGAATAGGCGTATTCGAGGAAGGATTTGCTCATCTCCTCGCCGAGCGGCGTCTCGACGATGTGTTCCTTGACCGTGCGCGGATCATAGGCCGCTGCTGGCGGCTTGCGACGCGAAACCATGCTGACTTCCCTCCATATGACTCGAGAACCGTACCATTCTAGCAAGCGGGCTGATGCGCGGAACGCCGGGGCATCGGCGGCTGCCGCTACACTGGGCGGGGCGGGCGTGCGCCATGCATGAGCGTGCAGCGAAGGGACGCGTCCGTGCAGAGAGCAGAAGGAACACCGAAGATGTCAGGTACCGCCATGCCGCCGCAGCGGCCGACGCCGCCGAACCCCGCGCAGCCGCAACGTCCGCAGTCCGGCATGAACCGTCCGGCCCCGGTGCCGCGCCAGCCGCAGGGGCTCCGGGCGCGTGCGCCGCAGGTGCGTCCGCCGGCGGCGCGCCCGCAATATCCGACACTGCAGCAGCCGCCGCGCGCCGCCGCGCCGCGTCCGGGCGCCGACCAGACGCGCACCTTCCTCGGCGGCCTCCACTTCGGTCCCGAGACCGTCGTCGTCATCGAGGACGGCAACGCGAGCGTCTACCCGCTCGCCGGCCATGAGGTCTGGGCGCTCGGCCGCGTGATGAGCCGGGAGCCGGGGGTGCCGACGCTGCGTGTGCATTCGAGCATCGTCAGTGCGAACCACGGCGCCTTCGTGTTCAACGACGGCCGTTGGCACTACCAGTCGCGCCAGACGACGAACCCGACCTACATCAACGGCCGCAGACTGCAGCCGGACGCGCGCTATCCGCTCGCCGACGGCGACCTCATCCGCATCGACGGCGACCTGGGCAACCCCGACGTGCAGGGCGTCATCATCATCTTCACCGTCGACCAGAACCTCGGCCTGTGGCGCTCGTACCCGCTGCCGCGTCAGGAGGGGCGCACGACGTACATCGGCCGCGCCTCGGCGCCGGACACGATCGTGCAGAACGTGCCCTACGTCTCGCGCAGGCACGCGCGCATCGACTTCGTGCGCGGGCAATACGTGATCCGCGACATCAAAAGCCGCATCGGCACCTACATCGACGGCCGTCCGCTGCGCGGCGCGCATGTGCTGCAGGAGAAGGACGTCATCGCGATCGGCGACTGCCGCTTCTACTTCACGAAGGGCACGATCGTCTACGACCAGCGCGTCGGCGCCGGCGTGCGCGCGGCCGCGCAGCCGACGCCCGCGCCGTCGATCGCCGTGCCCGCACCGGCCGCCGCGACGGGACCTTTGATGCCCGCGCCGATCACGACGGCGCTCGGCAAGCGCCCGGCATCGCCGGCGCCGAGCACGGCCGTGCAGCCGGCGCCCGCGCAGATCGCGCAGCCCGTCATGCTCGACGTGCAGATCGACGACAAGACGGTCGGTGGAAGGCATCCGAAGACGCTGCTCAAGGACATCCATTTCCAGATCCCGCAGCACAGCCTCGTCGCGATCATCGGCACATCGGGCGCCGGCAAGACGCTGCTGCTCAACTGCCTGTCCGGCAAGGACTCGCTGTACAACGGGCACACGCGCTACAAGAACCAGGAGGACCTGCGCGCGCACTACAAGAACCTCGGGCCGATGATCGGCTACGTGCAGCAGAGCAACGTGTTCCTGCCCGAGCTCACCGTCTTCGAGGAGATCTACTCGTCGGCGAAGCTGCGCATGGCCGAGGATTCGTCGCGCGCCGAGATCAAGGAGCAGGTCGATTCGGTATTGCGCAAGCTCGACATCTACGCGCTGAAGGATTCGCCGATCAAGAAGCTCTCCGGCGGCCAGAAGCGCCGTGTGAGCGTCGCGCGTGAACTCGTCGGCTACAAGCCGGTGCTGTGCCTCGACGAGCCGGACGCCGGCCTGAGCTACATCGACAAGGACAAGCTGTTCACGAAGCTGCGCGACATCGTCCACCCGCCGCGCGATATGCAGCGCACAGCCGGCGAGGACGGTTCGGAACGCGTGCTGTCGATCATCATGGTCATCCACGAGATCGACATGCTCGACATGTTCGACGAGGTCATCGTCGTCGCCGCGCCGCGCGCGAAGGACCCGGGGACGCGCAACCCCGGGCGTCTCGCGTTCGCCGGCACACCGGCCGACGCTCTGCGGCACTTCGGCGGCGCGAGGGACTTCCGCGAGATGTTCAAGAACCTCAACGACCAGATCAGCGACCCCGACCACATCACCTTCAGGCCGTACGAGGTGCCGGGGCTCGCGCCGCAGCCGCCGCTCGACGCATGAGACGGCGCGTGGGCGGCCGGGACGAACAACGAGAGCGTATGAGAGCAGAGAGCAGGGGAGTGCAACGATGAAGATGGTGCTCAGGCAGTTCGCGAACTGTTTGGACGTCGCGTTCAAACTATTGTTCCGCGGAGGCAAAAGCCTCGTCATCATGATGATGTTCCCGATCGCGGGCGTCGCGATCGTCATCGCCGTCGCCGGCGACAACGTGTTCCATCTGCAGACGGCCACGAAATCGGTCGCGTTCCTGCTGATGTGCACCTGCATCTGGGGCGGCCTGTTCAACTCGGTGCAGGTCGTCGTCAAACAGCGCACCGTGCTGCAGGCCGACCTCGCCGCCGGACTCTACCCGGTCGCGTTCACGCTCGCGAACGCGATCGTGCAGTTCTTGCTGTGCGCGTTCCAAAGCGCCGTGCTGTGCCTGTGCTTCCCCGGCATCGCGCTCGTCTACGACGCGCGGCCGCCGTCGGGCGGCGCGCTGATCGGCGGTCCGGGCGGCGTCTACTGGGAGTACTACATCACGTTCCTGCTGCTGTTCTACGCCTCCGACGCGCTCGGCATGGTCGTCTCCACGTTGATGAAAAGCGCCGAGACGGCTACGTCGGTCACGCCGTACATCCTCATCGTCGAACTCGTGTTCTGCGGCATGCTCTTCGAACTCAAGGGCGTGCTCAACAAGATCTCCTACGGCATGATCAGCCGTTGGGGCATGGAGGCGCTCGGCACGACGAGCGACCTCAACTGCCTGCCGCTCAAGGACCCGTCCGAGCAGGACGAGAACTCGTCGTCCGGCGGGGCGACGGGCGGCAGCGCGCAGGCGAGCGCGGCGCCGACCGACGCGGCCGCCGATCCTTCGGCGCTCGCGGCCGGGAAGCCGAAGCTTCCCGACGACCTGTCCTACTGCCCGTCCGGCATGAAGGACGAGATGCTCGACGGCGGCGGCTTCAAATACAGCGACGACTACCTCTACAACGACTGGCATATCGCGAAGGCGTGGATCATCCTCGGCTGCTCAGCGCTCGCGTTGTTCGTCATCGCCGACCTGCTCGTGCACCGCTTCAAGAACACGAACAACCTCGGCAGGGAGTGAGGGGCGGGGCGCCGGTACCGTGTCGCCTGTAGCAGCGTCGATGTCTACAACGATTCCGTGCCCACGGCGTTTCCGAATGGTTCCTCGTCGGCGTGGTATTCCTTGTTCCGTTTCTCGAAGAGCCAGGAAAGATCGGCGATTCGGATGATGCGTGTTGATTCGGCATTCTCGTCGTATGCGTTCATGCCGCTTGCCGACGAGCTCTGGTGCTGAGGTTCTTCTTCCGATATCTTCATTATGTCGTCCTTCGCAGGCTGATTGTGCATGTGCAGTGATATGAGCGGCATAGATCTGATGCGTTATTCAGATGCCTCGATGCCGGTGTCGTCATGGCCGATTGTGCTCTGTGGTCGATTGTGCATCTGCGCTTTGTCGCACATCGTACTTCGGCATATAGGATGCCGTATCGAGACGATGATTGCCGAGAAGCGGAGATGTGTTTTTTCTTACGAGTAGTCGACCATTTCTCACTTCTCTCGACATGTGCGACCGTCGTGTTGGCAATGTGGATGCCGACAGGGTCAATCGTGGACCCTACTGATTGTGACGAACGGCAGAGAGCGGAGCGTGGTATCGATGAGGTCGGAGATGGCTGATCGGCACATGCGTGCCGTCGGTCAGCACGAAGTCGTTCTTCGTGATCGCGTTGACGAAGTCGAAGTTCACCAGATAGCTCGAATGGCAGCGGTGGAAGCGCGACGGCAGGCGTTCGGCGACGTCGGACAGCTTCATGTACGTGCGCACGGTGCCGTTGTTCTCGCAGTGGAAGACGGCCACGCGCAGCTTGCTCTCCACATACATGACCTGCGCTGGCCTGACGACGTAGGAGGTATTGTTGAAGCGCACGGCGAAGGGCTGCTCGCGCAGGTCGCACAACCGGTTCAGCGCGCGGTGGAACGCGTCGGCCAGCTCCTGACGCCGCACCGGCTTGACGAGGAATCCGATATGACGCGTGTCGTAGACGGCCGAGCAGTATTCGACGTGCCCGGTCACGTAGATCACCTGGACCGCCGGACGGTCGGAGAACAGCTGCATCACCTCCTCGATGGCGTTCTCGCCGTCCGCCAGGCAGATGTCGGCGAAGACGATGTCCACCTGCTGCCCGTCGAGTTCGCCCAGACTGGCGTACATGTCGATCCCGCAGTCGAGTTCCGCGGGAATGAGTTCCCGGAGCATGTCGTGCAGGCCGGCGCATTGCCCGGCGTCGTCATCCACAATCGCGATACGGTACATGATTTCCCTTTCCTGCTCGTGCCCACCAGCCTTCTCCACTAGCACCGATAAGCGGAAATCGTTATACAACGCCGGATGCGTCCGACATGCCCCGATGTCATAAGCTCCCGATGACGTGTCAGAAATGTCGGCCCCCACGCATGTATCGTCATGATTCCCCGTGACGATTATGACGTGAACCCGTACGTTTCTTACATCGTACATCCATCGTCGTCGCATGTGTCTGCTATGGGCGCGTTGGTGGCTCCGGGCCCGTTCCGCGGCCACCGGCGTCCGGCAACCGCGCTTGAATGGAGGCCATGAGCATCGACGTTCCGGATATGGCGACCCTATTGCAATTCGTGCCCACCGCGCAGTACGGCGACACGATCGACCAGATGCGAGGCTGCGACGTGCCCGCGCCGTTCACGCCGGCGGACACGGCGCCGCGCGGGGGAGCGCTGCACCTGTCGTCGGTGCTGCCGGCGCTGAGCGCGGCGATCGGCGCGCCGACGACGACGGCCGTGCATAAAGAGCCCGCCGAGCTCGCCGCCGCGCTCGGCATCCCCGAGGCGCGCAGCGCAATCGTCGTGCTCGTCGACGGCCTGGGGTTCTGGAACCTCAAGATGAGCCTCGGGCACGCGCCATATCTGCGCGCATTGCTGCACGACGCGGCGAACGACCGGCCGATCTCCACCTGCTCGCCGAGCACGACGGCGGCGGCGATGGCGACCTTCGGCACCGGCACCTGCCCGGGATTGACGTCGATGACCGGATACACGCAGCGCAATCCGCTCACCGACGAGATCTGCCAGCTCATCCAGTTCCGAGGCGCGCCGCATCCCGAGGAGCTGCAGCGCGTCGAGACCGTCTTCGAGAAGCTCGCAGCGCAAGATGTGCGCGTCACGAGCGTCGGTCTGACGCGCTTCATGGCGTCGCCGCTGACGCGCGCGGCGCTGCGCGGCGCGCACTACATCGGCAAGGACAATCCGCTCGGCCGCGTCCGCGCGGCCGCCGACAGCGCGAAGGAGCCGGGACTGACCTATCTGTACCTGCGCGACATCGACAAGACAGGCCACGCCGAAGGGTGGCGCTCCGAACAGTGGACGACGACGCTCGAGAAGATCGATGGACAGCTGGAGACGTTGCGCAGGCTCGCACCGCATGGCACCGTGATCGTCGTCGTCGCCGACCACGGCATGGTCGCGATCGACCTGGAGCGTCAGATCGACGTCGCCGCCGAACCGCAGCTGCTCGACGGCGTGAGGATGATCGGCGGCGAACCGCGCTCGGTCATGGTGTATGCGGCCGACGGCGCCGACGTGGACATGCTCGCCGCGCGCTGGCGTGCGCGGCTCGACGGACTCGCCTGGGTGCGCACGAAGAACGAGGCGATCGACGCGGGATTCTACGGGCCGGTCAGCGAGGAGACCAGGCAGGTGCTCGGCGACCTCGTCGTCGAGGCGGCCGACGACGTGACGATCGTCTATTCGCGCACGCAGAACGAACTCGCGATGGCGATGCCGGGCGTGCACGGTTCGCAGACGATGCTCGAGATGGACATCCCGTGCATCATCGACATGGTCTGAGCCAGGAACGAAACCGCCGACGGCATCGAACGCGGTTGCGAAAAGGGAGCCGGCGGTGACATTCGGTTCGGCTAGGCCTTCGGCTTGCCGAACATGATCTCGTCCCAGCTGGGGACCGGGGGACGGTGGCGGTCGGTGCGGCGCTCGGGTTTGGGGCCGTCATGATGCGTCTCGTCGTGCGCGGCGTCGTCGTGCGCGACGTCATGTGCGACGTCTCCTGCGGCGGCGGGGGATGCGTCGTCGGATTGCGCCGGCGATGACGGAGCCTGCTGCGCGGCGTCCTTCGGCTCCTGTGGCTGCTGCGGCAGCGGAACGTCGATGGCGGGGGCCGGCCGTTGCGCTGCCGGCGTATCTGCCGGGGCGTTGTGCGGCTGGCCCCAGGCGGCGACCGTCTGCTCGATGCGGGCGGAACGTGCCGAATCGCCGGGCAGTGAGATCGATGAGGGGATCGCGTCGTCGGGCACGTCGTCGCCTCCGTTCGCGGCGGCCGTCGTCGGGTTCGTCTCGCCGATGAGCTTGCGCGCGGCGTTGTTGATGCATACGACCGAATTGTCATGCATGTTCCACGACCATTCCGCATGGATCGGGTGGCCGGCGGACGTGAAGGAGGCGGTGATGCGCCACGGCTCGAGACCGCGCCGCGTCGCCTTCCACTCGACCTCGTCGCGCCGCACCCGCGCCGCGGCGAAGGTGCGTTCGATGACGTCGCCGAGTGCGCGCATCCGCGACTCCTTGGGTGCGGGGACGCGCAGGAACTGCTCGATCGCGTAGCTTTTCTCCGATTCGACGGCCGATGAGAAGCGGCGTACGAGGATCGGGCTCAGCCCATAGCGTTCGGCGACCTGATCGGGTTCCATGCCGGCGCGGATGAGCGTCTGGATCTGCGAGATCGGCAATGTACGCTGCTGCGCGGGCGTCTCCTCGCCGTGGTGCTCCGCCTTGAGCTGCTTGGCCTCGAGAAGCGCGCGCTCGAGCGTCTCGTCGACGTCCACGGCGAAGGAGGCGCCGTCCACGGCGAACACCAGCAGGCCGGTCTTCGTGACGTGATCGAATCGTGCAACCGGGTAGGAGTCACCTGCCATAGCCAACACCTCTTTCATCCAGAATGTGAACGCTTTCCATTGTGCCCCACATGTCGGATTTTGCGTAACGGTCTCATCGTGTATCCTATGCGGGGAAAACCATGTATTGTATGGTGCGTCGCAATGATAAGCCGCCATCAATCGATGAAAGGAATCGCTATGGCACAGGATTATGATTCCCCGCGCAACAAGGACGAGGACGAGGAGTCGCTGCAGGCGCTCGGCAAGAGCTCGCAGAACTCCGCGACCGACATGGACGACGACGAGAACGCGATCGCCGAGGACTACGAGCTGCCAGGCGCCGACCTGAGCAACGAGGACGCGTCGGTGACCGTCATCCCGATGCAGGGCGACGAGTTCATCTGCTCCGAATGCTTCCTCGTCAAGCACCGCAGCCAGCTCGCGTACACGACGCCCGACGGCCAGCCGGTGTGCAAGGAGTGTGTGGCCTGATGAGCTTCGATTCCGCCTACAACGAGCCCGAATCCACCGAAGTGCTCGTCTGCCCGGTCGATCCGGGGCATCCTGTCGAATTGCGCTACGCGCACGCCGGTGATGCCGGCGCCGACCTGAGCACGACCGACCATCTGGAACTCGGCCCCTTCGAGCGCGCGCTCGTGCACACCGGCGTGCGCATCGCGCTGCCGGCCGGATACGTGGCGCTCGTGCACCCGCGCTCGGGACTGGCCGTCAAACGGGGCGTGACGGTGCTCAACGCGCCCGGCACGATCGACGCCGGATACCGTGGCGAGATCATGGTGCCGCTGATCAACCTCGATGCCCATGAGACCGCCGTCTTCGAGCCGGGGGACCGCATCGCGCAGCTCGTCATCCAACGCTACGTCGAGGCGACCTTCGTGCCGGCCGCGGCGCTGCCCGGTTCGGACCGGGCGGAACGCGGCTTCGGTTCGACGGGGATGTGAACACGCGCCGTCGTCCGGCGCGCCGCGCGTAGAATGAAATGACGCCCGTGGGAAGACGGCGCGGCGATACGAGAGGAGAGTGGACGATGGTGAACGTGGACGAGGAGATGCAGCCGGCCAACATGCTCGGCTGCGAAATCAGCGCCAATCCGTTGGATCCGCTCGCCCCGATCCTGGCGATCTGCAGGCAGCACCATCCGGACGAGGACATGGAGATCCTCTCGCGCGCCTACCAGCGCGCCGTACGCCAGCATTCGACGCAGCGCCGCAAATCCGGCGAGCCGTACATCATCCACCCGCTCGCCGTCGCGCAGATCCTCGCCGACCTCGGCATGGGTCCGCTCGTCGTCGCAGCAGGCCTCCTGCACGACACGGTCGAGGACACCGACTACACGCTCGAGGAATGCCGCGCCGAGTTTGGCGACACGGTGGCCGGGCTCGTCGACGGCGTCACGAAGCTGACGAAGATGGACTACGGCGACTCGGCGCAGGCGGAGACGATCCGCAAGATGGTCGTCGCGATGAGCCGCGACGTGCGCGTGCTCGTCGTCAAGCTCGCCGACCGCGTACACAACGCGCGCACCTGGCGCTACGTCAAGCCGTCGAGCGCGCAACGCAAGGCGCGCGAGACGCTCGACGTCTACGCGCCGCTCGCGAACCGTCTGGGCATGAACGCGATCAAGACGGAGCTCGAGGAGCTGAGTTTCAAGGTCCTCTACCCGAAGATCTACAACGAAATCGTCATGCTCGTCGCGCACCGCGCCGGCCAGCGCGAGGTCTACCTCAAGCAGATCATCGCCGAGATCAACGAGGATCTGGGGGATCTCAACATCCACGCGATGGTCACCGGACGACCGAAGGACTACTTCTCGATCTATCAGAAGATGATCGTGCGCGGCCATGATTTCTCCGACATCTACGACCTCGTCGGCGTGCGCATCATCGTCGACACAATCCAGGACTGCTATGCCGTGCTCGGCGCCGTGCATGCGCGCTGGAGCCCGGTGCCGGGCCGGTTCAAGGACTACATCGCGATGCCGAAGCTCAACATGTACCAGAGCCTGCACACGACGGTCGTCGGCCCCGGCGGCAAGCCGGTCGAGATCCAGATCCGCACGTGGGACATGCACCGGCGCGCCGAGTTCGGCATCGCCGCGCACTGGAAGTACAAGGCGAACGGGCAGGCCGGACGCGCGCTGAGCACGCCGGACAAGGCGGACCGCGAACGCGGCAGGCAGGAGCTCGAGGAGGCCGACAACCTCAAATGGATCCAGCAGCTCGCCGACTGGACGAGCGAGACGCCGGATTCGAACGAGTTCCTCGGTTCACTCAAGGAGGACCTCGGTTCGGCCGAAGTGTACGTGTTCACGCCGAAGGGCAAGATCGTCTCGCTGCCGGCGGACGCCACGCCGGTCGACTTCGCGTACGCCGTGCACACCGAGGTGGGTCACCGCACGATGGGCGCGCGCGTCAACGGGCGTCTCGTCCCGCTCGACACGACGCTCGAGAACGGCGACACCGTTGAGGTCCTCACGAGCAAGTCGGATACGGCCGGCCCGTCGCGCGACTGGCTGAGCTTCGTCAAAAGCCCGAAGGCCCGCAACAAGATCCGCCAATGGTTCAGCAAGGAGCGGCGCACCGAGGCGATCGAGGAGGGCCGCGACGAGCTGACGCGCGCGATTCGCAAACGCAACCTGCCGGTCAACGCGCTGCTGACGCCGGAGGCGATGGTCGGCGTGGCCGACGACCTCAACCTGCCGAACGCCGAAGCGGTCTACGCGGCGATCGGCGAGGGGCAGGTCTCGACACAGAACGTCATCTCCCATCTGGTCAAGGACGCCGGCAGCGACGAGGTCGCCGAGGAGGCGGAGGAGGAGGTGCTGCCGCTGCGCGTGCCCAAGCGCCGCCACGCCGGCTCCGGCCCGGGCATCGCCGTCAAGGGAGTCACCGACATCTGGGTCAAGCTCGCCAAATGTTGCATGCCGGTGCCCGGCGACAGCATCATCGGCTTCATCACGCGCAACGAGGGCGTCTCGGTGCACCGCGTCGACTGCCTCAACATGATCAACCTCAAACACCGTGAACCCGAACGCGTCGTCGAAGTGTCGTGGACGAACGACAAGGGCCTGTTCATGGTGCGCATCCAGGTCGAGGCGCTTGACCGTCCGCATCTGCTTTCGGACGTGACGCGCGTGCTCTCCGACCACGGCGTCAACATCCTGTCCGGTTCGATCGCGACCGGCTCGGACCGCGTCGCCACGAGCCAGTTCAGCTTCGAGATGGCCGACCCGCAGCATCTGAACACGCTGCTGTCGGCGGTGCGCAAGATCGACGGCGTCTTCGACGTCTACCGGCTGACCGGAGCGAAGGACTCCGCACAGCCGCGCATGCGCCGCATCCGCGGCCGCGACGCGCAGCAGCACTGACCGGCGCGACGCCGACGATGATACGCGAAGGAGGCGCCGCCCCGTCATGGGGCGCCGCCTCCTTCGCGTTGCCGTATGATGCGCCGCAGGGCGCCGATCTTCAGTCCTTGACCTCGATCGATTCGATCATGACCGGCTCGAGCGGACAGTCGTGCGCGTCGGTGGCGACGGCGTCGATCTTGTCGACGACGGCCGTCGAGGCCTCGTCGGCGACCTCGCCGAAGATCGTGTGGTGGCCGTCGAGCCACGGCGTCGGCACCGTCGTGATGAAGAACTGCGAGCCGTTCGTGCCGTGCAGCTTGCCGTCGGCGCCGCGCGCGAGGCCGGCGTTCGCCATCGCGAGCAGGTAGGGGTGGTCGAACTTGAGCGTCGGGACGATCTCGTCGTCGAAGTCGTAGCCGGGGCCGCCGGTGCCGGTGCCGAGCGGGCAGCCGCCCTGGATCATGAAGTCCTTGATGACGCGGTGGAAGGTCAGTCCGTCATAGAAATGTTCGTTGGACTGCTCGCCGGTGAAAGGGTCGCGCCAGGCCTTCTGGCCGGTGGCCAGGCCGAGGAAGTTCTCGACGGTCTTGGGCGTCTTGTCGTCGAACAGGTTGATCGTGATGTCACCTTCGGAGGTGTGCATGATAATAGTGGTCATACCTCGACACGGTAGCATACGGCCGCACTCGAGGACACGGCGCTGCGTCCAACGGCGAACGCGGCTCCCCGTCACAGGATTCCGAAGTGCCGCAGCGCGTGCGCGACGCCGTCGTCGTCGACATCTCTTGTGACATAGTCGGCGGCGGCCCTCGCGTCGGCGGTGCCGTTGCCCATCGCGACGCCGATATGCGCGTAGCGCAGCATGTCCACGTCGTTGCCGCCGTCGCCGAAGGCCATCGACTGCGCGCGCGTCAGCCCCACGTCGGCCAGCAGCGTCGCGACGCCACGGTCCTTGCCTCCCGAGGCCGGGATGAGGTCGACGAAGTCGGGATGCCAGCGCACGCCGCGCACGGCGTGGCAGCCCTCGACGATCGCCCGTTCGTCGTCGCGGCCCACATAGGGGCTGATCTGGTAGATCCGGTTGTCCCCGATGCGCGTGTGCGGGTCGATGAAGCGCAGCTTCGGCGCCGTCTTGCCCAGCGACCGCCACATCGCGCGTATCCGCTCGGAGTCGTGGTTGAAGTACGCCGTGTCGCGTTCGGCGAACACGGCGACGACGTCTGGATGGAGGTCGAGCCAGCCGACGACCGCCCGCACGTCCGCCCCGTCGAACGGACGGTCGGCGACGACGGTGCCGTCAGCCCTCCAGCAGTACTGCCCGTTGACGCCGGCGACGCCGTCGAAACGGAAAGGGATCGCATCGAGCACGACCTTCATCTGCTCGGGCGAGCGGCCGGTGCAGATGTATACGCGCACGCCCTTCGCACGCAGCGCATGGAGCGCGTTGATCGTCGAACGTGGCACCGTGTGCGTCGCGAAGCTCGTCAATGTGCCGTCGATGTCGAAGAACACGGCGCGGATGTCGTCGCCGGCGCCGGCGGGGAGGGGAGAGCGGTCGGTGGAGGTCGTCATGACGTCCAGTCTACGGCATGCGCACCGGCGTCCGTATCGCGACGTCGGCCCACGTCGCCGATCCGGGTTTTCCGCGGCGCAACCGTTGGCGTTGCGGCGGGCGAACGCCGCCTATAAGAGGAAACGATAACGACACGGCGCCGTCACGTCGTCCGCGGTCGTATTCTTGAACACGTCGCGGCGCCGACGGCAGGTCCGGGCGCACGCGGAGATACGGACAACCCAAGGAAACACAAGGAAGAGGGATACGAAAACGATGAGCCAGAACAACACCAATGAACCGGGCGGCAACGTGCCGGAGCTGAACACCGACGAGCCGGTGCGCGTCAACCACACGGCGCGCAACATCGTCATCGCCGTCGTCGTCGTGCTGCTCGTGGCGGCGGGCGCCTTCTTCGGCTTCCACCGCGCGAACGGCGGCGCGGCGGAAGCCGCGAAGGGCACGAAGGACAATCCGGTGAGGATTGGCGTCGTCGGCGCCACCGATCCGCAGTGGGTCGAATTCACCAAGCAGGCCAAGGCGAAGGGCATCTACGTGAAGATCGTGGACTTCCAGGACTACACGAGCGAGAACCCGGCGCTCGCCGCCGGCGACCTCGACATGAACGAGTTCCAGCATCTGCTGTATCTGGCCAACTACAACGTGCAGAACGGCAAGGACCTGCAGCCGCTCGGCGGTGTGGCGATCTATCCGCTCGGCGTCTACTCCTCCTTCGACAAGGACGGCAAGCCGAAGTACACCGACATCAAGGATCTGCCGGCCGGCTCGACGGTCGCGATTCCGAACGACGAGACGAACCAGGCGCGCGCGATCGGCGTGCTCAAGGCCGCCGGCGTCGTCACGCTCAAGGGCGACTGGACGGCGTTCACGATTCCGCAGGACATCGACGAGGCGAAGTCGAAGGTCAAGGTCGTGCCGATGAAGGCCGAGCAGATCGCAAACACACTCAAGTCGGGCGGCGACGACCTGTCCGCCGGCGTCATCAACAACGACTACGTCGCCGACGCCGGCCTCGACCCGACCGACGCGATCTACCATGACGACGCAGAATCTGAGGAGTCGCGCCCCTACATCAACATCTTCGCCGTGCGAGCCGACGACGTGGACAACGCCGTGTACCGCAAGTGCGTCGAGATCTACCAGACGAAGCCGGTGCTCGACGCGCTGCAGGAGGAGTCGGCAGGCACCGCCGTGTTCGCAGACAAGTTCTCGCAGACCGAACTGGCGAAGTACCTGACCGACATCGAATCGGACATCCGCGCGAGCGGCAAGTGAGCCCTTCGCCGCACACGGCGCGCCGCCACGGGGCAACGCGCACGATGAGCCGCCCGTGCCGCTACAATGGCGGCCGGCGGCTTTCTCTCGCATTCGGCGCGATGCGCGGGCGACGGGGGAGAGGCGGGGCAAATCAAGGAGACAAAGGCGACACAATGACGCAAGGCAAGGAACCCATCATCGTCTTCGACCATGTGGTCAAGGAGTTCAGGCAGCGCGGCGCGAAGAAGACGATGCGCGCCGTCGACGACGTCTCGCTGAGCATCGACGAAGGCGACATTTTCGGCATCATCGGCTATTCGGGCGCCGGCAAGTCGACGCTTGTGCGCATGATCAACGCGCTCGAGCAGCCGACGAGCGGCACCGTCACCGTCATGGGCCACGACGTGTCGCATATGGGCGAGGGCAGGCTGCGGCCGGTGCGCCAGAAGATCGGCATGATCTTCCAGCAGTTCAATCTGTTCTCGCAGAAGACGGTCGCGCAGAACATCGCCTATCCGCTGAAGCTCGACCATTGGCGCAAGGACTATCAGGACAAGCGCGTCCGCGAGCTGCTCGAGTTCGTAGGCCTGTCCGAACATGCGAACAAGTACCCGTCGCAGCTGTCGGGCGGCCAGAAGCAGCGCGTCGGCATCGCGCGCGCCCTGGCGACGAACCCGAAGATCCTGCTTGCCGACGAGGCGACGAGCGCGCTCGACCCGGAGACGACGACCGAGGTGCTCCAGCTGCTCGAACGCGTCAACCGTCAGCTCGGCATCACGATCGTGCTCATCACGCATCAGATGAACGTCGTGCAGCAGATCGCCAACCGCGTCGCTGTCATGAGCGCCGGCCGCGTCGTCGAACAGGGCGATGTCTACGACGTCTTCGCCGCGCCGAAGCAGCCGGTCACGAAGCGCTTCATCGCCACGGCGATGGACGGCCTGCCCGACCCGGCGCGCATCGCCGTCATGCGCGAGCAGTGGCCGGGACGTCTCGTCACCGTCGTCGTGCGTCAGCGCGACATCGTCGACGCCGACGGCAACGTGCTCGTGCCCGCCTCCGGACAGGACATCTCCGAACTCATCGCCCGCCACGGCATCAGCAGCGGCCTGCTGTACGGCGGCATCGACACCGTGCAGGACATCGCGATCGGCGCGATGACCTACGAGTTCACCGGCGACGAGGCGCGGATCGACGCCTTCCTCGACGACCTGCGCCGCCACAGCGACATCGTCGACTTCGGCACGAAGGCACATCCGGTCGACTACGACACGGCCGTCGAACGCGCCCGCATCGCGCTCGGACCCGACGAGACGACGCCCGCGCCGGCAGAAACGCTCGCCGACGACATCGGGATGATCGAACAGGACGACGACGTCGTCGACATGGCGCCCACGACGCCGGCGCAGCAGACGGACGCACGAAAGGAACGTGACTGAAGATGCCCACCCTCGCATTCGAATCCGCAACCGCAACCGCGGCCGCGCACGCCGCGACGCTCGCGAGCCGCAGCGACTGGAGCGTCCTCAAACCACTGCTCGCGCAGTCGGTCGTCCAGACGCTGCAGATGGTGCTCGTCACGATCGTCATCGGAGGCGTCCTCGGCCTCGTCCTCGGCGTCATCCTCTACGGCACGCGCCCGGGCAACCTCTTCGAGAACCGCGTCGTCTACCGCGTGCTCGACATCCTCGTCAACATCGTGCGCCCGATCCCGTTCATCATCTTCCTCGCCGCGATGCAGCCGCTGACCGTCAGGGTCGTCGGCACGTCGATCGGCACGACGGCGGCGATCTTCCCGATGTGCATCATGTGCACCTTCGCGACGTCGCGTCTCGTCGAGCAGAACCTCGTGCCGGTCGACCACGGCGTCATCGAGGCGGCGCGCGCGATGGGCGCGTCGAAGTTCACGATCATCCGCACCGTGCTCATCCCCGAGGCGCTCGCGCCGCTGATCCTCGCCTACGCGTTCCTGTTCATCGGCGTGCTCGACATGTCCGCGATGGCCGGCTACATCGGCGGCGGCGGCCTGGGCAACTTCGCGATCGCGTACGGCTACCAGAAATTCGACCAGACCGTCACCTGGACGGCCGTCATCATCATGATCGTGCTTGTGCAGGTCGTGCAGGCCATCGCGAACGCGATCGCCAAGCGTCTGCTGCGCCGCTGAGACGGCGCCGGCAACGAACCAAGCAGGAGAGAGGAACCAACATGGCCGTGACGATCGAACTGAGCGACGAACTGCGGGCGATCCGCCACCATCTGCACCGTCATCCGGAGCGTTCCTTCGAGGAACATGAGACGAGCGCGTATCTGAGGGACGTGCTCACCTCGCACGGCGTCGAGCCGCTCGACGACCCGATGCCGACCGGCGTCTTCGCGCACATCGAGGGCACGCATCCGGGTCCGGTCGTGGGCCTGCGCGCCGATATCGACGGCCTGCCGGTGCATGAGGACTCCGGACTCGACTTCGCGTCGGCCGACGACGGCGTCATGCACGCCTGCGGCCACGACCTGCACATGACGAGTCTGCTCGGCGCCGTGTTCTGGCTCAACGCGCACCGCGACCTCATCCGCGGCACGCTGCGCGTCATCTTCCAGCCGGCCGAGGAGCTCGGCCGTGGCGCGCGCGCCGTCATCGACGCCGGGCTCGCCGACGGCCTCGACGCGATCATCGGCACGCACAACAACCCGAACTACGCGCCCGGCGTCCTCGCCGCCGGACCGCAGCCGATGATGGCCGGCTGCGTGCGCTTCCATGTGACGCTGCACGCCGACGGCACGCATGGCGGCTACCCGCACAAGGGCACCGGACCCTTCGAGGCGATGAGCTCGATGATCCTTGCGTTGCAGACGATCGTCAGCCGCAACGTCTCGCCGTTCCATCCGCTCGTGCTGTCGGTGACCGAAGTGCACGGCGGCGACGTGTGGAACGTCATCCCGGCCGAGGCTGGATTCCAGGGCACGGCGCGCTACTTCCACCGCGAGGACGGCGACCTCGCCGCCCGCCGCTTCCGCCAGATCGTCGAGGCGACGGCCGCCGCCCACGGCATCCGCGCCGACATCGAATGGGACGACTTCCAGGCGCCGCTCGTATGCGACCCCGACCTGATCGCGCCGGTCGCCGCCGCGATCCCGCAGTACGCCGAGGCCGCGCCGATCATGCCGTCGATGGCGGGGGAGGACTTCGCCGAATACGGCGAGGTGACGCGCCTCGTCTTCGCCTTCGTCGGCTCGAACGGCACGCCCGGATGCGCCGACTGGCACAGCCCGCGCTTCGTCGGCTTCGACGAGGCCGTGAAGACCGGCGCCGAGTTCTACGCGAACGCCGCGCTCGAGACATTGCACACGCTCGCGAACGAATAGGGAGGCGCGCGGCGCTACACTTGGTGCCCATGAGCACACTACGTTTCGCACTCGCGCAGATCGACACCTGCGTCGGCGACCTTGACGGCAACGCCCGCAAGGTCCTCGATTTCACGCGCCGCGCCATGCAGGGCGGCGCCGACGTCGTCGTCTTCCCGGAGATGACGCTCACCGGCTATCCGATCGAGGACCTTGCGCTGCGCGCGACCTTCCGGTCGGCCGCATGGGACACGGCCGACCGGCTCGCCGCCGCACTCGGCGACGAAGGCATGGGCGGCCTGTACGTCGTCGTCGGCACGATCGGCACCGACCACGCCAACGGCAAGCCGCGCAACCGCCTCGTCGTGCTGCACGGCGGACACGTCTGGGCCGGCTACGACAAGCACTTCCTGCCCAACTACGGCGTCTTCGACGAGTTCCGCATCTTCTCGTCCGGCGAGCGCACCGTCGTGCTCGACATCGACGGCGCGCGCGTCGGCGTCGCTATCTGCGAGGACATCTGGCAGGACGGCGGCCCCGTCGCCGAACTCGCTCACATGGGCATCGACCTGCTGCTGACCGTCAACGGCTCGCCGTACGAGGAGGGCAAGACGCACACGCGGCTCGACCTGGGCGCGCGTCGCGCGCGCGAGGTCGACGCGCCGATGATCTACGTCAACCAGGTCGGCGGCCAGGACGACCTCGTCTTCGACGGCGGCAGCTTCGTCGTCGACGCCGACGGCACATTGCTCGAGCGTTCGCCGATGTTCGTCGAGGACCTCTCGTACTTCGACCTCGACACGGACGCCGACCACCAGCGGCCGGGCGCGATCGCCGAGCCGCTCGACGCGGACGAGGAGGTCTACACGGCCTGCGTGCTCGGCCTCAAGGACTACATGGCCAAGAACGGCTTCACGTCGGTCACGCTCGGCCTGTCCGGAGGCGTCGACTCGGCGCTCGTCGCCGCGATGGCCGCCGACGCCGCCGGCGGCGACGCGGTGTACGGCATCTCGATGCCGAGCATGTACTCGTCGGACGGTTCGAAAGACGACGCCGCCGACCTTGCCGCGAACCTCGGCGCCCACTACGACGTGCAGCCGATCGAACCGCTCTTCGACGCCTTCCAGCGGCAGCTGCGGCTCGAAGGCGTCGCCGCCGAGAACCTGCAGGCGCGCATCCGCGGCGTCATCGTCATGGCCTACTCGAACTCGAAGGGCGCGCTCGCGCTCGCCACCGGCAACAAGTCCGAGCTCGCCTGCGGCTATTCGACGATCTACGGCGACGCCGTCGGCGGCTACGCGCCGATCAAGGACGTCTTCAAGACGAAGGTGTGGGCGCTCGCGCGCTGGCGCAACCGCGCGGCCGCCGAAGGCGTCGGCGTCGGCGGCCTGCGCGTCGTCGGCAACGAGGGATTCGACGGCGGCGTCATGCCGGCCGGCGGCGTCATCATCCCGGTGAGCTCGATCGAGAAGGCGCCGAGCGCCGAACTGCGCCCCGGGCAGAAGGATTCGGACTCGCTGCCGGAGTACGCGTTGCTCGACCGTGTGCTCGAGGCCTACATCGAGCATGCGCATGGCCGCGCCGACCTGCTCGCCGACGGCTTCGACGAGAGGACCGTCGACACGGTCATGCGCCTCGTCGACCGCGCCGAATGGAAGCGTCGCCAGTACCCGCTGGGCCCGAAGGTGAGCGCGCTCGCGTTCGGGCGCGACCGGCGCCTGCCGGTCACCGACCGGTTCCGCGAATAGCGGACCCGGGCCGGCGCGGCCCACAGGCGTACAGTGGTGCCCGAAACGGGCGTTTGCAGGAACAGCACGAAGGAGCGAAAGCATGAGCGAAGCGCAGCAGTGGTACTACAACACGGCGACCGGGCAGGTCGAACTCGGTCCGAAGTCCCCGATGGAGTACCGCATCGGACCGTATCCGACGAAGCAGGCGGCGATGGACGCGCTGAAGACCGCCGCCGAACGCAACAAGCGCTGGGACGACGAGGACCATGCCTGGAACAGCTGGAACGACACGAAGTGAGTGAGCGGCCCGTCGGGCCGCTGGCATGACGACGAAGGCCGCGCCGATCGATGTCCCGATCGGCGCGGCCTTCGTCGTCGACGGGATGTGCACGTTCACATCATTCGGAAGTGACGCGTATCACAGGGAAAACGGGCGAATGTGACCAAGGTCACGCATCCGCGCGGCCGTTCGCCGATGATGAACGGCTATCATGGGACACGCAACGGCACAAAGAGGCGTCGCAACAGACCCCAAAAGGAGTGAATATGGCAGCAGTCGAGACAACCGCGGTCTCCCCGGAGGAAATCAAGGAGCAGGCCTGGAAGGGCTTCGTCCCCGGAAACTGGGAAAAGGACATCGACGTCCGTGACTTCATCCAGAAGAACTACACGCCGTACGAGGGCGACGAGTCCTTCCTCGCGGACGCCACCGACAAGACGAAGCACCTGTGGCAGTACCTCGACGACAACTACCTGTCCGTCGAGCGCAAGCAGCGCGTCTATGACGTCGACACGCACACCCCGGCCGACATCGACGCGTTCCCGGCCGGCTACATCGATTCCCCGGAAGTCGACGACGTCATCGTCGGCCTGCAGACCGACGTCCCGTGCAAGCGCGCGATGATGCCGAACGGCGGCTGGCGCATGGTCGAGCAGGCGATCAAGGAGGCCGGCAAGGAGCCGGATCCGGAGATCAAGAAGATCTTCACGAAGTACCGCAAGACCCACAACGACGGCGTCTTCGGCGTCTACACGAAGAACATCAAGGTCGCGCGCCACAACAAGATCCTCACTGGCCTGCCTGACGCGTACGGCCGCGGCCGCATCATCGGCGACTACCGCCGCGTCGCGCTGTACGGCGTCGACACGCTGATCAAGTTCAAGCAGCGCGACAAGGACGCGATCCCGTACCGCAACGACTTCTCCGAGACCGAGATCGAGCACTGGATTCGCTACCGCGAGGAGCACGACGAGCAGATCAAGGCGCTCAAGAAGCTCATCAACCTGGGCAAGGAGTACGGCCTCGACCTCGCGCGTCCGGCGATGAACGCGAAGGAGGCCGTCCAGTGGACCTACATGGGCTACCTCGCCTCGGTCAAGAGCCAGGACGGCGCCGCGATGAGCTTCGGCCGCGTCTCCACGTTCTTCGACTGCTACTTCGAGCGCGACCTCAGGAACGGCACGATCACCGAGACCGACGCGCAGGAGATCATCGACAACCTCGTCATGAAGCTGCGCATCGTGCGCTTCCTGCGTACGAAGGACTACGACGCGATCTTCTCCGGCGACCCGTACTGGGCGACCTGGTCGGACGGCGGCTTCGGCGACGACGGCCGCACGATGGTCACGAAGACCTCGTTCCGCCTGCTCAACACGCTCACGCTCGAGCACCTCGGACCCGGCCCTGAGCCGAACATCACGATCTTCTGGGATCCGAAGCTGCCGGAGGGCTACAAGGACTTCTGCGCGAGGATCTCGATCGACACCTCGGCGATCCAGTACGAGTCCGACAAGGAGATCCGTTCGCACTGGGGCGACGACGCCGCGATCGCATGCTGCGTCTCGCCGATGCGCGTCGGCAAGCAGATGCAGTTCTTCGCCGCGCGAGTCAACTCGGCGAAGGCGCTGCTGTACGCGATCAACGGCGGCCGCGACGAGATGACCGGCGCGCAGGTGATCGACAAGGGCGTCATCGACCCGATCCGCCCGGAGGCCGACGGCTCGCTCGACTTCGAGAAGGTCAAGGCGAACTACGAGAAGGCACTCGAATGGCTGTCGGAGACCTACGTCGAGGCGCTCAACATCATCCACTACATGCACGATAAGTACGCCTACGAATCGATCGAGATGGCGCTGCACGACCGCGAGGTCTACCGCACGCTTGGCTGCGGCATGTCCGGCCTGTCGATCGCGGCCGACTCGTTGTCCGCGTGCAAGTACGCCAAGGTCTACCCGATCTACAACAAGGACGCCAAGGACATGCCGGGCCACGAGTTCGAGTACGTCGAGGGCGCCGACGACGACCTCGTCGTCGGCTACCGCACCGAGGGCGAGTTCCCGATCTACGGCAACGACGACGACCGCGCCGACGACCTCGCCAAGTGGGTCGTCTCGACGGTCATGGGCCAGGTCAAGCGCCTGCCGGTGTACCGCGGCGCCGTTCCGACGCAGTCGATCCTGACGATCACGTCGAACGTCGAATACGGCAAGAACACCGGCTCGTTCCCGTCCGGCCACGTCAAGGGCACGCCGTACGCGCCGGGTGCGAACCCGGAGAACGGCATGGACTCGCACGGCATGCTGCCGTCGATGTTCTCGGTCGGCAAGATCGACTACAACGACGCGCTCGACGGCATCTCGCTGACGAACACGATCACGCCCGACGGCCTGGGCCGCGACGAGGACGAGCGCATCGCCAACCTCGTCGGCATCCTCGACGCCGGCAACGGCCACGGCCTGTACCATGCGAACATCAACGTGCTGCGCAAGGAGCAGCTCGAGGACGCCGTCGAGCATCCGGAGAAGTACCCGCACCTGACCGTGCGCGTCTCCGGCTACGCCGTCAACTTCGTCAAGCTGACGAAGGAGCAGCAGCTCGACGTCATCTCCCGCACCTTCCATCAGGGAGCCGTGGAGGACTGAGCGTCCACGGACGCACACCGGTGTTCCCCCCCCGATAGGGCGGGGGAACACCTGAGATGAAGGGCGGGGTCATGCACCCTGCCCTTCATCGTATCCGCCCGGCTTGCCGGCGACGGCGCACGGGGCGGACACGACATGACATGAACGGAGGAGGATCCGATGGACGAACGCACGGCGTTCCGCTCGACGACGCAGCACATGCTCAAGGAATCGAAGACCTACGCGAGCCAGACGCTCATGGGCGGCCTGTCCGGCTTCGAATCGCCGATCGGCCTCGACCGGCGCGACCGCATCCGCGCGCTCAGGACCGGCGACATCGGCTTCGTGCATTCATGGGACATCAACACGTCGGTCGACGGCCCCGGCACACGCATGACGGTGTTCATGAGCGGCTGCCCGCTGCGCTGCCAGTACTGCCAGAACCCGGACACCTGGAAGATGCGCGACGGCAAGCCCGTCTACCTCGAGGCGATGGTGAAGAAGGTCGAACGCTACGCCGACCTGTTCAAGGCGACCGGCGGAGGCATCACCTTCTCCGGCGGCGAGTCGATGATGCAGCCGGCCTTCGTCTCGCGCGTGTTCCATGAGGCCAAGGCCATGGGCGTGCACACCTGCCTCGACACCTCCGGGTTCCTCAACCGCAACTACACCGACGAGATGATCGACGACATCGACCTGTGCCTGCTCGACGTCAAGTCCGGCGACCCGGACACCTACGAGCGCGTCACCGGAGGCATCCTGCAGCCGACGATCGACTTCGGCCAGCGCCTCGCGGCGCGCGGCAAGAAGATCTGGATACGCTTCGTGCTCGTGCCGGGGCTGACCGACGACGAGGAGAACGTCGACAAGGTCGCCAGGATCTGCCTGACCTTCGGCGACGCCGTCGAGCACATCGACGTGCTGCCGTTCCACCAGCTCGGACGGCCCAAATGGCACGAGCTGCGCATCCCGTACCCGCTCGAGGACCAGAAGGGGCCGTCGAAGGTCTGCAAGGACCGCGTGCGCGAGCAGTTCGAATCCTACGGGTTCCGCGTCTACTGAGCGCGCGTCTCGCGGTGCGCGCCGTCGCTGTCCTCGATTGGCTGCATCATGCGTTATGTGACATCGCAAGGATCTGAAGGAGAGCACCCGTGGACGCTGAGCCGGTCCTGCTGACACAACCACGTGGAGGCGTGCCGGAGGTCACCGACACGCTCGCCGGCTACGAACGCGCCTGCGAGCGCCTCGCCGCGGCCTCGGGGCCGCTCGCCGCCGACGCCGAACGCGCCTCCGGCTACCGCTACGGCCATGAGGACCGCCTCATCCAGTTCAAGCGCGAGGGCGCCGGCATCATCCTGCTCGACCCGATCGCGCTCGGCGAACAGGGGGCGGACTGGGACCTGTTCAACGAGGCCGTCGGCGACGCCGTCTGGATCCTGCACGACTCGAGGCAGGACCTGCCCGGGTTCGCGGACCTGGGGCTGCGCCCCGAGCGCCTGTTCGACACCGAGATCGCCGCGCGCATGCTCGGCCTGCACCGCTACGGGCTCGCCCACGTCACCGAGCACTACCTCGGCATCGCGCTCGCCAAGGAGCATTCGGCCGCCGACTGGTCGTACAGGCCGCTGTCGCGTGACCTGCGCGACTACGCGGCGCTCGACGTCGAGCTGCTCATCGAGCTCGACGAGGCGATGACGCGCGACCTCAAACGTCAGGGCAAGCTCGAGTGGGCGCAGGAGGAGTTCTCCCATGCGCTGATGACCGGCCTCGCGCCGCGCCGGCCGCATCCGACGCCGTGGATGCGCGTCTCGCATATCACCGACCTCGGCGGCGACGCCCGCGCGCTCGCCGTTGCGAAGGCGCTGTGGCAGCGGCGTGACGAGCTCGCGAGGCACCATGACATCGCGCCGACGCTGCTGCTGTCCGACGCGGCGATCATCGAAGCGGCCAAGCGCAAGCCGCACAACGCCGCGCAGTTCCGCGCGATCCGTTCGCTCAACGAACGCGTGCGCATCCAGCTGGGCACCGAGCAGGGCAAGATGTTCGAACGCTATGCGCCGATCCAGCGCCAGATCAAGCCGCGCGTGTGGAAGGAGACGATCCAGCAGGCGCTCGACCTGCCCGACGCGCAGCTGCCGCAGGTCGTGCGCCAGCACGGCGGCGGCGAGGGCGGCAACGCGCCGAAGTCGATGCGCGTGTGGCGCCAGCACCATCCGGAGCGCTACAGGCGGCTGCAGGCATGCCGCGCCGCCGTCAACCAGATCGCCGAGGACGTGCGCATCCCCCCGGACATGCTGCTCAAGCCGCAGATCCTGCGCAACCTGTGCTGGACCGACGATCCGAAGCGGCGCGATGTGGCCGCTTTCCTGCGCGACGAGGGCGCCCGCGAATGGCAGATCGGGCTGTTGAACGCGTCGCTGACTCGCGTTATCATGTAAAAGTTGCCTTCGGGCAGACCATACGACCATATCTTTTCAGGAGCTAAGCGTGAAAATCAGCGTCAGGAACCTCGAGCCCACCAAGGCCAAGCTCACCATCACCGTCGACAAGGACGAATTCGAACCGTACCTCGACGGGGCCCGCAAGGAGATCGCCGAGCAGATCACCGTCCCCGGCTTCCGCAAGGGCCACGTGCCCGGCAAGCTCGTCGACAAGCGCGTCGGCTTCGGCGCCGTCGCCGGCGAGGCCGTGAACAAGGCGCTGCCGGACTTCTATTCGCAGGCGCTGCAGGAGAAGGACATCCGTCCGATGGCGCAGCCGGAGATCGAAGTCGTCGACCTGCCGGAGAGCGCGGACGACGACACGAAGCTCAAGTTCACCGCGACCGTCGAGCGCCGTCCCGACTTCGAGCTGCCCGAGCTCGACGGCATGACGATCGCCGTCGAGAAGGACGAGGTCTCGGACGACGACGTCAACGAGCGCCTCGATATGCTGCGCCAGCGCTTCGCGACGCTCGTCGGCGTCGACCGCCCGGCCCAGAAGGGCGACTACGCGAACATCGACCTCACCGCGACGATCGACGGCGAGACCGTCGACTCTCAGGAGGGCGTCAGCTACGAGATCGGCTCCGGCACGATGCTCGAGGGCCTCGACGAGGCGCTCGATGGCCTGTCGGCCGGCGAGGAGACGACCTTCGAGTCGAAGCTCGAAGGCGGCGAGCGCGAGGGCGAGACCGCCCAGGTCAAGGTCAAGGTCAACTCCGTCAAGACCGAGGAGCTCCCGGAGCTCGACGACGACTTCGCCCAGGAGGCCTCCGAGTTCGACACGCTCGACGAGCTCAAGGACGAGATCCGCAAGAACGTCGAGGCCGACGCCGAGGGTCGCCAGGCCACGAAGGCGCGCGACGCGTTCATCGAGACGATCGAGAAGGACCTCGACATCCCGGCGCCGAAGGGCGTCAAGGAGCACATGGTCGAGCAGCAGCTGCAGAGCATGGGCGCCGACAAGGACAAGGCGACCGCCGAGCAGAAGAAGCAGGCCGAGGAGGAGGTCGACAAGCTGCTCAAGGACCAGATGGTCCTCGACGCGCTCGCCGAGAAGCTCGACGTCCAGGTCTCCCAGTCCGACGTCTTCAACTTCCTCGCCTCGATCGCCCAGCAGTACGGCATGGACCCGAACCAGTTCATCCAGGCCATCATGCGCAACGGCCAGATCGGCTCCGCCGTCGAGGAGGTCGCCCGCTCCAAGGGCCTGCTCGCCGGCATGCGCGCCGTCACCTTCACCGTCGACGGCGAACCGCTCGACCTGAGCGCGTTCCTCGGCTCCGATGACATCGCCGCCGAGGTCGACGAGGACGAGTCTGTCGCCGCCGCGGCCGCCGCGGCCGCCGTCGCCGATTCGCTCAACGCCGGCGACGAGACCGAAGCCTGATCCGTCAGACGACCGGTACCACCGATTCGATCGAGAGATGCCCCGCATCCGCAGCGCGCGGATGCGGGGCATCCCCTTTGGGCCTTCGGCGTAACCGCGTCGCCGCGGCTGGCATCATGGAGGGCATGGGCATGCACATCACCGCAGGGCATTTCGACAACGACGAGGCCGTGGTCTCCGAGCTGCGCGACGACGACCTCGACCCGGGGCGTCCTCCGCTCGGCTCGCGCCTGACGGCGCTCGTCGTCACCGTCGTGCTGCTCGGCGTCGTCGTCGGCGTCTGTTCGGGACTGCTCACGCTGCTGCTGTACGCGATAGAGCATCTGATGCTCGGCTTCGTCGAGTCGCCGTCGATGCCCGGACCCTTCCTGACCCATCCGCTCAGGCGCGCCGTCTCGCTGGTCGGCGGCGCGACGGTCGCCGCCGTGTGCTGGTGGCTGCTGCGCACGCGCACGGCCGCCGTGCCGTCGGTGCGTCAGGCCGTGCGCGGCAGCCTGATGCCGGCATGGCAGACGGTATGCCATGTGCTGCTGCAGATCGGCATCGTCGGCTGCGGGCTGTCGGTCGGCCGCGAGGTCGCGCCGCGCGAACTCGGCTCGATGCTCGCGCAGCGTCTGTGCCGCTGGACCGGACTGCACCGGCGCGACCTGATGCAGGTCGTCGCGATCTCGGCGGGCGCGGGCCTCGCCGGCGTCTACAACGCGCCGCTCGCCGGCGCGTTCTTCTCGATCGAGATCCTGCTCAAGGACGTGACGGCGTCCACCGTCGCGCTGTCGATGCTGTGCTCGAGCCTCGCCGCATGGGTCGCCACGCTCATCAAGGGGACGCATGCCTTCTACGTCATCGGCCCGGTCGACGCGCACTTCACGCCCGACCTGTTCGCGTTCGCCGTCGTCGTCGGTCTGCTCGCCGGCGTGTGCGGGGCGTGGTTCCGCCGCGGCGCGCAGTGGGCGGAGTCGCACAAGGCCTCCGGCGCGGCGATCCTGTGGCAGCTGCCGCTCGCTGGCGCGCTCACCGCGCTCGTCGCCGTCTGGATCCCGCAGGTCATGGGCAACGGCCGCGCGACGGCGCAGATGGGCTTCTCCGGCCGTCCCGAGCTCGCGTTCATCCCGCTGCTGCTCGTCTCCTTCGCCGCGAAGGCCGTCGTCACGCTGATGACGATCCGCGCCGGCGCCTCGGGCGGCGTGCTCACGCCGGGCATCGCGCTCGGCTCGTCGCTCGGCAGCATGCTCGGCGTGGTCTGGCTGCTCATGTTCAGCACGAACTCGATCGGCGTCTACGCGCTGCTCGGCGCGTGCGCGCTGCTCGCCGCCTCGCAGAACGCGCCGCTGATGGCGATGACGCTCGTCATGGAGCTCACCGAGGCGCCGTCGAACCTGTATGTGCCGGTCGCCTGCGCATGCGCCGTCTCGGTCGGCGCCGGGCTGTTCGTCGCGCGGATGCACGACAGGCGCGGGGTCGGCGCGGCGCGGGAATAGAAACGGGCCGCCGTCGTTTGAACCAAGTAATGTGACTGTTCAGGACACACCAATGAAGGAGACAACGTGAGTAAGCTACTTACGCCGACGATGGACGACGGCGCGATGCCGGCGGGCCCCGCCGATCCGATCTTCAACCGACTCCTCAAGGACCGCATCATCTGGATGGGCGAGGAGGTCAAGGACGATATGGCGAACCGCATCTGCGCGCAGATGCTCATGCTCGCCGCCGAGGACCCCAAGAGCGACATCTGGCTCTACATCAACTCGCCGGGCGGCTCGATCACGGCCGGCATGGCGATCTACGACACGATGCAGCTCATCGAGCCGGACGTCGCGACAGTCGGCATCGGCATGTGCGCGTCGATGGGCCAGTTCCTGCTGAGCTCGGGCACGAAGGGCAAGCGTTTCCTCACCTCGCACGCCCGCGTGCTCATGCACCAGCCCTCGGGCGGCATCGGAGGCACGACTACCGACGTGCGCATCAGCGCCGAGCTCATCATGAACATGAAGAAGACGCTCGCGGAGCTCACGGCGCAGCAGACGGGCCACACCGTCGAGGAGATCTACCGCGACAACGAATACGACCACTGGTTCACCGCGCAGGAGGCGCTCGAGTACGGCTTCGTCGACAAGCTCGTCTCGACGCACGACACGATGAACACGGACAAGGAGTGAGCATGGCATCCGAGGAAGCGAAATTCGTCGCACGCGCCGAACGACTCGCCGGACCGCGTGGCGTGGCCGGCTTCCAGTCGCCGAGCGCGCGCTACATCGTGCCGGAGTTCGAGGAGAAGACGCCGTACGGCTACAAGCGGCAGAACCCGTACACGAGGCTCTTCGACGACCGCATCATCTTCATGGGCGTCCAGGTGGACGACACGACGGCCGACGACATCATGGCGCAGCTGCTCGTGCTCGAAAGCATGGACCCGAACCGCGACGTGATGATGTACATCAACTCGCCGGGCGGTTCGATGACCGCGATGACGGCGATCTACGACACGATGAACTACATCCAGCCGGACGTGCAGACCGTGTGCCTCGGCCAGGCGGCCTCGGCCGCGGCGATCCTGCTCGCGGCCGGCACGAAGGGCAAGCGCCTGATCCTGCCGAACGCGCGCGTGCTCATCCACCAGCCGGCGATCGACCAGGGCTTCGGCAAGGCGACCGAGATCGAGATCCAGGCCAAGGAGATGCTGCGCATGCGCCAGTGGCTCGAGGACACGTTCGCGAAGCACACCGGCCAGCCGATCGAACGCATCCGCAAGGACATCGAGGTCGACACGTTCCTGACGGCCGAGGAGGCCAAGGAGTACGGCATCGTCGACGAGGTGCTCGCGCCTCGCGGCGCGACGACGGCCTGAGGGCCGGCGATGACGCCCGGCGCATAGCCGAAAGCGGCATATGGCATGGCGGCGCGGACCACCCATCGGGGCGGTCCGCGCCGCCATGCCATATCTCACCGCTTCCATGGGCCGGCCGCGGCCCGACGTGCATCCTCGCGGCTATCATGGACGGCGGGCGGCGCACGGGCGCCGCGAGACGGCAACGGCGTAGATCCGCGACACGGCGAGGGACGGCGACGATGGGACGAGTGATCAGCTACAACGACGGCATGCAGCGCTGCGCGTTCTGCGGCAAGAGCGAACGCGAGGTGAACCGCCTCGTCGCCGGCGCCGGCGTGGCGATCTGCGACGAATGCGTCGCGCTGTGCGTCGAGATCATCGCCGACGAACAGGCCAAGGACACGAAGCTCGAGGTCATGAAGCTGCCGAAGCCGGCGCAGATCAACGCCGTGCTCGACGAATACGTCATCGGGCAGGAGGCAGCCAAGCGCACATTGAGCGTCGCCGTCTACAACCATTTCAAACGCATCGAGATCGAGAAGGCGCGCCGCGCACGACGCGTGGACGGCGGCGACACGAGGCTGACGCCGGCCACGCGGCGCATCGCCGACCCGGACGACGACGTCGACGTCGCAAAATCGAACATCCTGATGCTGGGGCCGACCGGCGTCGGCAAGACCTACCTCGCGCAGACGCTCGCGAAGGCGATGCAGGTGCCCTTCGTCATCGTCGACGCGACGACGCTCACCGAGGCCGGCTATGTCGGCGACGACGTCGAGACGGTGCTCCAGCGGCTCATCCAGGCCGCCGACGGCGACGTCGGACGCGCGAGCCACGGCATCATCTACATCGACGAGATCGACAAGATCGCGCGCAAGAGCGGCGAGAACACGTCGGTGACGCGCGACGTGTCCGGCGAAGGCGTGCAGCAGGAGCTGCTCAAGATCATCGAGGGCACCGTCGCGAACGTGCCAGTCGAGGGCACGCGCAAGCACCGCGAGGCCGAATCGGTGCAGATCGACACGCGCGACATCCTGTTCATCTGCGGCGGCGCCTTCGTCGGGCTCGACGAGATCGTCGCCGACCGGCTCGGACGGCGCACGAGCGGATTCGGCGCGTCATGGCGGACGGGGCGCCCCGAGCGCGCCGAACTGCTCGCGCAGGTGTGCGCCGACGACCTCGAGGACTTCGGGCTGCTGCCCGAGTTCATCGGGCGGCTGCCGGTCGTCACGGCGCTCGACGAGCTCGGCGCCGACGACCTGAAGGCGATCCTGACGAAGCCGGCGAACGCGCTGACGCGCCAGTACCGCAAGCTGTTCGCCGTCGACGGCGTGACGCTCACCTTCACCGACGACGCGATCGACCGCATCGCGCAGGTCGCGCTCGCACGCGGCACCGGCGCGCGCGGACTGCGCTCGATCATCGAACGCACGCTCGAGGACGCGATGTACGACGTGCCCGGCGACGACGCCGTGACCGAGGTCATCGTCGACGCCGACGCCGTCAACGGCGTGCGCGGGCCCCGGATCGTCGCCGACGATCGTCGGCCGGCGCTGCGGCTCGAGCGCCCCGCCGCATGAGGGGAGCGGGGCGAAGGCGGCGCAAGCGCTGGAGCCAAACGCGACACGCCGACGATTTGATGTGATTGTGAAAGCGTTGTATATTTTTCGAGTTGCCGGAAACAAGCAATATGCGCGAGTAGCCCAGCGGATTAGAGCAGCTGACTACGGATCAGCAGGTCGCAGGTTCGAATCCTGTCTCGCGCACTTGGCCGTTGCAGTGGAGGCGTGTGAACGTCGGTCACTTTGGATGCAGCGGTGCTGCGCGAGTAGCCCAGCGGATTAGAGCAGCTGACTACGGATCAGCAGGTCGCAGGTTCGAATCCTGTCTCGCGCACCATAAGCCCTTGAGCGTGCATACGTTCAAGGGCTTAACCAATTTTCGGCGCCTTGTTCCGATTGACCACGGACCGCGGCGCATGCACCGCCCCGTCCCCGTGTAACACGCAGGCGCTAGGCTTGACGCGTCACGGCGCGCCGCCCTTCCGGTCCGCGCCGCCATGGCCCATGCACGCACACGCAGACGATGGAGGAGCACGCCCCATGTTCGATTTCGACACCCGTCCCGAACGCCGGCACACGACGTCGGCCAAATGGAAGCTCATCGAGGACGAGCTCGGTGCCGGCCACGACGACGTCGTCGCGATGTCGGTCGCCGACATGGAGTTCGTCCCGGCGCCGCAGGTCGTCGACGCGATCGTCGACGCGGCGCGCCACGACGTCTTCGGCTACGACTACGCGACCGACGCCTACTACGATGCCGTCGTCGGCTGGATGCGCCGCCGCCACGCGCTGGAGGTCGACCCGGCATGGATACGGCTGTCCGACGGCGTCATGCCGGCGATCAACACGGTGCTGCGCGCGTTCACGCATCCGGGCGACGTCATCGTCATCCAGCGGCCGGTGTACTACCCGTTCACCGACGCGGCGCGCGGCAACGGCCTGACGATCGCGAACAACGCGCTCGTCTACGACGAGGACGCGCACCGCTACACGATCGACTTCGACGACCTCGACGCCAAGCTCGCCGACCCGCGCTGCACGGCGATGCTGCTGTGCAACCCGCACAACCCGGTCGGCCGCGTCTGGACCGCCGACGAGCTGCGCCGCATCGGCGAGATGTGCATCGCACACGATGTGCTGCTGCTCGTCGACGAGATCCACGCCGACTTCGCGCGCGACGGCCACCCGACGACGATGTTCGGCGCGCTCGGCGAACCCTATGCGAGCCATGCGATCGAATTTACGGCGCCGACGAAGACCTTCAACCTCGCCGGACTGCTGTGCTCGAACGCCTTCATCCGCGACGAACGCATGCGCGCACGCTACGACGTCGCCGCCGCGAACATCGGCGGCATGACCGTCAGCCACTTCGGCCTCGTCGCCTGCATCGCCGCCTACGACGACGCCGAGACGTGGTTCGACGAGCTGCTCGACGTGCTCGAACATAACCGCGTCCTGCTCGCCGACTTCGCGCGCAGCCATCCGGGCGTCGAACTCGTCGAGCCGGAGGGCACCTACCTCGCATGGGTCGACTTCCGCGGCCTCGGCCTCGACGCCGACGCACTGCGCGACTTCATGCATGAGCGTGCCCGCGTCTACTTCGACGAAGGCGTGATGTTCGGCCCCGAGGGCGCCGGGTTCGAGCGCATCAACCTCGCCTGCCCGACGCCGATGCTGCAGGAGGTGCTCGCGCGGCTCGATGCGGCGCTCGCGACGCTCGGACGGTGATGCGCGCCGATTCGCGACACCCGGACGGCGACGCAAGGCACCCGAGGTCGAGAAAGCGTGAACATCCGCGCCCGCGGCCACATGGCGGGCAACGGATGCGGCATAATGGAATGGTTTTGCGTGTGGAAGGGCGGCCGTCGCGGCCGCATGAACGGGAGGTGCGATGAGCGGGAAATCACAGGGACCCTGGGCGGCCATCAGGAGAGTGGCGGCGTCGGACCGCATATCCGGCCTGATCATGCTCGGCTTCGCGCTCGCCGGCCTCGTGTTGGCGAACATCCCGGCGACGGCGGCGTGGTTCGAGCATCTGTCGCACTTCGAACTGGGCGTGCCCGGCACGAACATCACCATGGGCGTTGGCCACTGGGCGCAGGACGGCCTGCTGACGATCTTCTTCCTCGTCGTCGGCCTCGAGCTCAAACAGGAGCTGACGACCGGATCGCTGTCGAACATCCGCGCCGCCGCCGTGCCGATGCTGTGCGCCGTCGGCGGCATGATCGTGCCGCCGATCCTGTTCATCGCCGTCGTCGCGCTGTTCTCGCGCTACGGCGCCGGCGACCCCGGCAGTCTGCTCATCGCGAACGGCGCGAGCTTCCCGTTCTCCGAAGCGGCGCATGGATGGGCGATCCCGACGGCGACCGACATCGCGTTCTCGCTCGCCGTGCTCGCATTGTTCGCGAAGGCGCTGCCGGGCTCGATCCGCGCGTTTCTGATGACGCTCGCGACCGTCGACGACCTGCTTGCGATCATCCTGATCGCCGTGTTCTTCTCGTCGCTCAACGCCTGGTACTGGTTCGTCGGCATCGCCGTGTGCGCAATCGCCTGGTACTTCCTCGTGCGCATGCGCAAGGTGCCGTGGTTCGGCGTCGCCGTCATCGGCATCCTCTCATGGGTGATGATGTACGAGGCGGGCGTACATCCGACGCTCGCCGGCGTCCTCGTCGGCCTGCTCACGCCGGCGCGCGCGATGTTCGGGGAGCGTGACGCCCGAGCCGAACGCTACGCCGACAAGCTCCAGCCGTTCTCGGCGCTGCTCGCGCTGCCGGTCTTCGCGTTCTTCGCCACCGGCGTGCACTTCGACGCGATCACGCCGATGCTGCTCGTCTCGCCGATCGTCATCGGCATCATCGTCGCGCTCGTTGTTGGCAAGCCGCTCGGCATCATGGCCGTCGCATGGCTGTCGACGCATGTCGGGACGCTGAGGATGCCGAAGGGGCTGCGTGTGCGCGACATGTTCCCGGCGGCCGTCGCCTGCGGCATCGGCTTCACCGTCTCCTTCCTGATCGCCTCGCTCGCCTACGCCAACGCCGAACTGTCCGCCGAGGCGCGCTTCGGCGTCCTGCTCGCGTCGCTGCTCGCGGCCGCCGTCTCCGGCGTGCTGCTGAGCCGCCAGTCGAAGCGCTTCGAGGCGCGCATGGCCGCCTCGCCGGCCGAACTGGAGGCCGTCCGCGGCTCGGGACGTACCGAGACCACGCTCGCCGATGGTACTGTGGTGCTCAGCCAGAGCATCGGCGGCAGACGAAAGGAGCCGGCACATGACGAAGGAAGAACCGCAGGCAAGCGAACGAAACGAGGACGTCGCACGCGTCGATGACGCCCGGTGGGCGGGGGGCGACGGCGTCTCGCCGCTCGGCCAGACCTACCGGCAGGGCGCCGTGCTGCTGCGCGGCCAGATGATCCCGCAGGAAAGCACGACCGAACGGCTGCTCAAGCCGGACACGTCGACCGACTGGCTGCACCGCGACCCATGGCGCGTCCTGCGCATCCAGGCCGAATTCGTCGACGGCTTCGGCTCGCTCGCCGACCTGGGACCCGCCGTCAGCATCTTCGGCTCGGCGCGCATCAAGCCCGACGAGCGACCTACCGCGCCGCGCTCGCGATGGGCGAACGCGTCGCCCGGCGCGACGTCGCCGTCATCACCGGCGGCGGCCCCGGCGTCATGGAGGCCGCGAACAAGGGCGCCGCGCTCGCCGGCGGCAAGTCGGTGGGGCTCGGCATCGAGCTGCCGCACGAGCAGGGCATCAACGAATGGGTCAACCTCGGCATGACCTTCCGGTACTTCTTCGTGCGCAAGACGATGTTCATGAAGTACTCGCAGGGCATCATCGTATGCCCCGGCGGCTTCGGCACGCTCGATGAGACCTTCGAGGCGCTCACGCTCGTGCAGACGCACAAGGTGGCGCGCATCCCGATCGCGCTGTACGACACGGCGTACTGGCAGGGCCTGCTCGACTGGATCAACGGCACCGTGCGCGACCGCGGCCTGATCTCGCCGCTCGACCCGTCGCGCGTGACGATCACCGACGACGTCGACGAGGCCGTCGCCGTCGCCACGTCGCAGATCGGCTGACCGAAGCGACGCAATGATATGCGGAGGGCGGGTTCCCACGGTTACATGGCCGTGGGAACCCGCCCTCCGCCGTCTGCGGCAGGCGCTCAGCGCGCCACGGCGATGAGCACGCCGTCGCCGGCCGGCGCCATCGCCGTGACGAATCGTTCGTCGTCCTCGATCTGCTCGAGCAGTTCTCGCATGAGCACCGCCTTCTCGCCGCGGTCGGCCGGATTCGTCAGGCCGCCCCTGGCGTGCGGCGCGCGCATCGCGAGCGCGTCGGTGAACACGACGGCGCCGCCGCGGCGCAGCAGCCGCGGCGCCTGCTCGAGCACCGGCATGTAGTTCGAAGGGTCGCCGGACACGACGATGAGGTCGTAGTCGTTGCCGTTGAGCCGCTGGAGGAAGACGGCGGGGGCGGCGTTGACGGCGCGCAGCGTCGTGCGCGTCGCGGCGTCGATGTCGGAGAAGAACGCGCGGATCGCGGCAACGCCGGCCGCCGACGAGTCGACGGCGGTGAGCTTGCCGGCGCCGTCGAGGCCTTCTACGAGCTGCGCGGTCTCGACGAGCGAGCCGGTGCCGACGACGATCGCCGACGTGGCCTTCGTCATCCGTGCGAAGGCGGCGAGCAGGAAGCCCTCCGAGGCGGGGCACGGCGCGAGCTCGGCATGTCCCGCCAGTGCGCGCGCCCGGCGCACGAGCTCCGGTTCGCGCGCCGCCTCATGGTCCTCGATGCAGACCCACGCCTTGGCGTGGTTGTCGTATGTGCGTTTGTCCATCATCGTCGCGCTACGCCTCGCGTTCCCTGACCTGCGCGATGAGCTGCCAGATCTCCTCGCCGACGTCGATGCCGACCGGGCATTCGCGCGAGCAGGCGCGCACCGACTGGCAGGCCTGGATGCCGTCCGCCGTGTCGATCGCCTCGAGTCGCTCCAATGTGGCCTCGTCGCGCGAATCGTCGATGAACCTGGCCTGGTTGATCAGCGCGGCCGGTCCGACGAAGGCCTCGCCTCCGGCGTACACCGGGCATGCGCCCTCGCAGGCGCCGCAGACGATGCAGGTCGTCAGCGTCTCGTATCTGGCGAGCTGCTCGGGGCTCTGCAGGTATTCGAGCACGTCGACCTTGCCGTCCTTCGTCGTCGCGAGCGTGCCGTCGGCGATCAGATAGGGCTTGAGACGCCTGATCTGTTCGAGCATCGGCTCGATGTCGGCGATGAGGTCGCGGTCGACGGCGAATCCGGGCAGCGGCGCCAGTTCGATGACGCCGAGCCCGTTGCCGTCCGCGGAGGCGACGTCGTCCGTCGCGGAGGTGACATCGTCCGTCGCGGCGTCGGTGACGGTGCGGCGGAAGCCTTCGGCGTCGACGGCGCGCGGCCGGCGCGCCCAGTCGGCGATCTTCGCCTTGCACAGCAGCGTCGGCGTGCCGTTGACGGCGGCCGCGTCGGAGCCGCACATGCCGTGGCCGCACGAATAGCGGAACATGAGCGTCGGGTCGACGGTGCGCTTGATCGTCAGCAGGCAGTCGAGGATCGTCTCGTCGCCGCACACGTCGAGCGTGTAGTCCTGCGTCCATTGCCTGCCGCGCGGACGCCGTGCGGCTCGCGCCGGCGAGTCGCCGAACGGCGATGCCTTGCGCGCGAAGGGGCTGGAGCCGCGCGCGCGGTCGCGTTCGCGCGCCAGCCTGGGGGAGAAGCGGTGCACGCGCAGCGTGACCGTCGTCCCGGATGATGCTAGTTGAGCCATGCGTTCCCTTTCATGCCTGTTCCACTATAGACGTCCGGGGTGCTTCAGTAGGAGCGCGCACCCGGTTCGATGTCGACGATGTGCACCGGCTGGCGCAGCGGCGCGGCGCCGGCGGCCGTCATCGAATGGTTCAGGCACGTCGCGTCGTCGCGCTCGGGGAAGTCGGTGCGCTTGAGCGATCCGCGCGATTCGTGGCGCGCGTCGGTCGCGGCGAGCACCGCCTCGGCGAGGCGCACGAGATGGCGCGCCTCCCAGATCGCCGTGAGCTCCTGATTGAAGGTGCGCGCGTCGGAATGCGGCCGCAGACGGCGTGCGCGTTCGGCGAGCGGGCCGTCGACGACGACCTGCGCCTGCGCGATCGATCCGGCATCGCACAGCACGGCGACGCCGCGCTCCATCGTCTCGGACAGGTCGGCCATGACACGGTACGCGTTGTCGCCGTCCGCGTCCTTCGCGGCGCCGGCAAGCAGCGCGTCGATGTCGGCGTCGCGCGCCGTCTTCGCCGCGTCGAGCGCCTCGCCCAGCGCCGGGTCGGCAGGCGTGCCGGCGGCGACCGGGTCCTGTCCGACGCGCTCGGCGACGGCCTGGCCGGCGCGCGTGCCGAACAGGCAGGCGTCGAGCAGCGAGTTGCCTCCGAGGCGGTTCGCGCCGTGCACGCTCACGCACGAGCATTCGCCGGCGGCGTACAGGCCTTCAACGACGTTGCGGTCCGCACCGTCCCAGACGTAGACCTCGCCGTCGGTCGTCACCGGGATGCCGCCCATCGTGTAGTGGGCGGTCGGCTTGACCGGCACGAGGTCCTTCGTCGGGTCGAGGCCGGCGTAGTCCTCGATCGTCTCGACGACCTGCGGCAATGCGCGGCGCATATGTTCGGGGTCGATGCCGGTCATGTCGAGCCAGACGCAGTCCTTCGCCCCGTCCGGGTCGCGCGGGTCGGCGACGCCGCGGCCGGCGTCGGTCTCGCTGCGGATCGCGCGGCTGACGACGTCGCGCGCCGCCAGGTCGGCGTGGCCGGGCGCGTAGGAGGCCATGAAGGCCTCGCCGTCGGCGTTGCGCAGCACGCCGCCCTCGCCGCGCGAGGCCTCGGACAGCAGGATGCCGGTGTGGGCCAGCCCGGTCGGATGGAACTGCACGAATTCGATGTCCTCGAGCTGCAGGCCAGCGTCGAGCGCGAGCGCCATGCCGTCGCCGGTCAGGTCGTGGGAGTTCGACGTCGTGTGGAACAGTCGTCCGGCCCCGCCTGTGGCGAGGATCGTGTTGCGCGCCGCGATCGCGTGGGTGACGCCGGCGTGCGTGTCGAAGGCGATGACGCCGGCGGCGCGGGTGAGCGTCTCGTCGAGCACGAGGTCGGTCACATACCATTCGTCGGCGAAGTCGACGCCGTAGTGCACGCACTGCTGCCACAGCGTGTGCAGGATCTGGTGGCCGATGCGGTCGGCGGAGTAGGCGGCGCGCTTGACCGGCTGCGCGCCGAAGTCGGCCGTGTGGCCGCCGAAGCGGCGCTGCGCGATGCGGCCGTCGTCGGTGCGCGAGAACGCGACGCCGGAACGTTCGAGGTTGATGACGGTCATCGGGGCGTCCTCGGCGAGCAGCCTCGCCGCGTCCTGGTCGACGAGCCAGTCGCCGCCCTTGACCGTGTCGTAGTAGTGCCAGCGCCAGTCGTCCGGTTCCATGTCCGCAAGGCTCGCGGCGATGCCACCTTCGGCCGAACCGGTGTGCGAGCGCAGCGGCTGCAGCTTCGAGATGACGAGGACCTTCGGTTCGACGCCGGCGTCGCGCAGCGCGCGGGCGGCGTCGCTGCGGTGGAAGCCGAGCGCGGCGGACAGACCGGCCGCGCCGGCTCCCACGATCACGGCGTCGTATTGTTCTTCGATGTGCTTCGGGGTCATATCCGGTATTGTCTCACAAGGCATCCCGCACCCAGTCCGGGGCGGGGGCTACGGGCCTCCGGCCGGCTTCGGCTCTCCGGGCCCAGCGGCCGACGGTGCGTGGCTCGGATGGCAGCATTCGTCGGCGGCGCGCGCGTCGGCCAGCAGGATCGCCCGGTGGTCGCGGATGAGCATGTTGCATCCGGCGTTCGACGGGACCGTCACGTCGCCGGGCACCGCGTAGAGCCGCCGGTTGAGCTCGTTAGCCCAGCGCGCCGTGTTGAGCGCGCCCGAACGCAGCCTCGCCTGCGTGACGACGACCGACGCCGCCATCGCGGCGATGAGCCGGTTGCGCAGCAGGAAGCGGTGGGCCAGCGGGGGCGTGTCCGGGCACAGTTCGCTGACGAGCGCGCCGCCGGCCTGCTCGATCGCCGCGAACAGCCGTTCGTTGCATGAGGGGCCGAGGTGTCCCAGACCCCCGGCGAAGACGGCGACGGTGCGGCCGGCCGACGGACCGGCCGCGCGCACGGCGGCCCAGTGGGCGGCCGCGTCGACTCCCATCGCGCCTCCCGAGACGACGGTGTGCCCGTCGAGGCACGCCGCCTCGGCGAGCGCTGACGTCACCTCGCGGCCGTAGTCGTTCATGCCGCGCGAGCCGACGATCGCGACCGGTTCGGCGCATGCCGTGAGCGCATGCACGTCGCCGCGCACCCACAGGCACGCCGGCGGCGCGTGGTCGGAGCGGACATCCAGGTCGGCGAGGCCGGATGGCCATGCGTCGTCGTCGGGCGTGAGCACCGTGTATGCGCCGTCCGCCGTCAGCCATGCGCGCAGCGCGTCGGGCTCCTCGCTCGGCAACGAGGCGAGCCGGGCGCGCCAGCGTTCCACGGCCTGCGCGAAGCGTTCGCGCGTGCGCGGACGCACCGTGCAGCCCCAGCGGGCGATGCCGAGCGCGAGGTCGCGTTCGAGCGTGCGCATGCCTTCCGCCCGTACGGCGGCCGGCATGTCCTCCATCGACATGGCGAGCGCGGCGAGCACGTCGCGCGCGGCGGTGCCCTTGAGCAGCGCGGCCATCATGATGTCCGCGTCGTCGATGCACAGTGTGAGCAGGCAGCGGGCGAGCATGTCGTCGCAGCTTTCGGCGGCCCTCAGCAGCATGTCGCTCATGTCAGCTCCTTCGTGCGCAGCGCGATTGCCTCGGCCATGTCCCGCGCGTCCGGGCGGCCGTGGCCGGCGAGGTCGGCGAGCGTCCACGCCAGCCGCATCGAACGGTCGGCGCCGCGCAGGCTCAGCCGCTGCGCGCCGAGCGCCTTGTTGACGACGTCGAGCGCCGTCGGCGGCGTGTTCGCGCGCAGCCATGCGCCCGAGGCCTGCGCGTTGCAGCTCCAGCCGAGGTCGGCGAAGCGCCCGCGGGCGACCTCGCGCGCCCGGACGACGCGCGAGCGGACGGTTTCGCTCGATTCGCCGTCGCGGCCCGGCGCGGCGCCGATGTGCGCGATCGGGTTGACCGGCACCTGGATGTCGATGCGGTCGAGGATCGGCCCGGACAGACGCGCGAAGTAGCGGATGCGGTCTCGCTCGCGGCACGTGCAGCGTTCGCCGGTGCCGTACCCGTAGCCGCAGGGGCACGGATTGGCCGCCATGACGAGCTGGAACGAGGCGGGGTAGACGGTCGTGCCCTTCGCGCGGGAGACGGCGACGATGCCTGATTCGAGCGGTTCGCGCAGCGTCTGCAGCGCGCGCGGCGCGAATTCGGGCGCCTCGTCCATGAACAGGACGCCGCGGTGGGCGCGCGTGACGGCGCCGGGCTTGCCGATGCCGCCGCCGCCGACGAGCGACGGCACCGTGGCCGTGTGGTGCGGCGCCTCGAAGGGCGGCACGTCGGTGATGCCATGGGCGCCGAGCGTGCCGCACAGCGAACGGATCGACGCGACCTCGAACTGCTCGCGTTCGTCGAGCGGCGCCATGATGCCGGGCATGCGCGAGGCGAGCATCGTCTTGCCGGTGCCGGGAGGGCCGACCATGAGCACATGGTGGCCGCCGGCCGCGGCCACCTCGAGCGCGCGCTTCGCCGCCCGCTGACCGACGACCTCGGCGATGTCGCCGACGGCCGGCGCTGGGGCGAGGCCGGCGTCGGCGGCGACGTGCACGGACGCGTCGCGCAGCGTGTACGTCGAACGTGCGCCGAACATCTCCATCAGCTCGCCGACGTGGGAGACATAGCGCGGCTCGACGCCGTCGACGAGCTCGGCCTCGTCGCGGTTCGCGCGCGGCACGATGACATGGCGCAGCCGCGCGTCGCGCGCGTGCAGCAGGATCGGCAGCAGCCCATCGATGCCGTGCACGCTGCCGTCGAGGTTGACCTCGCCGAGCACGACGGTGTCGATCATGCATTCGTGCGGGACGACGCCGCTCGCGCTGAGCACCGCGGCGGCGATTGCCAGGTCGTGCGACGAGCCGCGCTTGGGCAGCGAGGCGGGCGACATGTTCACGGTCACGCGCGTCTGCGGCCACGAGAAGCCGCTCGCGACGCATCCCGACTTGACGCGTTCGCGCGCCTCGCTCAGCGACGCGTCGGGCAGGCCGATGATCGAGAAGTACGGCAGGCCGGGGGAGATGAAGGCCTGCAGCTGGATCGTGAAGGCCTTGAGCCCGATGAGCCCAATCGACAGCGCGTTGCCGATGGCCATCAGAACGCCCCCGGGATGTGGCGCACGTCGACGTCGCCGCCGGACACGCTCAGCGCGAGCACATCGAAGCGCACGCCGACATGCGGCACCTTCGCGCCGCGCGCGCCGAGCCACTGCGCGGCGGCGCGGCGCAGATTGGCCTGCTTGGCCGGGTGCACGGCCTCCTCGGGTGTGCCGAAGCGACGCGTGCGCCGCGTCTTGACCTCGACGAACAGGATCGTGCGGTTCGGCGTGACGGCGATGACGTCGATCTCGCCGTAGCGGGTGCGCCAGTTCGCGCCGATGACGCGGATGCGCCGGCATTCGAGCCATGCCTGCGCGGCCGCCTCGCCGGCGGCGCCGAGCTCGCGCCCCGACAATCCGGGCGCCGCGAGCCGTTCGAGGCACGCGCGCAGGCGGGCGTGCGGCTCGTCGTCCTCGTCGCCGAACTCGTCGCCGATGAGGTCGCCGTCAGCGCCGAATCCGATGCCGGCATCCGTCTCGGCGTCACCGCCGCCGTCGGCGCACGCCGTCGCCGTGACGGCGCCCGGCACGGCGCCGAAGGCCGGCGCATCCCATATGTCCTCGTCGTGTTCGAACACGGTCCATGTCTCGTCCATGCCATCCTCCTTGCAAGCCGGGGCCGCGTCACCTCGGGCGCGGCGCCGCGAACGGTGGCGTCCATCGAAGCAGACGGCGGCATGGATGTGGACGACACGCCGGCAGGGTGTGTCGGATGTGGATGGGCGGGCCGCAATCCACATCCGGCGCCGCGGCTGTGGACAACGGCGACGCGAAGGCTTGCGACGGCGGCGTTTCCTCCGGCGTGAGGACGACGATGAAAGGGGCCGTGTCCGGCACGATCGTGCCGGACACGGCCCCTTTCACGACGGCGATCGCCGGAGGCGAAACGCGTGGGGAAGGTCAGTCGACGAGGTTCGTCAGCTCGCCGAGGCTCAGCTCGAAGCTCACGCCGCGCTCCTCGTAATGTGGCTGCAAGCGCGTCTGCTCCATCGCGTTGTGCACGAACTCGCCGGCCAGGCGCGCCGCGGCGGCCAGGTCGAGGCCGGCCATGACGCCGCCGATCATCGCCGACGCGAAGGCGTCGCCGGTGCCGTGGCACATGAACGGCAGCTTCTCGTGCACGCATTCGGTCATCGAGTCGAGGCCGGCCTCGCGGTTCGCGACGAAGTTGCGGATGCGGCCGTCGTCATGGTCGATGCCCTTGAGCACGACGTTCTTCGCGCCGAGGTCGAACAGGCGGGAGATGATCGCGCGCACCTGCGCGTCGGTGATGTCCTGGCCGGGATAGTCGGCGCCCGTCAGGATCGACGCCTCGGTCAGGTTCGGCATCAGCAGGTCGGCGCCGTCGACGAGCGCGCCCATCGCCTCGCACAGCTCGGCCGTGTACGTCGGATACATCTCGCCGGCGTCGCCCATGACCGGGTCGACGAAGCGCAGCGCCTGCGGGTACTCGCGGTACAGGCGCTCGATGATCGCCACCTGGTCGGGCGAGCCGAGGAAGCCGGAGTAGACGCCGTCGAGCTCGACGCCCTCCTTGCCCCAGGCGTCGAGGTAGGCGCCGAGCATGTCGGTCGTGTCCTCCATCGTGAAGACCTTGTAGCGCGTGTGCGCCGAGAACAGCGCGGTCGGCACCGGGCATACGTCGCAGCCGGCGGCCGACAGGATCGGGATCGCCGCGGTCAGCGAGCATTTGCCGTACCCGCACATGTCGTGCACGGCGGCGATGCGGGGGATGTATTCGCGGTTGCGGTTGTACAGCGTGATTTCGGTCATGGCGTCCTTCCTTCTGCCCTTGTGCCTGACGCGCCCGGCCCGCCGCGTGCGGTCGGCGTCCGTCGCTTCACCACGCCACTGTAGGCCGAGGTGGCGCGTTTCGCATGCCGCATGCGTCCGCCGGGCCGTGTCCCCGGCGTGTCGCGCGGGCGCCGTACGCGTCCGCCGGCCCCGCGAAGCCCGCCGCACGCCGCGGACCGATAGACGGGTATAAGAAACGGCGATAACGCGGGGCTTGCGCCGCCGCCGCGCCGCTCCATACAGTCGGACGCAACGCGGCGCCCAGGCCGCGCACGATAAGGACGGGCACGCGGCACAACCGGCGGCGTGCGGGAAAGGGCGGATACGATGACCGACGAGAGGAACCACGGATACCATTTCGAGACGCTGCAGCTGCACGCGGGGCAGGAGACGCCGGATCCGGCGAGCGACGCGCGCGCCGTGCCGATCTACCAGACGACGAGCTACGTCTTCCACGACTTCGACCATGCGGCCGCGCGCTTCTCCCTGGCCGACCCGGGCAACATCTACGGGCGACTGACGAACTCGACGCAGGCCGTCCTCGAGGAGCGCATCGCCGCGCTCGAGGGCGGCACGGCGGCGCTCGCGGTCGCCTCCGGGGCCGCGGCCGTCGACTATGCGGTGCGCAACATCACGCAGGCCGGCGACCACATCGTCGCCGCGAAGAACATCTACGGCGGCACCTACAACCTGCTGCGGCACACGCTCGAGCGCGACGGCGTGCGCACGACCTTCGTCGACCTCGATCCGCGCGCCTTCGAGGACGCGATCGAGGAGGACACGAAGCTCGTCTACTTCGAGACCTTCGGCAATCCCAACGCCGACTTCCCCGACGTCGAGGCGATCGCCGACGTCGCGCACCGCCACGGGCTGCCGGTCATCGTCGACAACACCTTCGCGACGCCCTACCTGTTCCGCCCGCTCGAGCACGGCGCCGACGTCGTCGTCGAATCGGCGACGAAGTTCATCGGCGGCCACGGCACGACGCTCGGTGGCGTCATCGTCGAGGGCGGCGCCTTCGACTGGGCCGCGGAGCCCGGCAGGTTCCCGACGCTGACCGAACCCGACCCCTCCTACCACGGCCTCGACTTCTACGGGGCGCTCGGACCGGCCGCCTTCGTCACGCGCATCCGCGCGATCCTGCTGCGCGACAGGGGCGCGACGCTCTCGCCGCTGTCCGCCTTCCTGCTGCTGCAAGGCGCCGAGACGCTCTCGCTGCGCGTCGAACGCCACGTGGAGAACGCGCTCAAGGTCATCGACTACCTCAAGACGGTGCCCGAGGTCGTCTCGATCTCCCATCCGTCGATCGAGGGGCGGGCCGACCACGAACGCTACGTCAGGAACTTCCCGGACGGCGCATGCCCGATCTTCACCTTCGACATCGCAGGCGGGCGTGACGCGGCGCGCACGTTCATCGACAACCTGCACCTGTTCTCGCTGCTGGCAAACGTCGCCGACGTCAAGAGCCTCGTCATCCATCCGGCCTCGACGACGCACGCGCAGGAATCCGAGGCCGAGCTCGCCGACCAGGGCATCCGGCAGGGCACGATCCGCCTGTCGGTCGGCACCGAGCACATCGACGACATCATCGCCGACTTCGACGGCGCCTTCCGCGCGGTGCGCGCGGGCGGCCGCGCCGACTGAGCCGGTGGGGCGGACGGCGGCGCATGTGGCGTGCGGAACGCCCGTGCGGCGGCCTGTTATGCTGGATTAGGCGCCTGCCGGCCGTTTGTCTGAAGCAGCGGATACGTTCACCTGTGGTGGACCGCCTCCCCGGATACGAACGGCCGGGGGCGACGTGTCCGTTCCTGCTATCCCGATGGAGTATGGTGTGGCCGACATTATCACCGTGATGAATCTTGGATGGGCGTATGCGCCTGCGTCCGAAGGGGACGACGCGCGCGTCGCGCTGCGCGACGTGAGCTGCTATGTGCCGCGCGGCGGCGTCGTCGGCGTCGTCGGGCCGAGCGGCTCGGGCAAGTCGACGTTCGCGAAGGCGCTCGTCGGTCTCATCCCGCACTGCACTGCCGGCACGCTCAACGGCTACGCGCGCATCGCCGACATGAACGTCAAGAGCACGTCGGTGTCCAACCTGTCGCTGCGCGTCGGCTACGTCGGACAGAACCCGTGGGGCCAGATCGTGGCCGAGACGGTCGAGGAGGAGATCGCGTTCCCGCTCGAGAACCGCGGCGTGGCGCCCGACGAGATCCGCGCGCGCGTCGACGAGGTCCTCGCGATGCTGCACATCGAGGCGCTGCGCCACCGCCTGACGGCCACGTTGTCCGCCGGCGAGCTCGAACGCGTCGCGATCGGCTCGGCGATCGCCGCAGGTCCGGACGTGCTCATCCTCGACGAGCCGTCGAACACGCTCGACGAGCAGGGGCGCGACGACCTGTTCGCGATCGTCGAGCATATGCGCGAGGACGCGCGTATGACGACGTTGGTCGTCGAGCAGCGCACGCGCGCGCTCGCCCATCACGCCACCGGCGTCTTCCTGATGGTCGGCGGCGAGATCATCCGCCGTACCGGCGCCGACATCTTCGAACGCGAGGGCGCGCTGCTCGAATCGGTCGGCGTCGACGTGCCACGCGGCGAGGCGCCGACGCTCACGCTCGCCGACGACGAGCCGGCCGCCGCAGGCGAGCCCGGGCTCGTCCTCGACCACGTCGGGCTGCGCTACCCGGATTCGACCCCCGACGAGTCGCCCGCGCTCGAGGACGTCTCGCTGCGCGTCGAACGCGGCTCCTTCGTCGGCGTCGTCGGAGCGAACGGCTCGGGCAAGTCGACGCTGCTGCGGCTGCTCGACGCGCAGCTGCGCCCGCAGCGGGGACATGTCGCCGTCGCCGGCGTCGACGTCGCCACCCGGCGCACGCAGCAGATGGCCAGACTCGTCGCCTACGTCGGCCAGGACCCGGCCGCGACATTGCTCGGCGGTACCGTGCGCGAGGAGATCGCGCAGGGCGCGCGCTCCGGCGGCATCCGCGAGGCCGAGGCGAACGCGCGCGTCAACGAGATGATTCGCCTGTTCGACCTCTACGGCGTCGAGGACACGCCGGTCGCGCAGCTCGCCGACGGGCAGCGGCGCGCCACGGCGCTCGCCGCCGCGCTCGC
>NZ_JGYU01000007.1 GCF_000741135.1 Bifidobacterium choerinum | reverse complement strand
GCCGGCGACGAGGTCGAAGTCGCGCTCGTCGCGGCGGCGGCGCGCGTCGTCGCCGAGTTCCGCACCGTCCGCCTCGCCGGCGCGGTTCAGGTCGGCGCCGCGCTGCAGCGCCGTCGCGTTCATGCGCTGCATGCGCAGCGCGCGGCGCGCCTTGTCCTTGAGCAATGCCAGCAGCCGGTCGTCCGGCATGTCCGGCAGCGCGCCGAAGCTCGGGTCGCTGATCAACGCCAATGCGCGCGCGACGAGCGATCCGGCGCGCACGTCGCCGGGTTCGGGTTCGGCGGCGCCAGCGCGCGCCCAGCCGTCCATCGTCGTGCCGATGTCCGCGGCGCCGGTGCGCAGCCGTTCGGCCAGTCCGTCGCTCAGCGCGAACGGCCACGGCCGCGACGTCGTCTCCTCCCGCTCCTCGATCGGCGTGTTCCACGCGTCGCCGACGACGGCGTCGGCGAAATCGCGCGCGTGCTCGCCGGCGAAGTAGCCGGCGGGGCGCGCCTCGCCGATCTCGTCGAGCGTCCACGTCGCCGGCGCGTCGTCGCCGACCTCGTCGGCCGCGAGCGTGAACGCATGGTCGTACATGTCCTGCTCAAGCTCGTGCAGGCGTTCCTTGAGCGCGCCGAGCTCCTCCTTGGGACGGCCCTCCTCCTGCGCCCGCTCGAGCGCGCGCTTCGCCCGCGCCACCTGCTCCTCGGCGGCGCGCGCCGTGTTGTAGCGGGCGATGAGCGCAGGGCGGTGCATCGCGTGCGTCCACTGCGCGTCGAGCGCGGCGGCCTCGGCCCCCGTCTCGCCTTCGCGCGCCGCGCGGACGGCGGCGACGACGTGGTCGGCGGGGACGACGTGCTCGTGGACATCGCGTCTGGAGGCGTCGAAGAGCAGCGACTCGTGGACCTCCCTCCAGAACATCGACGACTTGTAGGGCACGACGACGTCGCGCGCCGACGGGTCGTCCCATGCGGCGTAGCCGGCGGCGCAGGCGACAGCATGCGCGGCGGCGGCCGTGCGCGGCGAGACGACGTCGTCCGGCGTGCGCGCCGTCGACGCGTCCTCGCTGTAGGTGAGCAGCGCCTCGTCGCGGGCGCGCGTCAGAGCCACGTACATCAGGCGGCGTTCGTCGGCGTACAGCCGTCGGCCGAACTCCTCGGTCTGCGGCATCGTCCATAGTTCGGCCTCGCCCCACAGCGCGTCGGCGTTGCGCGGGAAGCCGTCGTCGTTGACGATCGTGTATTCGCGCAGGCTGCCGAACACGTCGTCGTCGAGCAGCCCGACCTCGTCATCGGCGCCGAGCGCGGCGATCGGGTCGTAGTCGTTCGATTCGGCGGCCTTGCGCGCGTTACCGGGGAAGGCCGGCAGGATCGCGGCGTCGGAGCGCACCGGCACCGGCACGGCGGCCGGGTCGGTGATCCACGTGTGCGCCTTCGCCAGGTAGTCGGGAGCCGTCCACTCGCCGGACGGGCCGTCCCCGTCGTCCGGCGACGTGACGCCCGGATGGCTGACGTAGTCGACCTTGAGTCGTTCGCCCTGGTTGGACGGGAACGCGGTGGCCTGCAGACCGACGACGGCGACGGCGTCCCATTCGAGGCCCTTCGATTGGTGCACCGTCATCAGGATGACGTCGACGGGTGTGTCCGGCATCGGCGCGGCGCCTTCGTCGACGTTGCGCTGCGCGTCGATCCACGACAGGTAGCCGCGCAGCGTCGGCGTCTGCATCGTCGCGATCTCCTGCACGTAGGTGCGCACGGTGCGCAGCAGCGCGTCGATCGATGCGCGCGTCGCCGTCGCGTTCGCCGCGTCGCCGCTCTCTCCCGCGCGGCGTCGGCGTTCGGCGGCGGCGACGAGCATGTCGATGTCGAGGTCGAGCGCCTCGACGGCGGCGCGCATGACCTCCTCGATCGGGCCGTAGGCGACCTGGCGCACGCGGCGCAGCACGGCGCCGGCGTGGTGCAGCGCGCGTTTGCCGGCCTTCGAGATATGCGCTTGTTCGATCGTCTCGTCGGCGTCGTCGTCCATCAGCAGGTCGGCGGCGAAGACGGCGTTCGGCACCTCGCGCGCATGCTCGCGCACGACGCGCCGGCGCGTCGCCGCGTCCGCGTTGTCCCTGCCGACGACGCCCGCCTCGACGAGCGCGCGGTAGCGGTAGTCGACGTTGCGTTCGTCGGCCAGACGCGCGAGCGCGCGCAGGTCGGCGGCGCCCAGGCCGAAGCGCGGCGTCGCGAGCAGCCGCATCAGCGACGCCGCGTCGGAGCGGTCGGCGACGACGTGCATCAGCGCGAGCACGTCGAGCACCTCCGGCTGTTCGAGCAGCGACGACGTACCGACGGCGAAGGTCGTCAGCCCCGCCTCCTCGAGCGCGGCCTGGAAATACGGGATCTGCGTCTTGCCGCGGAATAGCACGGCGACGTGCGGCTTCGTGCCCCGCGGCTCCTCGCCGCGCGCGACGCGTTCGGCGTCCTCGTGTTCGTGTTTGGCGATCGCGTGCTTCGCGAAACGCACGACGCCGTCGATCTCCTGGCCGCGCGTCGCGTAGCCGAGAACGCCGACCGTGCCCTCGTGCACCTCGGCGCTGCCGTCCCTCACGTTCGACAGCGTATGCACGTCCACCTCGTGCACCTGCACGCTGCTGCCGTCGCGCCTGCGTTCGCGCAGCGCGGCCGTCAGATGGTTCGCGGCGGCGAGCACGACGACGGAGTTGCGCCGCGTCTCGGACAATGCGCGCGGCTCGTAGTCGTCGGGCAGGCCGAAGGAGCGCTGGAACAGGCGGAAGGCACCCGGGCTCGCGCCGCGCCACGCGTAGATCGACTGGAACGGGTCGCCGACGGCGTTGACGGCCGATCTGCCGTCGGGGGCGCAGAACAGCTTCGCGAGCAGCATCGCCTGCGTCGTGGACGTGTCCTGGTATTCGTCGAGCAGCACATGCGTGTAGCGGGCGCGGTAGCGTTCGCCGATCGACGGGAAGCGCGTGACAAGCTGGTAGGCGGCCACCGTGAAATCACTGAACTCGGCCATGTGGTTGCGCCGCTTCGCGTCCGCGACGAGCTGCACGAGCGTGAGCAGCAGCTCGCGTTTGACGGTCGCGTCACGCATCTGCCTGATATGGAACTGCTGGATGTGGTCGCGCCAGTAGTCGATCCTCTCGTTCGTGCGCGCCGCCTGCGCGTACGGTTCGCCGTTCGCCTTGACGCGGCGGTCGTACTGGTATTTGCTCAGCCGCTTCGCCTTCGCGCTCACGTCGGGCACCGTCGGCTCCTCGTCGGGCACGGCGTCGAAGTCGATTCCCATCCTGTCGATGAGCTCGAGGAACCTGCGGTCCCATGCGCGGATGCGCGCAATCGCGTCGTCGACGCTGTCGCAGTCGCCGCCGATCATCGAGCTCGCGATGTTCGACGAGAGCGCGAAGACGTCGTCGACGATCGCCGTGAAGCGCGTGAACTCGACGCCGCTGTCCCTGACGACGTCCATGTGCTCGCCGACCGTCGTCGCGATGAGCTGGCGCGCGCCGGCCTCGCTCAGCGGCTGCGTCTGCTGGTCGAAGCCGACAAGCAGCCCGTACTGGCGCACGATCGACTGGAAGAACGCGTCGTAGGTGTACACGTCCGGTTTCATGAACATCGACTTCTTCGACCGTTCCGGCTGTTCAGGCCTATTCGCCTGCTTCGTCTGTTCGGCCACGGCCGCCGAGACGCGCGTGAGCAGTTCGGAGGCGGCCTTCCTCGTGAAGGTCAGGCCGAGGATGTGCTCGGGCGGCACGCCGTCGTCGATGAATCTGATGATGCGTTCGGTCATCGTGAAGGTCTTGCCGCTGCCGGCGCCGGCGACGACGAGCAAGTCGTCGTCCTTCGGCGCGTCGATAATCTTCTGCTGCTGGGGGCTCGGCGTCTTCTTCGGCTTCGTCCTCCTCGGCGGCTGCTGTTGCGGTTCGTACGTTGACGTGTGCTGCGTGTCCATCGTCACATTCCCTTCGTCTCGTACACGGTCTGCATCTTCTCGGCGCACGCCGGGCAGATCGGCTTGTCGTGGCAGTACCTGAGGTGCTCCGGCGTCGGATGCGCGTCGATCGTCGACGCCAACGACGCGGCGGCCGCATAGAACACGCGCGCGATCATCGTCAGCGACCAGACGAGCAGCTTCGATTCGCCGCGCGCGCTCTTTGCGAGCATCGCCCAGACCTCCCCGTCGACGCCGTCGGGCGCCTTGAGGTCGCCGAAGTCCTTGATCAGCGGGAACAGGCCGCCGAGCCTTGCGATCGTATAGGTGCTGTTCGGGTCGGCGCGCCGGTGCACCGAGGCTCCGTTGAGCGCGTCGCCGTCGAACAGCGGCTCCTGGTAGTGCATCTCCGCCTTCGACTTCTTCGACGACGGATAGGTCACCTCGGCGACGTCGAACAATGCGGCGCGCGAAATCGGCAGCCGTTCCTGCCGCGTGCCGGCATCGCCGTCCTCGACGTGCGGGAAGCGCATCGCCAGCTGGTAGCACACGAGCTGCAGGTCGCTGAAGTTCTCGGCGCGCCCGTGCGCGTGGCCGGTCTTGTAGTCGATGAGCCTCCAGCGCAATGCGCCGCCCTCGTCGCGGCGCGTCTCGCGGCGGTCGATGCGGCCGGTCAGGCGGATGTGCATCCGGTGGTCCCACTCGCATGGCCAGCCGCCGATGAGCGCGCCCATGATCGCGGCGACCTGGTCGGCGTCGAGCTGCAGCTTCGTCGCGTCGTTGAACGCGGCCGTGATGTCGGCGAGCGTGAAGGACGCGTCGAAGGAGATCTCCGCCTCGGCCCCGACGAGCCTGCCGACGGTCGGCAGGCTCCGGTGCGTGTAATGGCGCGGGCGGTGCTCGGTCTTCGTCTTCTTGTTGTCTTTGCGGTCGGCGGTGCTCACCGGTACCTCCTCGGTTGAGTCCGGCCCCTGCTCGTAGATCGGCAGGTTCGAGCGCACGAGGTAGTCGGCGGCGTTGAGCAAGGTCTGCCGCGTGCGCTCGTCGCGCAGCGACGCGTCGTAGCGTTCGTCGGCGTCGCGCAGCGTCTGCGGGTCGATGCGCAGCGTCTCGTAGTAGGCGATCATCTGCCCGGCGAGGCGTTCGGCACGACGGCGCGCGACCTCGTCCCACGTCGCGTAGTCGGGCGAGTCGGTGTCGCGGAAACGCGCCTCGAGCTGCGCGTCGCCCAGATCGAGGTGATCCTGATAGTCGGGCATGTCCCAGCCCATCCGCGTCGCATGCTCGAGCACGGCGTGCACGATCGAGCCGTAGTCGAGCGTGAACGGCTGCACGGTCGGCCCGAAGAACTCGCGTTCCATGCGCGCGCACACCGGGCATCCCCACAGCGCGTCGACGACGGACGGCGACAATGTGACGATCGGCGCGCCGTCGGCGGCCGTCCGCGCATGCGACGGCTGCGCGAGCTGGGGCGACTGCGACGGCTGTGCGGATCGTGCGGGCTGCGGCGACGGCTGCACGGCGCCGCCGGCGGTCGCGGCGCGGTCGTCCGTCCGCTCCCTCGCCCCCTGCCCGCCCGGGATGAACGGCACGTTCGAGATGCTCGGGATTATCGCGCGCAGCAGGCTGCTGCCGGAGCCGTCGCCGCGCGCGGACTCATCGCCCTGCGCGGCCGCGGCATCGCCAGCGCCGTCCTTCGCCTTCGGCGCCGGCCGGTACTCGCCCCACAGGTCGAGGAACGGCCAGTTGCCGGGGCCTGCGTCGGCATAGCCGTTGACGGCGAGCAGCGCGAGCGCCGTGACGGCGTCGTCCACGTCGTCCTTGGGCACGACGCCGTCGGCCGACGCCGCGAGCCGTGCGCGCGCGAGCGCGATGAGGCCGCGCGCGTCGGCGTCGAGCGCCATCCCGTCGCCGTCGCCGACCGGCGTGTAGACGCGCGTCTCCGGCTTCGAGTCGCGTTCGCGGTCGAAATGCTCGGGCAGATAGCCGTAGAGGAATTCGGAAGGTACGGCGTCGTCGTTGAGCATCGCGCTGACATGCACCTGCTCGTCGGCGCGCGTCAACGCGACGAGGAAGCTCTTCTGCTCGGTGCCGAGCACCTCCTGCAGCGCGATGTCGTGCCGTCCGCTGCGCGCCTCGCGCATCATGTCGAGTTCGCCGTACAGGCGGATGTCGACGAGGTCCTCGCCGCCGAACATCGTGTTGCGCGCCGCGAGGTTCGGCCATACGCCCTCCTGCACGCCTGGCAGCCACACATGCCGCCAGTGCCGTCCGACGGCGCCGGCCGGCGTCGTCAATGTGACGGCCTCGTCGAGCGGCGCCGTCTTCGCGAGCGAATCGGCTTCGATCTGGAGCTGGCGCACCTGGTTGATGAAGGTCGCGATCGGCATCGCGCCGCCGTTGCGCTCCACGTAGTCGAACAGGCGCATCGCGACGTCGAGGCGGTCGTTCGCGGCGCGGCCGACCGGCGTGTTGAACAATGCGAGGCGCTGCCAGTGGGCGGCGACGCCGCAGACGGTCCATGCGGCCTCGAGCGCGAAGCGCGGCTGCGCGGCGTCCTGCTTCGTCAATGTACGCAGCCGTTCTGCGATCAGACCGACGTAGCGCCACAGCCTTGCGAAGCGGCGTGCGGGCGCGTTGCGGCCGACGTGGCGGCGTTCGCCGGAGCCGGCGCCGCAGATCGACGCGACCGTCTCGACGACCTTCGGCGCGCCGTCGTCGGCGAGCAGCAGATACAGCGCGTCGACGCCGAAGCCGACGTCGTCGCCGTCCTCGTCGTCGAGCACATGCACGTTACCGACGGCGTGCGCGGCGACGGCCTCGTCGTGCAGCGCCGTCCACATCCCGCGCAGCTCGCCGAGCGACGACGCGGCGGCGTCGGAGTCATCGGAGGCGTCCTCGGTAATGCCGGCGACGGCGTCGGCGGCGTCTTCGTCGCCGTCCTCGGCCGCGGCGCGCGCGTCGTCGGCGATCGCGTCGAAGCTCCGCGCCTCGTCGTGCGCCTCCACGTCCCCGGTCCGCGCGGCGGCGTCGACGGCGGCGGCCGCGTCGACGAGCGCGTCGAGTGCGGCGCGCGCCGAATCGGCGGCCTCGTCGTCGTGCACCTTGCGGATCAGCTCGGCGCGGTCCTGCACGTCGGCGATCGACTGCAGCGCGCGCATCGCCGCGTCGATCGCATGCATGTCCATCGGATGCGTCGCGTCGTCGTCACCGGCGGCGCCGGCGCCATCATGCCGTTTTGGGGCGACGTCGAGCAGCGGGCTCGCGACGATCGCGCGCACGCGCGAACGTACGAAGGAGGCGAGCGCCTTGAGCGGCAACGTGCGCCGCGCGACGCCGTCGTTGCGCAGCTGCGCGAGTTCGATCAGCGAGAACAGGCCTTCGACGAAGGGTTCCTCGGCGAGCGGACGCGTCACCGACGAGAAGCGCACCGGCACGCCGTCGCGGCGAAGGCGCTCGCCGTAGGCGCGGATCGCGCCGTTGTCGTGCATGATGACGGCCATGTCGTTCCACGATGCGCCGTGGAGCAGGTGCTCGGTCTTGATGTGCCACACGACGTCGTCGCTTTCCTCGTCCGGCGTGCGGTAGAGCGCCGTGCGCACCGAATCGTCGGACGCGACCTTCGCCGGATCCAGCGGCGCGATCGGATACGCGCCGTCCAGCTTCGGCATCTTGCCGGGACGCTGCGTCATCGGCGCGAGGCCGTCCTCGGTCGTCTCGATCGACAGGCTCACGCGCGCCTGCAGCACATGCAGCTGGTCGTCGGCGACGGCGGCGCCGAGCGTGACATGCGTCGGATGCAGACGTTCGTCGATCTGCCGCAGCAGGTATTCGGGGTACGAGCCGCGGAACGACTGCACCGACTCGTCCGGGTTGCCGACGAGCAGCAGCCGCACGCCGCGCCGGTGCAGCGCCTCGAGGAAGCCGAATCCGGCGAGAGTCAGGTCCTGCACGTCGTCGACGACGACGATGCGCGGCAGGTCGGCCGCGTCGAGCGTGCGCACGGCGTCGGTGCCGGCGACCTGCAGATAGCTGGCGTCAAGCCGGTATTCGTCCGGATAGGCGGCACGCATCGCCGCGATGTATCCGGCGCGCAGCGCGTAGGCGAGCCGCCATTGGATACGCAGACGCTCGCCGCGCATGCCGCAGCCTTCGACGGCGGCGAGCAGCGCGTCCTCGCTGCCGGCGCCGGCGCCGACCTCATCCATGCGCGCGAGCATGTCGCGCAGCTGGGCGACGAAGGCGGCGCTGACGCCCTCCTCGAGCAGCGATTCGGTCGTCGCGGCGGCCGACGGGTCGTCGTCGCCGATGGCCGTGCCGCCGGCGGCGACGAAGGACGCCCATCGTTCGTTCTGGAAGTAGTCGCGCAGCAGCCGGCATGTGGCGCACATGTCGCCGGCGCGCACATGGTCGAGGTGCATGGCGAGCACGCGGCGCAGCAGCGCGTCCTGCTCGGCGCCGTTGAGCAGCCTCGGCGCCGGCTCGCCGTCGCGCGCGCGGCGCGCGGCGACGAGGCGGAACGCGAGCGCGTTGAGCGTCGTCGCCGGGCGCGTGCTCGTGCTCACGCCGACGTGGCGGATCAGTTCGGGCGCGTAGTCGTCGGCGAGGCGGCGGTTCGAGACGGCGAGCACGGCGTCCTGCGCGCCGAAGGCCGTCATCGCCTCCTTCGCCGCGTCGATTGCGAAGGTCGTCTTGCCGGAGCGCGGCGGCCCGACGACGAGGACGGTCGGCGCCGTGTCCTGCACGGCCGCGCCCGCCGCATCGGCTGCGTCGAGCAGTGTGCGCACCGGTTCGCTCTCCAGTGCCTGACGCACCGTTTCACGTACCGTTTCACGCTCGGCCGCTCCGACGTCCCGCCGGTATTCCTCCTGCGCCGATTCGCGACCGTCATCGTCATGCCGTTCCTGCATCGCCTTCTCCTCCGATTCCCGTGATGCCGATGATGGTTCCCGTGATTCCGTCACTGCGTGTCCCCTTCGATCCTGCCGACCGTTCCTTCATCCGGCCGCCGCCGTCGGCGGCCGATCCGACCTCCAAGCATACCGTCCGTCCGCCGCGGACGCCACCGGCGCGCGGCGCGCTGGCGCGGGCACGGCGCAGCGACGTCCATAATCGATGGTCCGTGGTATCCGCATCGTGAGTAGACGAGCCGCGATTGACCACCGTTTCGGCCATGATGGTGCAGTAGAGGAAACGACGCATACGCGCGCGCGTCGCGATGGCGGCCCCGGGGGCGGAACCGCATCGACGGCGGCGCGGCGGGCTGCGACAAAAGGACGGAATCAGCTTCATGCCACAGAGGACCGCATCCACGGCCGCACATCAACCGGCGGGCACGCCCGTGCCGCCACGTCTGAGGGGATACCGCTACGTGGGCGTCATCGGCAAGGGCTCCACGGCCTACGTCTTCCGCTACCGGCAGGAGGCGACCGAGCGCGACGTGGCGATCAAGGTCGGCACGACGCATCTCGATTCGAAGGCCGGCGCGCGCTTCAAGACCGAGGCGGTCTTCATGGCGAAGCTGCAGCATCCGAACATCCTCACCGTCCACGGCGCCGGCGTCACCGACGACGGCCGCCCGTACACGATCTTCGAATACGCGCCCAACGGCTCGGTCAAGGACATCATCGCCAAGCAGGGCGTCTACTCGGTCGAGAAGACGCTCGACTACGGCGTGCAGCTCGCGAGCGCGCTCTATCTGGCGCACCGCAGCAACACCGTGCACCGCGACCTCAAGACGAGCAACATCCTGATCACGGCGCAGGGCCTGCCGGCGATCGCCGACTTCGGCATCGCGACGAACATCTACGACCACCGCAGCACCGGCTACTCGCCGCCGTGGGCGCCGCCGGAGGTCATCGCCTCGCACGGCGGCGGCGACGACCGCAGCGACATCTATTCGCTCGCGGCGACGCTGTACGCGATGCTCGCCGGCAAGTCGCCGTTCGAGTACGCGTACGACCCGCATACGATCGACGAGCTCGTCGACTGTATCCTGCACAAGCCGGTGCCGCCGATCAACCGCGCCGACGTGCCGCAGTCGCTGCAGCGGGTGCTCCTCAAGGCGCTCGACCCGGACCCGGCGCACCGCTATTTCACGGCACTCGAGTTCGCGCGCGCGCTGCAGGAGGTGCAGATCCAGCTGTACGGGCATGCGACGCCGGTCAACGTGCAGGGCATCGAGCCGTATCCGACGCGCGCCGCGATGGCGACGGCGGGCGCGCAGGGCGCGCTGCCTGCCACGCCGGAGGCGAAGCCGAGGAACCGCAAGCCGCTGATCATCACGGCGATCGTCGTCGCCGTGCTCGTCGTGTTCGGCGTCGTCTTCGCGCAGTTCATCCTGCCGAACATCGACCATTCGGGCGACGCGAGGACGGCCACCGTCGTCAACCCGGGCATGAACGGCTCGCCCGGCAACGACGACGGCGACGATGATGACGACGCGATGACGTCGGTGCCGGCGCCGATCGAACTGTCCGGCAAATACGTGAACAACAACACCGAGGTCAAGTTCACCTGGAGCAATCCCGACCCGCAGGACGGCGACCGCTACGCGTGGTCGCTCGTCAGCAACAGCGGCGACGGCGACCAGGCGAACGCGAAGCTCGTCGACGAGCCGACGGCGACGGTGCCGGCGACGGACGGCGGGCCGACCTGCATCAAGGTGAGCATCCTGCGTCAGGACCGGCAGCTGTCGTCGGACGCGGTGACCGCCTGCGCGGCCAAGTGAGCGCGGCGGGCATGGCGGCATAGGCGCGGCGGCGAAGGCACGGCCCAGGCGCAGAAGGGCAGAGAAGAGGGAACACGATGAAGCTCAACGGGAAGCGGACGAACGACGGATACGAGCGCGACATGCGGCGCAAGGAACGGCTGCAGGCGATCATGCGCACCGGCAGGAGGCCGTGGCTCGTGCCGCTCGTGTGCCTGCTCGCCGTGCTCGCCGTCATCATCGGCGCGTTCATCGTCAGCTCGGTCACCGAACGCCATCTCAAGCTCGACGACGGCACCGTGTGGGTGACGGCGCTCAACGAGGGCAAGGCGGCGCGCTTCAACGTGGCGCTCAAGGAGCCGGACGTGGCCGTCATGGCCTCCGGCGCGCGGTTCGACGTCGCGCAGGCGGGCGCCGTCACGATGCTCGACGAGGACGCGTCGACGGCGTCGATCGACCAGGCGACGGTGTCGATGGCCGACTCGACGCCGACGAAGAACGGCATCCACACCTATGTGGGCGGCGACACCGTCGCGATGCTCGACGCGCAGCGCGGCGACGTCTGGGTCGGCGACGCCGCCGACGTCAAATCGATCCGCCCCGTCGACAGCGACCCGACGATGAGGCTCGGCGTCGGCGGCAAGGTCGCCGTCACGCACGACGGCACCGTCTACGGCTACCGTCCGCGCGACGCGAAGGTGCTCGCCGTCGACCCGGCCGAGTCGATGGACCCGCGCGAGGTCACGTCGCTCGCCGACGGCGCGCAGTCCGCCGACTCGTTCACCGTCGTCGGCGACCATCCGGTCATCGCCTCCGGCGACCGTCTCATCTGGGACAAGGGCGGCAGCGCCGAATTCAAGGACGCCGGCCCGCTCGTGCTGCAGGCGCCGAGCGCCGACGCCGAGCAGGACGACTGGGTCGCCGCCGGCGCGCAGAGCGGCCTGGCGCTCGTCGACCTCTCGTCGAAGAGCGGCGATCCGCGCCTGCTGAGCTCGGGCGCCAAGGGCGAGCCGGCGCAGCCGGTCTCGCTCGGCGGCTGCGTGCGCGGCGCATGGGCGCAGAAGGCGCACAACGCGATCAAGGTGTGCTCGGCCGACGCCGACGTGCAGTTCAAGACGCTCGAGGCGATCGACGGCACGTCGCAGCTCGTCTACCGCGTCAACCACCGCCACGCCGTGCTCAACGACGTGTTCAACGGCAACCTGTGGAACCCGGACGTCGACACGAGCGTCATCAAGATCCAGTGGAAGAAGCTCGAGACGAAGCAGGAAAGCCGCGAGCAGAACAACGACGAGTCGACGAACAGCAAACGCAACTTCGAGAAGCAGTGCTCGTCGAAGTCCGGCCAGATCAAGGCGGCGGACGATGAGTTCGGCGCGCGCGTCGGCTCCCACCAGATCCTCGACGTGCTCAGGAACGACGAGCAGACCGACTGCTCGGTGCTGCGCATCACGTCGGTGAGCGCGCCGAAGAACAGCTCGATCACCGTCTCGCCGATCTACGACGGCCGCTATCTGCAGCTCAACGCCGCCGACGCGTCGACCGGCACGGCGACCTTCACCTACGAGATCAGCGACGGCCGCGACCAGACGAGCTCGGCGACGGTCACGCTCAAGTTCGAATCGAACTCCGGCAACCATGCGCCCCGCCAGGTCGAGACGCCCGAGCAGATCGACGTCGAGCAGGGCGCGAGCTACACCGGCAACGCGCTCGGCGGCTTCGCCGACGCGGACGGCGACCCGCTCACGCTCGTCGACGCGCATGTCGAGAACACCGAGGAGGCCACCGTCTCGACGCGCGCCGACGGCCAGCTCACGTTCAACGCCGGCTCGATGAACTCGGGACGCGCGACCGTCAAGCTCACCGTCTCCGACGGCAAGGAGACGGCCACCGGCACGATGTACTTCGCGGTGCGCCCGGCGCATACGCTGCCGGCGAGCATCGACCCGGTCGTCAGGAAGACGACGCCGAACACACCGACGCAGATCGACCTCAAGCCCTACGTGCACGGCACCTCCGCCGACCCGGTCAAGATCAGCGACGTCGAGGCCCCGGACAAGACGACGGCCACGCCGCACCCCTCGGACATGGGCTTCACGTTCACGGCGCAGCAGACCGGCACCTACTACGTCTCCTACACGGCCACGCAGGGCACGATCCCGGCGACCGGCCTCGTGCGCGTCGAAGTCGAGGCGCTGACGAAGGACGAGGCGCGCCCGATCGCCGCGAACGACGTCGCATTGCTCGGCGCCGACAACACGGCGATCGTCGAGCCGCTGACGAACGACGTCGACCCGCTCGGCGGCGTCCTGTCGGTGACCGACGTCAAGGCGCCGGCCGATTCGAGCATCAAGACCGGCATCGTCTCGAACAAGCGCGTCTACCTGACGGCGATGCAGCTACCGACGGCACCCGTCGAGATCGAATACACGGTCGCGAACGCGGCCGGCTCGTCGACCGGCACGATCGTGCTGCAGCCGCCGGCGCTCTCCGGCGCGAGCAGCGCGCCGAAGGCGAGCAACGTCGACGTCTCGGTGCGCACCGGCGGCATCGTCTCCGTCGACGTGCCCGCCCATGTGACCTATGCGGACGGCACGACGATCACGTTGAGCAACAAGCTGCAGTACGACACGGGCACGTTCAGGGGGCTCGTGTTCGTCGCCTCCGACATCGTGCGCTACCAGGCGCCGGGCGAACCCGGCTCCTATCCGGTGACCTACACCGTCACCGACACGCTCGGCAACAGCGCGTCCGCGACGATCACGTTCAACGTCCACCGCGCCGACGCCGACGCGAAGGCCGCGGCCAGCCCGAAGGACGTCGAGGCGCAGGTTGCCGCCGGCCAGAAGATCCGCATCCCGATCACGCTGCGCGGCATCGACAACGACGGCGACGACGTGCAGCTGCTCGGCCTGGGCAACACGGTGCCGCAGCTCGGCCGCATCAGCGAGGTCGGCGCCGACTACCTCGTCTACGAGGCGTACGAGGATTCGGCGGGCACCGACGAGTTCAGCTACGCCGTCGAGGACTGGACCGGACGGCGCGCCCAGGCGAACGTGCGCGTCGGCATCTTCAAGAGCGGCGCGAACTCGAGCGTCTACGCGCGCGACGACACGGTGACGCTGCGTCCGAACACGGCGACGACGGTGCCGGTGCTGCTCAACGACGTCGCGAGCGACGACAGCAAGCTCACCGTCGACGACAAGCTCGAGACGCAGGGCGTCACCGACGCGAAGGTGACGAACGACATGGTCTCGTTCACGACGCCGTCGACGGCCGGCACCGGCTACATCGTCTACACGATCGAGAACAAGGCCGGCATCTCCGACCGCGCGACGCTCACCGTCAACGTCGACCCGAAGGCGCCGATCGAGCCGCCGACCGCATACGACTACCATGTGCCGGCGATCGCGACGATCGACAAGCGCTCGGTCGACGTCGACGTCTCGAAGTTCATCGCGAACCCCTCCGGCTCGAGCGACGTGCTCGCCGTCGACGTCGACAAGTCGGCGCGCGACCACGCGCACATGGCGTCCGGCAAGCCGACGACGATCTCGATCGACCTGACCGACGAGGCGCGCGCCGTGCCGTACACGGTCACGAACACCGAGCACGGCATCACGTCGACGGCCTTCATCATGGTGCCCGCCTACGGCGTCTTCCCGCCGCAGCTGCGCCCGAAGGCGCCGCCGCTCAACGTCAACGCCGGCTCGTCGATCACGATCAACATCGCCGACTACGTGCGCGTCGGCGTCGGCAAGACGGCCGTCGTCGGGAAGGACTCGGTCAGCGCGACGAAGGCCGCGAACGACGACCTCTACGTCAACGACCAGACGCTCAAGTTCACGGCGGCGAAGGACTACGGCGGCCCCGCGTCGATCACGTTCACGGTGACCGACGGCAAGCGCGAGGGCAAGGGCAACGTCAAGATCGTCAATTCGTCGGTCATCACACTGCCGATCACCGTCATCGGCCATGAGATGCCGGCGCCGACATTCTCGTCGACGACCGTCGACGTCGTCGCCGGCGAAAGCCCGACGACGATCGACCTGCGCGAGCTGACGCACACGACCGAATCCGATGAGGACGCGAAGTTCAAGTATTCGGGAGGCACGAACTCCGGCGGCATCACGGCGAGCGTCACCGCCGACGGCAAGCTCACCGTGAGCGCCGAGACGACGGCGAAGCCGGGCGCGACGGCGTCGGTGCCGATCTCGATCGCCTACGGCAGCAACGGCGGCGTCGTGCAGGCGGGCGTCACCGCGCGCGTGACGGCGTCGACGCGGCCGCTCGCGCGCGTCAACGGCACGACGACGCGGATCAAGGCCGGCGAGACGAAGCATGTCGATGTGCTCGCCGACGCCTACAACCCGTTCCCCGATTCGCCGCTCAAGATCGTCTCCGCGTCCTCCGACGACGGCGGCAAGCTGTCCGTGTCGGTCGACGGCTCCCGGATCGCGGTGACGGCGGCGAAGGACATCGGCGCATCGTCGACGCGCGTCCTCGTGACGGTCGGCGACGCGACCGGCAGCGCCGACCGTCAGGTGACGGCCACCTACACGTTCTCGGTCGTCGACAGGCCGGGAGCGCCGATCCTGTTCCCGATCACGGGACCGAAGCAGGACGGCGCCGTGACATTGTCGTGGACGCCGGGCGACGCAAACGGCAGCCCGATCACTGACTACGAAGTCAGCTGGGACGGCGGCAAGAAGTTGTGCGGCGCCGTGACTTCGTGTCAGATCACCGGTCTGAAGAACGGCACCGACTATATGTTCACCGTGCGTGCACAGAACGAGGTCGGTTGGTCCGACAGCTCACATGCCGAAAAGGGCACACCGGACAAGACGCCGGAAGCCCCCGAGGTGCACGCCGACGGTGGTCATGACGAGATCACCGCGACTTGGAGCCTGCCGGCGAAATCCACCGGATCGTCGACGACCGCCTTCTACGTGTCACTCGATGATGGAGCCCCGGAAAAGGTGGGGCCCTCCACGACGAAGAAGACCTTCCGCTTCGAGGACATCCCCAATGACGGCGAAACCCATGTCGTCACCGTGCAGGCCGAGAACAAAGCCGGCATGGGCGAGGTCGGACGAAGCAAGAGCATCCAAGTCTATGGTGATGTGGACAAACCCGTCGTTGATGCGAAGCATGACGGAGACAAGGTCAAAGTCAGCGTGAGCGTCGCCAATTGGCATGGAGCAGGCTGCACATCCATCGACGTGTCGCTCAACGGCCAGACCAAGCCGGTGGCGTGCCCGGGCGGATCCACATCGTTCGACGTACAGGATTCGATGTATTTCAACACGTATTCGGCTACAGCCACGGTGCATCCGAGCAAGGGTTCCGCCGTCAGAGCCGAGTCGAAGCCGGTGGAGATCGGCGTGAATCAGGAGAAGCCCGATGTGAGCGTCCATCTGAATGGCTCTATCTGCGAATATGCGTGGGCGGCCAAGGGCAAGGCGGATGCCATGCAGGTGAGCTACGCCGACAAGACCTCGACTGCCCTGAGCGGCAAGGACTCGATTCCGGCCAAGCCATGGAAGCTCTGCCCGGCCATCACGGCCCACTCGTCCTTCAAGAACCATCCAGGTCCGGAAAGCTCCGCTGCAGGCGATGTTGTCTATGAGGTTCCTGCGAAGGTCGGGGACTGGAATCAGGTGAGCGTCATGTGGAACCCCTCGGAACGCAACGAGATCATCATCGACATGAACGGTCAGGTGGACTCCTATGGCGAGAAGACGGACTACTTCGTCACGCTGAATGGCCAGCCCGCTCCCATCGTTACCAACGGAGGCAGAATCACGGTCAAGGCGGACGATCATACGCCGGACGATTCGAACGTCAGGATCACCATCAAGATCGGCAGCAAGGAAACCTCTCAGGACAAGCATGTGACCGGCACACGCAAGGAGGCGGAGAAGAAGGAGGAGGACAAGCCTTCGGATCAGCCGAATCCATCGGAGAGCCCCGACGCGCATCCAAGCGCGTTCCTGCTGCCCGGCACACACTGGGGCAGGATGCCGACGTTCTGGCTCGGGACAAACCAGCCGCTGCCAGCATCGCGGAGCCTGCTGTTCCGCTGATCCGCCCGCAACGCAACACATCATCAACGAGCAACTACATCACAATCCAATCCACACGACAACTCAATCCACCCATCGAACCAACACAAGGAGTCAGCAGATGACGAAGCACAACGAGACACCGCAGGAGCAGGACATCGACGAGGAGACGGTCCTCGCCGGCGCCCATGAGTCGGCCGTCGAGGACGCGGCCGCCGCGAGCGCCGACGAGACGGTGCTCGCCGGCACGTCGATGCCGAAGCCGTCGGTGCCGCATGTCGTCATGCCGGATCTGCCGACGCGCGAGATGTTCGAGCACACGCATACGACGAACGACGGCGACCTCGACGACGAAGGCACGGTCCTCGCCACGTCGTCGGTCTCGACGACGTCGACTTCGACGTCGACCGCGACGTCCGCTTCGACTTCGTCGTCCGCTCCGGTGAGCGTCACCGAGACGATCGTCGCCGCAAGCGAGACGACGACCACGCCGGCCGTGCACACGCCGTCCACGCCGACGACGTCGTCCACGCCGTCCGTCTCGTCGATGCCGAGCATGTCCTCCGCCTCCCACTCCCCCGCGCTCGGCGGCACGGCGTCGACGGTGCACACGCTGCCGCCGATCGGCGCCGTCGCCGACGCCGGCACGGCGAGCAACGAGGAGATCGCCGACTTCCGTCGCCACTTCTCGGCGATCGTCGACAACGTCTCGCAGGCCGTCGTCGGCAAGGAGACGCCGATCCGCCAGTGCGTCACCGCGCTCGTCGCCGGCGGCCACGTGCTGCTCGAGGACAATCCGGGCACCGGCAAGACGCAGCTGGCGCGCGCGCTCGCGAACTCGGTCAGCGTCTCGTTCAAGCGCATCCAGTTCACGCCGGACCTGCTGCCGTCGGACGTCGTCGGCGTCACGTTCTACGACCAGAAGACCGGCGAGTTCAGCTTCCGCGAAGGCCCGATCTTCGCGTCGATCGTCCTCGCCGACGAGATCAACCGCGCGTCGCCGAAGACGCAGTCGGCGATGCTCGAGGTCATGGAGGAGCAGAAGGTGACCGTCGACGGCCATACGCATCCGGTGCCGCAGCCCTTCATCGTCATCGCGACGCAGAACCCGATCGAGCAGCTCGGCACCTACAAGCTGCCCGAGGCGCAGATGGACCGTTTCCTGATCAAGACGACGATCGGCTACCCGTCCACCGAGTTCAGCCTCGACATCCTGCGTCAGGTGAACATCACCGACCGCGCCGGCGAGCTCGCGGCCGTCGCGAGCGGCGACGACATCCTCGCGATGCGCACGATCGCGAACAAGGTCAGGGTCGCCGACGCGATCCTCGAATACGTCATGCGCATCGTCGAAAGCACGCGCCACGACGAGTCCATCGCCGTCGGCTCGTCGATGCGCGGCGCGCTCGCGCTCACGCGCTGCGCCCGCGTCTGGGCCGCCGCCGACGGCCGCGGCTACGTGATCCCCGACGACGTCAAGGCGCTCGCCGTGCCGGTGCTCGCCCACCGCATCCTGCTGACGTCGGACGCCGTGTTCACGTCGAACACGCCCGAGGACGTGCTCACGCGCATCCTCGGCGAGATCCCCGCACCGCAGCTCGACGTGCACTGATCGCCGCATTGTGCACCGATGTGGATTGCGCGGTGGACGCCCGCCGCACACAATCCACATCGCCGTCGCCGTTCCGTCCACCGTCGTCACATCCACCGTCATTTCGTCGTTCCATCGGAAGGTTCATCCCATGACCGATTCCGCACTGCGCGCCAGGGCGCGCAAACGTGCGTTCATACGCGGCTGGAGCCGTTTCACGCGCCGCGTGCGTCACCTCGTCACCGCCTACGTCTCGCCGCTCGGATGGACGGCGCTCGCGCTCGCCGTCGCCGGCCTCGTGCTCTATCTCACGCTCGGCTACGTGGAGATGCTCGCGCTGTGCCTCGTGCTCGTGACGATGCTGCTCGCCGCGCTCGTGCTGTCGATCGGCAACACGTCCTTCGACGCGACGATCGAGGTCTCCGACCGCCGCGTCAGCGTCGGCGACGAAGTCAAGGTGCAGGTCGACATCGCCAATCCGGGCACGACGCCGACGGCGAGCGCGCGCGCCGACCTTCCGCTCGGCGACGAACACGAGCGTTTCCCGATCCCGCTGCTCGCGCCGCACCAGTCGAAGCACACGACGGTCACGTTCCGCGCGATCTCGCGTTCGGTGCTGCCCGTCGGCCCGCTGACGATCCGCAAGGGCGACCCCTTCGGCCTGATGCGGCACGAGCATGAGCTCGCCGACCATTTCAACGTCTACATCCATCCGGACATCGTCATGCTCGACTCGCTGCACGCCGGCATCCCGCGCGACCTCGAAGGCAACCCGAGCGGCGACATCGTCGACGACGACCTCGACTTCTACGGCCTGCGCGAATACGAGCCCGGCGACGACGTACGCCACGTCCACTGGCTCTCCTCGGCGCGCACGCGCACGTTGATGCTGCGCCAGTACGAGGCGACGCGGCGCACCGACACGTCGGTGACGCTCGACGTCAACCCGGACGACTATCTGAGCAAGGACGAGTTCGAACTCGCCGTCAGCGTGCACGCGTCGATCGGCGTGCAGGCGCTGCTCGAAGACCGTCCGCTCTACACGCATGTGGCGCGCACGAACCTCAACCCGCGCAATCCGATGGAGCTGCTCGACGCATGCAGCGCGATCGAGCCCGACTTCCGCGACCGGCGCAATCTCGCGCAGGAGGCGCTCGCCGCGACGCCGGACGCGTCGTTCTACTGCTTCACGGTCGGCCATGCGAAACCGCTCGCCGACATCCGCCGCATGATGATGGCGCTGCCGCCGAGCGCGACCTGCCTCGTGCTGCAGACGTCGCCGACCGAGCCGCGCACATTGCGCCGCTTCCCCGACTTCACGTTGGCGACCGTCAATACGCTCGACGACCTTCCGCAGATCATGGGGGCACTGAGATGAGCATGGCACCGACTTCGCTTTCCGACGCGTCGCTGACGACCGGCGGCACGCAGACGTCGACCGAGACCGGCTCGTGGGCGATGACGACGCATTCGGTCATCTGGTCGACGAACACCGGCTCGCCGTCGCACCGCGTCCTGCGCGAGCGCACCGAGGCTCGCCCCGCGCTCGTCTCGTGCGCCGTCGTCGCCGTCGTGACGCTGTTGTGCGCCGCGAACCTGATCGACGTCTACGGTTCGGCCGGCGCATGGGCGCTCGCCGCCGTGCCGGCCGCCATGCTCGGCGCGCTGATCGCCTTCGCCGGCGTCCTGCCGCCCCTGAGACTGTGGTGGCAGCTGTTCTTCCTCGTGTTCGCGCAGTGGATCGTCGGCCCGGTCGTCTGCCTCAACGACACGACGATCGGCCATGTCATCCCCTCGTTCGAGACGCTGCGGCTCGGCTGGCGCGAGACCTTCGGCTCCTTCAAGTACCTGATCGCGATCGAGCCGCCGGTCGGCAACGCGCAGGGCGCGCTGCTCGCCGTCTGGACGCTGTGCCTGTGGACGGCGGCGATCGCCGGCTTCTTCGCATTGCTCGACGATGCGCGCTGGTCGGTCGCCGTGATCGCGCTCGAGATCGCCGCGATGGTCGCATGCGCGCTGCTCGGCACCGCCCACGGCGTCATGCGCGGCCCCTGCGGCATCGTGTTCGCGCTGATACTGATCGTCTGGCTGTCGTGGCGGATGCGGATGTTCGAATCGGGGCGCTGGATCAGTTCGCTCGTCATCGTCGTGCTCGCCGCGGCCGTCGCCTTCGGCGGCTGCCTGCTGCTGCCGGCGCAGCGCACGATCCTGCGCGACCACTACGAGCCGCCGCTGAGCCCGAGCGACTACACGAGCCCGCTGAGCACGATGCGCGCCTACATCAAGTCGTACAAGGACACGACGGTGCTCACCGCGCAGAACCTGCCGGAGGGCTCGAGCGTGCGCCTCGCCGTCATGGACCGCTTCGACGGCAACGTCTGGAACCTCTCCGATTCGAGGGAGTCGAGGGATTCGGCGAACTACACGCGCGTCGGCACGGCGATCGGCAACGACATCCAGGGCAAGCCGTTCACGGCGAAGTTCACGGTGCGCGACGGCCTCGGCGACGACTGGCTGCCGCTCGCCGGCGCCGCGACGGCGGTGCGTTTCGGCAACGAGAAGAACGCCGAATCCTTCTACTACAACGTCGGCACCGACTCCGGCCTGCTGCGCGGCGGCGTGAAGAAGGGACTGACGTACACGGAACGCGGCGTCATCCCCGACGAGCCGAGCGACAAGCAGATCGCCGAGGCCGAAGCGGCGCGTATCGACCAGCCGAAGGCCGAGGACGTGCCGAACGAGGTCGGCAAGCTCGCGTCGGCGACGGCCGGCGGCAAGTCGCACGGCGGCGAGGCGGCGCAGCAGCTCGTCGCGATGCTGCGCGAGCAGGGATGGTTCTCGCACGGCCTCGCCTCCGACTACCCGTCGAGCCCCGGCCACGGCAACCACCGCATCACGCAGCTGCTGACGCCCGACGGCGCGATGGTCGGCGACAGCGAGCAGTACGCGTCGGCGATGGCGCTGATGGCGCGCGAGATCGGTCTGCCCAGCCGCGTCGTGCTCGGCTTCTTGCCGAAGGACAAGGACGGCGACATCTCGAACGCGCGCACGAAGGCCGACGGCGACGGCACCGTCATCGACTTCACCGGCAACGACGTGACCGCATGGGTCGAGATCAACCTCGAAGGCTACGGCTGGGTGCCGTTCTACCCGACGCCGAAGGAGACGAAGACGCCGGACGACGACCAGAACCTGACGCCGCCGAACCCGCAGAACCTCGTGCGCCAGCCTCCGCTGCCGCTGACCGACCCGCTGCGCGACGAGACGAACACGACGAGCCAGTCGTCCTTCGGCGGCACCGAGGCGGTCGAGGCTCCGGAGCCGTCGAAGTGGGCGCAGGCGGGACGCGTCATCGGCAAGGTCGCGCTGTACGGGTCGCCGGTGTGGATCGTGCTGCTCGCATGCGGCGCGATCCTGCTCGGCAAGGCGATCCAGCTCGCCGTGCTGCGCAAGCGCGGACGCCCGCAGATGCGCATGGCATCGGGCTGGCAGTCGCTCGCCGTGCTCGCGCGGCAGAGCGGCATCGACGCGCACGGCACACGCCGCGAGCAGTCGCAGCAGATCGCCGAGCAGCTCAGGCTCGATCCGACGGCGATGCAGTCCGCGTGCCGTCAGGCCGACTACGCGACCTTCTCCGGACAGGACGTCAGCGACGAGCAGGCGACGTCGTACTGGAAGAGCATCGACGAGCTGCGCGCGGCGATGCTCGCGACGCTGCCGCGCATGCGCCGCTGGCGCACGAGGCTGTCGCTGCGCGGCGTACGGCAGATGAGACCGGTCGATGTGACGGTCGGGTATCATAAGGCCGAGGCGGCCGGCGAACAGCAGACGGCGCCACGTCGCGCCGGCGAGTCCGGATCGGCGAACAGCAAGCACAGGACGTTCCGTTTCCCCCGTGCGCGTCACTGACGGCGGGCACATCGGCAACGGGTAGGAAGGATGCGCATGCAACAGGCAGTCATCAGTGTCGCTGCGCTCACCGACATCGGACGCAAGCGCCGCACGAACCAGGACAGCTGGCTCGCCGAGCGCGGCGTCTACATGGTCTGCGACGGCATGGGCGGCGAATCCGGCGGCGAACGCGCGAGCGCGATCGCCGTCGAGGAGCTCGCCCAGCTCGCACGGGAGGCGACGCGCACGCGCGCGTCGATCGAGGAGACGCTCGAACGCGCGCAGTCGCGCACGCGGGCGCTCGGACTGACGCTCGGTGGCATCGCCGGCACGACGGTCACCGGCGTCGTGCTGCCGCAGTGGTTTGCGGCCGCCGACGAGCTCGAATGCGGCTGCGCGGACGGGGCGACGCATTTCGCCGACGCGCACCGCAAGCCGACGGCGACGCATCATCCGAAGCACAGCGCGCAGTACAACGCGATCGCGACGCTCGGCGCGATCGACGAGCTGCGTCCGCTGTCCGGATTCGGCGACGATTGGGACGCGACGCAGCCCGGCGCGGACGCGCTCGACGCGGCCATCGACGACATGGCCGGCGGCGCGCAGGCGGCCGACGCGAACGCGGCGGCCGACGCGACGTCCGACATGGCGCGCTTCGGCGAGCATCGCGCCGACATCGCGCCGGACGCATGGTCGATCGCGATCCGGCAGCTGCTGCCGGACGCCGAACCGCACATGTGCTACGTCGTCAACGTCGGCGATTCGCGCACCTACCATATGAACCTCGGTTTCGACGGGCATTGGGACGCCGCCTCGCTCACGCAGATCACGCACGACCATTCGCGTCGGCAGGAGGCGATCGAGTCCGGCGAGATGACGCCCGAGGAGGCGGAACGTTCGATCGCGCGCAACGTCATCACGCAGTGCATCGGCTCGCCGATGGGCATCCGGCCGGACCTCTTCATGGCGGACGCGGCCGGACGGTTCATCATCTGCTCCGACGGCTGCCATGGCGAGATCGACGACGCCACGATTGCACACGTCGCCGCGCAGCACGATATGGCCGACGCTGCGGCGCGCGCATTGATCGACGCGTCGCTGGCGGCCGGCGGCGGCGACAACGTCACCGTCATCGTCGTCGACATGCCATGGGACGCGACGCGCACCGAGGCATGGCACTGCGAACGGCTCGAGATCGACGAAGATCTCTCGGATATCGACGATGCAACCGTGCAGACGTGAGTCTGCACGACGGCGGGCGCAGCGCAGCCGTGGGTCCGCACGCGAGTGTACGCAACGCAGCCGTGAGAACGACTGCACGCAGGTGTCGTGAGTCTGCACAGCGGCGCACACTGTGCGGGCATGCACACGGTTGCATGTCGATATGCACTATACTCACGCATACAGGCGCACGCTGGTGTGCGAACGTGAGCAGTACGCGCGCGACGGACGTGAGACGGCGCTCCGTCGGCGGGCACGACAGACGATAAGGTAGGAACAAGGACACGGTTTCGCCACCTCCCGGCGCGTTGTGCGCGGGCCGGGGACGGCGAGGGAAAAGAGGAACACATCATGGTCAGTTACGACGACGCGGTGGCGATCATCCAGGATCCGCAGGCCGACCCGGTCACGCTCGCGAAGGTCGCCTACGAGAATCCGGAATTCGGCGCGAACGTGGCCGCGCATCCGCGCGCTTATCCGGGACTGCTGCGCTGGATTGCGCAGTTCGGCGACGAACGCGCGCGTGCGACCGTCGCGCAGCTCGGCTATCATTCGCAGCTCGGCGCCGTCGAGGACCGTCAGGTCGATGCCGCGGCAATCGACGAGGCCGCCGCGATCGCCGCGGCGATCGACGCCGCGCAGGCGAACGCCGCCTCTCGCCCGACCGCGGCTGCGTCCCCGGCTGTGGACAATGTGGCCGGCGGTCTCGTCATGAACGCCGCGACCGCCGGCGACGAGGCGCAGCCGATCGCATCCCAGACCGGCACCGTCGAATACGCGAGCGTCGAGGCGCAGCCGGTTTCCTTCGAGCCGGCGCAGCAGACCGGCGTCGACATGCTCAGCGAACAGTTCAACAACATCGGCATGGACGCCTCGCAGACGAACATGGACGCCTCGCAGTCCGCAGCGGCCTCCCCCTCCGTCGCCGCGCCCGACATGGCGCAGCAGCCGATGATGGATCAGGCGCAGCCGGCGGACGCCTATGCGCAGATCCAGGCGACGAACCCCTACGGCTTCACGGCCGAGGTCGCGATGACGACGCCGGACACGACGGTCATGCAGCAGATCGCGCAGTACGCGCCCGAACTGCATCCGGCGCTCGCGCAGAACCCGTACATCTATCCGGAGCTGCTCAGCTGGCTCGGCATGCTGGGCGAGCCGGCGACGAACGCGTCGATCGCCCAGCGTCAGCAGCAGTAGGCCCATGCATATGCCTGCGGGCTGCCCCCATCTGCAACAGTTAGTTGGGCGTGGCCTGACCGAGCCCGCGCATATTGCCGGCGGGGCGGGAATCTCACGCGGATTCCCGCCCCGCCGGCATATATGATGCGTCCCACGCCGGTCTGCAATCGTCCTGTATGGGCGATGCACCCGTCACGTTCGCAAACCGACCCTCCAGCGACCATGGCGGGCGCACTGCGTACCAAATACGTTCGCGGATCGCCGCTTTCTGATCGCTCCAGATGTAAAGCCACCCCATCGCGATCGCAAAGCCGCTCCGTTGTGATCGTCCCGGTTGCATCCCCCGCCCCGAATGGTCGCAACGAAGCGACCGCAGGGATGCGATCGGTTGGTTCCGTCCCATTTTCCCACCGATGTCAAGCAACCCGGATGGGACCGGGCTGCTTGTGGTGTCCGACTTTCCTACGGCGGGCAGACAATCCGGACGAAATCGGTCTGCCCTGAGTCCGGGTTCCCCGCAACCTGGGGGTAACCCGGATGTGTCGCCGCATATGCCGACTATTCGGCGGCGTCCTCGAAATCGAAGACCTGGTCGCCGATGCGCACCTTGCACGGCGCGGTGAGCCGCATCGGCGTGCCCTTGACGACCTGACGCTCGCCTTCGTCGTCGATGACGTAGGTGCCGTTGAGCGAACCGTAGTCCTCGATCCACAGCGAGCCGTCCTGATCGAAGCTGATCGCCGCATGGTTGCGCGAGACGGTGCGCGTCGGGTCGACGAGCCGTACCGACTTCGCACCCTGCGGGATGTCCTGCGACGGCTTGCGTCCCATCAGCACGCCCATGTCGACGAGGATGTTCTGCCCAGTGACCTCGTTGACGAGACGGTAGACGTGGCGCGGCTCCTTCTTCATGAAGGCCGTCGACAGCACAGTGCCGTCCCATTCCTCGCTGCCTTCGGCGCCTTCCTCGGCCGTGTATTCGAGATCGTCGCCCAGATGCGCGTTGTAGGAGTCGTCCGGGATAAGCGCCGGCTGTTCCGACGTCGTCGCGTTGACGTGCTCCTCCTCATGGAAGGGCTGCGCGGCCGGTTGGGCGGCGACCGATTCGACCGATTCGGCCACGGCGACCGGCTGCGCGTTCATATCCGGCTGTGCCTGCATGTCCGGCTGCATGTTCACATCCGATGACGGCTGCGCGGCGACCGGCTGCGCCCCATAGGCGTCCTGCTGCGGGTTCTGCTGTGCCGCGGCGTCCTTGTGTTCGGGGACGAGCATATCCGCTTCGACGTCATCGTCGGCGTACCATCCCATTTCTGGCGCCGGAGGATACGGTAATTTCTTCATGGTTCAGTCTTAGCACACCGCCTTGGAAAACCGCGCCGTGCCGCCACGGAATGGATGACCCCGATCTCCTTGTCCGCTCATCCGTGCGAAGACGACGAAGGGCGGCTCCCGTGCATGGGAGCCGCCCTTCGCTCAGATTCGCTCAGTCAGCGATGGCCGGCGCAACCGGCGCCGACGATCGTCGCTCAGAACTTGAAGTCGTCGCCGAGATCGCCGCCGAGGTCCTCCTGACCGCCGTTGTCGTCCAGGAAGTCGTCCGGGTTGAAGTCGTCGCCGAGCTTGAGGTCGCCGAAATCGATGTTCGAGAAGTCGACGTCGGACATGTCGCCATCGCCGAACTCGCCGCCGAGACCGTCCTCGCCGAGACCGAAGTTCGGGTAGATCGTGTCGCGGATCGCCTTGTCCGGCTCGACGACGGCGTTGCGGTAACGCGCCAGTCCGGTGCCGGCCGGGATGAGCTTGCCGATGATGACGTTCTCCTTGAGGCCCTTGAGGTCGTCTTCCTTCTCGTTGAGCGCCGCTTCGGTGAGCACGCGCGTCGTCTCCTGGAACGACGCCGCGGACAGCCACGAATCGGTCGCGAGCGACGCCTTCGTGATGCCCATCAGCTCCGGACGGCCCGCCGCCGGCTTGCCGCCGTTGGCGACGGCCGCGCGGTTCGCCTCGGTGAAGCGCGCACGGTCGACGAGTTCGCCCGGCAGCAGCGTCGTGTCACCGGAATCGATGACGGTGATGCGACGCAGCATCTGGTGGACGATGACCTCGATGTGCTTGTCATGGATGTCGACGCCCTGCGAGCGGTACACGTTGTGCACCTCCTCGACGATGTTCTTCTGGGCGGCGTTCGGTCCGAGGATGCGCAGGATCTTCTTCGGGTCGACCGAACCTTCGATCAGCTGCGTGCCAGCTTCGACGTGCTCGCCGTCCTTGACGAGGAGCGGCGCGCGACGCGTCACCGGATAGGCTTCCTCCTCGCTGCCGTCGTCGGGCTTGATGAAGACCTGACGACCGCGTTCGCTGTCCTCGATCCTCACGGTGCCGGCGACCTGCGCGATCGGCGCCTCGCCCTTCGGCGTACGCGCCTCGAAGAGCTCGGTGACACGCGGCAGACCCTGCGTGATATCCGAGGCCGACGCGACGCCGCCGGAGTGGAACGAACGCAGCGTCAGCTGCGTGCCCGGTTCGCCGATCGACTGCGCGGCGACGATGCCGACCGCCTCGCCGACGTCGACGAGCTTGTTCGTCGCGAGCGACCAGCCGTAGCACTTCGCGCACACGCCGCGCTTCGACTCGCAGGTGAGCACCGAACGGCCCTTGACCTCCTCGACGCCGTGCGCGACGAGGTCGTTGAGCACGTCCATCGACAGCGCGTCGCCGGCGTGGTAGAGCACGGTCTTGCCGTCGGCCGGGTCGATGACGTCGGCCGCGAGCAGACGCGAGTAGGGACCGCCATCGGCCGCCTTGACGAGCACGAGGTTGCCGTCCTCGTCGCGTTCGGCGACCTTCATCGTCAGGCCGCGCTTCGTGCCGCAGTCCTCCTCGCGAACGATGACCTCCTGCGAGACGTCGACGAGTCGACGGGTCAGGTAGCCCGATTCCGCCGTACGCAGTGCCGTATCGGCCAGACCCTTGCGCGCGCCGTGCTGCGAGATGAAGTACTCGAGCACGGACAGGCCGTCGCGGTAGTTCGACTTGACCGGTCGGGGGATGATCTCACCCTTCGGGTTCGCCACGAGGCCTCGCATGCCGGCAATCTGACGGATCTGCATCCAGTTGCCTCGTGCGCCGGACTGCACCATGATGTTCACGTTGTTGTCGTCATGGAAGTTCTCGCGCATCGCCTCGGCGACCTTGTCGGTGCACTCGGTCCACAGGTTGATGAGCTCCTGACGGCGCTCGTCTTCGGTGAGCAGGCCGAGGTCGTACTGGCTGTTGACCTTGGAGGCCTCCGCCTCGTAGCCCTTGATGATCTCCTCGCGCTCCGGCGGGGCGACGATGTCCGAGAAGGCCATCGTGACGCCCGACCACGGCGCACGCGTGAAGCCGAGGTCCTTGAGCGCGTCGAGGACGGCGGCGACCTGCTGCGTCGAGTAGCGCGTCGCGATGTCGTCGACGATCTTCGAGAGCTTGCCCTTCGGGCACTGCTCGTTGATGAACGGGTAGTTCACCGGCAGCGTCTCGTTGAACAGGATGCGGCCGAGCGACGTCGCGAACAGCACGGTGCCGTCGGTGAAGCGCTCCTCCTTGACGACGTCCGGGCTGCCCGGCTCCGGGTCGACGACCTTGACCTCGCCCGGCTCCCAGTCCTTCGGCAGCACGAAGTCCTCGGGCAGGCGGATGAGCACCTTGGCCTGCATGTCGATCTCGTGGCGGTCGAGCGCCATCTGCGCCTCGTCGAGCGACGAGAAGACGCGGCCCTGGCCCTTCGCGCCGTCGACGACGGTGCTCAGGTAGTACAGGCCCAGGATCATGTCCTGCGACGGCATCGTGACGGTGTGGCCGTCGGCCGGCTTGAGGATGTTGTCGGAGGCCAGCATCAGCGAGCGGGCCTCGGCCTGCGCCTCGGCGCTCAGCGGCAGATGGACCGCCATCTGGTCGCCGTCGAAGTCCGCGTTGAACGCGGCGCAGGCGAGCGGCGGCAGGTGGATGGCCTTGCCTTCGACGAGGATCGGCTCGAAGGCCTGGATGCCCAGACGGTGCAGCGTAGGCGCACGGTTGAGCAGGACCGGATGCTCGGAGATGACCTCCTCGAGCACGCCCCAGACCTCGGCGTCGCCGCGGTCGACGAGACGCTTCGCGCTCTTCATGTTCTGCGCGTAGTTGAGGTCGACGAGGCGCTTGATGACGAATGGCTTGAACAGCTCGAGCGCCATCGGCTTCGGCAGGCCGCACTGGTGCATGCGCAGCGACGGGCCGACGACGATGACCGAACGGCCCGAGTAGTCGACGCGCTTGCCGAGCAGGTTCTGGCGGAAACGGCCCTGCTTGCCCTTGAGCATGTCAGACAGCGACTTGAGCGGACGGTTCGAGGCGCCGGTGACCGGGCGGCCGCGGCGGCCGTTGTCGAACAGCGAGTCGACGGCCTCCTGGAGCATGCGCTTCTCGTTGTTGAGCATGATCTCCGGGGCGCCGAGCTCGATGAGTCGCTTGAGTCGGTTGTTGCGGTTGATGACGCGGCGGTACAGGTCGTTGAGGTCGGAGGTCGCGAAGCGGCCGCCGTCGAGCTGCACCATCGGGCGCAGGTCCGGCGGGATGACCGGGATCACGTCGAGGACCATCGCCTCCGGCTTGTTGCCGGTCGTCAGGAACGCGTTGACGACCTTGAGGCGCTTGAGGGCGCGGGCCTTGCGCTGGCCGGTGCCGGTCTCGATCTCCTCGCGCAGTTCCTTCGCGGCGGCTTCGAGGTCGAAGTCCTGCAGGCGCTTCTTGATCGCCTCGGCGCCCATGCAGCCCTCGAAGTAGTCGCCGTAGCGATCCTCCATCTCACGCCACAGGTCGACGTCGTTCTCCATGTCGCCCGGCTTGAGGTTCTTGAACTTGTCGAAGACCGCGCCGATGCGTGCGATCTGGTCGTCGTAGCGCTGGCGGATCGCCGCCATGTCGCGCTCGGCGCCGTTGCGCAGCTTCGTGCGGGCGCTGCCCTTGACCTCGCCGTCGGCCTCGAGCTCGGCCAAATCGGCCTCGACCTTCTTCGCGCGCGCCTCGATCTCGTTGTCACGACGGCGCTCGAGGTTCTTCACCTCGTTGTCGAACTCGTCCTGGAGATCCGGAAGATCCTTGTGACGCTGCTCCTCATCGACCTTCGTGACCATGTAGGACGCGAAGTAGATGACCTTCTCGAGCTCCTTCGGCGCGATGCCGAGCAGGTAGCCCAGACGGCTCGGCACACCCTTGAAGAACCAGATGTGCGTGACCGGCGCGGCCAGCTCGATGTGGCCCATGCGCTCGCGGCGCACGCGGCTGCGCGTCACCTCGACGCCGCAGCGCTCGCACACGATGCCCTTGAAGCGCACGCGCTTGTACTTGCCGCACGCGCACTCCCAGTCGCGCGTCGGTCCGAAGATCTGCTCGCCGAACAGGCCGTCCTTCTCCGGCTTGAGCGTGCGGTAGTTGATGGTCTCCGGCTTCTTGACCTCGCCGTAGCTCCAGCCACGGATGTCGTCCGCGGTGGCCAGGCCGATTTTCAGTTTGTCAAATGCGTTGACGTCCAGCACTTACGTTTGTCCTGTCTGTGTAGGTTCTTGTTTCTCTTGAATGACTCGTGTGATTACTTGTATTCAGGTTCATCAACGATTTGGTCGGCCTTCGCGACGGTGTCCGGGCGGGCGCCGATGTTGAAGCCGAGGTCGTTGGAGGAGGAGACCGGATCGTCGTCCTCTTCCTTCATGTCGATCGCGACGCCTTCGGCGTTGAGCACTTCGACGTTGAGGGACAGGGACTGCATTTCCTTGAGGAGGACCTTGAACGACTCGGGGATGCCCGCCGGCGGCAGGTTATCGCCCTTGACGATCGCTCCGTAGACGCGCACGCGACCATCGACGTCGTCCGACTTCGTGGTCATCATCTCGTGCAGCGTGTACGCGGCGCCGTAGGCCTCGAGGGCCCACACCTCCATCTCGCCGAAGCGCTGGCCGCCGAACTGTGCCTTGCCGCCGAGCGGCTGCTGCGTGATCATCGAGTATGGGCCGGTCGAACGCGCGTGGATCTTGTCGTCGACGAGGTGGTGCAGCTTGAGCATGTACATGTAGCCCACCGAGATCGGCTTCGGGAACGGTTCGCCGGTGCGGCCGTCGAACAGCGTCGCCTTGCCGTCGGGTCCGACGAGCTTGTTGCCGTCGCGGTCGGCCAATGTCGTCGACAGCAGGCCCTTGAGCGTCTCCTGGCGCACGCCGTCGAAGACCGGGGTCGCGACCGGGGTTCCCGGCGCGCCCTTCTCGGCGCCCTTCGGCACGTACTGCTTCCATGCGGCCTCGAGGTCCGGATCGAGCGAGATGTCCCAGCCCGCGTGCGCGACCCAGCCGAGGTGCAGTTCGAGCACCTGGCCGAGGTTCATTCGCGAAGGCACGCCGAGCGGGTTGAGCATGATGTCGACCGGGGTGCCGTCCGCGAGGAACGGCATGTCCTCCTCCGGCAGGATGCGCGAGATGACGCCCTTGTTGCCGTGGCGGCCCGAGAGCTTGTCGCCCTGCGTGATCTTGCGGTGCTGCGCGATGTAGACGCGGATCATCTGGTTGACGCCGTTGGGCAGCTCGTCGCCGTCCTCCTCGGCGTCCTCGCGCGTGATCTCCTTGACGGCGATGACGGTGCCGGTCTCGCCGTGCGGCACGCGCAGCGAGGTGTCGCGCACCTCGCGGCTCTTCTCGCCGAAGATCGCACGCAGCAGGCGCTCCTCCGGGGTCAGCTCGGTCTCGCCCTTCGGCGTGACCTTGCCGACGAGGATGTCGCCGGCCTCGACCTCGGCGCCGATGCGGATGATGCCGCGCTCGTCGAGGTTCGCGACCGCGTCCTCGCCGACGTTCGGCAGGTCGCGCGTGATCTCCTCGGCGCCGAGCTTCGTCTCGCGGGCGTCGATCTCGTACTCCTCGATGTGGATCGAGGAGAGCGTGTCGTCCTGGACGAGGCGCTGCGAGATGATGACGGCGTCCTCGTAGTTGTAGCCGTTCCACGGCATGAACGCGACGAGCAGGTTCTTGCCGAGGGCCATCTCGCCCTTCTCGGTCGCCGGGCCGTCCGCGAGGACGGTGCCCTTCTCGACGCGTTCGCCGTCGTGGATGAGCGGGACCTGGTTGTAGCACGTCGTCTGGTTCGAGCGCTGGAACTTCGCGAGCTTGTAGGAGCTCGTCGTGCCGTCGTCGTTCATGACGCGGATGATGTCCGCGGACACGTAGGTGACGACGCCCGGCTTCTCGGCGAGGATGACGTCTCCGGAGTCGACGGCCGCGCGCCATTCCGCGCCGGTGCCGACGAGCGGACGCTCGGACTTGATCAGCGGGACGGCCTGGCGCTGCATGTTGGTGCCCATCAGCGCTCGGTGGCCCTCGTCGTGCTCGAGGAACGGGATCAGCGACGCGCCGACGGAGACCATCTGGCGCGGGGAGACGTCCATGTAGTCGACCATCTCGACCGGGACGTCCTCCGCCTCGCCGGCCGCGTCTCGCACGAGGGCTTCCTTCTCGACGAAGTTGCCGTTCTCGTCGAGCTTCTGGTTCGCCTGCGCGATGACGTGCTCGGCGTCGCGGTCCGCGGTCATGTACTCGACCTCGTTGGTCACGTGGCCGTTGACGACCTTGCGGTACGGCGTCTCGATGAAGCCGAAGGGGTTGATGCGGCCGAAGGTCGCAAGCGAGCCGATGAGGCCGATGTTCGGGCCTTCAGGGGACTCGATCGGGCACATGCGTCCGAAGTGGGACGGGTGCACGTCGCGCACCTCCATCGACGCGCGGTCGCGCGACAGGCCGCCGGGGCCGAGCGCGGACAGACGGCGCTTGTTCGTCACGCCGGCGAGCGGGTTGTTCTGGTCCATGAACTGCGAGAGCTGCGAGGTGCCGAAGAACTCCTTGATCGTCGCGTTGACCGGACGGATGTTGATCAGCGACTGCGGCGTGATCGCCTCGGCGTCCTGCGTCGTCATGCGTTCGCGCACGACGCGCTCCATGCGGCTCAGGCCGGTGCGCAGCTGGTTCTGGATCAGCTCGCCGACCTGGCGGATGCGGCGGTTGCCGAAATGGTCAATGTCGTCGACGTCCACGCGCAGCTCGACGTCCTTGCCGTCGCGCTTGCCCGGGAACGTCGCGGCGCCGGCGTGCAGCGTCACGAGGTACTTGAGCGTCGCGATGATGTCCTCGCGGCTGAGCGAGCGGTCGTTGTAGTCCTTCTCGAGGCCGAGCTTGCGGTTGATCTTGTAGCGGCCGACGCGCGCCAGATCATAGCGCTTCGTGTTGAAGTAGAAGGAGTCGAGCAGGTTCTTGCCGGCCTCCGGCGTCGCCGCGTCGGTCGGGCGGATCTTGCGGTAGAGGTCGACGAGCGCCTCGTCCTGGCTGTCGATCTTCTCGTTGTCGAGCGCGTCGAGCACGAGCGGATAGCCCTCGAAGGCCTCGCGGATCTCGGAGCGCGACATGCCGATCGCCATCAGGAAGACGATCGCCGACTGCTTGCGCTTGCGGTCGACGCGCACGCCGAGGAAGTCGCGCTTGTCGATCTCGAACTCGAGCCATGCGCCGCGGCTCGGGATGATCTTCGCGCCGAAGATCTCCTTGTCAGACGAACGGTCCTGCTGGCGGTCGAAGTAGACGCCCGGCGAGCGCACGAGCTGCGAGACGATGACGCGCTCGGTGCCGCCGATGATGAAGGTGCCGTGCGGCGTCTGCAGCGGGAAGTCGCCCATGAAGACGGTCTGCGACTTGATCTCGCCGGTGTCGCCGTTCTCGAACTCGGCGTTGACGTACAGCGGCGCCGAGTAGGTGTAGTCCTTCTCCTTGCATTCCTGGACCGTGTGGCGCGGCTCCTCGAAGTACGGGTCGGAGAACGTCAGGCTCATCGTCTGCGAATAGTTCTCGATCGGGGAGATCTCCTGAAAGACCTCGTCGAGGCCGGAGATGTGGGCGACGGTGTGCGTGCCCTTCTCCTCGTCCTCGCGCACGCGCTGCTGCCAGCGTTCGTTGCCGATCAGCCAGTCGAAGCTGTCGGTCTGCACGCCGAGCAGGTACGGCACGTCGATGGGTTCGGCGATCGAGCCGAAGTTCACGCGATCCGACGCTTTGTGCAGGTCGATGTCCCGCTGGTCGGCACGCGCGATGATGGAAGTGGTGTTCGTCGTAGTCTCAGACAATGGACGTTCCTTATCGCTGCTTGTTGTTCGTAACTATGCTCACAGTCAGAAGCGCGGTCACCGGCCGCCATATGCCTGGGTACGCGGGCGCTTCGTCTTCGATAGCATGCCCGCCATATGACACACTAGACACGAAATCAATATACTATCGATTCCAACCATCCGACGCAATCGACATTCCGAAAATATGAGCAATCTCACACTTTTTTGACGTCGCCGTCGACGATGCCGAACATCGACGCAGCCGACGCAGCCGCCGGCGTCAGCCGACGGTGATCGTGACCGGTTCGCTCTCCACATGCGTGTCGCCGTCGATGACGAGCTGCGCCGTGTACGTGCCGCGGTCGACGTGCGGCAGCTCCGCGGACGCCTTGCATTCGTCGCCGGAACGCACCGTGTCCCAGACAATCTTCCGCTCGTCGGTGACGCCCTCCATCATCAGCAGCGGACGGTACGCCGCCTCGCAGGCGTCGGAACGCCACACCGTGTCCGCGCCGGACCTGATGACGAGGACGCGCGCGTCGTCGGCACCGTCGACGAAGCAGCCGGCCGGATCGGTGCCGACGTACGTCATCGTCGCCGTGAACTCGAGCGAGCCGCCGAGCGGCACGACGTCGGCCGCCGGCGTCAGCGTCATCTGCAGGTTCTTCGCCGTGCAGTCCTTCACCTTGCTCTTCTTCGGCGGCGCCGGTACCGCCGAACGCGACACGGCCATGCGGTCGGCGGCGCCAATCCATTCGTGCGCGGCGACGGCGCCGCGGATCAGGCTGTAGACGCACAGCACGCACACGATCAGGAACACGAGCAGGCCGCCGAAGAACACGAGGCGGCGCCTGCGGTACATCGCGCGCTTGCGCTTCGACATCGTGCGCTTGCGCGGACGCACGCCGCCCGACGACGCGCGCGACGTCGACGTTCTCGACGACGGCGACGTATTCGACGAGCGGTTCGACGACGTGCGCTGATGTGGTGGCTTCGGCATGCTCACCATCTTATCCACGCCGCCCGCCCAGAGCGCTGCCGCGCGATGACGACGGCAGCATCGACAGCGGTGACGACGACCAGACCGACGCCCCGCGATGCCGGCAGTGCCGCAGCGCTACGCCGGCAGCCGCACGCCGTGGTCGGGCAGGATCTCGATCAGACCGTCCTCGTCGAGCGACGCGATGCAGCGGTCGAGCTGCACGCCGTCCTTCCACAGACGCGCAGCCGCCTCGTGCGACAATACGCCGCGCGCGTCGGCCGGCAGGTCGCGCAGCGCCTGCATGACGATGCCGCGCACCTGACGGTCGGTGCCGGCGAAGCGCTGCCGCGGCCGTGTGCGCCGCTCCCCCAGATGAGGACGGCCGGCGGCGAAGAAACGGCAGCGTGCGCGCAGCGGGCAGTCGTCGCAGTCCGGTTGCTTCGCCGTGCACACGAGCGCGCCGAGCTCCATGACCGCCTGGTTCCACGTCGCGCTCGCCGACGCATCCTTCGGCAGCACGACGTCGGCGAGCGCACGCTCGAGCGCGCTCGCCGAGCCGCCGAGCGACTCCTCGCCGAGGAACACGCGGCTGAGGACCCGGCGGATGTTCGTGTCGATGACGGCGATGCGCTCGCCGTAGGCGAAACTGAGCACGGCGCTCGCCGTGTAGTCGCCGATGCCGGGCAGCGCCGTCAGCGCCGCGTAGTCGCGCGGCAGCTCGTCGCGGCATTCGGCGGCGACGACGCGCGCGCATTCCTGCAGCCGCAGCGCGCGGCGCGGGTATCCGAGGCGCCCCCCATGCCTCGAGCACGTCGGCACGCGGCGCGGCGGCGAGCGCGGCGGCGTCGGGCCATCGTGCCATCCACGCGTTCCAGTACGGCACGACCCTGCCCATCTGCGTCTGCTGGCTCATGACCTCGCAGACGAGCACGCCCCACGGCGACGTGCGGCCGTCGCGCCACGGCAGCTCGCGCGCGTGCATGTCCCACCAGGCGAACAATGCCGAGCGCAGCTGCGCGGCGAGGCGCTGCGCGGCCTCGGCGCGCGAGACGCCGACGACGTCGCATGGGTCGGCGGGTTTCTTCGTTCGGGTGACCATAGCCACGCCATTGTAGCGGAGCGCCGGCGGCGTGGGAAGCGCGCGTCTCGCCGGGGCAATATCGTGTGTCTCGTGACGAATGAAGCAACGAATCCCGCGGACGCCGCGGCCGCCGGCGCCGATCCCGAGGCGCAGGTGGAGCGGATGTTCGAATACGGCTACCGCAAGTCGAACTACGGCCCCGATGAACTCGTGACCGACGCGCACGGCAATCCGATCTCGGTCGTCGACGCGATGATGTCGGCGATGGAGGCGGCGAACACGCCGACGTCGACGCCGCATCTGTGCTACTACTCCCCGCGCATCCCCGGCAACACCGGCTCGGCGATCCGCCTGTGCGCGGTCACCGGCACGATCCTGCATCTGATCGAGCCGCTCGGCTTCAATCTGCGCGACACGAAGCTGCGCCGCGCCGGACTCGACTACCATGACATGGCGCATGTCGTGCTCCATCCGAACTTCGAGGACCTCGTCGAGTCGATGCCCGATTCGCGCATCATCGCGTTCACGGCGCATGCGACGAAGCTGTACACCGACGTCGAATACCGGCCGACCGATATCCTGCTGTTCGGCCCCGAGCCGGGCAACATCCCCGATCCAACCGACATCATGTTCGGCCCGCATGTCGCCGAGCAGGTGCGCCTGCCGATGCGCCCGAGTCTGCGCAGCCTCAATCTGACGAACTGCGCGTCGATCGCGATCTACGAGGCGTGGCGGCAGCTGGGGTTTGACGGGGGCCAATGAATACCCACCCCAATATGCGAGATGGGCGTGCATCAATCGGTTGATGCACGCCCATCTCGCATATTGGAGTGGGGTCAGTTCTTGAAACTGTGGATCGGCGCGGGGATGCGGCCGCCGCGCGTCACGAAGGCCTCGCAGCTCGCCGTGTTCACCGGCATGATCGGCGCGTAGCCCATCAGACCGCCGAAGTTCGCCATCTGGCCGACGGTCTTGCCGACGACCGGGATGACGCGCACCGCCGTCGTCTTCTGGTTGACCATACCGATCGCCGATTCGTCGGCGATGATGCCGGAGATCGTCGAGGCGGGCGTGTCACCGGGGATCGCGATCATGTCGAGACCGACCGAGCACACGCAGGTCATCGCCTCGAGCTTCTCGATCGTCAGGCAGCCGGATTCGGCCGCGTCGATCATGTTCTTGTCCTCGGAGACCGGGATGAACGCGCCGGACAGGCCGCCGACGTACGAGGACGCCATGATGCCGCCCTTCTTCACCTGGTCGTTGAGCATCGCGAGCGCGGCCGTCGTGCCGGGGCCGCCGACCTGCGCGAGTCCCATCTTCTCGAGCACCTCGCCGACCGAGTCGCCGACGGCCGGCGTCGGCGCGAGCGACAGGTCGATGATGCCGAAGGGCACGCCGAGGCGCTTCGACGCCTCCTGTGCGACGAGCTGGCCGACGCGCGTGATCTTGAACGCGGTGCGCTTGATCGTCTCGCACAGGAACTCGAAGTCCTTGCCGACGGCCGCGTCGAGCGCGCGGGAGACGACGCCCGGTCCGGAGACGCCGACGTTGATGACGGCGTCGCCTTCGGTCACGCCGTGGAAGCCGCCCGCCATGAACGGGTTGTCGTCCGGCGCGTTGCAGAACGCGACGAACTTGACGCAGCCGTAGGAGTCGATGTCGGCGGTCGCTTCGGCGATCTCCTTGATGATGTGGCCGAGCATGTCGACGGCGTTCATGTCGATGCCGGTCTTCGTCGAGCCGACATTGACCGACGAGCAGACGATGTCGGTTTCGCTCAGCGCGGCCGGCAGCGAACGGATGAGCAGCTCCTCGGCCGGCGTCATCGACTTCGAGACGAGCGCCGAGTAGCCGCCGATGAGGTCGACGCCGACGGTCTTCGCGGCGTGGTCGAGCGCGTGCGCGATCTTGACGAAGTCGGCGCTCGTCCTGCAGCAGCTCGCGCCGACGAGCGCGATCGGCGTCACCGTGATGCGCTTGTTGACGATCGGGATGCCGAAGTCGCGTTCGATCGACTCGCCGGTGGAGACGAGGTCCTTCGCGTAGGTCGTGATTTTGTCGTAGATCTTGCGGCAGGTCTCGTCGACGTCGGTCGTCGCGCAATCCATGAGGCTGATGCCCATCGTGATCGTGCGCACGTCGAGCTTCTCCTGCTCGATCATCTGGTTGGTCTCGTGGACCTCCATGATATTCAGCATGCTGGTTCCTTCCGGCTGTGGGCTGTTGCGTTCGCATTGGCGGCCGCGGCGCGGCCGGCATGTGCTCAGACGCGGTGCATCTTCGTGAAGATCTCCTCGCGCTGGCAGCGGATGCGCACGCCGATGTCCTCGCCGAGTGCCTCGAGGTCGTCCACGATCGTCTCGAACGCGACGTCGGCGTTCGAGTAGTCGACGATCATCATCATGTTGAAGAATCCGTCGATGATCGTCTGGGAAATGTCGAGCACGTTCGTGTGGTGTTCGGAAAGATACGTGCAGACGCGAGCGATGATGCCGACGGTGTCCTGGCCGACGACGGTGATGATTGCCTTGTTCATGGATCTCCCTGGGTCTCGGGCTGGTTCGCCCTGAAAAGTACCGGCAAGCCCCAAGTATAGGGAAGAGCTGCGCCAAGTTCGCCGGCGTTTCGCATGTCAGAACCCCGCCGGATACGGCGACGGCCCGCGCCGCGTCCCCTGCCGGGGCGCCGCGCGGGCCGTCGGGGCCGTCCGCTGCTACCGCTTCGCGTGGTGCGTCGGCTGGTTGCGCATGCGCCGGCGCTGCACGACGAACACGGCCACGACCGCGGCGACGACGAGCGTCACGATGATCGCCGTCACCGTGATGTCCTGCGTCAGGCCCTCGTCGCGGTACGGCGTGTGCTGCTGCGGCGATTCGGTCGGGATCCGGTGTCCGGTGACGATGAGGCGGTGCGAGTTGACGCCGTACGGCGTGCAGGTGACGAGGCTCGCCAGGTCGCGCCCGTTCTGGATCGCGAGGTCCTTGATCTGGTTCGGCAGCACCGTGTGCGTCGCCTCGACCTCGTAGGTGAGCACCTCGTCGTAGACGGTGATCGTGAACTTGTCGCCCTTGCCGAGCGTGTCGAGCCCGGTGAACAGCATCGCGCTTGGCAGGCCGGTGTGGCCGGTGAGCACCGTGTGCGTCGACGGGCCGCCGACCGGCAGGCTCGAGCCTTCGAGGTGTCCGGCCGCGATCTGCAGGATCGTCTCGTCGGTGCCGTGGTAGATCGGCAGACGCGCCTTGATCTTCGGGATCGTCACGTAGCCCATGATGCCGGTGCCGCTCACGTCGAGGATCGACTCGTAGACCTTCTTTTCCTCGGGGGTCGGCAGGAACCTGGACGTGCCCTGTCCGACGAGCGACTCGTTGTATTCCTTCGCGCGCGCGATCTCCTTGGCGCGGTCCTCCTTCGACGTGTCGGCGACCTTCTCGATGTAGCCGGCGACGGCGCGCGACGCGACATGGCGGTTCCATGCGTCGGCGACCGTCGGGTACAGGATCAGGCCGACGCCGATGAGCAGCAGCGCGCTCATCGCCGCGAGCATCGCGAAGAACCTGCGGTTGTCCTTCTTGCGCTTGGCGGCGAGCTGCTCCGGCGTCAGCCTCGGCTTGCCCGGCTCGTGCGGGTCGATGATGTCGGCGAAGCCGTCGCCGTCCTGCATGTCGGCGCCGCCGTCCGCGTCGCCGCCCTCCCCCGACATATCGTGCATGTCGTCGCCATGCATGTCGTCGTCGTGCATGTCGTCGTCGTGCATGTCGTCGTCGTGCATGTCCTGCCACATGTCCCAGTCGTCGTGGTCGCCGTCGTGTTCGTCGTGGTTGCCGTCGTCCCACCTGTCAGCCATAGCGCGTTCACCCTCTCGCCGTCCGCGTCCACGCCGCGGCCGTCCCTGCAATCTGTTTGTCCGTTTAGAGCATAACCGCACCGACGCGCATCCGCACGCCGCCTTCCCAAACCTTTACGTTTCGCCTGCACGTCGCGCGCAGGACGGCGCGGACGACGACGTCCCCGCCCGCCGGCGAGGCGGTGCGGGGACGTGTACGACGATCGGCGGCGCTCAGCGCACGCGCTGCGCCGCGGCGGCCGCATGGGCCGGCAGCGCGCGCGGCGCGCGGAAGCCGCGGCGCGCGAACTCGTCGGCGATGCGCTGCGCGATCCGTTCGCTCTCGCCGGCGTCGACGAGCGCGATGATCGAGCCGCCGAAGCCGCCGCCGGTCATGCGCGCGCCGTACGCGCCCTCGGCTCGCGCGACGTCGACGGCGACGTCGAGTTCGGGCACCGTCACCTCGTAGTCGTCGCGCAGCGAATCATGCGACGCGTTGAACAACGCGCCGGCCTCCTTCATGTCGCCGCGCGCGAAGGCGCCGATGAAACGGTCGACGCGGCCGATCTCGGTGACGACGTGACGCACGCGCCTGCGCATCGTCCCGTCGTCGAGACGCGCGAGCACGTCGTCGAGCGCCCGCTGCGGATCGTCGGCGGCGTTGACCTCGTCGGCGACCTCGCGCAGGTTCGCCACGCCAAGGATCGCCGCCGCCCGCTCGCACATCGTGCGGCGTGCCTCGTACTGGCCGTCGTTGAGCTGATGCGGCGCGCGCGTGTCGAGCACGAGCAGCTCGAGGCCGTAGCGTCCCAGATCGAAGGGCTCCTGCTCGGCGCTGCCGAGCGCGTCGAGGCCCGGACGGCAGTCGAGGCGCAGCGCGTGGCCCTCGGTGCAGCGCATCGACGCGTTCTGGTCGAGGCCGCCGGTCGACGCGCCGGCCATATCGTTCTCCGCGCGGATCGCCGCGTCGATCAACGTGATGCGGCCGGCGTCGTCGCCGCCGAAGCCGAGCGCGTGCACGTCGTCGAGCGCGAGCGCCGTCGAGCAGGTCATCGCCGCCGACGAGCTCAGTCCCGAGCCGAGCGGCACGCAGGAGACGAAGGCCGCGTCGAAGCCGCGCACCTGGCCGAAGCCGGCGTCGCGCAGCGCCCAGGCGACGCCGACCGGATAGGCCGCCCAGCCGTCGACGCCGCCGGCCGCAAGGCCGTTGAGTTCGGCTTCGGCGACCGTCTCGGGCGCGATATCGGAGACGGCGCGCACCATCGTGTCATCGCGCGCCGCGAGCGCCACGTAGGTGCGGTGCGGCAGCGCGATCGGCAGGCAGAGGCCGCCGTTGTAGTCCGTGTGTTCGCCGATGAGATTGACGCGTCCGGGCGCCGCCCACACGCCTTCCGGGTCGTCGCCGTAGCGTTCGCGGAACAGCGCGGCCGCCCTGCGCGCGCCGTCGTCGTCGCCCATCGCCTCGATGAATTCCACCTGTGCCATAAGTTGTCTTTCCGTAGTTGTTCGTCTGAGTTGCACGTCGTTGTGTGCCGTCCGATGGTGCCTCGGCCGACGTTCAGCCTTCGTCGGCGATGTCGACCGGGCCGAGCTCGTGGAAGCGCGCGGCGATGAGTTCGGGCGTCGTGTCCGAGATCCATGCGGCCATGCCCGATTCGGAGCCGGCGAGGTATTTGATCTTGTTCGCCGCGCGGCGGAACGAGAAGAACTGCAGGTTGAGCCGGTAGTGCTCGCGGCGCTTGTCATGCACCGGTGCCTGGTGCCAGGCGGCGATGTACGGCAGGTCCATGCCGTTGCCGTCGCCCCTGTCGAAGAAGCGGTTGCCGCGTTTGAGCAGCGTCGAGTACATCTGCGCGAGGTCCCAGCGCTCCTGGTCGTCGAGCTGGTCGAGCGTGAGGACGCCGTCGCGCAGCGGCGCGACGTGCACCTCGAGCGGCCAGCGCGCGGCCGCCGGCACATAGGCGACCCAGCTGTGGTTGCGCATGACGACGCGGTGGCGCGCGTCGATCTCGGCGGCCATCAGGTCGTGCAGCAGGTTGCCGCCGGTGCGCTCGAAGTAGGCCTCGGTGTGCTCGAGCTCGGTCTCGAGCTTCGGCGCGATGAACGGGTACGCGTAGATCTGGCCGTGCGGGTGCGCGAGCGAGACGCCGATCTCCTCGCCGTGGTTTTCGAAGGGGAAGACCTGCTCGATGCCGTCGATCGCGCTCAGTTCGGCCGTGCGGAAGGCCCACGCCTCGACGACGGTGCGCAGGCGCGACACCGGCAGGTCGGCGGGCAGACCGTCCTCGTTCGGGTCGAAGCAGATGACCTCGCAGCGACCGGCCGCCGGACGCACCTGCCACAGCGGGTTGCCGTCGACATCGCCGGTCTCGTCGGGCACGCCCGGCACCTGCACCATCGACGGGAAGCGGTTCTCGAAGATGACGACGTCGTAGTCGGTGTCCGGCACCTCGCCGTCCTGGTACGGGTCGCCCGGCTTGCGCGCGGCGAGCGGGTTGCCCTTCGCCGTCGCGCCGGCACCAGCCGTGATCGGACGGTTCATGCGCGCCGTTGCCATCGGGATCCAGTCGCCGGTGAGCGGGTCGCGGCGCATCTGCGGCGCCTGGTAGCGCACCTCGACGCCGTCGGCGTCCAGATGCGGCGCGAAGCGGTCCGGCAGCGGACGCGGATCATCGAGGCGGCGCGTGCGCTCGCCGGAGACGAATTCTGGCTCGTCGTCGAGGTAGAAGAAGTCGCGGCCGTCGGCGAGCGTCGTCGCCGTGATGCGGATGTGCTCCTTCGCGTAGTCGCCGGGTTCGTAGTGTGCATATCGTGACATCGTCGTCATTCGCTTTCTGTGTCGTCGGATGCCCTGTCGTGGGCGAGTACGAGTTCCTTGACGAGGTCCCTCGTCTTCGTCGCCGAGTCGGCGTCGAGGCCGTCGTCGGTGATGACCGTGTCCACCTGGTCGAAGCGCGCGAACAGCGACAGCGACGTGCTGCTCCACTTCGTGTGGTCGGTGAGGATGATCGTGCGGTCGGCGATGTCCATCATCGCCATGTCGGTCGCCGCCTCGAGCGAGTTCGGCATCAGGAAGCCGCGCGGGATCGACACCGAGTGGGTGCCGAGGAACACGGTGTTCACGCGCAGCGACGCGATGACCTTGTCGGCGATCGGGCCGACGAGCGAGTTCGAGCGCGTGATGACGCCGCCGGTGACGATGACCTCGACGTCCTTCGATTCGAGGGCCTGCACGAGTTCGGCGACCGGGATCGAGTTCGTCAGGATCGTGATGCCGTTCGAGTGCTGCGATTCGAGCAGATGCTGCGCGAAGACGTAGGCGGTCGTGCCGCCGCCGATCGCGATGACGTCGCCCGGCGAGACGTAGTCGATCGCCTGCTGCGCGATCGCGTCCTTGAGGCCGATGTCCATCTGCGACTTGACCGAGAACAGCGGCTCGCTCAGCAACGTGCTCGTCGACACGGCGCCGCCGTGCACGCGCCGCAGCAGGCCCTTGTCCGCGAGTTCGGCGATGTCTCTGCGGATCGTCATCGCCGAGACGCCGAGCTCCTTGGACAGCGCGGTGATGCGCACCGCGCCGCGCGTACGCAGCCGGCTCAGGATGAGATGCTGTCGTTGTGAGGAAATCATGCGAACATTATCGCACATTTCCTCCCACTAGACAACCCGAAACAAACATTTCGGCGTGTTTTCCAAACAGAAGCGAACATACATCGACTATTATGCACACGTATGCAGTGCACGACGCGCACACGGAACGCGCGCAGGAGCCGTCGACGGTTGCGCATGCGGTACATGCGCCGCACGGACAGACCGCGACGCACGGCGCACGCAAAGATCAGTCGACGTCCTCGGCCTCGGCCTCGAGTTCGTCGTTGAAATCGTCGTCGGGCGCGTCGGCGATCTGCCGGCGGGCGGCGCGGCGCTCGAGCTCGCGCTCGCGCGGGTCGTGCAGCTGCCGGTGCATGCGCGAGAACCCCCATTTGGTCACCTTGCGCATCGCCTCGTGCACGATCGCGCCGTCCATCTTCGAGACGCCGAGCGCGCGCTCCGGGAACACGATCGGCACCTCGACGACGACGCCGCCGGCCGCGACGACGCGTCGCGTCATATCGATCTGGAACACGTAGCCGTTGTCGTCGATGCCGTCGAGGTCGAGACGGCGCAGGATGCGCGCACGGTAGGCGCGGAAGCCGCTCGTCATGTCGCGCACCTTGAGCCCGAGCATGAAGCGCGCGTAGGAGGAGCCGGCGCGCGAGATGACGTCGCGGTACCACGGCCAGTTCTGCGTCGTGCCGCCGGGCACGCGGCGCGATCCGAGCACGAGGTCGACATGCTCGTCGTCGCGGATGCGCTGCAGGATGCGCCGCAGGTCCTCGGGGCGGTGCGAGCCGTCCATGTCCATCTCGCAGATGATGTCGTAGCCGCGCGCGAGCGCCCATTTGAAGCCCTCGATGTACGCCGAGCCGAGGCCGAGCTTGCCTTCGCGGTGCAGCACATGCAGCTTCGATCCGGTCGTCTTCGCGTTGACGCGGTTCGCGATCTTGAGGTCGGCGGTGCTCACGTTTGCATCGGACAGCAGCGCTGCATCGTCGTCGTCCTTGCAGAACGCGACGTCGTGCGCGATGTCGTTGCTTTTGATCTCGACGCTCAGCCCCGGCGTCATATGCGTGGCCTTCGCGATGACGTCGGCGAGCCGTCCGGTGCCGTCGGGCGAGTTGTCGTCGACGACGAGCACGTCGACGTCCGGGTTGAGCTCGAAGACGCCGCTGAGCGTCGGTTCGAGGTTCGCGCGTTCGTTGTACGTCGGCATGACCACGCATACACGACCCGTCATATCCGCCTCCCGTCCGTCGGCCGCCGCCGGCCGTCTGCTCCCCGACTTTACCGCATGCCGCGTCGGCATCGCGGAATCGGCGCCGCAGCCTCGGATTTCCGTACCGACTGTAGTCAGCGTCCCGCCAGCGCGCATCCCGTGCAGCCATCGGCAAAACCGCGCCGACGGACGGCATATGCGTCTCCTTTCACCGTTTCCCCGCGGTTCGCACGTGCGTTCCGCGGGCGAACATGGCACAATGGAACGATGGCTTACGTTTCCGAGAACAGCTTGCATGACGCAATCAACAAGGCGACGACCGACTTGTTCACCTGCGCCTACAAGAACATCATCAAACCGCATTTCGTCTTCAACAAGCCGCCGGACCGGTCGCACGCCCAGATGATCGGGTTCTGCAAGGTCACGCGCAACATCCCGCCGCTGATGTGGCTGCTGCGCCAGATGCTCGACTACACCGACCCGATCCTCGAAACCTCGGTCATGGGCGTCGACTTCGCCAACCCCTTCGGCCTGTCCGCCGGCCTCGACAAGGACTGCGAGATGGCGACGCTGCTCGACAACGCCGGCTTCGGCTTCGAGACGGTCGGCTCGACGACGGCGCGCCCGTGCGCCGGCAATCCGCGCCCGTGGTTCCACCGTCTGCCCGAATACGATTCGATGATGGTGCATGTGGGACTGGCCAACGAGGGCTCCGACAAGATCATCGCGAAGACCGAGCAGGCGTGGCGCCGCACGCGCACGATGCAGATGTCGGTGTCGATCGCACGCACGAACGATGCCCTCGTCGGCGGCATCGACGAGGGCATCGAGGACTACTGCGTCTCGATGCGCCGCGCCGCCGGGCGCACGGCGATGGTCGAGGTGAACATCTCGTGCCCGAACACGAAGGTCGGCGAGCCGTTCAACGAGGATCCGGAGGCGCTTGACCGCCTGTTCACCGAGCTCGACAAGATCGACCGCCCGCAGCCGACGCTCGTCAAGATGCCGCTCAACAAGACGTGGGAGGAGTTCCGCGAACTCGTCGACGTGCTCGCCGACCACAACGTGCAGGGCCTGTCGATCGCGAACCTGCAGAAGGACCGCAGCGGCATGACGATTCCGCCGTCGTGGCTCGGCGGCCTGTCGGGCGGCCCGTGCACCGTCGAGAGCACCGAGCTGATCCGCCGCGTCTACCGCGACTACGGCGACCGTTTCGCGATCGCCGGCATCGGCGGCGTCTTCACGCCGAAGCAGGCGTATGAGAAGATCCGCGCCGGCTCGTCGCTCGTCATGTTCGTCTCGGCGCTGATGTACCGCGGCCCTCAGCAGATCACCGTGCTCAAGCGCGGCCTCGCCGAGCTGCTGCGCCGCGACGGCTTCGCGCATGTGTCCGACGCCGTCGGCGTCGACGCATAGGCGATCGGCCGAACAGACACGCGCATATGGGGAGGCCCGGGCGTCATCGACGTCCGGGCCTCCCCGCGTTCATACGGCGATCGCCGCCGCGATCACCAGTTCTCGCCGTCGCGCCATGCGCCGCGCACGAGCTGCGGCGGATAGTCGATCTCGTCGCGCGCCATGCCGAGCTTCGCGGCGGCGCGCAGCGGCCAGTACGGTTCGCGCAGGCCGGCGCGGCCGATCTCGACGGCGTCGGCCTGCCCGTGCGTGAGGATCCTGAGCGCCTGACGCGGCTTCGTGATCAGGCCGACGGCCGTCGTCGCGATGCCGGCCTCGTTGCGCACACGGTCGGCGAACGGCACCTGGTAGCCGGGACGCACCGGGATCGTCACTTGCGGCAGCACGCCGCCGGTCGAGACGTCGATCAGGTCGACGCCGTGGTCCTTGAGCGTCCTCGCGAGCGCGACGGCGTCGTCGGCGCCGAATCCGCCCTCGGCCCAGTCAGTCGCCGAGATGCGCACGAACACCGGCATGTCGTCGCGTACGACGCCGCGCACCTTGTCCACCGTCTCGATGAGCATGCGCGCGCGGTTGCGCGGAGATCCGCCGTATTCGTCGTCGCGCACGTTCGTCAGCGGGTCGAGGAACTCGGAGAGCAGGTAGCCGTGGGCCGCATGGATCTCGATCGCCTCGAAGCCGGCCTCCTGCGCGCGCCATGCGGCGTCACGGAAGCAGTCCTCGATGTCATGGATCTCGTCGACGCCGAGCGCGCGCGGTTCGGGGAAGTCGCCGTAGGCGACCGGCGACGGAGCGACGGTGCGCCAGCCGCCCTCGTCGGGAGCGAGGCTCTCCCCCGGCACGCCGATGCCGAAGCAGCCGGTCGACGCCTTGCGTCCCGCATGCCCCAGCTGGATCGCCGGCGTCGCGCCGGCGCGCTTCATGCCGTCGACGATCCACCGGTAGGAGTCGATCTGCCCGTCCTCCCACAGGCCGAGGTCGCATGGCGAAATGCGTCCCTCGGGCGTGACGGCCGTCGCCTCGACGATGATGAGGCCGAATCCGCCGAGCGCGCGGGAGACATAGTGCTGGTAGTGGAAATCGGTCGGCCTGCCGTCGCACGCCGTCACCGAGTACATGCACATCGGCGGCAGCCAGATGCGGTTGCGCACGCTCGTGCCGCGGATCGTCATCGGTTCGAACAGGATCGGAGTCGCCGACGGGCGCTTCGCTGAGGTCTTCTTCTGCTTCTTTGCTTTGCCCATACCGCGCACTGTAGCACACCTGAACGGGCGTTCCGGACGCCTGCGGCGCCCCACCGGGCATCGGCGCATATGCGGCCCGCATGACGGCATACGACGGCATACGAAAAGGGGCGCCTTTCCGCTGGAACATGGCGGGAAGGCGCCCCTCGTCTGCCGCAAGCCGCGGAAGACCGGCTACCGTGTGGTCGTCGTGTTCTGCTGCTGCGGCTGTGTGTTCTGCTGCGGCTGCGACTGTCCGGTCATGCCGTTCTGCTGCAACTGGCCGTTCTGCTGGCTGCCGGGCGCCCCGGTCACATGTCCGGTCGAGTGCATGTATTTGTCGACCGGCTTGCCGTAGTCGTTGTCCATCGGCAGGTTCTTCTTCTCCGCGTAGCTGCTCACGGCCTTGCTGAAGGCCGGGGCCGCGATCGTGGAGCCGTCCCAGTAGCCGTGGTAGTTGCCGTTGATCGCGATGTTCTCGATCGGATGGTTCGTCGGGTCCTGCACGTCGCCGACGAGCACGAAGGTCGCGATCTGCTTGGGGATGAAGCCGCCGGTCGTCACGTACATGTTCTCGTTCGTACCGGTCTTCGCGAAGGTCTTGCGGTTGTTCGCGAGCTTCGCCGAGCCGGCCGCGCCGTCGGGGCGCGTCACGCCCTGGTTCATCGTGTACGCGAGCGTCTGGATGATGTCCTTGTCAACCGCCTGATGGCAGTTCGCCTTCGGCACGTCGAGCTGTTCGCCGTCGGTGTTCTCGACCGACTTGATCGCGATCGGCGTGCACTGCACGCCGTCGGCCGCGTACGTCGCGTACACGTTCGCCATCGTCAGCGGCGAGACCGACGTCGTGCCGCCGATGAGCAGCGCCGGATGCATCGAGATGTCCGAATAGACGTCCTCCTGGCCGATCTTCGCGTTGTGGTAGCCGACGGACTTCGCCGCGTCGGCGACCGCGCACAGGCCGATCTGCGCGCCCATCGCCGCCATCGTCGTGTTGTGCGAGTGGACGAGGCCGAGGAACGGGCTTTCCGGCGAGACCGTGCCGTTCGTCAATGCGTTCGTCACATGCCAGTTGTCGGTGCCGCCGACATAGCCGTTGCAGTTGAAGCGGCTCGTCAGGAAGTCGGTCGGCGCGACGAGCATCTCGTTGATCGACCTGCCCTGCTGCATCCAAGCGACGAGGTTGATCGGCTTCCACGACGAACCGATCGGGAAGCCCTGGCCGCCGCCGTCGACCTGGTCGACGGCGTAGTTCATCGACGATTTCGTCGGATCGGTCGCGGCCGCGTCGGTCGCGTCATAGGTGCGGTTGAGGCCGAATCCGAGCACCTCGCCGGTCCCCGGCTTGACCGAGGCGATGACGATCTCCATGCCGGAGGGGTCGTTCGCCGGGATCGTCTGGTTCGCCGTGTCCATCATCGCGTTGCTCGCGTCGAGGTCGAGCGTCGTGACGATCTTGAGGCCGCCCTCCTGCAGCAGCTTCTCGCGGTCCTCGGCGGTCTTGCCGAACTCCGGAGAGTTCTCGATCTTGTGCACGACGTAGTCGCAGAAGAAGCCGGTGTTGTACTTCGCGGCCATGCATCCACGGCTGACATCGGTCAGGTGCAGCGTGTCCTTGAGCGGCGTATTGACGGCCTCGTCGTATTCCTGCTGCGAGATGAACTTCTGGTCGAGCATCAGCTTGAGCACGATGTTGCGCTGCTTCTGCGCCTCCTCCTGGTTCTCCGGGATCGACGGATCGTACTTCGACGGGTTCTTCGTGACCATCGCGATCGTCGCCGCCTGGACGACATTGAGCTTGTCGGCGGTCGTGTTGAAGTAGCGTTCGGCGGCCGCCTGCACGCCGTAGAGCGAGTTCGATCCGAACTGCGCGATGTTGAGGTAGCCCTGCAGGATCTCCTGCTTCGAGTACTTCTTCTCCATCTGCACCGACAGCAGCATCTCGCGCAGCTTACGCGCGATCGTGTCCTCGGTCGCATGGTATTCGCCGATCGGGTCGTCGCTTTCGCGCGCCTTCGTCGCGAGCACGTTCTTCACGTACTGCTGCGTCAGGCTCGAGCCGCCCTGCTGGTCGCCCTTCTTCATGTACGTCTGCACGAAGGCGCGCATGACGCCCTGCACGTCGACGCCCGAATGCTCCCAGAAGCGCTTGTCCTCACGGGCCACGACGGCCTGCATCATCGGCTTCGAGATGTCCTTGAGCGGCACGACCTCGCGGTTCTGCGCATAGAACTCCGCGATGACGGTCTTGCCGTCGTTCGCGTACATCGTCGATTTCTGCGGCAGGTTCGTCACGTCGAAGTCGATGCCTTCGACCTCCATCGACGGCGACACCGCGCGCGCCACGTTGTTCGCCCCCATGACCGCGGGAAGGAACAGCAGGCACGTCGTCGCACCGCCGGCGACGCACAGCGTGATGAACGCCAGCGCGAGCGCAAGAATGCGCACTCCACTCAGGGATTTCTTCTTCTTCGGCATGCGCACCATTCTATGTTGTCGGCTCTACCGATTCCAGAGGCGCAGGCCGTGGCTTTCGCCACATTCCGCGGCTGAGCATGACGGGCGCCCAGTGATTTCACACGATATTCACAGCGCGCCGCCAGCATCGCGGAGGCGGCTGCGCTCAGCGCTGCGATCGGCGGATGAGCTTGCCCGGCTGGTAGATGATGATCGTGCGCCCCTCGCGCGCGATCCATCCGCGGTTCGCGAAATCCATCAGCGCCTTGTTCACCGTCTCCCTCGACGAGCCGACGAGCTGCGCCATCTCCTCCTGCGTGAGGTCGTGCGGCACCTGCAGCCCCGCCTCGACCGGCTTGCCGAAACGCGACGCGAGGTTGAGCAGCGTCTTCGCGAGCCTCGCCGGCACATCCATGAACACGAGGTCGGCGATGCGTTCGTTGTTCGCGCGCATGCGGTGCGCGAGCACCTGCAACATGTCGACGGCGACGCGCGGGTATCGGTCGAGCCAGCGGAACAGCGCGTCATGCTCGAGCCAGACGAGGCGCGTGTCGTTCATCATCGCGATCGCCGACGCCGTGCGCGGGCCGCCGTCGGGGTCGAAGACCGGGATCTCGCCGAGCAGTTCGCCGCGCGTGTGGATGCTGAGCAGCTGCACGCGGTCGTCGACCGACTTGCGCGTCAGCTTGACGCGGCCGGACTCGATGACGTACATCCGGTGGTCGGTGTCCCCTTCGCGGAAGATGCAGTCGCCCTTCTGCACGGTCTCGTGGTGCAGCGCCGGCAGCAGCTCTTTGGCCTGCTCGGCGGAGACGTGCCTGAACAACGCCGCCTGCAGCAGCGGATTGTCCTTCCCGTACGTCTCGTCCGATGCCATGACCACCTCATTTCACGGTTGTTTCACGCGGCCGTGCGGCACGCGCACCGTCGTCCATTGTACCGTCGTCGCCACGTCGCCGCCAATCCGGAGCGCGGCGCCGACGACCGCCACGCGCGCCGTCTACGAGCCGAAGGAGGTGGCGACCCTCGCCATCGTCGCAACGACGGCGTCGCGCGTCATCGTCGTCTGCGCCGTCATCGGCTCGACGCGCCGGCGCGCCGATTTCACGGCCTTGTCGGACATCTTCTCCGGGTCGACGATGAGCACGTCGCCCATCGCGGCCGCGTCGATCGCGTATGCGAGCGTGACGTGGTGCAGCAGGCAGCCGGGTCCGCCGCCGTGCGCGGGGACGCGCATCTGCGCGGCGCCGCCGATCTTGCCGCCGACATGCGCGGAGCCGTCGGCGTCGACGTGCACGGCGGCGATGTCGTTGAGCCCGGCGTAGCAGGCGCGTACGCCGCAGGCGGCGAGCGCCTCGAGCAGCCACGCATCGCACAGCTGGTAGGTCTGCACGGCGTCGAGTCCGTCGGCGAATCCCAGCGGCGCATACAGCGAATAGGTGATCGTGTCGGCCGGTTCGATGAACATCGCGCCGCCGCCGGTGCCGCGGCGCACGATGTGCACGCCGCGTGCGTGCGCCTCGGCCACGTTCACTTCGTCCTCGATCGACTGGTAGCGGCCGCAGACGACGGCCGGCGCCGCCCATTGCCAGATGCGGACCGTCGGCTCGCGGCCGCCGTCGGCCACCTGCCACGCCCATCGTGGTTCGAGCGCCATCTGCTCCTCGGGCAGGCGCGGCCGGTCGACGACGACATGCGGGCGCAGCGCCGCCCAGCGTGCACGGATCTCGGCATCCGTGATGCGCAGAGGCGACGGCGTCGGCCGATGCTGCGCCGCCTGCCATGAGCGGCGCACGCGCGCCATATGGCGTTCCTCGAAGGCGCGTGCGGCGGGGCTGCCGCCGGCGGCCGCGCGCAGCGTCGCCAACGCGATCGCGTCGGCGTTCGCGCCGATGAGCCGGTCGGCGAGCACGTCGTCGATGCGCCGCACCGTGCGCCGGTACCATGTCTGCACGGCGCGCGCCGTCGCGTCGGCATCGACGGCGTCCGCCGGCGCGCAATCGGCGAACGTCGGATCGAGTTCATGTGCGGCGTCGGCGATGACGGATTCGATGGCGCCGATGATGGCGCGGGCGTCGCCGTCGGCGAAGAAATCGCCGTCGAGACGCGCGCCGGCGGCAAGCGTCACACGGACGAGCTTGCCGCCGGGCACTTTGACGGAACCGGAACGTTCGGTCATCGGCGTGACGTCAGTCCATCAGTTCGACGCCGCGCGCGTCGCGATGTTCGGGCGTGCCGTAGTCGGAGGTGAGGATGCGCACGCCTTCGATCCACGACCAGATCAGCGCGGCGAGCGGTCCAAGGCCGAGCGCGATCCAGCCGAGCACCGTCAGCAGCAGCTGGGCGATGCCGCGGCCGGTGTAGCCGAGGTAGAAGTTGTGGATGCCGAACATGCCGAAGAAGAACGCGAGCAGGCCCGCGAGGATCTTGTTGCGCGCGACGTAGTAGGTCGTCGGCGTCGCATAGGACGGCTGCGGCTGCGCGCCGTAGTTCGGCTGCTGCGCGGAGTTTGCGTCCGGCGCCGCGTAGGCTCCCATCGGCATCGTCGGGGCGCCCGCGCCGTATGCCGGCGCATGCTCGTACGGGCTCGACGTCGACGTCGCCGCATACGGGTTGCCCATCGAATCGACGACCGGTTGTTGTGCGGCGGGAGCGGGCATCTGCGCGTAGGCGGCCGGAGTCGTCTGCGCATAGGCGGCGGTCGACGCGTCAGCGGTCGGCGCGCCGAAGTCGGACGGATTGTCGAAGGCGTACGGCTCGGACGGCATACCGACATTCGTCGTGCCGGCATCAGCGGCCGTGGTGTTCTGAGCCGCGGCATCCGCGGAGGATGCGACGCCCTCGATCGTCTCGGTCACCGTGTCGCCGGTCGCCGGATCGGTCACGCTCGTCTGCTCGAAGGCCACCGTCTGCGGTTCGGTCTGCGGATCCGTGTTCGCGTCGTCCGGGTTGGCCGGAATGGCCGGGTTGATCGGATCGGTTGGATCGGTCGGGTTGGTCGGGTTGGTCGGGTTGGTCTGTGGCTGTGTCATGGTTCCTCGATTCCTCATCGGCATGCGCGCGCACGCCCATGCCGTTGTCCTTTGGCTCTGTTGCCAACGATAGCCGTCCCCGATGGGAGTTGGCTGCAAGTTTCCCGACTTTCAGCGTAACGCACCACGCCGCCGCGCGCCGCAGCTCCAGCCGCCCGTCCCGCTCCCCTTCAGCGGCACTACTCGCGTACCTCACCCACAACATGCCGCCGCACTCCACAGCAACGGCATTATTTAGGTAATCTCACCCACAACATGCCGCCATGCGCTCCAATAACGGCAGTATTTAGGTGGGGCACCCACAACATGCCGTTCCGCATCCCCACAACGGCATTATTTAGGTAACCACACCCACAGCATGCCGCCGCTGGCCGCCTACGAAAAACGGGCGTCCGCACATAGATGCGGGCGCCCGTCGAAAACGTTGAATCGACGCGCTCAGGCGACGTAGACCGGGCCGTACTCGCCCGGGACGTGGGTCGTCGCGATGTACGGGCCCGCGGTCGGACGTGCATAGGTCTGGAAGCCGTTGCTGTAGTTCATCGATGCTTCTTCACAGTTGCAGCACATGATTACCTCATTTCATACGACACATGGAGTGCCGTGATTCGTTACGGGAACCGCTCGCGCGGCTCTTTGCACATACGACGCCCAGTCTACAGCCGAGTGCCGAAGAACGGCCGGTCGTGTTTACGCATCGCGCAAACACGACCGGCCGCATATCCATGCTCCCCGACGGCGCTCAGATGCGCGCGAGGATGTCGCGTCCGACCTCGTCGGTGGAACGCGTCGTCGAACCGAGTTCGGCGATGTCCGCCTCGACGGCCGCGTCGATCCTCGCGGCCGCGTCGTCGAATCCGAGGTGGCGCAGCAGCATCGCGGCCGACAGGATCGCGGCCGTCGGGTTCGCGATGCCCTTGCCGGCGATGTCCGGCGCCGAACCATGGATCGGCTCGAACATCGACGGATATTCGTCGATCGCGTTGATGCAGCCGGACGCCGAGTAGCCGACGCCGCCGACGACGGCGCCCGCCTCGTCGGTGAGGATGTCGCCGAAGAGGTTGTCGGTGAGGATGACGTCGAAGCGCTGCGGATCGTTGACGAGGTAGATCGTGGCCGCGTCGATGTGGTTGTAGTCGTGCGTGACCTCCGGATATTCCTCGCCGACCTTGTCGACGATGCGCTGCCACATGTCGCCGGCGTTGACGAGGACGTTCTTCTTGTGCACGAGCGTCACGTGCCTGCGGCGCTTCATCGCCAGTTCGAAGGCGTAGCGCACGACGCGCTCGACGCCGTAGGCCGTGTTGATCGAAACCTCGGTGGCCACTTCGTGTTCGGTGCCCTTGCGGATCGCGCCGCCGGCACCGCAGTACAGGCCTTCAGTGCCTTCGCGCACGACGACGAAATCGATGTCGCCCGGTTCGGCGAGCGGCGACGTGACGCCCTTGTACAGCTTCGACGGGCGCAGGTTCACGTACTGGTCGAGCGCGAAGCGCAGCTTGAGCAGCAGGCCGCGTTCGAGGACACCCGCCTTGACGCGCGGGTCGCCGACCGCGCCGAGCAGGATCGCGTCGGTCTTCTTGATGGCTTCGAGATCCTCATCCGGCAGGATCTCGCCGTCGCGCAGATAGCGTTCGGCGCCCAGGTCGAAGGGTTCGTAACTGAATTCCGCCACGTCCGCGGCCGCCTTCTCCAGTGCCTGCTGCGCCCACGGGGTGACTTCCTTGCCGATGCCGTCGCCGGGAATGACGGCGATCGTGTACTGCTTGTGTTCGCTCATGACATGCGAGCGTACACGCGCGCGGCCGCCGCGCACGCGGCGCCGTTCATTCCGTGGACAGCGCCGCCATTCGATTCCGCATAGTGGAATTCCGACTGAGACACGGCGCCGGCAGCCTCGCCTCCGACGCCGTCCGCCGCGTCAGCGCACGGCCGATTCGAGCGGTTCCTCGGCGCCCATCGCCTCCAGGCACCACGCGTTCTCGTAGCAGACGTCGCGCCACTGCTTGTAGCGGCCGGTGCCGCCGCCGTGACCCGCCTCGACCTCGATCTTGATGAGCGCGTCGAGCCCGGCCGCCTGCAGCCGCGCGACCCATTTGAGCGGCTCGACGACGAGGACGCGCGTGTCGTTCATCGACGTCGTCACGAAGATCTTCGGATAATGCGCCACGGCCTCGCCGTCGCGCCACACCGCGCGCGTCGCGCCGTCGGCCGCCGGCTCGGGCACCGGCGCGTTCTCGTACGGCGAATAGTCGCGCATGTAACGGTAGGCCTCGGCGTCGTGCAGCGGGTCGCCCCACTCGTCCCATTCGGTCACCGTCAGCGGCAGCGACGGGTCGAGCATCGTCGTCAGCGCGTCGACGAACGGCACGTCCGCCTCGATGCCGGCGTAGCGCTCCGGCGCCATGTTCGCGACGGCGCCCATCAGCAGGCCGCCGGCCGAGCCGCCGTTCGCGACGGTGCGCGCCGGGTCGGCGAGGCCGCAGTCCTGCAGCGCGGCCGTCACGTCGACGAAATCCTCGAAGGTGCGCTTCTTGCGCAGCCGCCGGCCGTTCTCGTACCATGCGCGTCCCATCTCGCCGCCGCCACGCACATGCGGCACCACGTACAGCACGCCGCGGTCGAGCAGGCTCAGCCTCGCGATCGAGAATCCCGGGTCGGAGCTGATCTCGTAGGCGCCGTAGCCGATGACGAACATCGGCATCCGCCCGCGCATCGCGTCGCGCCGGTAGACGAGGGAGACCGGGATGCGCTCGCCGTCGCGCGCCGTCACCCACACGCGGCGTTCGGCGTAGTCGCGCGGGTCGTAGCCGCCGAGCACCGTCGCCTCCTTGAGCAGCACGTCGGAGCCGTCACGCGTGTCGAGCTCGTGCAGCTCGCCGGGACGCGTGTAGCTCGTGAACAGGTAGCGCATGCGCGGCGCGTCGTACGACGGGTTGCCGCTCGTGCCGATCGAATAAAGCCGCTCGGCGGCGCCGTCGAAGCCGTCCAATGCGGGTGCGGGCACGTCCTGCGGCGTCCAGTCGCCGTCGAGCGCCGGCGGCGTGACCGCTTCGAAACGCCACGGCCTGCCGTGGAGGAAGTCGTCGGCGGCCGCCGCCTTGCCCATGACGGCGAGGCGCGGCAGTCCGTCAGCGCGGTAGGACAGCGCGACGAAATGCCGGTGCAGCGCGATGCCGTCGATCGCCAGGCCCCGCACGCCGCGCAGCAGCTGCGGATTGCGCGGATCGTCGAACGGCGTGCCGACCGGCATCGCCGACGCCCCGTCGATGACGGCGTCGCCGAGTTCGCAGCCGTACGGCGAGCCGCACGCGATCATCGTGCCGTCGCCGAGCATGTACGGCGCGCCGTGCTCGCGCATGTCGATGACGTCGATCTCGAAGTTCGGGTTCGTCGCGTTGTGGTAGACGACGGCGACCGGCACGTCCCCGCCGTGCTCGCCGGCGCCTTCGAAGGTCGCGAAGCTCACGTCGTATTCGACGCCCTCCTTGCGCGGGATGAACGTCGTGAACTCGCCCTCCGGGTCGCTCACCGGCAGCATCAGCACCTCGCTCGTCGTCTTCGAACCGGTGCCGATGACCAGATGCCGTTCGTCGAAGGACACGCCGATGCCCGCCCAGAACCGTTCGTCGTCCTCGCGGTAGACGTCCACGTCGTCGGCGACGGCCGTGCCGACCTTGTGCCGGCGGATGAGCCACGGCCGCTGCGCCTCGTCGAGCACCGTGTAGAACACGTAGCGCGCGTCCGGCGTGAAGCAGGCGGCGGCGATGCCCGCGAAGCGCTCCGGCAGTTCACGGCCGGTCGCGATCTCGCGGATCGTGAAATCGTAGCGTTCGTCGCCGTTCGTGTCGACGCCGAGCAGCATCCAGCGGCCGTCCTTGCTGATGTCCATGCCGCCGATGCGGTAGAAGTCGTGGCCTTCCGCCTCGGCGTTCGCGTCGAGGACGATCTGCTCGCCCTCGAGCTGCCCCGGCCGCGTCGCCGCGTCGATGACCGGCGGATCCCAGTCATCCTCGTCGTGCACCGGAAGCCGGCACTGCACCGCGTACTGCCGGCCCTTCTGTGTGCGCGCGTAGTACCAGTAGCCGTCCATGCGCGTCGGCACCGACATGTCGGTCTCCTGGACGTGCGAACGGAACTCCTCGAAGAGCCGTTCGTGCAACGGCGCGAGATGCGCCATGCGCGACTCGGTATAGGCGTTCTCGTCGGCCACGTACTGCTTGAGGCGCGGCGACTCCTTGTCCCTCATCCACTCGTAGGGGTCGACGAAGACGTCGTCGTGGAAGCTGCGTTCGCTGTCGATCCGCGCGGCCTGCGGCGGCCGCATGTCCATCTGCGCGTTCTGCTCGTTGGTCATGCGCCGATTATACGCACGCGTCCGTCCGCGGTCTGGCCCGTCCTTGGGAGCCATGCTTCAGGCAGCGCTCCATGGGCGACCCGTCGCCGCGCCCCGGGAGAGCCATGCGGAGTCCATCCATGTTGCCATCTGCAGCCCACGACGGATGCGATCGAGAACCAGGCGGAATCCAACCATGCGGAGGCGGCATGCGACGAGCCCAATCTCCGGGCGTTGCTCCACGAGGGATCCATCCATGCGCTGGCGGCGCGCCAGTCCCGGCATATCCGCACTGCAACCTCCGGCGACGAGTCCATCCGCATCGAATGGGATGCATACATATCGGCATCCAGCAGCCACGTCGGCATATGAGCGCATCGACATGGGACCATCTGCGCTGAGGGAGAGCAACATCTCGGACTGGGACGAGTATGCCAATCCGTTTCCGCCATTTTCCAACACCCCAAATCCCATATACTCGGCCCAAACCGAGATGTTGCTCTCCCCCAACGCAGATACGGCATTCCATCGTCCCCATGACGCTCCGAAAGCATTGCTCCCTAATACAGATTTAATAAATCTATGTAATAAAGATGCACCATGCAGACATTTCTGGCTTTTCGCACAATCCAGCTGAATCAAGACGCCACGCATGTCCCACTCCGGCATCCGCCTTCATCGTCTTTTCCAGCCCTTACGCCGCCCATCCGCCACCGCACGCAGATCGAAGGGCTCGTCTCGCAGATAATCGTTTCCCGTGCGCTCCTTGAGGTACCGTGCGACGAGTTCCGCGATCTGCCTGCAAGCGTCCTTGGTCGCAAGGGCCTCATCGGTCACCTGCACATACGCCCAGCCGGCGAGTTCTATCGCCAACCGCCGCTGTGCGTCCTGCGCCCATTGGTTTTGGTGGAAACGACCGTCATATTCCACATCCACCCTCGCATCGGGAAAAGCGATGTCCAGAAACACGAGCGTCCCGTCCGGCAGCACAAGCGGATAGTTCACCACCGGCCGCGGCAGTCCGTATCGGATGAGCAATAGACGCAGGATGCTCTCCCGCACGGAATCAGTCCCCTCCTCCATTAGCGCCAGTGCTCTCCGGCAATTGCGTATTCCCTTCGGAGCTCTCATCCCATGCTCCGAACCATAGCGCTCAATCCGACAGAGGAGATCCTCGAAGCTCTCCAGCGTCACCTGATCATGCAGGGCGTACCGCCGCATCATCGCATCACCGAGTATCACGAGTTCTTCCAGATCGATGAATCTGGCAAACATGAACCATGTGAATTCCGGCGTCGTGCATGTCACTCCGTCCGCCACCTCAACCGTCTCGATGGGAATTCCGCTGGTGAAGAACGTTGCCGGGTATCTTCCCTGTCGAGTCCCCGGCCGTTGCTTCGCCAAACGGTCACGGGGCTTGTTGTTTTTGTCGCCGACCACCACTTGCAGCAATTCCGCGCCAAGACGCCACCACGGTTTCACCGCGGTGAGCGGATCCCAATCGACTCCAAGCAGCCGTATCGCCGTCGTCAACGTGAATATGCACGCCTCGCCGCGGCCGCAGGCCGCTTCGGCGTCCAAACATCGACTGACGGCATCAATCTGTATATGGGCTATATGCTCCCGCCCTTCCGAACCATCCATGTCCTTGCCGCCCCGTCCCTCATACCTATTTGTCCGATAAACGTTGCACATGGCCAACGAATGTATCGGCTCTCCCCCTCCGATGCATCCCGCATCGAAAATAATGTGGAAATGTGGATAAAGGCTTCGTCCGCCGTCGCCACCATTCGGCGGCCGATCTTTCAGCCAGCACATACAAAGGTCCGTCCCGTGCCATTACGCTTCGGCATGGTTCGCTTCATGCTACGAGACATCCAGCTATGCAGGTTTCCCTTCCAGAACCGGGAAAAACAGCAGCACACCAACGAACCTACGGCTCGCACCGGATTCCCCATCAAGAACCGAATAAGACCAGTAACCATCGCTGCCCCGCGCATCATTCACCTATCCGTGCTGAGGGGGAACCATCCCAAATTCCAGAATCGGACATCCGCCTATGTTCCCCCCCTATCCGCGCTGAGGGGGAGCAACATCCCGGTTTGGGGCGAGTATGCCGATCCGTTTCCGCCATTTTCCAACACCCCAAATCCCATATACTCGGCCCAAACCGGGATGTTGCTCTCCTCCAACGCAGATACGGACGCCGAAGCCCATACCGGCCTCAATCACCTCCCGTACGCGTGCCGACGCGACATGAACACATCCGGGCCGGCGGCGATCGCCGCGTCACCTCCCGTACGCGTGCCGACGCGACCGGATTCAAGGACGTTTGAAACCTATTCCGACCTTGCTCACCTCCCATGCGTGCACCAACACGATACGATGCCCTCGACGACCACATCGTCGATGCCGTCATCTCCCGCGTATGCACCCACGCGGCCGGATTCAAGGAAGCTGAAGTCCGCCCCGGTCTCGGCTGCCCCGCATCGTCCCGGCCACCACGCAATGACGGGACGATGCGGCAACACGCCGTGAGGCCATATGCGAAACGCCGTGTGAGAATGCCACATAGCAAACACGAAAAGACGGTGCATCGTATGCCCAATGCCATAACGATGCACTGTCATCCGATCGACGCATGGCAGCCATACGCGCAACCGTCGGAATCGGCGTATTCCCGTTCCGCAGGAATCGCACCCATACCCGCCCTGGAAAGAGCCCCGCTTCAGACGAACTGCTCGAGATACGGCAGCATCGTCTTCATCATGTTCGCGCCGGTCGCGCCGGTGAACACCGGCACATCGGTGTCCGGCACCGGCTGCGTCGTCGCGAATCCGCTCATCGAGACGAGGCCGCCGCTCGCCTCGCGCGGCGACAGCTGGCGGATGCCGATCGCGATCACGCGCCCCGGATACCGTTTGACGATCTGCGCGTAGGTCGTCGGGTCCTTCTGCCCGTCGTCGCCGAGCAGGATGAACTTCATGTTCGGGAAGTCCTCCATCAGCTGTTCGGCGTACTCGAGCTTGTGCTGCACGCCCGAGGGCACGAAGGTCTTCGGCCTGGGGTCGAGGTCGCGCAGCAGCAGCGGGCCGTCCGGGAAGCCGTAGTCGGTGATGAAGCCGCGGATCTGGCTTTCGACGTTCCACGGCGACGTCGACAGATAGAAGAACGGCGCGTTGGGGAACATCGTGCGGATCTTGTTGTACATCACCGCCATGCCCGGCACCGACGCGCGCTTGTGCGGCGACAGCAGCAGCATGTTGTATGCGGCCTTCCACACCGTCGGCACCTGCGTGACCATGATCGTGTCGTCGACGTCGGAGATGACGCCGACCTTCGTGTCGCTCGGTATCGTGAACAGCTCAGCCTCGACCGGAGGCCTGCGCGGCACCATGCAGCTGATCGTGTGGACGCCCGGCTGCAGCCGGTGCTCGGCGAGCAGGTCGAGGTATCCGGACGAGTCGGAGACCGAGTAGTCCATCGTCTGGCTGCGCGCCGGATCCATCGGATCGTAGACCTCCATCGTGCCGACCTGCACCGTCTTGAGCGGCACGTCGTCGATGTCGATGCGCACGCGCTCGTGCGCCGCCGGCACCTCGAGCATCGCGTGGATGCCGCGCATCGGCGTGTGCGGCTTCGCATGCGTCGGCGCGTAGATCGTGCGGCAGACGAGGCGCGAGTACTCCTCGGTGCCGTATCCGACATACGATTTGACGCTCGGGAACCAGTTGAGCCTGCGCACGAGCGACGTCGAGACCTTGATCCACACGCCGAACACGGCGATGACGGCCTTGCGCATCAGCGCCTTGATCGGGTTCGTCACATGCAGCCGGCGGCGGCGCACAAAACGCCGGCGCGGCACACCGGTCGCGATCTCGCCGAGCGGCACGGCGACCGTCGGCATGTCGTCGCTCGCCGTCGCCGCCGACGTCGTGCGCAGTGCGACGGCGGCGGAGGCGGACTCGCCGTCCTCCTGCGCCGCGGCCGGCGCGAGCGCCGCGTCGTCCTCGACGGGTTCGGCGCCGGACCTGGCGGTGCCACGCACACGCCGCAGCCCGATGCGCCCTTCGCGCTCGACCTCGTTCAACGCGTGGTCGAGCAGCCGTTTCGTCGTCTTCAGCCGCCGTGCCGATGCATCCGGATCGCTCATGTCAGCTTCCTTCATTCCTCAGGTTATGCACGTACTTCGTATATGCACGTATATGTGCACCGCGCCCCGTGCATGCCGCATGCATACGGCGCGGCATCCGCGAACGGAGCACGGCCGTGCCGCGCGCCTTGTTCCGCTACTTCCTGATGATGGCTGCGTATTCGTCCGCGTCCAACAGTTCGGGGAGGTCGTCGTCGAGCTCGACCTTGACGAGCCAGCCTTCGCCGTAGGGGTCGTCGTTGATGATCGCGGCGTCGTCCTCGGCTTCGTGGTTGACGTACTTCACGGTGCCGGCGACCGGGCTGATGACCGGTTCGACGGCCTTCGCCGATTCGACCTGCACGAGTTCGTCGCCGGCCTCGACGCGCGTGCCGACCTGCGGCAGGTCGACGAACACGATGTCGCCCATGTGTTCGGCCGCGTATTCGGTGATGCCGATGACGGCCGGTTCGACCGAGTCGTCCACCCACACATGGTCCTCGCTGTACTGCAGATGACGCGGGATGTCGAGCCTGTCCGCCTGTCCCGTCTGTTCCTCTTGTGCCATGATGCTCCTCGTTTCCTTGGGTTGCCGTTTTTTGGATTGTCCTATTGATGCCGTGCCGCCGTGCACGCCGGCGCAGTGTCGGCCGGATGCCGAGGCGGACGGATGCGTTGACGCCATTATGCCAGCTTCCGTGCGTCCGATGGGCGGGGCCCGCCCGTCGGACGCCTACGCGCCGGCCATGTTCGGATCTGCCGGGTTCAGATCTGCCGGCCGTACCATTCCTCGATCATGACGCGCGCGATCGTCGCCTTGCCCGGAGCCTCGATCTGCCCGGTCACGAGCAGGTCGGTGTATTCGTCGCGCGTCACCCACCGTGCGTCGCCGACCTCCTCGCCGTCCACCTGTATGTCGGTGCTGAGCGCCTGCCCCTTGAAGCCCATCATCAGCGAGATCTTGTACGGCCACGGCTGCGAGCCCAGATACTTGACCTCGCCGACGCGGATGCCGGTCTCCTCGAACGTCTCGCGCCTGCAGGCGTGCTCGAGGTTCTCCCCCGCCTCGACGAATCCTGCGGACACCGAATACAGCAGCGGGTTCTTCCATGCCTTGTTGTGCTGGATGAGCAGCCGGTCCTGCGCATCGACGACCGTCATGATGACGGCCGGCTCGACGCGCGGGAACAGCAGCCGGAAGTCGTCCTCGGAGTTCGTGCAGCGCTGCGCCCATCCGCTCATCGCCTGCTCGACCGGGTATCCGCAGTGCGGGCAGTGCCGCTGGTAGGCGAACCAGTTCGACAGGGCGAGCATCGTCGTCGCCTGTCCGATCTCCCGTGCCGACGCGCGCGGCGCGAATCCGCGCAGATCGACCCAGTCGAAGCGCGCGACCGCCGACGCGAAGATGCCGTCGTGCGTGTCGTGGCCGCCGTTCGCATCGTCGAAGGCGTCGTCGACATGCCGTGCGGCGTCCTCGGGCGACTGATGCGCGACGTCGGTCAGGTCGAGCGCGACGACGTGCTGCGGCGCGGCGCCCGCGTAGGAGCCGAGATAGATCGCCTTGACCTCCGGATGGTGCGGCAGCGCGTCGGCGACGTACTGCCCGGGCAGCATCGCGAGCCGCATATGCGCCGTCGACTGCCGTGTGAGCGCGCGCTGTCCGAAGGGCACGGCGAGCAGTCCGGCGCGTGTGAGCACGACGCTCGTGCCCGCCTCGCGCAGCACGTCGTCGATGAGATGCGGGTCGGCGCGCCGTTCCACGCCGTAAGCGATATCGCCCTGGACGAGCGGCAGGTACGGCAGCGCCTGCGTCAATGCGAGCGATGAGAACATCGGCATCATCTCCTCGGGACCGTCTCCGGTCGTCGTCTGTTCCGTCAAGTCCGTCGGACCGTACAGCGTGCGGCCCTCCCTCCACTGTAGGACACGACGCCCGATGACGCCGCCGCGCCGGCTACGCGTTGCGCGATACGATCGGCGCCGCCGGCCGAGATTCCGCCATCGGCCGCATGCCCGTACGACCGCGGCCGGCATCCGCGAATACCGATTTCAGCCGCCGCCTATGGCCGCCGATTCCCGACTACCGATCCTCGTCGACGCCGCGCGGCACGCGTGCGACGAGGTCGAGCAGCGCATCGGCGACGATCTGCGGCCGCTCCCATGCGCTGAAATGCCCGCAGTCCTCGATCTCGGTGAACATGACGTCGGTGCCCGTCATCCGGTCCGCAATCGGTCGCATGACCTTCGGGCTGCTCGACGGGTCGTCGACGCCGCAGATGACGGCCGCCGGCACTTCGACCCGCGCGAACTGGTCGTTGAGGTCGGGCCGGCCCGCCGCCATCAGCTCGCGCCATGCGATGCCGGCCGGCTGCTGCTCGCGGATCCAGGTACCGAACTGGTCGATGTAGGCCTGCGAACGCTTGACGCTCGAATCCTCAGGCTGCACGTCGGTGAAGAACATGACCGGCTCGGTCGTGTGCCGTTCGACGCATTCATGTGCGATGCGTATACGGTTCGCGCGCGCCTGAGCACTGTCGGCGTCGCCCTTCGTGTCGAGCAGCGCGACGCCGGCGATCGCCTCGGGGTGCCGCCGCTGGATGTCGAGGACGACGTATCCGCCCATCGACAGCCCCGCCCAGATCGCCTGTCGGTAGCCGGCCGCGTGCAGCAGCTCGACGTAGGCGTCGGCGACCATGTCGAGCGCCTGCGGATACGCGCCGTCCTCGGCGATCCGGCCGCTGTCCTGCGGCTTCGGCGTCGGCGAGGCGCCGGCTCCCGGCATGTCGGGCGCCCAGATCGGGAACTGCGCGAGCTCCTGCGCGTCCGTCGTCTCCATCAGCGCCGTCGCGCAGCGATCCCACATCCTGTGGTCGACCGGGAATCCGTGCACGAGGACGAGCGGCATCCCCTCGCCGTCCCTGTAGATGTGGTTTTCGATCGTCAGCGTCATCCTTCGCCTCTTCTTATCCGTGTATTCGTCCGCAACCATTCGCCGTCCGCGGCCGCTCACAGCCCGGTCCATGCGAGCGCCTGGCGCACGATGTAGTCGTGGCCGTCGCTCATCTGCCCGAGGAATTCGTCGAACGCGGCCGACCGCGGATCGACCCATTCGACGTCGAGTGTCTCGTCCTGCGGCTTGCAGTCGCCGGCGATCGGCACGATGTAGCACAGCGCGATCGCATGCTGACGCTCATCGTGGTACGGCGAGACGCCGGGCGTCGGGAAGAACTCTGCGACGGTGAACGGCGTCAGGCCTTGCGGCAGCATCGGCAATGCGATGTCGCCGAGGTCCTTCGCGACGTTGCGCGCGATCGCCTCGCGAATCGTCTCATGGTAGAGCACGCGACCGGCGATGAGCGTGCGTTCGATGACGGCGCCGCCATCGGAGACGCGCAGCAGCGAGCCGATGCTCGTCACGCGGCCGAAGTCGTCGACGCGCACCGGCACAACCTCCACGTACGCGACCGGCATCTCGCGACGCACACGTCTCAGTTCGTTCTCGTCGATCCATCCGGGAGGCGTGACGCGGCCGGAGCCGCGCGACCTCGTGAAGTCCTCCGGGGTGATGTGGTCGAATTCGCCACGACGGCGCCCCGCATCGTAATCGCCGTCGTCCGGCACTTCGTCATTCAGAACTGGCATGTACCCATTATCGATGCGCATGGGCCGCGGGCGGAAGCGGCGTGTCGGCGCCGCGTCGCATGCGACCGGCGGTATCCCAAGGCCGCCGCGGGCGCCGCGATTCCCCCGCTGGCTGATTCGGCATCGCTTCCGCGTGTTTATGGAATGCTTGAGAAGGCGATGCGGTTGTGCATGACAGACCCATCGAGAACGAACGTCATTAAGGAGACCACCATGGCAGTTCAGGAAATCACCACCGAGACCTTCCCGCAGGCAGTCAAGGACCATCAGCTCGCGTTCTTCGACTTCTTCGCCACCTGGTGCGGCCCGTGCCGCGCCTTCGGCCCGATCTTCGAGAAGGCGAGCGAGGCGAACCCGGACGTCTTCTTCGGCAAGATCGACATCGACAAGAACCAGGACCTCGCCGCGCAGGCGAACGTCCAGGCCGTGCCGACGCTGATGATCGTCAAGGACGGTCACATCATCTATCAGGAGCCAGGCGCGCTGCGCGCGCCGGATCTCGATGACATCATCGACCAGGCGAAGAAGCTCGACGTGCAGACCGCGCTCGAGGAGGCGCAGAAGAACGGCGAGGATCCGCATGAGATCCTCGAGGAGCACGAGGACAAGTAATCCGTCCCGGCGGCAGGCCCGTTCCGGCCAATCGGTCGGAACGGGCCTTTTCGTCTCCTTGGTCTCTGGCCCTTCCCCTCGATTTGTGGCGCGCGCATGGCATGCCGGGTCGCCGCCGTCTGCGATCGACGTGTGGACATCGATGTCCGAACTGTGAAGATATAGACATTCCCGAGGCCGCGCGAAGGGCGTGCGATATACTGTTGTTCAGTGTGCATTCCGGCGGCGGCCATATGCGACCGCACGCACCGCGACGCCCCTGCAGGACCAGGGTCGCGAATACCGCCGAGGATTATCGGACGTACGTTGAGGAGCACAATGGCTACCCATCACAAAGCAGACCAGCCGACGCTTCGCTCGCTCACCAAGAGGCAGTGGATCCGCATCGCCTCCGTGTGCGCGGCCGTGGGTCTGGTCGTGGCTGGAGGTGCGGCCACACGAAGCATCTATTCCCATGCCGATGCCGCCCCCACCGCACAGCCGACCGCCTACTCGATCTCGGACGAGCACGCGGCCTCCCGTGGCAACGCACGTGACGCGCTCGACGGCGAGCCGACCTACGTGAACGTCACAATCAATGGCAAGACACGCACCGTGCTCGGCACGAACTTCACCGATGTGAAGTCGGTGCTCGACGCCGGCGACATCACCTTGGAGAGCGGCGACACCGTCGAGCCGTCGCTGAAGACGAAGGTCGACGAATCGACGACGATCACGATCAACCGAGCCGGCGCGAAGATGGAGACCGAGGAATCGAAGATTCCGTTCAACACCGTCAAGAAGGAGACGTCGTCGCTGCCGAAGGGCACCGAGAAGGTCGAGACGGAAGGCCAGGAGGGCATCCTCGAACGCACGAACCTCGTCGAACGCAGCGGCGACAGGATCATCTCGTCGAACACCTTCGCCTCATGGGTGAAGAAGGCCCCGGTCGAGAAGGTCGTCCTCGTCGGCACCGCGAACCCGCAGCCGGCCGCGCAGCCGGAGCCGACGCAGGACACATCGGACAAGGCCACGTCGGATTCGGGCAACGCGTCGAAGCCGGCGTCGAACAACAATATCGGCACGACCGCCCCGGTCGGCGAGATGCAGCAGTGGGCACATGACTATCTGCTCGCGAACGGCGGCACCGAGGCCGACTTCACGGCCACCGTCTTCATCATCTCCCATGAATCCGGCTGGTCGGTCACGGCCACGAACCCGTCCTCCGGCGCCTATGGCCTGGCGCAGGCGCTGCCGGGCAGCAAGATGGCCTCGCACGGCGCCGACTGGGCGACGAACTACCAGACACAGCTCAAGTGGTTCTGGGACTACTGCAAGGGCCGTTACGGCTCAATCCAAGGCGCATACGCGTTCTGGCAGGCGAACCACTGGTACTGATCCGAAGATGAGTCCCGAGTTCGGCGGTTCCGTCCTCCGAACAATATTGAGCCCCCATGGTGCACCATGGGGGCTCAATATTGTATGACGCGCTGAAACAATCAGGCGGCGTGCTTGGGAGCCGACGCGTTCCCGGACGCGTTGTAATCGACGCCCTTTTTGCGGCCGCGCTTCTTCATGACGCCCTGACGGCAATCACGTACGTCGAAGATGACCGTCTTGTCCTCCGGGAACGACGTGCCCTTGAGCTGCGCGAAGGCGACCTCGTCATCGGCGACCTCAGGGAAGTCGAAGAACCGCAGTACGGCGTTGAGCACGACCAGGCTGTTCAGCGTCACCGATGCGGTCTTATGGTTCGGCTTGACGAATTCGATGGCGTTGGCATCCGTCTCCGCGCATTCATGGATGGCGACCTGCTTGGTATGAGGATTCGTCAGAATCTGCACATAGCGGGGAGCTTCCAATTCCTGCACCGTGTTCTTGTTGAAACGCATGTACCGGGGCGTCACCGTGAGCACGGATTTGCCTGCGGTGCTGGCAGGATTGACGGGCTCAAAACCTTGTAAAACCGACATATTCAAACTTCCTTACGTCGAGATTTTGATTACTTGCTCTTAAACTATATAACATATATCGTACTTTTAAAAATCGAAGTGTCGCGCATTGCAGAGCGATCAGCCGCGATAACCACGGATGAATAAGCGAAGGGGCGGAACGAATATTCATTCCACCCCATATCGTCGCCCATTGCGACGCCGTCATCGCACCGTCAGCGCCGCGTCATCGTCACTGCACGCGGCACAGCTTCGTGTAGGTGACGTCCGGCTTCGACGATGTCGTCGGCGTCTCGTCGACGCCGAGCTTCGTCGTCGCGTCCGGCGACACCGTCACGTCGAAGGAATAGGTGACGGTGCTTTCCGGCTGCACCTGCGTCATCGTCGTGTAGATGAGCCTGAAGTTGAGCGAATCGGCGACCGGATCCGCGCCGTTGCCACTGACCTCGAAGTTGCTCATCGTGCCTCCCGCCGGCGGCATGAACATGATCTTCTCGAAGCTCGTGCCGTGGCTGTCGGGGTATTCGGCCCTGACGCCGGTGATGTACGGCGGCAGCGTCTTCGATTCCTCATCGGTCATCGTGTTGCGGATCGTGTATTCCACATGGTACTTCGCCGGGCCCTCCTCACCGCAGTCGAGCTGCGTAATCTTCGTGGAGCGCTTGATGTACCAGCCGATCTTCGACGGGTTGTTCTCAGTGATGTAGATGCCGATCTCCGGTCGCGCCTCGTTGAGCGGCACCGTGGAGGTCATGCCCAGACTCCACAGGATCTGCTGCATCGTCGGGTCGAAGGAATATACGGACAGGTGGCGGTCATGCGCGAGCGTGTGCATCTCGGAGACGAGGCTCGCCATCTTGCCCATCTGCAAATCGCCCATCAGACGCTTGACGCAGGACTTTGCGACGGTGCCGAACATCGCGTCCGTATCCTCGGGCGCATACTCCTTATAGGCGGTGTTCAGCAGGAAGTCGGCGGTGTTCGTGCCGTCGAGCACGGTGCCGTCGGGCAATGTCACGTCGCCGAGCACTTTGACGAGGCCCTGCACCATCAGCGGATCGGCCAGGATGACGCCGTCGAGTTCGGTGTGCTTGCCCATCGCCGTCTGGTCCCAGATGTCCTTGAAGTATTCGGCGACGCGCACGTTATCCGGTGAATTCGCGATGTCTCGAAGATCGTAGTTCAGACGCATCGGACCCTCCTCCTTGTACAGACGGTATTCGTCCTCGGAGAGGTTGCGTGCCGTGATCTTGTATCCGGAGAATTTCGTGTTGCTCGTGAAGTCCCCGATCTCGATCTTGCCGTCGTCGATCGTGACGGTGCCGACCGCACCGATCAGGCCACCGCTGGCGCGCATCTCATCGGGCGTCATCGCCAGGATGGCATAGGTCTGCTTGCCGTCGTAGCCGAGCCATTCGGGCAGCTTCGGCGCGAATTCGTGAACGCCTTCCTGCAGGTATCCATTGGCCTTGTCAAGCATGCCACGGCTGCTGTTGAGCGTGTTCGCAACGATGCCGATGCCCGGTTCGGGGATCTTGTTGAGTTCCTCGGTATAGTGCTGCAGCGACTGCGCGGCCGTGTCGAGCTCCGGCAGCGCCTGCATGATCGGCTCGACGTTGATGCGTCCGTTCTTGTAGATCGACTTGACGTCGATCCGCTGCGCGACGTCGACGAATTTCGGCGCCGTGTCCTGCGCCATGTCGTCGACGACGTCGGTCATCATGCGCACGACGCGCATGCTGCCCTTGATGCCGGGGATCTTCTCGGTGAACGACCACAGGCCGCCGTCCGTGATGTCCCTTGCGGCGCGCGTCTGCCGCTGCACGTCGGCGACGACGCCGTCGAGGTCGTTGAGGCGGTTCTTCTTGACGGCGTCCTTGACGACGGCGATCGCCGCCTCCTCGTGATGCTTGACGAGCAGCGCCTGCGTGCCGACCGTGCCGACGAAGGCGACGATGACCGCGGCGACCGCGATGAGGATCCATCCCCACCAGCGCACGCGCCGGTACCATGCCGGCTTGTCCTGCCCGTCCTCGCCGATGCCGTCGCCAGCGTCCGTCGTAGCCGTCGTGTCCGCAGCAGCGTCGTCCGCCGTATCGACACCGTCGGCGTCCTGCGCCGTCACCTCGTCCGGTGTGGTTTCGATACCATGTTCGTCGTCGTCACGTGTGGGCATAACGATTCCTCTCGGTGATAATCCTCAACATCAAATCAACAAATGCATCGTGATGCCGTCCACGTCCACCGCTGTGTTCGCCGGATCGTCTGACGGACGGCATGGCATACCGGTGCGGCGCGCAAGGGGCGCTCACGCCGGTATGCCATTGTAGCCGCGCATGGCGAACTTGTCCGGGTCAGCGCATCGGCTCAGTCGTCATGGCCGAGCATGATCTTGTCGTCGGCCACGTCGAGCAGATGCTGCCCGTAGGGGCTCTTGCCGTACTTGTGGCCCGCCTCGATGAGCTGCTCCTTCGTGATCCAGCCGTTCTCGTAGGCGATCTCCTCGATGACCGAGATCGGCATGTTCTGCGCGCGCTGGATCGTGCGGACGAACTCGCCCGCTTCGAAGAGGCTGTCCATCGTGCCGGTGTCGAGCCACGCATAGCCACGGCCGAGCGTCTGCACATGCAGGCTGCCGTCGTCGAGGTACATGCGGTTGAGGTCGGTGATCTCCAGTTCGCCGCGCGGCGACGGCTTGACCTGCTTCGCGAAATCGACGACGCGGTCGTCATAGAAGTACAGACCGGTCACCGCATAGTTCGAGGTTGGATGCTCCGGCTTCTCGACGATGCTGACGGCCTTGTGGTCCTTGTCGAATTCGACGACGCCGTAGCGTTCCGGATCGTCCACATAGTAGCCGAAGACGGTCGCGCCGTGCTCGAGCGCGGCCGCGCGGCGCAGCTGGCGGCCCAGACCGTTGCCGTAGAAGATGTTGTCGCCGAGCACGAGCGCGCAAGCGTCGCCCCCGATGAACTCCTCGCCGAGCAGGAAGGCCTGGGCGAGCCCGTCGGGGCTCGGCTGCACCTTGTAGCGCAACGAGACGCCGTACTGGGAGCCGTCGCCGAGCAGCCGTTCGAAGTTCGGCAGGTCCTTCGGCGTCGAGATGATCAGGATGTCGCGGATGCCGGCGAGCATCAACGTGCTCAGCGGATAGAAGATCATCGGCTTGTCGTAGACCGGCAGCAGCTGCTTCGACGTGACCGTCGTCAGCGGGTACAGTCGCGTGCCGGATCCGCCGGCGAGGATGATGCCCTTCATGTCTGGTCCTTTCAGGCCTTCGCCGCGCGCACGTAGTCGTGCAGCGACGTACGCCAGTCGGTCGTCTCGTATCCGGCCGTCTCGATCTTCGCGAGGTCGAGCGCGCTGTTGGTCGGGCGCGGGCTGACCGGCGTCTTCGCGTTCGCGAAGTACTGTGCGGTGCTGATCGGCCGCACATGGTCGCCGTTGCCGTTCGTCTCGGCGAAGACCTCCTTGGCGATCTGCGCCCAGCTGACCGCATCGCCGGAGCCGGTCAGATTGTAGGTGCCGTAGGGCGCGTCCGTGTCGAGCAGGAAGAAGATCGCCTTCGCCATGTCGTCGGTGAAGGTGAGGCGGCCGAGCTGGTCGTCGACGACCGTCACCTCGTCCAATGCGTCGTCGCCGTCGGCGACGCGGTCGGACAATGCCATCATCGTCCTGACGAAGTTATGGCCGTCGCCGATCACCCAGCTCGAGCGCAGGATGTAGTGTTTGTCGGCCGTCGCCACGGCGATGTCGCCGGCAGCCTTCGACTGCCCGTAGACGCCGAGCGGCGCGAAGGGCTCGTCCTCGCGGTGCATCTCGGTCGTGCCGTCGAATACGTAGTCGGAGCTGACGTGGACGAGCGTCAGATGGTGGCGCTGCGCCATCTGCGCGAGCAGCGCCGGGCCTTCGGCGTTCGCCTTCCACGCGGCTGCACGGCCATCGGGCGTCTCGGCCTTGTCGACGGCCGTGTAGGCGCCGGCGTTGATGATCGTGCCGTACAGGCTCCAATCGATCTGTGCGTAGGCCGCCGGATCGGAGAAGTCGAACTCGTCGATGTCGGTGAATTCGAAGCCCTTGAGACCATGCGCCTCGACGTAGGCGCGGATCGCGCGGCCGAGCTGGCCGTTGGCGCCGGTCACCAATGTGCGCTTCGGCTCCATCGGCTTGGCGTCCCGAAGCATCGGATGGTGCAGGTCAGCCGCGCTGCGCTCCGACTCCTCGAGCGGGATCGGCCACTGGATATTCAGCTCCGGGTCGGCGAGGTTGACAAAGGTGTAGGTCTTCTTCATCTCGAGCGACCAGTGCGCGTTGACGAGATAGGTGTAGGCGGTGCCGTCCTCGAGCGCCTGGAAGCTGTTGCCGACGCCGCGGGGCACGAAGATCGCGCGCGAGGGGTCGAGGCGCGTCGTGAAGACCTGGCCGAAGGAATCGCCGGGACGCAGGTCGACCCATGCGCCGAAGATCTCGCCGGTGGCGAGCGAGATGAACTTGTCCCATGGTTCGGCGTGGATGCCGCGCGTCACGCCGCGCTTGGCGTTGAAGCTGATGTTGTTCTGCACCGGCTCGAAGTCCTCGGGCAGGCCGAGCGCCGTCATCTTCGCCTTCTGCCAGTTCTCCTTGAACCAGCCGCGGTTGTCGCCGTGCACCGGCAGATCGAGGACGAGCAGTCCGGGGATGTTCGTCGTCGTGACCTTGAGTTCCTTTTCGAATTCCATCGTGTTCCTTTTACGCTGTTGTTGACGGTTGCCGTATCGACGCGATGATGGGCCCCATCCACGCTGACGGAGCCCATCATCGGCGAATCACTGGCCCTGGGCCTTGTACTTCGCCTCGGTGGCGGCCTTGGCCGGCTCCCACCACTGCGGGTTGTCCACGTACCACTGCACGGTCTGGCGCAGTCCGGATTCGAAGTCGGTGTGCGTCGGGCGCCAGCCGAGCTCGGTCTGCAGCTTCGTCGAGTCAATCGCGTAGCGGCGGTCATGGCCCGGGCGGTCCTTGACCCAGTCGAAGGCGTCCTCCGGCTGGCCCATGACGCGCAGGATGTCCTTGAGCACCGTCAGGTTGTTGCGTTCGCCGTTCGCGCCGATCAGATAGGTCTCGCCGATGCGCCCGGTCGTCAGGATCGTCCACACGGCGCTCGAATGGTCCTCGGTGTGGATCCAGTCGCGCACGTTGAGGCCGTCGCCGTACAGCTTCGGGCGGATGCCCTCGATGATGTTCGTGATCTGACGCGGGATGAACTTCTCGACGTGCTGGTACGGCCCGTAGTTGTTCGAGCAGTTCGAGATCGTCGTGCGCAGGCCGTAGGTGCGGTGCCATGCGCGCACGAGCAGGTCCGAGCTCGCCTTCGTCGACGAATACGGGCTCGACGGATGGTACGGAGTCTCCTCGGTGAACTTCGCCGGATCGTCGAGCGCGAGGTCGCCGTACACCTCGTCGGTGCTCACGTGATGGAAGCGCACGTCGTATTTGCGCGCCGCCTCGAGCAGGCGGAACGTGCCCTCGACGTTCGTCTTGAGGAAGGGCTCCGGGTTCGCGATCGAGTTGTCGTTGTGCGATTCGGCCGCATAGTGCACGATCGCGTCATGACCGGGCACGAGCTCGTCGAGCAGCTGCGCATCGCAGATGTTGCCGTGCACGAACTCCACCTGGTCGCCGAGCAGCGGCTTGATGTTCTCTAGATTGCCGGCGTAGGTCAGCGCGTCGAGCACCGTCACATGGGTCTCGGGATGGTTGTTCACCACGTAGTGCACGAAATTCGACCCGATGAAGCCGCAGCCTCCGGTCACGATGATGTTCTTCGGTTCAAACGCATCAGTCATATCGACCAGCTTAGCAAGCGGGCGCTATCGTGACGTCCGCCGCTATCCCCATACTGTGGTGCCGGAGTATCGTGGGTATCACCACTCACCGGAGGAAAGAACGCATCCATGCAACCTGACATCGAAATTCTCATGGCCACCTACAACGGCGAGGAATACATCGAACAGCAGATCGCGTCCATCCAACAGCAGACCTTGCGCAATTGGACGCTCAGCATTTCCGATGATTGCTCCACCGATGGCACGCTCGACATCATCACACGTCTGGCAGCGCAGGACGCGCGCATCCGCATCGTCTCCCACGATGTGCGCCATGGTTCCCCGCAGGCGAATTTCAATGCGCTGATGGCACAGGCGTCCGGGCGATATGTGTTCCTTGCCGATCAGGACGACCTGTGGCATGCCAACAAGCTGGCGCTGTTCATGCAGCGCATGCATGCCGCCGAAGCGCAGTACGGGTCGGATACGCCGCTGCTTGCCTTCTCCGACCTAGTGGTGGTGGATGCGCACAATGATGTCATCGCACCGTCGTTCCTGCGGTTCATCGGCCGTGATCCTCACCGCGCCCAGCTGAATGAACTGCTTGCGCAGAATCTCGTCACCGGCTGTGCGAGCGCGATGAACTCCACATTGCGTGACGTCCTCCAGTCCATCGTGACGCACGGCGACGGCGACCGCATGATCATGCACGACTGGTGCTACGCGCTTGTCGCCGCGGCATTGGGCCATGTGGTGTATGTGGATCAGGCGACGGTGAATTACCGGCAGCATGGCGACAACGCGATGGGCGCGCACGGCTATTCGGGTCTCAAAACGCTGATGAGCCTTATCGTCCATCGCGCCCCGATCCGTCGGCGCCGCGTGGCGCGCATGCATCGCATGATCGATCAGGCAGCCTATGTTCGCGACGCATTGGCCGCATATGCCCGACCGTCCGGTCTCGAGACGCTCGACGCCTACTGCGCACTGCCGCAGCTGCCGCGGCGCCGACGTGTCCGTACGGTGTTCAGGTACCGGTTCTGGCCGAAGAAGCTCACTGACCGCCTCGTCGAGCTTTCGACGGTACGTGCACTGTAGTCTCAGCGCTTGCGCTTCACCATCGCGGTGAGGAACGATTCCTTCGTCAGCATCAGTATGCCTCCATCGGCACCGCAGAACACGAGCGCCGTGAGGATGATCTGCGCGAACGGATTCCATGTGCGTATCAGGTAATACACGCCTGCGGCGAGCAGGAACGCCACCACCCAGGCGAGCACGATCTTCCCGTAATCGGTGTATCGACGCACTTGTTTCATGAAATCACGCAGGATATAGGTGCGGATGCAGTAGACGGACAGTTCGGTGAGCACCAGTCCGAGCGCCGCGCCGTCGATGCCCCACAACGGGATGAGGATGCATTCGAGCACAATCGCGATGACCAGACCGACCACATTTGTATAGGTGTAGGTTTTTTCCTGGTCGGAGGCGACCATGTACTGCGATTGCATCGATCCGATGGAACCGAGCAGAACCAGCGGCGCGCCGATCCGCAACGCGGCGTTGCCGGGAAGGTAATCGCCGCCGCCAAGGATCATGATCAACGGGTCGGCGCAGATGACCAAGGCGGCAATGATGGCCAATCCGAGCATCAGCAGAAAATTGAAGTTCTTCGCCATTAGCCTGGTCGTATGGTCATGTCCTTCCTGCGCCTCGTAATACGAAAGCCTTGGAAGCATGACACCAGTGACCGATCCGCCTACACCGGTGCATATATTGCGGATTTTGAATACGAGCTGATACAGGCCCAATGCATAGTTCGAGCTGAAGAAGCCGAGCAGCAGCATGTCGATCTGCCCATACATGCCCGCCGTGATGCTGGAGACACTGAATGCGAACATCGGTTTGAAATGCCGGCGGATACGCATCGGACGGTGCCGGGAGAACGTGACGAAGGAACGCAACCGGAGGATGTTGAGGATGTTCGATCCGGTCGTGCCGAGGACGGTGACCGCCGCATAGGCCGGATAATCGTTGGTCCGATGCACGAATATGAATAGCAGCACAATGCTGGCTATCTTGAACAGGATGTTGCGTACGGTGATGTATTCGTATTGTTCGATGGAACGGTAGAACCATTCCGCACCGCATGCCGAAAGCCATATCGAGGTGCCGACGATGAACATCAGCGGCAGCTCGTCGCGTGTGCGCGGCAACGCGAAGACGAAGGCGATGAACGCGATGTATACGATCGTCGTCGAACAGATCAGAATGACCAGCAGCTCCTGAACGACCGCGCTCAACCGTTCGCGGTCGTCCCTGAGCTTCGCGCATTCCCTCGTGCCGTACATGTTGAATCCCAATAACGCCACCAGCGAGAAGTAGCCGACGAACGTAAACGCCCACGACACGATGCCGTTGTTGTCCGGTCCCAACACGCGGGATACGTATGGCACCGTGATCAACGGGAACAGGAATGTGGACGTGGTCAGGATCGTGTTCATAACCACGTTGAATTTCACGGAACGTATCTTGGGTTGTTTAAGCTGTGTATCCATACGAGCACCGTTGGTATTTGGTATGTTGATGGGCAATCCGTTCGGTTCATCGCGCCGGAACGTAGCGGTCCAGCACGTTCAGCGAGCGCACGTAGTTGCGCAACGTGAAGATCATCCTGCGCCGTTCGTCCTGCGGCAATGAGCGGTCGGTGGAGACGTCCTCGGCATGGCGCACCGTCAGACGCTTGTCGTAGAGCATCGTCAATCCCTGCCGACGGCAACGCATCAACAAGATGTCCTCTTCGAAATACAGGAACGTGCCCGGATCGAAGGGGTGCTCGAAACGCCGGACGAAGACCGGCGTGAACACCAGACATGCACCATGCAGTTTGTATGGCCTTCCCTCGATGGCGTCCGCGGTGCGGTTTACATGTTCGGGAAGCGCTTCGGTGTCCGCATGGGTCAGTTTCGCCTTCAGTCGGGTGAGCGGGCCGAACAGATGCAGATGCAGCAGCAGCAGGATCACACGGAACCGTCTGATCTGCCTGCGCACTTCCGCGCGCGTATCGACCATCGCATAGATCGGGTTGGAGTGCGATCCGTTCCTGCCGGAGACGATGTCCGGGCCGATGACGCCTGCTTGTGGGTGGGCCTGCGCGTCCTGAACGCATACCGTCATGAAATCATCATCTACCACCGTCGCATCGTTGTTCATCGTTACGATGAAGTCGCAGTGCAGCGTATCGCGCGCATAGGCATACCCTACGTTGTTGCCGCGCGCGAATCCGGCGTTCGTCCGGTTGTGCAGCAACGTCACGGCCGGATCGTCGCCGTAGCGTTGCTGCAGCCGCTGGTAGCTGCCGTTCGCGGAGTTGTTGTCCACGACGATGATGTCGGCTCCCGCACAGTGCCGTCTGATGGATTCGATGCATTGCCCGGTCGCGTCGTCGGCAAGATAATGCAGCACAACGAAGCCGAATCGAGGCGTGTCCGTGGTCATGATTGCCCTCCTTGACATTGACGCAGACCGATGGCGCTCGCAGCCGCGGCACGCAGCACGGGATTGCGCATCATCGTGTATTTCAATCGGATCGGCGCACTGAGCACCGATGTATCGATGTCAGTGAGCCGCTGGCGCAGCTGCCGCACACGCTCGTTCGCCGCCGCCACCCGCTTCCCGGACGGCGCCAGCATGATCGCAGCCTTGTATTCCTGGAAATACAGATTGACTTGTTCTTCCTGCCATGCTGCGTAGAGTTGCCGATCCTTATCCAATCCGTATGCATGCATGAGCCGCGCACGCGCGTCGATGGCAGGATGGTAGAGCCCCTGCGCATGGTTGCGGTAGGTGCGCTCCCCCAATCCGCCCACGCGGTAGCGGTATTCGGCCGCGTCGATGTAGACGATGCTGCGCGCCGCGGCGAAAGCCTGCATATTGAAGATGTTGTCCTGCATGCGCGGCAGTTGCGGGTCGAAACGCAGCCGCTGCGCTTTCAGGAACGACCGGCGGTACAGCTTTCCCCATGGCACACCGATCGCCGTGACGAAGCCTTTCGGTTGCGCATACGAACCATCGATCAGCTGGTGGTACAGTGGTCGTTTGTGTTCGGCATCGGAGGCAGTGAAAGGCTGCGGGAAGAAATGCTGCCGTTCCTCGCCGCCCGTGCCGCATGCCACACACGCGCTCATGACGATGTCGGTATCCTCATGTGCGGCCGCCATCAACGTCTCCAGATACCGCGGTCCGACGGTATCATCCGGATCGATGAAGCAGACCCACTCACCTCGCGCGTCGGCGAGACCGTGGTTGCGCGCAGCCGACACGCCCGCGTTGGGCTGTGCGAGCAGCGTGATCCGCGCGTCCCGTTTGGCGTATTCCACGGTCTCTGCGGCCGATCCGTCAGTGGAGCCGTCGTCAACGACGATGATTTCGACATCGTCATAGGTCTGCCGTGCGATTGATTCCAGGCAGTCGCCGATATACGCCTGCTGGTTGTAGACCGGTATGACGACCGACACCGCCGGCGCGGCCGCCTGATCATCCGGATGCGTCGCGACATTGGCGTCGACGTTGCCGTCGGTCATTTGCGATACTCCTCGATATGCATGCGCACGCCATCGCGGATGCCGCGGCAGTATGCGCTGAGTTTGGCGACGCGGTGGCCTTCGAACACCAATGACAGCACCATCAGCATCGGAATCTCCGTCAGTCCTTCCAGACCGGTCCACCGATGGTACTTCTTCCAGAAGATGACGCGGTTGCGCGCCTGATAGTAGCAGCGTATCGGACCGTAGCCGAGTTTGTACAGCGGCTGCCACACGATCTTGTCGCCGGGACCGCGTCGCGGCACCCTGACGAAGGTCTTCTCTGATTTGCCTTTCTCATGGATCAGGCAGGCGCGGTTGTCCTTGACGATCGTGTATCCGTTGAGCAGCAGCCGTTCGTTGAAATCGAAGTCAACATAATCGATGAACAGCGCATCGTCGAAACCACCGACGACGAGCGCCGCCTCAACGTCGTTGAGCGTGCCGGAGGTGATCGCGCCGTGCTTGGCCGCGTGCGTGAGCCGTTCGAGCGGCGGCATCGTCATCGCGCGGTATTCCTCCATCGTCATGCGGTTGCGGTCGAGGATGAAGGGGCTGACCATCGCCACGTCGCCGCTCAGATGCCGTTCGAGTTCGTCGCACATGCCTTCGGTCGGCACGCTGTCCTGATCGAGCATCAGGATATGTGCGTATCCGCCGTCATGCGCGGCCGCGAGCAGCTGGTTGAGCGCGAACGCGATGCCGCGGTTCTCGGTGTCGGCGATCACATGCACATTGTCGAATTCGCCTTCGCACAGCGCACGCACGTCCTGCGCGTTCGCGGAGCCGTTGTCGTAGACGAACACCTGCCGCACCTGCGGCGCGGTGGCGCGCAGATTCGCCCGCAACCGTTCGATCTCGGGGTTGAAGGCGACGATTCCAGCACAACGCATCAGCGTGGTTCCTCGATTCTGTGAAGACTGTTTGGGCCGCTCGCGGACATCAGATCCTGTGCAGATACATGAGCGATTTGACGCGCGACCTCAGATTCGCCTTCCATGCCGTTTCGTCCGGCATGTACACCGGGTAGCGTTTGACGTTCAGCTGCTGGGCGTCCACCCAGACGTTGAGCAGACGTTCGGCGAGGAAGCCGTACAGACGCCTGTTGTAGGCGTCGTATCCGGAGACGTCGAGCATCGCTCGTGCCTCGTCGAGAATGCCGAACAGCCATGTCATGTAGGCGTCGAAGCGCGGTGCGGACATGACGAACATGTTGTAGCAGCTCAGGTCGTGCCTGCGCATCAGCGCGTCGAAGGCCGGCACGAACTGGGGCGTGCGGCGGTTGACGATCGCGCGGACTGTCTTGAGGTCGTCGATGTTGTGGAACTGCGCGAACTGCGTGCCGATCGTCTTCGTCAGCACCCACGGCTCGGGCAGTATGATGTCATACCGCTGCAGATCCTGCGAGAGCACCGATGCGGGGACGATCCGTGTCTTGTGGTGGTCGGTGTAAAAGTAGCGGCGGTAATGCACGAATCCGACGTTGTCGTCGCCCAGATTCGCGTTCTTCCACACCCAATACTGCGCCGTCAGTTCGCAGAACTCGGGATTAAGCGCGGAGATGTTGTCGCCCGTGTCGTCGCGCACCGCGATCGACGCAGTGTTGTTTGCGGCGCCGGCCAGGATCGGCGTGTAACCTTCCAGGTTCGGGGCGTCGAAGTCCTTGTGGGAGACAATGTACATCTGGGTGGGTTTCAGCTCCTGCATCGGTCGTCCCCTCATGCGCGACGCGCCGCGCGTTTGGCGTCGATCTTGCCTTTGCGGTTGCCGACATAGCGGAACACGCAATCGATGAAGAACGAGCCCATGTCGATGATCCTGCCTTGGGCGAGCAGTCCCTTCATCGTATGGCCCACCATCGCGAAGCCTTCGCCGGTGATCGGCGCCGAGCCGAGGATGTCGCGGTGCTTCTCCATCTCCACGCCCTGCAGATAGTTGCGCTTGTACTGCTGCCGCCATGTGAAATTGTGCGAATGGATGACCGCCGCCTGTGCCTCGTAGACGACATGCCACCCGGCATGCAGCAGGCGCGCCGCGATGAACATGTCCTCGTTCGTCAGCACCGGGTTCTCGAAGCCGCCTACCTCAAGATACGCGGTGCGCCGGTAGGCGGCGCAGACGTCGGAAGCACGGAACGCGTTGATGCCCAGACGCCGCACATCCTGCGGCGTAATGGTGAAGGAACTTGGCCCATAGGTGAATTCCCTGACGAGCGTCTCCGCCGGGCGCGCATCGGCGCGTGGTATCTGACGGCCGTAGACGAGCGCGACACGCTCCTGCTTGAACGGCGCGAGCACGGCATCGATGTATTGGTCGCTTTCGGGAAGCGCGTCCTGCGTAAGGAACAGCACAAAATCGCCGCTGCTTTCGCGTAGGGCCATGTCCCTCGTGCCCCCGTGGTTGAAATCCTTGCGGTCGATGACGATGAGACGCACTTCGGGATGACGGCGCACGAGGTCACGCGTGTCGTCGTCGGAGGAGGAGTCCACGACGATGATTTCGTCGGGCACCCTGCGCTGATGCTCCAAGCTGGTCAGCAGATCGTCAATCATCGTTCCCGCATTCAGCGTGGGGATGATGACTGAAACATTCGTCTGAGGCATCCTGGATTCCTTTCGGGAGCACCTATCACTTCTGCGCGCACCGATTGCGTATTCGTCCTGTACGTCACCAGTGTAATCAACGCACGGTATGCAGCCTGCGTATCGCCATGAGCATGGCGGCGAGCCTTTCAGGCGATGATTACGAGTGGCCATCGTAGCACACGAAGCTCGAATGCCTCCATGCCGGCGGCTTCGTCGGCATATCCTTGGCATATTGTGGGCACATCGTCAGCACATGGGAAGCGCCGTATCGTTCACAGCGTGCCGTCGAGTACCGCGCCGTACACGGTATGCGCGGCGGGAATCCGCTGCACGTTCTTATAGGAGAGCTTGTACGCATAGGTGTCGGCCGGCAGGTCCACGCTCGCATCGGCGAGCTTGCCCGCAAGATATAGTCGATGCAGGTTGTTGACCGGCTCCGCGTCGATCATCGCGCGCACCTGTGGGATATGCGTATACGCGGCGGAGAGCATCACGTCGATCATGAAATAGTCGGGGATGTGGTCGGTCAGCCCATACAGCGCGACGAAGGCCTGCAGCATATAGGAGAACAATGGATTCCCCTGCTTGCCTCCCATGAAGTAGCCGGTCCAGTTGCGCGTGGGCGCGTTCTGATGGTTCGGAATCGAATAGAACGTGTATCGCCTGACGTCGTCGGACAGGTCGGCGGTCAGATACATCGTCGCGTCCATCCACATGCCGCCATGCTCCTTCAACACGGCGAAACGGACGATGTCGGACAAGGTCGTGATCGTGATCTTGCCGTCGTGCACCTTGCGCATGATCGACGGATCCAGCGACGCGTACTGCTCGACCGTGTCCTTCGTGATGAGGCGGACCTCGCGCCCGCTGGCGTGACGCTTGATGCTGTCAATGCAGGCGCGGACGATCGGGGGCTCGGAGCCGTCCAGACCCTGCCACCACATGACCCATATGGGTCCGTCATTGGTCGCGGGCAGTGTGGCGATCGCGTCGGCATCGAAGGGGATGTCCTCCATGAAGCGGTTCCATGACGCCTCGACGAGCTTTTCATAATATGCCCCGATATTACGATGCGCCAGATGATGCAGCAGGCTCGTCATCCCCATCCGCGGCCCGAACAGGCGGGTCGCGCTGCACACGTACTGCAGCTTCGTGCGGATCTTCCCCATCGTCGACGACCATCCCATCGCGTTCCCTCGAATTACGTTTACATTCCAACAGCAAGATGCAAGATGGATGGACGCCACGCGTTGACCAACACTCGACGTCCATCAGCTGAATCACAGCTCAATCGCGCTTGAACAGGTCTCGCGTATAGACCTTGTCCGTCACATCGTTGAGTTCGTCGTTCCAACGATTGGCGACGATGATCGTCGCTGCGTCCTTGAACGCGTCGAGATCATGCGTGACCGGGCTGCCGAAGAACTCCTCGTCTTCCAATGTCGGCTCATAGACGACGACCGGGACGCCCTTCGCCTTGATGCGCTTCATGATGCCCTGGATGCTCGACTGGCGGAAGTTGTCCGAGCCGGACTTCATCGTCAGGCGGTAGATGCCGACGGTCGGCTTCTCGGCTCCTTCGATCTTCGACAGGATCTGCTCGGCGATGAAGTCCTTGCGCGTGCCATTGGACGCGACGATCGCCTCGATGAGGTTCTGCGGCACGTCCGCGTAGTTCGCGAGCAGCTGCTTCGAATCCTTCGGCAGGCAGTAGCCGCCGTAGCCGAAGGACGGGTTGTTGTAGTGGCCGCCGATGCGCGGATCGAGGCAGACGCCGCGGATGATCTCGGCCGTGTTGAGGCCGCGGGACTCGGCATAGGTGTCGAGCTCGTTGAAGTAGGCGACGCGCAGCGCCAGGAAGGTGTTGGCGAACAGTTTGATCGCTTCGGCCTCGGTCGTGCCGCAGACGAGTTCAGGAATACCAGTCGTGCCGTCGGCGTTCACGCGCTCATGTTCCTCCGGCGCCGCACCCTGCGCGAGCAGGTTCGCGAAGACGTGCGCCGCCTCGACGGCCTGCGGATCGTCCATCGGCGCACCGACGACGATGCGCGACGGGTGCAGGTTGTCGTACAGCGCATGGCCTTCGCGCAGGAACTCCGGCGAGAAGATGATCTTCTCGTCGCCGGTCCTCTCGCGCAGCTGCGCCGTGTATCCGACCGGGATCGTCGACTTGATGACGATCCAGCAGTCCGGATCGTATTCGCGGATGGCCTTGATCGCGGCCTCGACGCTCGACGTGTCGAAGTAGTTCTTCTTCGGGTCGTAGTTCGTCGGCGTCGCGACGACCGCGTAGTCGGCGCCGGTGTAGGCCACGGCCGGATCGGTCGTCGCCTGGAAGTCGAGTGCCATCGTGCCGTCGCGCTTGCCGTCGAGGAAGCGCGTGATCTCCACGTCCACGATCGGGCTCGTGCACCGGTTGAGCATCTCGACCTTCTCCGGCACGATATCCAACGCATGCACCTCGTTGTGCTGCGCGAGCAGCAACGCCACGGACAGACCCACATAACCGGTTCCAGCGACGGCAATCTTCATCACGTTCTCGATTCTTCTAGTTTCGGTTGGTTTGGCTGATTGGTTGAATGCTGTGCTCAGTACGCGCCGTGCGGGTGCACGACGATGCCGATCGTGCGCAGGATGTAGACGACGTCGCCGAGGACGCTCCAGTCCTGCACATAGCTCACATCGAGCTGGCGGCTTTCCTCCTCGTTCAGGTCGTTGCGGCCCGAGACCTGCCAAGGCCCGGTGATGCCCGGCTTGACAAGCAGGCGCGTCGCGTAGACCTGATCGTATTCCTCGACTTCGAAGTCGCGCTGCGGACGCGGTCCGACGACGCTCATCGAACCGGTGAACACGTCGAAGAACTGCGGCAGCTCGTCGAGGCTCGTCTTGCGGATGAAATTGCCGACCTTCGTGATGCGCGGATCGTGCTTGAGCTTGTAGCGCGCGCCCATCTCCTGTCCGTTCGCCTCGAGCACCTCCTTGAGGTGCTTGTCGGCGTCGACGCGCATCGAACGGAACTTATGGATGTAGAACGGTTTGCCATGCAGGCCGATGCGTTCCTGCTTGTAGAAGACCGGGCCGCCGTCCTCGAGCTTGATCGCCAATGCGACGATGAGCATGATCGGCGACGACAGGATGATCGCGATCGACGAGACGACCAGATCGAAGATGCGCTTCTTGATGCGCGACGCCGGCGAATACTGCGGCAGACTGATCGTCATGATGCTCATGCCCTGGATGTTGCGCATCTGCGTCGCATGTTCGGCGATGTCGAGCGCCGACGTGATCAGCGCGATCTCCAGGTTGAGCGCCTCCATCTGCACGGCGAAGGTGCTCAGGTTGTCGGAGAAGCGGTCGAGCACGTCGGTGACCATGACGGTCTGCGCGCCGGTCTGCGCGATACGCGCGGCGAGGTCGTCGCCGTAGGTGATCGGCTGGATGAAGTCGCCCCACGACTCCTCCACCTCGGCCTTGAGGAGGTTGCGGTCCGGATCGGCTTCGATGAGACCGGTGGCCGGGTTCACGCGGATCGGGCAGACGCGCACCGGCTTGTAGTTGAGCTGCTTGCGCTGGTTGAGGAACTTGAGGATCTGGCCGATTCCCTCCGGCGAGCCGACGATGACGGTCGGATAGGCGTATTCGCCTTTGCGGTGGCGCACCGTCAGGAACATCCTCGCGATCATGCGCACGATCATCTCGACGACCCAGACGCACAGGCAGGTCACGGTGACGTCAGCCAATGAGATGTTCGTCTGCATGATGTAGTTGACGGCGCAGATGCTGATCCAGCTGATGCAGGTCGCTTTGAACAACAGGACGTTGAGCTGGTAGCCGTCGGCGAACACATGGCGGTGGTAGACGCCGGCGACGCGCGCGCAGAACACCCAGATGATCGCGCACACTGCCGCATACAGATACGGGTTGATCGTGACGTTCCACTGCAGACGGGTCGTGAAGACGCGCATCTCCTTGTACATCGCCATGACGCCCAGATTCACGCAGAAGAACACCAGCGCGTCGAACGCCATGAGCGCAAGGTTCATGACGAATCGCCACTGCAGCACCTTGGCGGATTGACGATCGACCTGCTGTGCCAGCTGCGCGTCGCGCTGCGTTCCGCTCATCGCTCTCCCTCTGATGAATCCGACATTGCCATCCGATGCGTAAAACGGCGTCGCATCACCGCGCGGATCGTCCGATCTGCGCGCATACGAACATTCATCATAACGCGGACCATGTTCAGCGATGGCGTGTTCCACACAGCATCTCCACGGTCGCCCCGCCCCGCCGCCGTTTCTCGAATAGTGAATAAGGGAGTGCCCTCTGTCTAATATTGAGACAAGGTATCTCAACTACGCCGCACATCCGGCGGCATCCATGCGTCCACGAGCACCCATGAGCGTCCGCGCACCGTGCGCCTTCATCAGCCCCGTGCCCATACGTCCCACGCATGGCGGCGGATGTCGATTCGAAGGAGGCCACTATGGCAGCACAGACGGAGCATGTCGAGGATGGGGACGACGTGATCGAGGAGACGACGGTCGTCACTCCGAGCGAGGAGGACGACATCCAGACCGGCGAGATCGATGCCGTGACCACGCAGGACGAGGTCGACGACGACATCGAGGACGACGAGCTCCATCAGTTCGAACGCCGCATCGACGAGATCCTCGCCACCGGCGAACTCGACGAGACGCTGCGCGTCATCGATGAGAAGGGCGTCGCGCAGGTGCTGCCGGTGCTCGACACGGAGCCGATCTCGCACCTGCTCGAGGGCATCGAGGAAATCGGCGGCCGCGCGAACGTCTTCGTACGCACCGCTGACGGCATCGCCGTGCTCAACGTCGCCGAATACAGCCCGCAGCATCAGGACGATGCGCTGTCGGCCGACGACACCCCCACCGGTGAGACCCCGGTCGTCGACGACATCACGGCCTCGACGACGATCACGACCATCGAAGACGACACCACCGCAGAAGACTGAGCAAACCGCGGCGCGAGCGCCGCATCCGACGAGAACCCAGGAACGCATGGCAGCACACGGACAACAGGAGCACCCACAGCACGAACAACCCGGCGACGGAGGAGGCGCACCGGCCATCCGCCCCGGACGTCCGTACACGCGCGAGGTGCACCACGAACCGGAACCGGATACGGCCGCGCACCGCGGGATCGCCGGTCTGTCCGCCGTCCTCACCCGCGAACACGCGTACCGGGGCGGCCATCTGACGCGTCCGGCGTTCGTCTCGCTCGCGATCCTGACCTTCATCACGTTCGTCGGCAACTTCACGCAGCTGCAGCTGAGCGCTGCGTTGCCAACGCTCGTCGACGACTTCGGCATCTCGGTGACGCTCGGCCAATGGATGACGTCGATCTTCCAGCTGACGATGGGCGTCATGGTGCCATTGACCGCGTATCTGACGCGGCGCTTCTCCACACGGCAGATCGTCATCACGTCGATGGTCGTGTTCACGGTCGGCTCGGTGCTCGCGTGGCTGAGCCCGTCCTTCCCGCTCGCGTTGTTCGGCCGTTTCCTCGAAGCGGCCGGCACCGGCGTCATGTGGCCGGTGCTGCAGATCACCGTCTTCTCGATCTTTCCGCTCGACCGGCGCGGCATGGCGATGGGTGTCGTCGGCATGGCGATGGCTGTGGCCCCGGCGGTCGGCCCGACGCTCGGTGGCCTGCAGACCGATATGAACGGCTGGCGTTCGATCTTCCTGACGCTCACCGTCATCGGCTGCATCTCGGTGCTGCTCGCCGTGTTCGGCCTGCATGACTTCGGCGAATCGGACAGGACGGCGCACGCGGACTTCTTCTCGGTGGGACTGTCGATCATTGGCTTCGGCGGTCTCATGTTCGGTTTCACGAACATTCAGGCCTATCCGCTTACGGCCCCGGTCGTCTGGCTGCCGATGGTCATCGGCGTCGCCGGCATCATCTGGTTCGTACTGCGGCAGATCCACAGCGAGAAGCGCTTCAAGGCGGGCAAGACGGGCCGTCCGGCGCTGCTCGACCTGTCGGTGCTGCGCAACGTGCATTTCTCGATCGGCACGCTCATCGCGTCGCTGAGCTTCTTCGCGTTCAGCTCGCTCGTCGTGCTCATTCCGCTGTACATCCAGAACTGCCGCGGCTATACGGCCACAATCAGCGGCCTCGTCATGCTGCCGGGCGCCATCGCGCAGGCGATCGCCCAGTTCTTCGGCGGCCGCGCGCTCGACCGTTTCGGCGCGCGTCCGGTCGCGATGGTCGGCACGATGCTGCTGTTTCTCGGCACCGCGATGATGAGCATGATCGGCATGCACACCTGGATCTGGTACATCTCGATCTGTCAGTTCATCCGGCAGATCGGCATGGGCTTCGTCATGATGCCGGTCACCACCTGGTCGCTCAACTGCCTCAAGCCTTCCGAAGTCTCCGCGGGTTCCGCCGTGACGAACACGGTGCGGCAGATCGCCGGCGCGATCGGCTCGCCGGTCATGATCCTGACGATGTATTCAATCGCCGCCGCACAGCTGTCCGCAGGCCGTTCCGAAATCGCATCGAACATCATCGGCATCGAATGGGCGCTGCGCATCAGCGCGATCATCAACTTCGTCATGATCCTGCTCGTCGTCTTCGGCGTCAAGGGCGAGGATGCCGGCTCCACCCGCGAAGCGGTGCGCCGGGCACTGCACCATGAGCAGGACGGCAAAGCCGCTGCAGCCTCTGCGAAGTAGCACGGCTCGCTACGCCTTGCCCATCGCCGTGAGCACGATGAGCACCAGGTTGAGCAGCACGATCACGGCGCATACGGCGAGGCAGATGATGTGCTTCACCGTGCCGTCGGCGTATTTGCCCATGATCTCGCGGTCATGGGTGTAGCGCATCAGCGGGATGAGCGCGAAGGGGATGCCGATCGAAAGCACCACCTGTCCGATGATCAGCGCCTCGGTCGGATTGTTCGCGAAGGCGAGCACGACGAGTGCCGGCACGAGCGTCACGATGCGGCACGCCCACATCGGCACCTTCACCCGTAGCAGCCCCTTCATGATCTCCGAGCCGGCGTAGGTGCCGACCGACGTGGAGGACAGCGAGGACGCGAGCAGCCCGATCGAGAAGATCGTGCCGATGGCCGGGCCGAGCATCTGCGTGATCGCATGCTGCGCGCCTTCGATCGTGTCGGTGCCATCCATCCCGTACAGCGAATTCGCCGCAATGACGAGCAGCGCGATGTTCACGGTGCCGGCGATCGCGAGCGCCCAGACGACATCGATGCGGCTGCCGTGCATCATCTCGGGCACGCTCGGCCGGTCGATGCCTTTGCCGAAGTGGTCGTTGACGAGTGTCGAATGCAGATAGATCGCGTGCGGCATGACCGTCGCACCGAGCATCGATGCGGCCATCAGCACCGAGGAGCCGTCCGAGAAGCGCGGCACGAGCCCTTCGGCCACCGCGAGCGGGTTCGGCGGGTCCATGAACAACCCTGCGATGAAACCGAAGGTGATGACGAGCAGCAGTCCGATGACGAGCCGCTCGAAGATCTTATGCGTCTCACCGCCTTGGAAGAGCAGCAGCAATGTGGAGACGGCGCCGATGATGCACCCGCCGAGCAGCATCGGTATGCCGAACAGCAGGTTGAGCGCGATCGCGCCGCCGATCACTTCGGCCAGATCGGTGGCGATCGCGATCACTTCGGCCTGCATGAAGAACAGAAAACGCCCGGTCGTCCCCATGCGCTCGCCGAGGATCTGCGGCAGGCTTTTGCCGGTCACGACGCCGAGCTTCGCCGCTTGGTATTGGATGAGCACGCTCATGCAGTTCGCCACGACGAGCACCCAGACGAGCATATAGCCGTATTTCGCACCGGAGGTGAGGTTCGCGGCGACGTTGCCGGGGTCGACGTAGGCGACCGCCGCGACGAACGCCGGTCCGAGCATGCTGGCGAGCGCATGCGTCGCCTTCTCCGGCCTGCCTTCGTCCTTGCGTGCGATGGCGATGTCCTGTGCGGCCTCCGCGTCGAGTTCGAGCGTATCGATGTCCACCGGCTCCTGAACGCCATCCGCCGTGCCATCCGGTTTCGTTTCGCTTCGCCGTGCCATCACCGCTCCTCGTCGCCTCGTCCTATCAAGCAGTCCTAGAGGACCAACATAACGAATCGGCGTCTGTTCGCGGCTCGCTCAATCGTCGTCGTCATTCCTCGGGCACCGCCTGCCCGGGGCAGCTGTGCAGCACGCCAAGCATCGCGCGTTTCTCCTGTGTGGTGACCGTCAGCCCGTATTTGTCCTTGACGCCGATCTGCCGTGCGACGTACTCGCAGCGGTATCCGCTGTTCTCCGGTAGCCAGTAGGCGGCGGACGCCGAGGATTTCTCCTGGTTCGCCGCACCGTCCACGGCGATGAGGTTGTACATATCGTTGCCGAACTCGTAGCGTTTCTTCGCGCTCCATGCGTTCGCTCCCGACTGCCATGCATTCTGCAACGCCACGACGTGGTCGATCTGCACGGCCGCGCTCGTGTTTCGGCCGCGCTGGAAACGGATTTCGTCGCCGGTGTATGGGTCTTCGAGGACGCCCGACTGGACCTTGCAGCTGCCGCGCTGCGTGTAGCGCACGTCGTCGAGGTCGCGGCCCAGCACGTCGTCGCGCACGTCACAGCCGTTGCCGTCGACGTCGGTCTGCCGGTAGCCGAATTTCTCGCGGTCGTAGCCGCGCGACGACGGATGGTCGTCGACGGCGAGCGAGTCGAGCGTCTGCGCAGCCGTACCCGTCGCACGGTATCTGCCGGTCATCTCGGCGAGCTTCGGGCTGACGCGGGGCAATACAAGGCCGATCGTCACACCGATGACGATGAGGATGACGAGCAGGATGAGCATACGTTCGAACAGGCCGGCGCCGTTGAGGTACTTGCGGCCGAAATGCTGGGAGCGTCTGCGTGTCATGCCATTACGTCTACGCGTTCCCGTCCGCGAACGCAAATCGCCGGCCCCGTCATCGCCGCGCGGCCGCGCGCACCGACTGCCGCACGATCAGATCGGCCGGCGCGAGCCCGACGCCGTGTCTGGAGATCGCGTACCCCGGCTCGTCGCGTTCGCCGAGCAGATACAGGATCTCCTTCATCGCCATCGTGCCCAGATCGTCGAAGTCCGGCCGCACCGTCGTCAACGGCGGGTAGAGGTTGTCCACGCCGGGCATGTCGTCGAAGCCGGTCACGCTCACGTCGTGCGGCACGCGCAGGCCATGCTCGTACAACGCGCGCATGACGCCGATCGCCATCACGTCGTTCGAGCATACGACGCAGGTAGGCAAGCGTCCGCCGTTCGAGCCGATGTTGTCGAGGATGTGGTTCATCCGCCGGTACGCCGCAGCCGACTCCCATGCCCCGCACTGCACGGTGATCGAGTTGACGGCGCGGGCGACGCACAGCTTGTTCCATGCGGCGAGCCGAGTCGCCGCGTCGCGCCAGTCGGTGTCGCCGGCGAAGAACAGCACGTTGCGGTGCCCGTAGTTGCGGATGAGCTCGATCACCGACGCCATGCCGCCCCATTGGTCGACGCCGGCGATCGAGATGCGCCGCCGTTCGCGCACGCCCGGCAGCCGCAATCCCTCCTGGACGCTGACCGCGCCGTGCGTCGACGTGACGATGACGCGCGGCTGGCGCACGCGGGCTCGGCATGCCGCCTCGAACATGCCATCGGTCGGCGTGAGCATCAGGAAAGCGTCGACGTCCTGCTGTTCGAAACCGGCGCACAGTTCGTCGAACTCCCGCTGCGTGCATGCGGCCTCGTGCACGAGCGCGACCGAGATGAATATGCCGTGGGCGCGAGCGACCGTTTCGATCGCCGACATCGCCCTGACGGCGCCGTAGAAGCGCTGACCCCCTGCGATGAGCCCGATCGTGCGCGAACGGTGGGAGGCGAGGGCGCGTGCCGAATTGCTTGGCCGGTAGCCGAGTTCGGCGATGGCGGCGTTGACTTTCGCGCGCGTCGCATCGGCGACGTTCGGCGAGTCGTTGATGACGCGCGAGACCGTCTGATGGCTCACGCCGGCGAGTTGCGCCACGTCGAAGATCGACGGACGCCTCGCCCGTGCGCGCGCGGCCATCAGCGTCCTTGGTATTCGATGGCGAGCGCGTCGAGCCGTACACGGAAGCGCGGCCAGTCGGTGCGCATCGCCGTGAGCAGCCTGTGGTCGGGCACCTCGTCGATCGGCACCCATTCGATCTCCATACTCTCATCGTCGTTCGCCTTCGGATGCACGGTGTGTCCCGGCTTTTCGAACGCGAAGACCGTCGTGTAGGACCACGGGCCGTGGTCCTCGCAGTAGGAGCCGACGACCTCGATGTCCTCAGGCGTGATGTTCGCCTCCTCGTTGGCTTCGCGCAACGCGCCCTCCAACGTCGATTCGCCGTCGGCGATCGCGCCGCCCGGGATGCCCCAGGTGCCGCCCTCCGCGCTCCATTCGGCGCGGTGCTGCATGACGATGTGCGTGACGTTGCCGGTTTTCTCGTCGCGGCGAGCGAGCAGCACGCCGGCGGCGCCGTTGAGTCCCCAATGCCTGCGGCCGCATGCGCATTCGACCCAGCCGTCGCCCGGTTGGCGCACGTTTGTCTTCGGCGCCTTCGCCGAGGATTCCTGGAATCGCTCGTCTCGTGTCACGTTCCACAAATCGGTCCATTCGACGCCCATGCGTTCGACGAGTTCGCGCGCCAACGGCAGACTCAGTCCGATGATGCCGCTCGGCGCGCCGGTGATCGAATCGATGAACGCGCCGCCGAGACCGTCCAGTGTGAAGGAGCCGGCCACTTCGAGCGGCTCGCCAGAGGCGATGTAGCGGTCGATCATCGTTTCGGTGAACTCGCAGAACGCCAGCGTCGCCATGCTCGCCGCGGTTTCGACACGCCCGGTGGCGAAGTCAATCAATGTGTGCCCGGTCCACAGTTCGCCGGTCGCGCCGCTCATCGCCCGCAGGCGTTCGCGCGCGACGGCTTCGGTGTGCGGCTTGCCGTACGCGTGGCCGTCGAGCAGGAACATCGAGTCGCAGCCGAGGATAAGCGGACCGACCTTGCGGTCGGCGAGACCGCCGGTCGTATCGATCGGTTCACATTCGGTCGGGATGTCGACGCCGGAGAAATCGCGCGTCTGCGCCGACGCGATGGCTTCGGCCGTGTATTCGGCGGCCGGCGACCCCGCGTCGGTCACCATCTGCTCCGCGGCCACTTCGAGCGGACGGCCGATGACGCGTTCGCCGGTGGCCTCCGAGGCTGTGCGCACGACGTTGCGGTAGATCTCATAGACGGCCATCGCCTTCGCACGGGACAACGTGCACACTTTGTCGGCGATCGGCAGCTCGTCCACGCTCACGCCCTGCTCCCGCGCCCTGCGCTCAAGCACGGCGTCCTCGTCGACATGCGACACGCGGATCGTCGGACAGATGCCGGCGTTGAACAGCACATCGCGGCGCGGCTGGGACTTGGAAGCGAGAATCAACGGAATGCTCATGCAGTCCACCTTACTGCACTACCCATATTGGAGCTCCCTCTCCCCACGCATAACTCAATATTTCAGCGATACTCTCGCGACGTGCAACGAGCCCACTCCCCTACTCTCACCAATCCAAGAACTCGCGATCAAACATGATGCTTCCTGCGTAGTTCTTTACTCGTTTTGCGCGCTTTTGTGCTATTCCTTCTTGATTTGGACACCTCGACCCATCCCTTCCACTCCCACCCCACACATATCTCAGCATTTCTCCCAAAATACTGAGATATGCGCCTTCTCACACACCTTTCCGTCCCGCGCGCCGCGGATCTGCAATCCGCGCATAGGTCAACCTAGTGATCTGCGGCTGGCCGCCGGTCTGTCTCGCAATCACGCACATGATACGCATCGCGAGCCGATCCAGCGCTTCCTCGGAATTCAAATCATCCTGCGTCACCTCGAACACCCGCCAGCCTAACGCGGCCAACGCGCCGAGCTTGTCGCGGTCACGCCGGTACTGCCTGTAGTCCGAACGATGCTGATCCCCTTGGTATTCCAGCCCAATGCGATACCGCTCGAGCGCAAGCCGACACCGATGCTTGCCGTGGAAAAGCTGCGCCTCCACGAACGCGCGCAGCTCGTCGAGCGTCGCCAACCCGTAGCGTTCCATCGATTCAGCAATCTGGATGAGCTGCAGCATCGTCGCGTCCATCGCGACTGACGCCCACGCGGCCGCAGGTTTCAGGCAGCATATGCCGTTCGCGAGCAGCTGCACGCAGTCATCGGCCAACCCGTTCCACACATGCATGCGCACACCCGGCAACGTGCGTCGTTCGCCTGCCGTGCGAACGATGACGTGCAGCACATCCGCGTTCGTCCGCCGTTTCGATTGCCTTCCTGGTTTGCACGGCACTGCATTGTCCCACGCATTGCCCGGACCCGCCAGATCTTCTGGCGTCTCCACGCCGAGCAATCTCAACGCCGTCGATTTGCAATATGCGTATGGAAGATCGGCCTCCTTGCAGCGGCGCATCATCTGCGACGTGCGCTCCCGCAGATTGGCGCGCAGCATCGGATACGAACGCCGTCCTCCGTATCCGCGCTGCACGAGACCTTCATCCATCGGCACAGCGTCCCATGGATACTCATCCTCCGCATATTCATCATTGGCGCCGAATGTAGCGAACCCCATGCCTTCTCCTTCCGTCTGTTTACGCACGGGATACCTGATTCCTCCCGCGAGTTCGCCCACCGTACGCCCTGCCATTCTTCTTCGGCAAGCCAGCTCATGATTCCTGTGGAGATGTGGATTTCCCCTCCGATCTCCGCACCGCCTGTGCACAACATTGTGGATACGCGCATGCATGAAATTACGACGCCACCCTTCAGCGCCCCCGCCGCATCCACCCCCACTCCGCATATCGCCCACCTAACCGCGCTTCGTGTATTCCTCACCCGCCCACTGCCCCGCATAACTCAAGAAAGGTCCTGTATTCTCGATCTATGCGTTCATGCGCCGTCGCGGCATGCATAATGACTCCACCAATACGCACATTTACGAACATGGCACATGTCAACCATACCAATTTCTCACAAAATCAATGATTTTCGATCACTCCCCGTGCGCTCACACCATCCCCCGCTCTCTCCGTGGGTGCATAACTCGATATTTCAGATGAAATATCGAGTTATGCACCCACACACCTGTTCATCTGCCGAACACCACCCCGACCCATTCATGTTCCTGTGCTATCTCTCAAGAGAGGCCGCGCGCCAGCGCACGCCGAAGAGGAGTCCCACGCCGTAGTCCGCGCACATCCGCGCACCTTCGACGGCGTACCATGCATCTACAACCCAAGAAGGTCATCGATGGAAACCACGAGAAACGAACTCAACAAGAACCTCGCACAGATGCTCAAGGGCGGCGTCATCATGGACGTCACGACGCCCGAGCAGGCGCGCATCGCCGAGGACGCCGGCGCATGCGCCGTCATGGCGCTTGAGCGCATCCCGGCCGACATCCGCGCTGCCGGTGGCGTGAGCCGCATGAGCGACCCGGCGATGATCAAGGGCATCCAGGAGGCCGTCTCGATCCCGGTCATGGCGAAGGTCCGCATCGGCCACATCGCCGAGGCGCGCATCCTGCAGGCCATCGAGATCGACTACATCGACGAGTCCGAGGTTCTCTCCCCCGCCGATGACGTCTACCATATCGACAAGAACGAGTTCGCCGTTCCTTTCGTCTGCGGAGCGAAGAACCTCGGCGAAGCGCTGCGCCGCATCGAGGAGGGCGCCTCGATGATCCGCACGAAGGGCGAGCCGGGCACCGGCGACGTCATTCAGGCTGTGCGCCATATGCGCACGATGAACAAGCAGATCCGCGAGCTCGTCTCGCTGCGCGACGACGAGGTCTACGAGTTCGCCAAGCAGCTCGCCGTGCCGTATGAGCTCGCGAAGTTCGTGCATGACAACGGCCGTCTGCCGGTCGTCAACTTCGCCGCCGGCGGCGTCGCGACCCCGGCGGATGCCGCGCTGATGATGGAGCTCGGCGCTGAGGGCGTCTTCGTCGGCTCCGGCATCTTCAAGTCCGGTGACCCGGCGAAGCGCGCCGCCGCGATTGTGCAGGCGACCGCGAACTGGCACGACGCCGACCTGCTCGCCCGCCTGTCCGAGAACCTCGGCGAGGCGATGGTGGGCATCAACGAGGACGAGATCGAAACGATCATGGCCGCCCGCGGCGAGTGACGGGCATCATCCATGGTTGTTGACGTTTCCTACATCTCCAAAGAGCATTCCGACGGCGTCGATGCCGTGGCGCATGGCGTCACCGGCATCCTCGCCGTGCAGGGCGCCTTCGCCGAGCACGCCGCGATGCTCGACCGTCTCGGCGCGCCGTGGAAGCTGCTGCGCGCGGCCGAGGATTTCAACGATTCGATCGACCGCGTCATCCTTCCCGGCGGCGAAAGCACGACGCAGGGCAAGCTGCTACGTTCCACCGGCCTGTTCGACCCGATCGCCGCGCACATCGCGGCCGGCAAGCCGACCTTCGGCACCTGCGCCGGCATGATCCTGCTCGCCGAACGGCTCGACAACGACCCGAACGTCTATTTCGGCGTGCTCGACGCGGCCGTCCGTCGTAACGCGTACGGCCGTCAGCTCGGGTCGTTCGCCACGACCGAGGACGTGCAGACCTTCGCCGCCAATGGCGATCCGAGCGGTGTCATCAGCGATTTCCCGCTTGTGTTCATCCGCGGTCCTTTCGTGGCCGAGGTGGGTCCGAGGGCCCATGTCATGGCGAGCACCGGTGGCAACGCGGTCGCGCTGCAGCAGGGCAACATCCTCGCGACCGCCTTCCATCCCGAGATCACCGACGACACCCGCATCCACGAGTATTTCCTGAGTCTGTGATTTCAAGAACTACGAACGACTGAGGGCGGTTCGCGCATTGTATGAACCGCCCTCAGCGCTTTTCACCGTTCGGTGAGGCACGTCCTCACACCACGCGCACTTCGTCGGCGATCTTCATCGTTGATTCCCGGTGCGAGACGAGCACGACGGCGGCGCCGCTTTCCTCGACCAGACCGTTGATCGACTGCAGGATATAGGCCTCGTTGAGCGAATCGAGGCGACTCGTCGGCTCGTCGAACAGATAGAGCCGCGCATCGCGCAGGAACATCCGCGCCAGACCGATGCGTTGACGCTCACCCTCCGAAAGCCGGCCGCCGAGTTCACCGACCGAAGTCTCGACGCCCTGTGGCAGACTCTCGACGAGCTGCAGCGCCGACGCCTTGCGCAGCGCCTCGCGAATCTCATCATCGTCCGCATCCGGCTTCGCGATGCGCAGGTTGTTCGCGATCGATCCGTCGAACAGATACGTCTCCTGACTCATCATCGTCTGCAGTCTGCGGCGCGTATGCGCATCCACCGACGGCAATGCGTCCCCGGAGAGCGTGATAACGCCCGATTGCGGATCCCAGTACCGCATCAGCAGCTTGAGCATCGTCGACTTGCCGCGCCCGCTCGGCCCTTGCAGACCGAGGATGCCCGAGACCGGCACGTCGAGCGTCACGTCGTCGAGCACCGGCGACGCGGCACTGTCATACGCGAAGGTCACATCGTCCATCCGCATACCGTCGTACTGCGGCGCGAGCGTGCCATGTTCGACGACCGCAGGCGTCTCATCCATCAGCGCGAACAGACGCCGCGCCGACGCGAAGGTCTGCGTCAGACTCGCCGGCAGCGCGCTCAATGCGAGCGTCGGTCCGAACGAACTGACGACGAGCACGAGCGCCGTCACCGCGGACGCCATGTCGGCGTTCGTCGTCAACGCCAGCGCGAGCGTCAGGAACGCCGCGCATGCCGAGACGAGCACGATGATGACGTGGTCGAGTCCACCGTAGGTCGCGTTGCGTGCGCTGAGCTCGACGCGCTGCGCCCACAGCGCACGCGAGCTGCGCTCGATCCGCTTGAGCTGCGCCTCGCCCCGTCCGAAGCGGATGATCTGCTCCAGGCCATGCATGTCGTCGAGCACGATGTCGTCCAATCTGGCCGATTCCTTGCGGATGCGGCCGCCGACGCCGTGCAGAGCCCCGGCGAACAGCTTCGGCACGACGACTCCGATGAACAGATGCGCCACGACGAGCAGCAGCGCGAACCACGGGCTGAGGAACAGCAGCGCGACCGTGTAGATGAGAGTCGTGGAGATTGCGATGACGGTCGGCGAGATCGTATGCGCGAAGAAGATCTCGAGCAGCTCCACGTCGGTCGTGACCATCGAGACGAGGTTGCCCTTGCCTTTGCCGGCGAGCTTCGCCGGCGCGAGCCTGCGCAGCGCCGCGAACATCTTCGCGCGGAACAACGCGAGCAGCCGGAACGCCAGATTGTGGTTCATGTACTGTTCGCAGTAGCGCATCGCGCCGCGAACGAGTGCGCAGACGATCATCAGCGCAAGCGCCCAGCCGGCGCTCATCCCCCATACCGGCTTGTCGAAGGCCGCGAACAGCGCCATCGTACCGAAGACCGGCAGGAAGGTCGCGGCGACGTGGCCGAGTGTGCCGAAGACGCAGGCGACGATCATCAGCGGTCGCAGCGAACCGACCTGACCGAGCAGCCGCGCGACGAGCCGCATCGTCGACATCTCGCGCGGCGTATCCTTCTTTGCCGACTTATCCGACGTTGACATCGACGCGATTGCCGACGAGGCAGGACCGGCGCCCTTCGTGACACGAGTCTGTTCCGTCGGCTGCGCCGCCACGCTTTGCGCATACCGGATTCCCGCGTGTCCTGTGCGCTTGCCGACCCGTTCGACGTCCGTCTGCGCGCGGAACATCGTCGCATACACGCCGTCGGCGGCGATGAGCGCGTCGTGAGCGCCGGTCTCCACACAGCCGCCGTCGGCGAATACGGCGATGTCGTCGGCGGCGACGGCGTCGGCGAGCCTGTGCGTGATGAGCAGCACCGTCTTATGCGCCGCGAGCTTGTGCACCGTCTCCATGATGAGCCGTTCGCTGTCCGCGTCCACCGAACTCGTCGCCTCGTCGAAGATCATGATCGGCGTGTCGCGCAGCAGTGCACGAGCGACGGCGACGCGCTGGCGCTGGCCGCCGGAGAGGTTCGCCGCGTCCTGTCCGATCCGCATGTCCAATCCGTCGGGTTGCGCGTCGATGAAGTCGAGGATGTGGGCGTCCGCGAGCGCGCACCGCAGTTCCTCGTCGGTCGCGTCCGGCTTCGCCATCAGCAGGTTGTCGCGCAGCGTGCCGGCGAACAGATGGCTGCGGGCGCCGACGATCGAGACGGCGCGCATCAGCGCGTCCTCGCTGCAGTCGCGCAGCTCGACCGTCGCGCCGCCGTCGACGAACCGCAGCGAGCCCGTATATCCTTCGAGTTCGCCGGCGACGAGCGCCGCCAATGTCGATTTTCCCGATCCCGATGCGCCGACAATCGCCGTCAGCGAGCGCGCCGCCATCGTCAATGTGACGTCATGCAGCGCCGACTTGGCGGTGTCGTCGCTGCCGTAGGCAAATCCGAGCGCTTCGGCGCGTACGCCGAGATCGGTGTCGGCCGGCAATGTCTGCGTGCCATAGGTCGGCCCGGGTACGTCGAGCAGCGCGAAGATGCGTTTACTGGAGGTCATGCCGTTCATCGCGACATGGAAGTACGAACCGAGCTGGCGCAGCGGCAGGAAGAAGTCGACGGCCATCAGGATGACGAAAAGGACGCCGGACAGGCCGAGCAGCGGATCGGCGAGGCGCGGCTCCGAGCCGAACAGGTCGCCGAAGGCCTGATTGCCGCCGTGCATGAACTGCCAGACGGCCACGAAGATGCCGGCCGCGGCGCCGCCGTAGGCTACGACGTCCATCGCCGTCAGCGAGCGCAGCTGGATCTGCAGCACACGCATCGTCATGACGCGGAACTCCTCGGCCTCGCGGTTCATCTTCTCGGCCGCGCGGCCGTCCGCGTCGAAGGTCTTGAGCGTCTCGAGCCCCTGCAGGTCGTCAAGGAACACGGCGCCCATGTCCGTGTATTTGCCCCAGTATTTGCGGAAGGTCTTCGCCGTGCGCATCGCGATGAGGCCGACGATGATGACGATGAGCGGCGCGCAGACGAGCAATGTGACGGCGGTCGGCATGTTGATCGGCGCGATGACGGCGAACAACGTCAGCGGCGCGAGGATCGCGAAGCCGAGCTGCGGCAGGAACGATTCGAAGAAGCTCTGCACCTGATCGACGCCTTCGCCGGTGAGCTGCACGACGTCCGACGTGCGCGTGTGCTGCGCGTACGACGGGCCGAGCGACAGCATCTTCCTGTACAGCGCCGAGCGCAGGCCGAGCTTGACGCGCTCCGCGGCCAGGGTGCCGAGCTTCGTCGCGAACCTATGCGCGACGAAGCGCACGACGGCGATAACGAGGAACACGACGACCGACGGCCAGAACTCCGTGACGTCCACCGCAAACGCAAGATCGTCGCCGGCGTAGCGGACGAGCGGCGCGACGATGCCGACGACGCTCGCTGCGAGCGCGATGTCCGCGAGCAACCCGATCCACAGGAAGACAATCTTGCCTATGACGAGTTTCCTGACTCCCGGTACGAGCGTGAAAAGCCGCTTGTCGACCATCGTTCCTCCTGAGCTTCGATTGTTCGTTCCTCGGCGCGCGATGCGAGACCATTCGTCAATCTAGCAGCATCGCGCCGCGCTGAACAGAGGCGCTGTGCGACTTTTTCGTGACGCTGGGCACGTTCCGGGCGCCGCAGATCACTTGTCCATTCACACAAAGTGGTTCTCGCGATTCTTGTTTCTTCGTACAATGCCGCGCCACGTGCATGCCGGTTACGATGGCGTAGCTTACGCGAACGTTTTCAGGACAGGACCCTCCATGCTTACCGAATACACGACGCCCGGCGCGGCGCTCACCGTCTCCGATTCCGCAACCGTCTATTCGATGCTCACCGACCGCATCGCCAAGACGGGACCTGACCTTCCACTCGCCGAATACAAAGACAAGACGGGTACATGGACGACGATGACATCCGGCGATTTCAATGCCCGCGTCCGCGCAATCGCGAAGGGGCTGATCCAGTTCGGCATCGCGAAAGGCGACACCGTCACGATCTTCTCGGCGACGCGCATCGAATGGGGACTGTTGGATTTCGCGCTCGCCGCGATTGGTGCCGTGACGGTGCCGATCTACGACACCGATTCCGCCGCGCAGGCGCAGCGCATCCTCAACGACGCCGACGTGAAGCTCGCGGTCGCCGACAATCAGCAGCGTTTCGACGCGCTCGATTCGGTGATCGACGCCTGCCCGACGCTCGAACGCATCCTGATGCTCGACGCGAAGGCGCTCGAGGCGCTCGAAGGCCTCGGCGTCATGATCTCCGATGAGGAGCTCGACGAACGCATCGCCGCTGTACGCGCCGACGATCTGGCGACGATCGTCTACACGTCGGGATCCACCGGCACGCCGAAGGGCGTCGAGCTGACGCATAGGAACTTCACGAGCATCACACGTTCGGCGCAGCAGTGCATGCCGAAGGTCATCGAAGGCGAGGCGCGCCTGCTGCTGTTCCTGCCACTCGCGCACTGCTTCGCGCGCATGATCCAGTATTTCACGATCGCCTCCGACGAAGGCGTCGTCGGTTATCTGGGAGACACGAAGACGCTGCCCAAGGACATGCAGGTCTTCCAGCCGACCTTCGTGCTCGCCGTGCCGCGCGTGTTCGAGAAGGTGTACAACGCGGCGTCGCGCAAGGCCGGCACCGGTTGGAAAGGCCGCATGTTCCTCAAAGCGGCGGATGCGGCGATCGATTGGTCGAGGATGGAGCAGGACGGCGTCAAGCCGATGCTCAGGCAGCGCGCCGAACATGCGAAGTACGAGACGACCGTCTACCGCACGATCCGCTCGGCCTTCGGTCCCCGAATCAAGTATCTCGCGTCGGGCGGCGCGCCGATCAGCGACGACCTGCTGCATTTCTTCAACGGCATCGGCATTCCGATGATCCAGGGCTACGGCATGACCGAAACGGCGGCCCCGTTCGCGTTCACGCGCGTCGAGGACCTCGCGATCGGTTCGGTCGGCCAGCCGGTGCCCGGCTCGTCGGTGCGCATCTCCCCGGACGGCGAGCTCGAAGTGCGCGGGCAGAACGTGTTCCGCGGCTACCACAACCTTCCCGAGAAGACGGCCGAAGCGCTCACCGAAGACGGATGGCTGCGCACCGGCGATCTCGCGCGGATCGACGACGACGGTCACATCACGATCACCGGTCGCGCGAAGGACATCATCATCACGGCCGGCGGCAAGAACGTCTCCCCGATTCCGATGGAACAGCAGATCAGCGCATGCCCGATCGTCGAATACGCCGTCGTCATCGGCGACGGACATCCATTCGTCTCCGCCCTCGTCACGCTCGACCCGGAAGGCGTGGCCAGCTGGCTGCCGACGCAGAAGCTGCCGGCGGACCTGACGATCGACGAGGTCGCCGCGCTGCCGGAAACGGTCGCCGAGATCCAGCGCTACGTCGACCTCGCGAACGCCGACGTCTCACGCGCCGAATCGGTCAGGAAGTTCGCCGTGCTCCCCGTCCAGCTCACCCAGGACAACGGCTGCCTGACACCCTCGCTCAAAGTCGTGCGGCCCAAGGTGAACGAGGCGTTTGCGGAGGTCATCGACAAGGAAGTGTATGCGGGGAAGCGGTGAACGCGCAAGGCGCGGCGTCAATCGTTGCCAGAAGAGTTCATCAGCCTTCTTCAATGGCTGATCCCTTCGAGTGCTTCGCGCTCGATTTTCGGGATAGTCTCGATTCGACACGAGCATATAGCTTCTCGAACCATTTTCCTGCATGCCTGTCGATCGTCATCCTAAAGAGCGTTTGGCGAAGCAGATCCAACGCAAGGCACGCCACAAACACTCCTACGACGATTGCGGCGCCCTGCAAGATCGGATGAGCCGAGGTATATGCCTCTTTCAACGGGAACCATCCCGTCCACATTCGGAAGATTCCCGGCTGGTAATGAATCAGGTACACACCGACTGCAGAAGCCGCCAAATAATTCACGAAGCGATTATGGAACGGATGGCGGTAACAGAGAACGAACAAGCCGAAGCCGATCATCATCGACGGTAGCTTCCAGCCGTCGAAGATGAAGTTCTGTAGTCTAGGTTTCTTGCCAGTGGACTCAAAGAAAACGGTTGCAAATGACCAATAAATAAGTTCTATCAAAAGACCAGAGACTATCAATAGAATAGCTTTTTTCGAAGAGATATTTAGATACCATTTATAGTAAGATAACAAAATAAACCAATATATAAATACAAACACATTATGGGTACTAATATTCAACACAAAAGACGGGAAGGGTACCATAGCAAAAACTCCCCATAGCACAAAGACAGCAATAGCTAATCGTTTATGATTATTATGCCCTATAGACTTAACACCCTCAGATAAGAACGGCAAAAATACCAAGAATAACGCATAACTTGTCGGATATCACCACATACTCGTCAGTAGCGGAAAGACAGTTTTTGGCACAAGCCAGAAAACACTTTCGCGGTACACACCTTCATGCTTTGCCGCAATCAAAACAAGCAGTAAAACAAAACTCCAGAACAAAATCTCACGTTCGAGGAGCCACACTCTCCTCAGACTATCTTTAAGAGAGAGATCACGATCCAACAAAAAATAAATCGATATAGTAAAGAATATGAAATTTCCTACCCATCCTCCACCCATAATGATGAATTGGTAAACAAATTTTGTGAATGATGTTTCCTGATGAAGAAGCCAGCCCATATCCGGATTACTGATAATGTAATGAAAGCCAACAATCATCAGCATTGCATATAAGCGCAACAACTCAACACTCGAGTTACGAATACGCTTCCGAGACGTCATGTCATTCATCATCATGCAGACCCCTTTGCCTTCATCGCAAGATTCGCCATTACATATCCGCATGACACCGCCGTATACATCAGCTTCCCCTTTATCGGATAGTCGGACGTCCACATAAAAGGCACCGCGGAGAGAAGACCCCGGTGAAATCTTTTAAACACAGCCCGACGTTCCCGTTTCGCAATCACGCTGGACGTACAGGCTGACATGCACGCCTGCTGCTTACTACGCAGTAAATCAAATCGGACCAGTGGCTGCAGCTCCGGATACCGACGTTTGATAAGAACAGCCACTGTCTCATGCACATCGACAAAATCACAAAGATCCCGTTCACTTTTGCTGTTTTGCAGACTTCCTTTTCGCGAGACCGTATATGAATAATGAATATTTGGTACATAAGCTACAGTACGCGCATTAGCAATGGCTGTCATGCACGGAACAAAATCCGAACACGTACGCTGCAACGGAAAACGATTGCCCTCAAAGAGCTTCGCAGCAAACGCCTTGGCCCACAATGACCCCAGAACCAAGTCGGATTGCAGAACCAAGGCACATACACTCTCCGGAGTCAATCCTTTAGCCACTTCCGAAGTCCCCGACAAACTCATCGGCACAGTTTTGCCCGGCCGACATTCCCACCAATCTGTAATCAGCACATCAGCCTTCGTATTTACCGTAGCACCACGCAATGCCGCAACATAACCATCACTGATATCATCGTCCGGATCAACAAAGCAAATATACTCACCATGAGCAATATCCAACGCAGCGTTGCGCGCCGCGGCAACACCTTTATTCTCTTGGTGCCTGACGACGAAATGAGGCTGCTGAGCGACAGCATCAAGCAACTCGCCGGAACCATCCGTTGAGCCATCGTCAACGAACAGCACTTCAGCCTGAGTAAGATCCTGCTTCTCCAACGAATCAAACAATCGAGGCAAAAAGTTTCTTACGTTATGAACAGGTACTATAACGCTTATCTTTATATTCGTTGACTGGTGTTCCTCTTCAAACTCATTCACAGCTACTGAATCCTCCTTCAGACATCTTTACTCATTAAATAGTTCAGCCCATTTATTCAATACTTGGTCTAAGCTGAAATCCTTCACTCGTTCAAGAGACAGATCGCTATAGCGCCTCCGCAAATCGGCGTCATCCGTCAGCTCACCCAACACCTCCCCCATTCGTGTCGTATCTCCCAACGGAACAAGGAAACCGTACTGGCCATCATCTGTCACCTCACGCATTGCAGGGATGTCAAAAGAAACGAAAGGAAGGCCCCTGCTCATGGCCTCAGCAGCCACAAGCGGGAAACCTTCCCACCTGCTCGTACTTAGAAAAATACTGGCATTCGCATAATGCTCATCTAAAGCATCATCGTCAAGGGCCCCGCACAGCGTGAGCTTGCCTGCTAAGCCCTTATTCTCTATTTCAGACTGCAACCATCCACGATCATCACCGTCACCCGCCAAGGAGATCTGCCAGCCATCGGGCACAGACTCAGCCACAGCCAACAGATAATCAAGCCCTTTTTGTTCTTTGACCAAACGCGAAGTAGCCGCAATCGTCTTTCCCAGAAGAGAAGAACGGTGACCTTGATCATCTAAAGTCAACGGATTATATATAAGATGAATGTTTCCATTCAACTGCCTCCACCGTTGAGCACTATATGATTCAAGACATATAATGCCGTCAGATTCTCGCACCGCATGTTTCAGCAGCTTCAACTGTTCCTTAAAGTATTTATCGACATAAATATCGTAATTATTATGCATCCATAAAAGAATTTTTGATTCTGGGTGCAATTGTCTTACAATATCATAAAACACAAAAAAATCAGGATTTAATATAATATAATCATATTTTCCTTTTTTAAATTGAGAGCGAATCCAGGGCTCCCATGTATAGCCATGGTCATCACCACAAAAAACATAGCTTATCTTTCGTTTTATGCGCCACCAATTATACGAGAGCCACCCAGGCCTCAAATGCCTCTGGGTGCGCACAGGAAAGAACTCTTTGCGATGCGATAGGTTCACGAGCGTCACATCAAACCCGCGCGACGCTAGACCATTAGCTATCGTAGTGGTCACACGTTCGATACCACCCATACTCAATGACGAAACCGCAAAAGCCACACTTACCATATTCACGCCTTCTTTTTGATAATTCGCAATAATTGCTTCAGATCCCCGGTAGCGAAGAACACCGCACAGAACAGCACGAGATAAATTATAGAATACAACAATAAGTCAAGAGCATTGTTATCAAAAACAAACCTTATCTTGTACCGAAGCACTAACTGCGGTATAGCAATCAATGTCGCAATGCCAATGATGCGTAGCACAGGATAGAGGAAGTCTTTCATGGAACGGTCAAATGCCTTAACAGCCGTATAGTACGCAACAGTGAACAACTGAAGGAAGAACGCAACACTCACACATATCGTCAGCATCGTCAGATTATGCCCCATCGCGCCAACAAAAACTAGCAGCAGCATCGCCGCAGTCGCCAGCAGTCCCTGCCGGAACAACAAATCGGTCCGCCCGGCACTTTGTAGGATGCCACCGGTCACATTCATCACCATCTGGAATGCGATACTACATGACAGTATAAGAAAGAGAGGCACGCAGCTACTCCACTGCGGTCCATACATGATACCTACAATATCCGATCCACATAATATGCAGACGAACATGAACAGACTTCCAGACAAGGCCAGAAAACGAACCAGCAGCATCTGATAATGGAATAACTTCTCCTTATCATTTTGATATTCAGAAAGATAAGGCTGCAGAACAGTGCCTAGAATACCCGGCACGAACTGAATCGGATAAGATGTCAGTTTATACGCCTTATCGTAGAGCCCCAGAGGCGTCGACCCAAAAAAGCGTCCGATGATGAGGTGATCCGTGTTTCGCGAGAAATAGTTAATGATGCTGAAACCCGCTTGATACATTGAATACCGCAGCACCTTATGCACCGACTGGAAGATATGGATTTCATGGAATGTCAGCTGATCATGAATCGTAATGTAGTTCCAAACGAAAACCAGAACGGCGGTCACATTCAAATTCCACACCAACGCCGCAGTTCCCAAGCCACGGTAAGCCAAAAAGATTGCTACCGCACCACCGACCACGGTAGAAACGATGAGACGGATACCTATGGACATGAATTTTTTGTCTTTGAGCAACAATCCATTGGGCACCATGTTCACGGCATTGAAAAAAATCGATATCACCGTCAACAGACATAGATACTTGTAGGAATCGTCATGGAAAAACCATGCTATCGGATAACCTAATAACGCGAATGCGGCAGACAAAACGACACCGATTCCTATCGAAAACAGGAAGATGCCACCATAGTCCCTTTTCGTAAGATCCTTGAACTGAATGATCGCCGGCCCGAATCCCATGTCAGCCAGAATGGAGAACAAGCTGGTGAATATGGTGATCCCAGCCATCACCCCATATTCTTCCGGACTCAGCAATCGAGCCAGAATCGCAGTCAAAACCAGCTGAATAGCCACATTCAGATACTTCGAAGCGAACTGAATCGCTGATGCCTTCAGGAAAGATATGCTTTTCTTCTGCACCGTACCTCCGAACCGTGGGAAACGCATACCAGCATAAAGCTATGTTCAAACAAGCGTGCCCATCATAGGCATGTCTTTAATGCCTTGTTGCGATGCCCCTATAGCTGCTCACCTCTATAGGAGTCAGCGCTCATGCCTTTTCAACGTCATTCATCCATCAACTCCGATATGATACTTCTGTTCAATCACTACGTAGGAAAATGACAGGACCATACGCCTGAAGGAACGAGTTGAAGCATTGATAGATACGCAAACGATGAACCTGCAGCAAATGCAGGGGACGACAGCCAAAAACGCCCGTCGTGTCTTGTGGATCGACGCAGCCAAGGGTATTGCGATGCTTCTGGTGTTCTACGGCCATCTCGGCGGTGCCGGAGACAATCCATGGTTCCCGAATCTTACCGGCAGCATCTGGGTCGTATATCTTTTCCATATGCCGTTGTTCTTCATACTCAGCGGCCTCACTTTCAATCCGAACAAAGATTTCAGGACGTTCTTCGTTTCGCGGTTCAAACGGCTCATCATCCCATACTTCTTCTTTTCCATCTACGCATTGGGCAAGATCCTCCTGCTCATCATCGCCCCATCGGTGGTAGGCAGCTTCCACGCAGGCGCAATGGGCACCCCACTGAAGGAATTGGGCAACATTCTGTTGGGCAACACCAATGGGCTATGGTTCTTCCTTGCGCTGTTCTGGGGTGAACTCGCCCTCTATGGGCTGCATCGATTAACGAAGAATTCCAAATATCACCAATCAATGTTGCCGATCATCCTCGCTTTTTCCGGCCTCATCTGGTTTGCCGTAAGCTTTCTAGGAACATACAAATATGTCCCCTTCCAGCTTCTCCATGCCACCGAGGCCATAGCCTTCGTTGGGCTGGGGTGGATGCTTGCTCCTGCAATCAAAGCATGCGATAAGCAAAAAGCAGTGTATTCGCTTATCCTCTCCACCGTTGCGTTCATCGCGTTCGCCTTCCTAGCTCGCCGTACCGAAACCCATAATGTGGGTTGGTGGATCCTCCTTGCCGAATTGCCATACCTCTGCGCCGCCGTATTCGGATCCTTCATGACTGTATTCGCTGTCCGGTTGCTTCCGTCGTGGCGATGGCTGACCTACATAGGGCGCAACACGATGATCTTCTATGGCCTGAATGGTCTTTCGATGGCGATTGCCCGCAAGCTGGTATTCACGCTGATCGCCATCCCCTTGGTTGTTTCGCACCTCGCCCTGCAGATCGTCGTCGGTCTCATCGTCATTGCCGTCGCCTGTCTTATTTGTGCCATCGCCACGCCGATACTCAACCGCTGGTGCTGGTGGGGCGTCGGACTGCCTAAGCCTCGTTTCTCCAGAACACCCACTCAAGCATCGGCCGACGAACCAACGAGCATAGGCCGACCGTAATCACTAGACCAACGCATGCACTATATTGAAGAGAGATAGGAATGACTTAGAGGGGGGGGGATCACTCATCGTGCACAAGCCGATACATGTCGCTCAAATCATGGGACGTATGATGGGAGGCGGAGTCGAAGCCACCATCATGAATCACTACCGATTCCTCGACCACGAACAAGTTCAGTTTGATTTCATCGTGCAGGATGATTCCGACAACATTCCCGTTAAGGACATCTCCAAGGCCGGCGGTCGTATCTACACCGTGCCTTCCTACAAGAATCTCCCACGATATATCGCATCTTGCGAGAAATTATTCAGCAGGATTCATCCGGATATCGTCCATTCCAATATGAATGCGCTGAGCGTATTCCCATTACAGGCCGCCAAACGAGCGGGGATTCCCATCCGCATCGCGCATAGCCATAGCACCGACAATCCCAACGAGTTCGTCAAGACCGCGGCGAAGACATTCCTCCGTCCGTTTTCTCGAGTTTATCCGACGCATCTCGTAGCTTGCGGTTTTCTTTCCGCAGAGTGGCTTTTCGGAAAGAAAACCGTACATGACGGAGACGTGCATTACATACGAAACGCCATCGATCTACAGCGTTTTGTTTTTACCGATACGAAGCGTGATGAATTACGCAAATCCATCAACGTATCCAAAAACCAATTTGTCATCGGGCAGATTGGCCGTTTTAGCACACAAAAGAATCAGACATTCTCGATAGACATTTTACAGCGTTTACTGCAAATCATTCCCGATGCGGTATTGGTGTTTCTTGGTATCGGCGACACGATGGATGCTGTCAAGGAAAAAGTCGCGAGACTAGGTCTTGAACATCACGTGCGCTTCATGGGACTGCGTCATGACGCAAATTCCTGGTACAGTGCCTTCGACGCCCTGCTGTTCCCTTCACTATATGAAGGATTGCCGTTGACCATCATCGAAGCGCAGGCCGCCGGACTGCCGATTGTCGCCTCCGACCATGTCACCAAAGAGGCTTTCGTCAACAAGCAGTTGATCACCACCGTGGCCCTCAAGTCATCTCCCGAAGTATGGGCGAGAACGCTTGCCGATACCTTCAACAAGACAGGCAAACGTGCCGGCATCGACCATACGACCGTATTGAAGGAAGCGGGATACGAAATACGAGACAGCGCTCGCGACATGCAACAGTGGTACCAGCAAATCATGTCCTGATCTCGCGCTCACCAACTGAAAGGAATCCTTCGTATGGAACGTGTCCTTAACCTCATCACCAGCTTGGATCGCGGCGGTGCGGAAACGATGATCATGAATTACTACCGCCATATGGATCGCAGTAAGGTGCAATTCGATTTCCTCGTGAATCGTGAGCAAATCGGAGCATATGAAGACGAAATCCAATCCTTGGGTGGTCGTATCTACCGCATGGGGCCTATGTATCCGGGTCAGTTCGGCAAGTATAAGCGGGACTTCCGCGCATTCCTGCATGAGCATCCAGAATTCCGGATCATCCATTCCCATCTGGAGGAGCGCAGCTACTTCCCGTTGCGTATCGCCAAGGAGGAAGGCATACCGGTACGCATTGCGCACGCTCACAACGCCTACCGTGGCTTCAATGCGAAAACGGTATTCCGCGATTACTTCCGCTTGCGCCTTCCGTCATATCCGACCCATAAGTTCGCATGCTCCAAGGAAGCAGCTTTATGGCTGTATGGTCAGGATGCTGTAGACCATAACAAAGTCACCATCATTCATAACGCCATTGACGCTGCCCGATATTCGTTTTCCGAAACCGTACGCGAGAGCATGCGTCAGCAGTTGAATCTTAAGGACGCATTCGTGCTCGGCAATATCGGCAGGCTTGTCGAGCAGAAGAATCAAGCATTTCTCATCGACATTTTTGCTGCCGTCAAAAAACGCCTTACCAACTCCAAACTTCTCATCCTCGGCGAAGGAGACCTCAAGCAGAGTCTGCAAAAGCATGCTGCCGAAAAAGGCCTCGCCGACGATGTGATCTTCACGGGTTCCGTCCCCAACGTTCCCGACTATCTGCAGGCGATGGATGCATTCCTGCTTCCCTCGCTATTCGAGGGACTGCCGGTGTCCCTCATCGAGGCGCAGACTTCAGGACTTCCTTCATTCGCGTCCGACACCATCACCCGTTCCGCCGACGTTTCCGGACAGGTGGATTTCCTCCCGCTGCAGAAGGGCGCAGATTTCTGGGCGACACGGATTCTTGATCACCCTACCGAATCCCGGCATGTTCCGAACGACATGCTCAAGCGGCATCACTATGACATCACGCATGAAGCGGCGCAACTGCAGCACTTCTATCTCCACAGGCGGTGCATCAATGGCTAAGACCAATGTAGCTTTCTTCATCAATGACATCACCTCGAGCGGCGGAACGGAACGCGTCACCTGCATGATCAGCAATATGCTGCAGGAGACCGGTGATTACAATATCGTCATAATATCGTTGAATGAATGCGGCGGAAACATCAAGTTTCCACTGAACAGCCGAGTGCAAACAACGAAAATCAACGAGACACCAAAGTCCGGCATCTATCGGTTCCCCACCGTATGCACAAGATTGGCGCGACTTGTTCGTCGATACAAAATCGATGTTCTCATTGACGTTGACGGCATTCTGGATCTGTATTCTGTTCCAGTGAAACTGCTTACTCGTGTGAAGTTCGTGTCCTGGGAACATTTCAACTTCCATCAGAATCCTGACGTGCCATATCGCAAACTGTCACGCCAGCTGGCAGGCATGTTCTCCTCCGCCATCGTAACGCTGACCGATCAAGACCGACAGCTGTACGAAGAGAACCTGAAGGTGCGGCGCGCCAGAATTCTCACCATCCCCAACCCGATGAGCATACATGAGCCCACCGTTTACGACTCGGGTTCCAAGACCATTGTGAGCGCAGGACGGCTGACCTACCAGAAGGGATTCGACATGCTTGTCGATGTCGCCGCAGCTGTGCTGCCGCAACATCCCGACTGGACGTGGCTCGTTCTGGGTGAGGGAGAGGACCATGACAAGATTACGGAACTTACGCACGCCAAAGGTCTTGACGCGCAGTTGAAGTTCCCTGGACGAACCAGCCATCTCAACACGTATTTCGAAAAAGCGGCCTTCTTCGTAATGACCTCACGATTCGAGGGACTGCCAATGGTGCTTCTGGAGGCGAAGGCCGCCCAGCTGCCGCTGGTCAGCTTCGACTGCGAAACCGGCCCCCGCGAGATTATCGAGAACGGCGTCAACGGCTTCGTCATCCCTTGTTTTGATACGGCCTCGATGATCGAGCACATCGACAAGCTCATCGACTCCCCTTCGCTGCGCAAGGAGTTTTCAGCGAACAGCTCTTTAGGAAACAGCAAGTTCTCCCCCGACAGCATTCGGGATCAATGGATTGAACTTCTCCGCACGATCATCAAGTAAGGCATTGGAGCTTACTGTGAACACCCAAAGACGGAAAACCACACTCCTGATTTTCACCTTTGTTGCGATGATTGTGGCAAAGATACTTGTCCTGAACCTTCCGGGAAAGTATTTTTACGACAATACACGAATTGTCTCAATGGTAAACAAAGACGGCCTAATTCCTTCATGGACCGGATCATATGAAACCACCGCCAACATTTTCACATTTCTCAATGTGTTAAATTTGCGTACGATGACAGAGTGGAGCCTTATCCTCGGCATAATCCTTACCTCCTTTGTATCTGTATTCATCTTCATAAATACCAATCTCGACTTTTACCAAGAGTTATTTTGGCTATGCTGTATTGTCCTACTCAATATATATGTCTTCAACATAGGCAAGGATTCCATTCAGTTCTGCTTCTTCCTTCTTGCTTTCATTTTTGCAAAAATGAAAGCTTCAAAAACCATTCGAATAGTATGCATATCAATACTCTTCTATATTGAAAGTGTCTACTTCAGATCGTACTTCGTTCTGGTCGCTGTCTTCTTCATCGCCATTTCGATTCTCACCTTCCATATTCAGGAATCCACGACCAGGATCAAACCGATTTCATACTACCTGTACATTCTGCTCGTCGTATACATGTTCCTCATCGCCGCCTCCGTCTTGTTCCCCGAACAGTACGATGATGTCGCCAACGTGCGTGCCGGCGTCAATGAAGGCCGTGAAGGTGCAGCTGACGCCGCGACGCTGATATCTAATCTGATTCCGGGAGAGTCGTTGCCGATTGCGCTCGTAAATTATCCCATCAACGCGATACGCATGCTCCTGCCCCTGGAGCTCGTTTTCAAAGGCGTCACCTACATACCCTTTGTCGCGTTCCAGCTATTCGCCACCATCTATTTGGTATGGTACTCAAAAGGAATCCTCAATCGTACCATCACCAACAGTAGTTGCATCCTCTCCTATGCGATCTATCTGGCTTTCCTACTCACATCGTTCTTCTTTGAGCCTGACTTCGGATCATGGGTGCGTCACGAGATGGCCGCCTTCCCCGTGTTCCAGTATTTGTTCTTCTCAAAATACTGCAAATTTGACACTCACCGAAAGGAAGTCTCTGCATGATCGTCACAAAGCAGGATTTGAAAGAATACATCGCCGCTGATCTCTCTGTCCAACCTGCACCTAAATCGCCTTTCAAACGTCATAGGCGCAAGCAGATTCGAATGAAAATCTTCCTTCGAAAGAGCGAATATCATTACAACAATCGTAATAAATCAATTATCCATAAACTGCTTTACCTCTACTGGTGGTCTCGCTGCAAACGTGTACAGGATTCTTTCTGCACGGAAATCTGCCTCAACGTCTTCGGCAAGGGTCTTACCATATGGCACGGCGAACGGATCATCACCAATCCGAACGCACGCGTAGGCGACTACTGCAGCATCACGTCTGGAGTGGTGATTGCGCAGGCCCATGACGAGCATCCTGTCATCGGCAATCATGTCGAACTTATGATTGACTCCAAGGTACTCGGCGGAGTAAGTGTAGCCGATCATGTTCGCATCGGAGCCAATGCCCTCGTGATCAAGAGCATTGATGAACCTGACACGACGTGGGGAGGGGTGCCAGCCAAACAGATTAACGATAAGGGAACCATCGAAACGCCAGTCCCTATCTGCTATTAGGTTCTGCGCCCTCTCTCTTTGCCAAGCTGCGATGCTTCGGCGAACAAATCGGTGGGGTGCATCCGTTATTCCGGATGCACCCCACTGATTCTCTTATCTGGCAGCGGAAGACACATCACTTTGCGAGGAAACAACACCCAGCCTATCGAGAAGACTGACACCCCGATCGAGCAGCTTTTCCGCCGTAGCGGCGATCCATGCATTCTGCGGCTGCACATTACGGTCTATCGACCAACCGAACATCCAATGTCTCAGCATATCGAGCATCAGCGCCACCAGATAGACAAGCAACGCCAATCCCACTAGCTTCGTGACGCCGACAAAGCCCGAAGGCTCAGTGGCCACCAGCGGCACAAGCACCAACGCCGCGCACGGATGCGTGCACACCAGATAGACCGCGAGCGTCGAAGCCGCCACATAGTTCACCGATCGACTGTGACGCGGTCGTGCAGTCGTCGCCAGAACAACAATGCCCAGCGCAACGCATATCGACGAAATGCATCGAGGCGAGTTCATCCATACAGTCCATATGGCTCGATTGGGCATGATGCACTGAACAATCAACTGGCTTCCCAGTCCGAGAATCAAACCGAAAATAAGCAGACGATACCCGATTCCTTTATTGGCGACAAAGTCAGGCATATGCCACTTCACATAGCACATCAGAATATACAGATAGACGAACAACACTATTGAGTAAATCATGTTCAGCGGGAATATGCTCGCAGGTGTCCAGCCAAACATGAGTAGCAATCCTACACATAGCGCGGCGTGCCGTGCACGCGGTAACGCGCGCAGACCGCGAGTCAACAAAGGACAGACCAGAAGGAAGAGCATGTACGAGGTTGGATACCACCACATGTTCGCCGCAAACGGGAAGATGGTTTTCAGACCCAGCGCAGCAAGTGGTTTACCCTCTGGCGTCGTTCCGCGCATATGCCAAATAGTCAGACATCCGGCGAAAAGCACAACCGACCAGAACCACAGCTGCTTCTCAAGATGCCAACACCTCGAGAGGTTCTTCCTGTAGCTTTGCCGTTCATCGCATAGGAACCAGGCGCTGATCACAAAAAACAGGCAGTCTCCTACGCCTCCCCAATTACTGAGGAACGAAACAAACAGCGTCGGTCCAAGACGTTGCACATACCCGGCATCGACATCCACATAATGCAATGCGTTCCACGGCGCATGATTCAGCACAATCATCACCATCGCAATGAGCCGCACCACTTCCACGTTGGAGTTGCGTATCTTCGTGGGCTGCAGCTTCCCATGCGTTGTCATTTTTGCGTTCCTCTCCCATGCACTATGCAATACATCGCACCCCGACACTATTCGTCGGTCTCTCGATAACGAAAGTAGCATCCTCCCCTCACCTTCGCCACCCATGATCATTTGGCTACGATGGAGGACACTGTGACCCCTCCATGTCCTGTTCCAAACGTCAGACTCTGCGCAAGTACGCCGCGAACGTTCCTGCGCAGTCGCCCCCTATTCCCCGTCTGATCGCCGACTACACTGGCTACAGGTAAACGGATACACGCACAGTGCGCATCCCACGCGGCACGGCATAATCAGGTATAAGCGGGAGCTCCCATGTCCAAGCAGACGCGCAAACCGGTCATACGGTCGGTCAAGTTCAACGTCGTCATGAACGTCATCCTGACGGCCTCCGGATTCATCTTCCCGCTCATCACCGTCCCTTACGTGTCCCGGGTGCTGGGCCCGGCAAACAACGGCATCGTCTCCTGGGCCTTCACCTTCGTGGGCTACTTCACGCTGGTCTCGCAGCTCGGCTTCAATATGTACGGCACGCGCGAATGCGCCAAGGTGCGCGACGATAAGGAGAAGCTCAGCACGGTGGTGCAGGAGCTGCTCCTTATCCTGCTGTGCAGCACCTTCATCGTCTACCTGGCGTACATCGGCTTCATACTGTGCATACCACGCACACGTGAGCAGCTCCCCTTGATGTTCATCGCCAGTGTGATGCTCTGGCTCTACAATTTCGGCGCCGAATGGTTCTACCGCTCCATCGAGCAGTATGAGTACATCACCGTTCGCAACATCGCTTTCAAACTTCTCGCGCTGGTGCTCATGTTCATCTTCGTGCGGCAGACCGGCGACTATCTGGCCTACGCCGTCATCAATATCATCGGATCGGCTGGCTCGAACGTGCTCAACATGCTGCGCATCCGCTCGTTCGTCACGTTCTCCCGCAGGTACAAGATGAATCTCCGGCGCCATTTCAGGGGAATGCTTGCGTTCAGCATCTCCAGTATCACGTCCGGAATGTACTCGCAGATCGACATGCTGCTGCTCGGCTTCTTCTCATCCAACTTCGCGATGGGCCTCTACCAGCTCGTATTCAAGATCCGCAACCTGTGCACCAGCGCCGGATCCGGCGTCACCTCCGTCATGCTCCCCCGCATGTCCTATTACGAATCCAACGGCGGCAACAGGGACAAGACCACGGCGCTCGTGGCCAAGAACCTCAACTTCCTGCTCATCCTCGGACTGGCCATCATCACCGCCCTCGTCATCTGCGCGGAACCGATCATCCGTCTCCTCGGTGGCGATGACTATCTTGGGGCCGCAAGCGCCCTAAGGGTCAGCGCACCCATTGTGCTCATCACATCGATCAGCTCGATGCTCTCCCAGTACATGATCGCCGCCGATCATGAGAAGGCCCTCACCATCACCAACGTCACCGGTCTTGTGCTGGCCATCGTGCTTGAATGCGCGTTCATTCCCCTTCTGGGCATCTGTGGCGCAGCGCTCGGCCTGCTCCTCACCGAACTGATTGTCTACGCGATGCGCGCCTACATGCTGCGCGACTATCTGAGACAGGTACGCAAGCACACCGACTATGGCCGTATCCTCATCGCCTGGATCATCGCGAGCGCGGCCACCGCAGTCATGTTCTGGTTTATCCGCGAATCCAATCCGTTCTTCTCGATTATCGCGGCCGCCGCCGTATTCGCACTCGTATACGGCGCACTGCTCATCCTGTTCAGGGAATCGTTCATGATGAGCATGCTGCACAAGGACCGCGGCTGATTCAGCTCATCCGACCGGACACAGATACGTGTACCGCACGTTCGCGGTCTGCCGCCCGGTCGGCGTCTCATCCACTTCGAGCTTCTGGGTGGCGTCTTCGGACACCACCACATCGAACGAGTATGTGACCGTCTGCCCGGGTCGCAGCTGCACGTATGTGCGGAACACCTCAGCCCATTCGAGCGCGCCGGTCGTCGGCGCCGATCCGCCGCCGGTCACGCTGAAGTCCTTGAGCTGGCCACCGGCGGGCGGATAGAAGACGATGGTCTCCATGCCTGAACCCCCACGGTCCGGATATGCGCCCCAATCACCGGTCACATAGCTGGACAGTCCCTTCAGCTCCTCTTTGGCGAATGTGTTCGTGAGCGTGTACTCCACATGGTATGTGGCCGGTCCCGACGATTCGCAGTTCGTCTGCTTCACCGTCGTGGAACGTTTGATATACCACCCGACCTTGGAAGGGTTCTTCTCGGTGAGATAGATGCCCACCTGCGGCCTTGCGGCATCGCGGGGCACGTTGGCCGTCAGTCCGAGCTCGGTGAGCACGGTCTCGAGCGACTTGTTGAACGAGTAGGCGTTGAGGTGCCGGTATCTGGTGAGTGCGGGCAGATCCTTGACGAATGAGGCGAATGCACGCGGACTCGCGCCTTTCATCATCCTGCTCACGCAGTCCCTGGCCACTGTGGAGAACACGCCGTCGGTGTCGTCGGAGGCGTGATCCTTGTACACGGTGTTGAGCAGGTATTCCGCGGTGTTGTCGCCGGTGAGCACCTTCCCGTCCTGAAGTTTCACATCGCCCAGCGCTTTGACGAGCGATTGCACGAACACCGGGTCGGCGAGCACGACGCCGTTAAGCGTCACGCCGTCGCCAAGAGGCGACTGGTTCCAGATGTTCCGGAACAGCTCCGCCACGCGCTTGGTGGACGGCGCGTTCGTCACGTCGCGCACGTCGTACCGCAGATGGATCGGCCCGTCAAGCTGGTAGAGCGCATACTCGTCCTTGTTCACGTTCGTGGCCTTGTAGTCGAGCAACTCCACGTTGGACATGAAATCGCCGATGGTGATCTTCCCATGGTCGAACGTGACGGTGCCGATCGACCCGACCAGACCCCCGCTGCCGCGCATCTCCGCCGTGGTCATGGCGAGCACGGCGTACGTCTGGACCTTGTCATATCCAAGCCATGTCCTGATGTTCGGCAGCACGGTGTCCGCGGCCGTCGTCGTGGCCTTCTTCGCTGCGGCCAGCATGTTCCTGCCGCTGTCGTATGCGCCAGCAACGACGCCCATGTGCGCTCGTTCGATGGCGTCGTATTCCGCGATTTTCTCGTTGAGCGACTTGTTCGCTTCGGCAAGCGCAGGCTCGAGCTCCACAAGCGCCTCAGCGTCGATTCGTCCGTCATGGAACAACGTCCTGAAATCGAGTTGACTGACAAGGTTTGCATACCGGGGCAAAGTCTGTTCCGCAAGATCGGCGATCACTCCGGTCATCCGCTGCATCACCTGCACATCGTGGCCGACTCCGGGCAGTCCGGCCGCCGCATTCCACCATCCATTGTGTGCGATGTCGCGCGCCGCGGCGGTCTCCTCCTGCATCTGTTCGACGGTTGAGTCCATATCGGTGAGCTCACCTTCGGATATTGCGTGTTTCACGGCGTCAACGGCCGTGTTCTCATGATTGCGGATCTGCACCGCCTGCACTGCGTACACGCCGGCGATGGCGGCCAGGCACGCCACAATCGCGATGATGAGCCACTCCCACCACCGTACATGCTTCATGCGTGCCGTAAGCCGATTGCGCATCGTCAGAATCTCGCCTTCCGTCATTGCCGTTCCATCTTTCAATGAGTGTCTCGGGCAGTAGTCCGGGCACCCTCCTCGCAATGAGTCACCTCATTGTACCGATATCTCCTGCAAACGCTGTCTTCGTGATTTCAAGCCCGGTTTTCGTCTCTCTCCTCCGGTATCTTCAAGTATTGTGGGAAAGGCAGAGGAAGTACCCGAAAAGGGCATTACCATAGGCATCGCCATGCATAAACCGGCTCCGATTCCTCATGGCCGCGCATACCTTCCCATTCATGTAGGCGCCGCCCTCCATCCGGACGTACTCACCGACATCCAGCAGGATGATACCGGAGACAACATCTCCGAACTCAACCCGTATTACTGCGAGCTCACGGCACTGTATTGGCTGTGGAAGAACAACGACAGCGACTACAAGGGACTCGTCCACTACCGCCGGCTGTTCGCCACCAGAAACTTCTTCAAAGGACGCGGCCGCAGCAGCGACCCGCTCGCCCGCGTAATCAACGACGACGAGCTTGCACAGACGCTCGCTAAGCATTCAGTCATCATGCCAACGAAGCGCTACTACGTGATCGAGACCATTCACTCACACTACGTGCACACCATGTATGCCGAGCAAATCGACGTGGCTGAAACGGTGCTCGCCCATATGACTCCTCAATATATGTCTGAATGGAAGAAGCTCATGAAGCGGCGCAGCTCACGCTTCTTCAACATGATGATTATGGATCGCGAGCACTTCGACGCCTATTGCGCGTGGGTCTTCCCCATTCTCGCCGAAATTACACGCCGACTGCCGCCGGACCAGTATGAGGCGTTCCACGCACGTTATCCGGGACGCATCAGCGAGATGCTGCTCAATGTGTGGATCGACCACAACAACATCGACTTCGGTGAATTGCCCACCGTCCACACCGAATCCATCAATTGGTGGAAGAAGGGGACAAGCTTCCTCAAAGCGAAGTTCTTCAAGAAGCGCTACACCGGCAGCTTCTGATTCCCCTCTGCCGCACCGCGAGTACTTCAGCATTTCGGATAGTATCTGCCGTACTTCTTCTCCGCTTCCAGCACATACCTGAGCGAATGCATATGATGTCTGAGTATCGCACGTTTCTTGGCGCGTTCATTCCCCGCAGCAGTCCCCGTGCTCACACCACCGGCATGGGTCACCTTCAGCTTCGGCGTATAGAGAATCCGGTACTGCTTGCGCATGCAGTACTGGAATAGCAGATCCTCCTCATGGTAAAGGAATGTTCTGCCATCAAGCGCTTCGGTTTCCTCCCGAACGAAGCGGTTGGCAAAGATGAGGCAAGCCCCGTGGAGCTGTACCTGCTCATGCTCATGCTTCGAGAGTTCAGCACTCGCATCCCATCGTGCATCCCCTGCAGTGGTGGAGGCACCGCGTACACGCTCATAGATTCCCGGCATCACCGCATACGCGGCACGAATCGCCGCATACTTGAGATAACTCTTGCGGTAGTTTGGCTCCGGTACCTGCGGATTGGTATGGGTATGGGTCTTCATGGTGACGATGTCCGGACCAATGACGTCATATCCTCGCTTCGCAACCATCTCGAGTTGTTCGATGAAGTCCCGCTGTTTCACCACGAGGTCGTTGTTCATAAGCGCAATGGCAGAGGCACCGAGTTCCTCACGCGCATACCGGTAGCCCGTGTTCATGCCGTTCGCGAAGCCGAGATTGCGTTCGTTATGGAGAAAATGCACATGCGGCTTCTCGGGCAGATCCAAAAATCGCTCATAGGAGCCGTTGCCTGAACCGTTGTCCACGATCACTATGGTCACATCGGCACCATAGGTAGGCAACGCCTCAATCGAATCAACGCAGGCTTTCGTCTCCTCGAAGTTCAGATAGTGGAGAATCACAAATGTTATCTTCATTCCAGTGGCCATACCTCGTTCTCCCATCAACTTCACGGTGTCCGCCATCTCCATGTCCCGCAAGCCATCGTCATTCTATAGGTATAAAGAGACGCTGGTTTAACCATTGGTATGCCGCTCCCTTTAGAATGAACGGTTGGTTCCTGCCCGGAAGGAAACCTGCGAGCGCATTGAGTCGAAAGGATGGCCCGATGAAGGTACTGTTCGTATGCACCGGCAATATCTGCCGTTCACCAATGGGCGAGCTCATGTTCCCACTGTTCTTCCACAGCGATGCCGTCGAGACAGACAGCGCAGGTGTCAACGGCCTCATCGACCACCAGATTGACCCGTCCAGCAACAAACTCCTGAAACTTGACGGTATTGACGCGAGCAGCTTCCGTTCAAAGCGGATCACGCCCCAGCTCGCGCTTTCCTCCGATCTCATCCTGTGCTTCACCGAGGCGCAGCGCGGCAACATCGTCACGCTCGCCCCACGCGCCCGTTCCCGCACGTACACGGTGAGCGACTTCGCCAATCTGTGCAGATACTGCGCTGAAAACGGCCTCATCTGCGGAGACACAATCGAGGACCGGCTCGATTCAATCATTGCCAACGCTTCGATGGTGCGCCCGATGCTCCCTGCCTCGCAGGACATCAAGGATCCGTATCGCAGGGAATTCAAAATGTTCCAGAATGCCCACGATCAGATGGGCTACGCCTTTGCAGACATTGCCCAAGCGCTGGAGCCGTCACGCGCGTCTCATGCGGCCTGATTCCACTCCCAATGGGCAAGAGAATCCATATCCCCTCGTTCTACCGTTTCCGATATAATCGCCTTCGTGGGCAGAATCAACGGAAAGAGGGGCGACGGCCGCTGCCTCATTGCACCTGCACCTGCGCCCTCTGGCAGACCTTCCATGCGAAACGGAGCCGATAACCGATGACCGCCTACATCATCCTCATTGCGCTCTGCATATTTACTGATTTCATCTGTCGCATCAAATCCGGACAGCTCGCCCGAAAGACGCTGCTGGCCCTATGCTGCCTCAGCATAGCCGTGCTCACCGGCTTCAGATACGAGGTTGGCGCCGATTACGAACATTATCTTGAAGTCTATGACTACATCAATTCGCCGTACATCGAACGCGACTATGAGGAAATTGGCTACCGCCTTCTCAATAAGGCCGTGGATGCCGTCGGCTGGGGTGCACGCGCCATCTTCATCATCAGCGGAATCCTGCTCGGCATCGCCTTATACATATTCGTTTCCCAGGTAGTCGCGCAGTACTCCTGGGGTTTCTTCATGTTCCTGTTCGTATGCGGAGGCACCTTCTTCTCATCGCTCAACCTCATGCGACAGTACATGGCGCTCTCATGTTGCCTAGTGGCCTACGTGCTCTGGAAACGACACCATTCAATCTGGGCCGTACTGCTGCTCGCACTCGGGGTGTCCTTCCATAGATCCATTCTCATCGTGCTGCTGCTATTCCCTCTCAGGTTCTTCCTGCGCCGTAGCCGGAATATGACGATTCTAATCATGTACATCGTGAGCTTTACCGTCCTCATCTTTGGCATGGACTCGATCATCAGCACCATTGCGAGAATCGTTCCATCGTGGAGCGGCTATGCGAACGTCGACACCAATGAATCTCGTAACACCATAGCTTTGCTCAAAGCCATCGTGCCGAACATGCTGCTGTTCTACGGCTTGTCCAAGTCGCGCACACTGTTGCCGAACAGCGAACTGGCTGCGGATACGAACAATGAACGCTATTCTCAGCGCAGCTTCATGCTCACCGGCACCATTACGTTTGCGGCCATGTCCATCTGCTTCGCCGGTGTCATGATTCTCACGCGACTTACTGAATTCTTTGCACCGCTGTACTACGTGTACCTGTGCAGGCTCATTCAGGATGAGAACCGTGAAATGAAGCCGCTGCTCAACTATGCGATCTATCTGTACTATCTGGTGCTCACCATCGTCACAATCTTCGTCATGAACAGCAATGACGTGATGCCTTACCAAATGGCTTGGAAGGTCTGGTAGCTCCTCCGCGGAACCGGTTTCGGAAATCAACCGAGCTGCTTATGCCTCACCGAACAGATGCACTTCATCACAGCATAAGAGCGGTGCCGCAAAGCCATGACGGACATACGCTTGCCAAAGCCGAATGACTTGGTGCTTGCATGACGAATCGCATACGCATGGGCTGGTTCATCCAGCACCTGATTAAACGCCTTCCGACGTGCCCCGTCAGACCAGCCGTTCGACTCGTTAAACACATAGTGGAGCATGAGCAACAGCGTGTAGAACACCACATGCTGGAGATAAGCATCCATAACGCGCTGCTCGCCGACACGCGTCACCTCCTCCCGTATCGTATTGAGAGCGCGCTCAACGAGGTCGGCATAGTCCTCATGAAACTTCATGACCTGTGAGCCCTCATGACGCTGGTACACATATACGTCCACCGGCACAAAACCGATTACCTGCGCACGGGACACGGCGTCGAACACGAACAGTGTGTCCTCGTCTACCGAAAGATCGGTGTTGAACCGCACGCCCGAATCCACGAGGAATTCGCGATTGTAGAGCTTGGACCATGCCATGGCCACGCCGCGGTCCACTTCGAGCGTGGCGGCCATGAACTCCGTATGGCCCTCATCACCGGTGTAGATTGCCTCAGAATTGGCAAACGAGCAATGCTCAAGTCGTCCGTTCGATTCCTTGTAGTAGCTCCCCTGCGCGATCTGACAGTCATGGGAATCGGCGAACCGCATGAGCTGCGCGACGCCATCACCCATGAGACGGTCATCGGAATCAAGGAAGCAGATCCAACGGCCATTGGCCTCGTCGATACCGGCATTGCGCGCCGCCGAAACGCCGCCGTGCTCGATTTGCACTGCGTGCGCGCAATCATCGGAAAATTCATCGACGACGTCGATGAGCCCTGACTCCGGCTCACCATCGAACACAACGATGCACTCGTGCGGCATCGTGAGCGCGGTCGTGCTCGTCAGGGCAGCGCGCAGACGCTCCACGGGCGTGCGGTAGACGGGAATGATGATGGTCAGGTCGATGGTGTCGCTCATAGCGCCTCCAGTCGTACGGCGAGCTCTTCGAGACCCGTATAGGAGGCGTCCGAGACACGGTCAAGGTTGCTCACTCCGCCGTATTCACTGGCGAACGCGGCGAGCTTGGCGCGGTATGGAATCGGATGCACATCACAGCCATACTGCAGACCGAGGATGCATGCATGCATACGGCCAGACAGCAGGAAGCCGGTGCGGTTGAGCAGGTCAATGAACGCCGGCAACTCCAGACCGGTGCGTGCTTGTGCGTCGAGACCGCGCGCCACGAACTCCTGCGCCACCTGCTCCGGATAGTCCTCGGAACTCACCGTGGAGGTCACAATCACCGGCGTGTCAGCGGCCTTCTCCGACCGCAGCTCAGTCGCCATATAGTCCATGTAGGCATTCTCATCGGCCAGATGGAGCGTGTTATAGCCGGCAGCGTTCAGATGCACCGGTATGCACAGGCTTGCGTCGTGCGGCAGTTGGTGCACCGTGTCCGGAAAGATGCGGGTGTAACTGAACACGACGTCCGGATGACAGACGGCGTCCACGCCGTAGTCGTCATGCATCATACGTTCGGTCGGCAGATCTCGCACCGAGATATATGCGCAGGTACGCAGCGCCTGTGCGAATCGTTTGGCGCTTCTGCCGGGCCGGAAATCGCCGCTCACACCGGTAACGAAGACCGGAATGCCGCGTTTGGCGAGCTCCTCGCACCAGATGGGGAACGCCGAGGCGAAGCCACGATGGCTCGCGGCCAGCAGTTCGCCTCCGCCGATGACGGCAGCATCGATGTACTCGGCATCCTCCATGCGCTCGAGCAGTGCACGAATGCGATTCCTATGCCAATGGTCCATGAGCGCGGGCATATGGCGGGCCGCACGCGGAAGGATCTCCCTGCCGTCAAACGCGAGCTGGATGCGTCCCTCCACGTATTCCTCATAGGGCGCGCTCGTCACGTCGAATCCGCGAGAGCGCAAGAACGTGCTGAGCACGGCGTCAATGGCCTGATCGCCGATATTGTCCGTATGCCCCTGATTGAGCAGAAGAATGCGGCTCATGCGGCCACCTCCTTATGATTCAGCAGTCCCTCCGCATTGCTGGCGATGGCGTCGTCGATAGTCTGATACAGTTCCACAGACTGAGGAAGATTGAACTTCCGTGCGAAAAGGATGTCCGGCGGCTCGAGATGCCTGATATCCGCCGTCGTAAGCACGCGCGGTGAAGAATCCTGTGCTGAGACCCATTCCCATTCGATATAACGCAGATTGGTTGTTCCAGTGATCGTCTTCTCAAGCGGCGTGCCGATGAGTTCACTTACCAGGAATATCTCATCGCAGCAGTAGGTCCATCGATAGCGTTTCGTAATTTCGTCTTTCCTGCGCACAAGTTCCGCCACCGCCTCGTCGGTGATACTCACCCACTGGATGGCACGCTTCATCTCGTGTCCCTTGAACCGCCGCACACCGACAAGTCGCTGCGCATAACAGGAGGCGAAATCAATGTATTTCCACAGATTGCGCTTCTTGCCTACGAACTTCTCCTGAAGGAAATGGTACTGGTCGAACTTCATGCGGAAACGGTCGAGCTCGGGCTCGATCTGGATGAAGTTCTCACCGTTATGGTGTTCAAAGTAGTCGTGGATGTACTGTTGGGACTTCACGGGATAATCCACTCCGGACAGCAGATGATAATAGCGGAAGCCGCCGTCCTTGTAAGCTGCCTCGAACAGACGCAACTCGGCATCCACAATGCTGCCGCCGCCCCAGGCAATCGCCTTACGGTCGATAAGCGTGACCGGACTGTGTTCGGTCAGGTGGGCAAGTGGACGCACGTCCATCGTGGATTTAGCATCGACATGCATATAAATGGCGTTATCCGGATAGTCAAGTGCACGAATCAGCCTCTGCAGTTCCTCAGGCCGGTCGTGCGCGATGATCAGATATGCATGCCGCATTGACGCTCCCATTCTTTCCCTTTCCTCATCCATCACTATAAACTGAGCCCTTGCCGGACTATTTCAGTTGTTCCATAACCGCGAGGAATCGGTCCAAATCGTGTTCGGATTCATGCAAATTCGTCTTATAGATCCATGTGCCGGACTCACGGCACCGGTTCACAAGCGTGCGCCCATCCAGGGAAGACTGCCCGAGGACCCACACCATCGGCTGTTCGCACATCACGTTGTTCGCCGACACGCGCGTGTAGGAATCACGCACCGCGGGGACCGTACGGGCAAGTCTCGAGAGATAATATGTGAGGAAGTAGTCGACGCGCGTGTCGAACCGCGTCCAATACTCTTCGGTGAGGGCGAGCATGACGCGGTTGAACAGCGCATGCGGCTGCGCAGCCATCATGTACACCTGCCAATCAAGACCGTCCGGAATGGCGGCCGCGTACGGGTACGGCTCAAGTCCTTTGACTGACCAAAATGGCACGCCAAGCACGCGGTCAATCGGGATGGGGGCAGTCTCATAAAGCGAGAGGTCCATCCACACGCCTCCGTAACGTTCAAGCAGCAGGAAACGCAGATAATCGGAAAGGTGCGCGCCAGTAAGCGCGCCTTCACGGTAACGCTGTTCAATAATCGGTGGGATGTCCACGAGTGTTTGGATTTGCTCGAGGTCCACGATGCGGATGTCCATGTCCGGATTTTGTTTTCTGATGGAGCCAACGAATGGTTCCGCAGTCCGGGGCAGTTCGTTTGCGCCCTGTAGCCACATCATCCAGATGGGTGCCTCGTGTACGTCAACGAACGGTTGCGCGCTCTCCGGCATGTCCTTCCATGTACTGAGGGCGCCGGCGAACTCGTGCGCAAACCAGTTCTCCATCAGAAGTACACGCGCATGATTAAGACGTCCAAGTGTGTGATTGTCCATGGAAACCACGCTTTGCAACGCAAGGCGTGCGAGATTGACGGCGCTATAGCGCATGCCGACACGCAGATCCAGCATCGTTTTCCTCAGTGCGTTCATCCCCGCACCCTCCTCATGGCATCATGACATCGCCGTGTGCCCATCATTGCATGAATGACGCCATATTGTACAAAACGTTCGTAGGCGCCTCCGAAAACCAGCATCATTATACGTGAAAAGGGCACGCTACGGAGCGAGCCCTCTTCACACGGTCATATATGACTATAACCGTCATGGCCATCAGCCGAGGTGGGTGTCGAGACGGTGCAGGAACGCTGCCATCTGCTCGCGCAGCGCCGAATCGCCACCCGAGAACTTGCCGTCCTTGCCGTTCACGATGCCAACACTCGCACCCCACAGAATCTCACGAGCCGCGAACGTGCCACGATTGACATCCGAGAACCTCGCATAATCAGCAGCCGACGGCGCGAACGACTTCGCGCCCGCATCACCCTCAACAGCCGCGAAACGGCACAGGAACGTCACCATCTGATCACGCGTCACCGCCGCATCACCACCGAACGAGCCATCCGCACGACCCGTCGTGATGCCCTTCGACGCCGCCCACAGGATCTGCCTCGCACCGAACGAATCACGATCCACATCCGGGAACCTCGCATAATCAGCAGCCGACGGCGAATAATTCGCGGCCTCCTTGTCACCCCGCTGCACAGCCAGACGATGCAGGAACACCACCGTCTGCGCACGCGACGTATCCTCCGAAGGACGGAACGTGCCGTCACCGAAACCGGTCGTCACGCCAGACGACGCCAGCCACTCGATATCCGCATAGAAATGATGCGACTTCGGCACATCCGAAAAACGAGAATCAACAGGATCGACCCTACCGGAAACCGTCAGCAACACCGAATCGGAATGGCCACCGACCTCCACCATGATCATCGTCAGACCCTCACTCTTGGCCGTCACCTTACCATTACCATCAACAGTCGCAACCGAATCATCCAACGACGACCAAGTAGCGCCAGCCACCGACGCATTCGACGGCGTTGGCACCGCCGTGAGCTTCCTGTTCTCGCCAACTTTCATCGTCATCTCGCCCCCCGCAATTCCGGAACCGGAAATCGCGATAGACTGCAACACCGGAACCGGAGCACCATCCTTGACAGTGACGGTGATCGAGGCGGACTTGCCGCCAGCCGTCGCCGTGATGCCCGCACTACCTGCCTTGAGACCACGCACGTTGCCATTCGCATCAACCGACGCAATCGCAGCATTCGTCGACTTCCACGCCACCGTGCGATCGGTCGCATTCGACGGCGCGACCGTCGCGTTGAGGCTCAGACCAGCGCCGACATTGATCGTCGCCTTGCCACCCGACACACCGGTACCCGAAATCGACACCGACTCAACCGGAACCACGGTCTGCTGCTTCGTCACCGTCACCTCGACCGACGCGGACTTGCCACCCGCCGTCGCCGTGACCGTCGCCGAACCGGCCTTGACCGCAGTCACCTTACCCGAAGCGTCCACCGATGCGACCGACGCATCCGACGACTTCCAACTGATCGCACGATCCGTCGCATTCGACGGGGAAACAGTCGCCGAAAACTGCTTCGAAGCACCCTCGGTCAGCGAGAAGTCGCCACCGGCAATCGACACCGACGACACCGGAACGGTCACCGTGCACGGAGGGTTGTCAACGGTGAGCTGGCCGCTCTTGACGAGCAGCGACTCGCCGGTGCCCTTGTAGTTCTTCTCGCCGTTGTTGTCCCACTGGCCGGCGCCGTTATTGAACACGAACTCGACCTCGTCCTGATCGGGGTTGTCGATCGTGTACTTGACGTAGCCGTCGCAGGCCGCTTCCATCTTCACGCCCGGAACGGTCGTCCACGTACCCGCGGCACCGCCCTTGTTCACACGGTAGTGCAGATAGGTGGAGTTCGCGCCGAAACCGGAGGACGGATAGTAGACGGTCGTCGTCGTCGGGATCACGAGTTCACCGGTCACGGTGATCGTGATCGTGTCGGTCTTGTCGCCGGCCTTCGCCGTGATCGTCACGGTGCCGGCCTTGTTCGCCTTGACGTTGCCCTTCGAGTCGACGGTTGCGATCTTGTCGTCGGAGGAGGTCCACGTGACCTTCTTGCTCGACGCGTTCGACGGCGCGACGGTCGCGCTCAGCTGAGCGGTGCGGGAGACGCCGAGGTCGATTGACATCGAATCACCCTGATTGATGGTGACGGAATCGACCGGAATCGTGATGACCGGGCCGCCGGCGGCGCCGATGCGGGCGAGCGGAGCGGAGTAGGAATCATCGTCGGACTTCTCATAGGAGTTGTTCTCCTGGGAAGTCGTATCCGGAAGATCGGCGTTGTCGTTCGCCGCAAGATCGTACGGCAGCGAGTCCATGCCGGACAGGCCCATTGTCGCGACGATCTGCACGCCGACACCGGTCTTCGCGACATCATCAGCCGTGATGCCGAGCTCCTCGAGAGGAATCGACATCTCGTAGTTCACATCCTCCGCAGCGGAGTTGTGGCCCTTGCTGTTGAACTCGACCCAGTTGGCGTTGTCATTCTTCATATCGCCAGGGACACGGTTGTGAGCTGTTCCCCAGCCACCGTCGATGCCCCAGACTTCCTTGCTCAGGATGCCCTTGCCATACTTGAACTTCATGTTCGTCTTCTGGGTGCCGGTCTTAGGATCTGCGCCTGGACCCCAGATGGCCGCGGAGCTTAGACCGTTCTCATCGCCGCCGTACATCCACGGGCCGTTAGCGCCGTTGTACGAGATGGCGACGAGGTTGTTGATGCTCTGCTCCCACTGGTTGTTGGAGGCCCAGATGGTGCCGCCGGTCGTGAGGTTGAGATTCTTGCCGATCTTGTTGTCGGAACGGCCAGTGTCCAGAACGATCCACACAGGGCAGTTCAGCTCGCCGAAGAGCGGACGGCCGATTGGGTAATTGTCACCCGGATCGACGTAGTCCTGAACGTTCGTCATCTCCCACATCAGGTAGAGATTAGTATCGTCCCAAGTGCCATACAGCGTGTAGAGATCGATAGGGACCTCATACATCGAGTTTTCGCGGTAGACACGAGGATCGTCATTCGCGGCGCCCTGGGCGATGATCATAGAGGAGTCCCAATCATTGACGTTGCCATCAACGGTGATCGTCTTCTTGTTCTTCTGACCAGTCAGATTCGTCGAATAGTACTTGGCCAGATTCTGCGCCGCACGCTCAGTCTTCTCGTAGGTGTACTTGACGTTGAAGTCCTTCTGCGTGGTGCCAGTGCCCTTGCCGGTCAGCGTCAACGTGATGACATCGCCAATCTCAGCGCCAGCGCCGATGGTGATTGTGGTGCCATCCTCAATGGAGCCCGACTTGCCGTCGGAGGTCGAGTACTGCGCGTTGGTGACGTTCTTCATGCTGATCTTGACGTCAATGCTGTTGCCGGTGAACGTCGTGCTGCCCGGGGCCGCGCTGAGGTACTCGACATCGCCGACCTGGCCGCCGCCGTTGAAGAACACGGACACGGAGCCGCCCTTGGCCTGACCTGAAACGATTTTGCCGTCCTTGACGGTGATGGAGCCGCCATGCACCTGATCCTTGTAGGTTCCGTTGTCAAGCACTACGGCGGTGCCGTTGAGATCACGGTCTCCACCGGAGTTGACCACGGTCACGCCGTCGTTGTTGTCGGCGCCGTCGGAGACGTAGCGCTGAATCATCAGGCAGGAATCATCGCCGCAGTTGGCCAGATTCTCCGGAGCGCCTTCCATCGCGTTGCGGAACTTGTTGACCGCGACCACTTCCGGGCTCTTCCACTCGTCATCGCCGGCGGAGCCGAGCTGCGTCTGCTCGGAGAACTGCGGGTTGGAACCGCCGGAGCCGACGGGACGGTTGAAGAACAGCGGAGCTCCACCGGCGCGAGAACCAATGATGCCCCAGCCCAGACGGATCTGCTGGGCGGTCATGCCGGTGGATTCGCGGTCATCATTCGCATAGTTGTCATGCGACTCGACCCAAGTGACGAGCTGGTTGTCCTTGACGCCCTGACCCTGCAGGTTGCGCAGGGAATTCGCGTTCATGCGGCCGCTTCTGACGGCGCCTCGCACGGCCTTGCCGTAGTTGGAGCCGGTGTTGCCGCCGCCGTTCGACGAATACTTGTCGAACAGCGCCGGATATGCCGCGACGTTCAGACCGGTGTCGCCTTGAAGGACCTCGCCATACTGGTACTGCGCGCCATTCGGCAGGATCGTATCGAAGTACGGCGAATGCTGCTCGAACTCATCCGGAAGCTCGATGTGCTTCGCGGCGTCATAACGGAAGCCATCAACGCCGTCAGCGACCGCCCGCGTCAGGTAATCCTTCATGCGGTTGCTGACTTCCTGGCTCTGCGTATTCAGATCCCACAGACCGAGCAGGTGGCACTGCGTGACCTTCCAGCGGTTGCTGTAGTCGATCTGGTCGCCGTCCTGGCCTCCGCAGATGCCGTTGCGGGTGTGGAACAGGTTCTTGTCCTGCCAGTTGCTCTCGATGGCGTTCCAGTCGGAGGAGAAATGATTGATGACGGCGTCGGCGATGATTCGGATGCCGTGCTTGTGGGCTTCCTCGGTCATGGCCTTGATCTCAGCTTCGGTGCCGATGACCTTGTTGCCGATGCCGGTGCCGGTCGGCTGGTACACGTAATACCAGTTCTTCGTGAACTTCATGCCCTCGACCGGTCCCTTGATCGTGCTCATCGGCACGGTCTGGATCGAGGTGTAGCCAGCGTCCGCGATTGCCTGCATGTTGTTCTTGATCGTGTTGGCGGACCACATCCATGCATGCAGGATCGCGCCATAGTCCATTTCCTTGGACAGGCCGTACTGCTTGCGTGCGGCTTCGAAGGATGCATTGCCGAGGGTGCGATCGTAGCTGGTGGTCGGTCCCACATGATCAGCCGCCACAGCCGTGGAGGTTCCCACGACCATGCCACCGGCGAGTGTCGCCGCGGCAGCGAGGCCGGCGATCGCCTTCTTCATGAACCCGCGCCCTGACGGACGCTTGTTCGAGACGGGAGACTTCTCGTGCTCTTCAGACAGAGGTGTCATGCCACTGTCTCCTTTTCTTCTCTAGAATAAGGTTCTTTCTTTCCTTGTAATGCAGTCCCCGTCAGCACAGACGGGAACCCGATGCGGCATCCTCCCGCCGCCGAATCCACCGTCGAGGAAAGGATACAGACAGTCAGCACCATCATCGTGCAACCGTTCGCATCTCGTCTAGTATATCAAATACTTGCACAACATCAACACAACAGCCAGTCAGAGAACGCTTCTTTAACTAAAATGCTTCCGTTATACGCAAACGCTCGCATAAAGAAGCGGAATACCACGATGGTGCAAGTGCAGCATTATGCAAGTCTGGTATCCAACCCCAAATACGAAGGTGACCCCGGGCTAATATCAGCCCGGGGTCACCTTGCGGTTATCGAAGGAGCTGGAATGGATCGGCGATCGGAATCACCAAACCTTCACTCACTTGTCGAGATAGTTGTTCAGACGGTACAGGAATGCAGCCATCTGCTCGCGCAGCGTGGTGTCACCACCACTGAACTTGCCGTTGTTCCCATTGACAATACCGACCTTGGCGCCCCACAGAATCGCAGTCGCTGCGAAGGTGTCACGCTTGACATCGGAGAACTTTTCGTACTCTTCAGCCGTCGGCTTGTAGTTGCTGGCGGTCTCGTCACCTTCCATGATCGCATAGCGGTTGAGGAAGGTCACCATCTGATCGCGAGTGACCGGAACATCGCCGCCGAAGGTACCATCCGCACGACCCGTCGTCAGACCGATATTCGCAGCCCACAGGATTTCCTTGGCGCCGAAAGTACCTTCCTTGACGTCCGGGAAACGCTTATAGTCAGCAGCGGTTGGCCTGTAGTTCTTCGCATCCTTGTCGCCACGCTGAACCGCAAGACGGTACAGGAAGACGACGGTCTGCGCGCGTGTGGTTTCGTCGGACGGGCCGAACGTACCATCCCAGTTACCGGTGGTAATGCCCTTATCCGCAATCCACTCAATCTCCTTGAAGAAGTGGTGCGTCTTCGGGACATCTGGGAATGTGGTCTCAGCCTTGTTCACAGTCAGTACGATTGCTGCATGCTGGTTGCCGGCAGTCACCGTAATGGCAGTGACACCAGGCTTCTTCGCAGTAACGTAACCGTTGCCGTCCACCGTGGCGATTGAGGTATCGGAGGAGCTCCAGGCGAGGGCGCCCACGACAGCATCCGCAGGAGTGAGCTTCGCTGCCAGCTGGACATGCTGGTTATGCAGAATCGTCAGAGCGTTGTTTGCCACGCCGTTGCCGGTGATCTGAATCGACTGCAGAACTGGGCCGACCTCATTGACCGTCACGATGATCGAGGCGGACTTGCCGCCAGCCGTCGCCGTGATGCCCGCACTACCGGCCTTGAGACCACGCACGTTGCCATTCGCATCAACCGACGCAATCGCAGCATTCGTCGACTTCCACGCCACCGTGCGATCGGTCGCATTCGACGGCGCGACCGTCGCATTGAGGCTCAGACCAGCGCCGACATTGATCGTCGCCTTGTTGCCCAACACACCGGTACCCGAAATCGACACCGACTCGACCGGAACGACGGTCTGCTGCTTCGTCACCGTCACCGTGACCGACACGGACTTGCCACCCGCCGTCGCTGTGATCGTGGCGGTGCCGGCCTTGACGGCCGTGACCTTGCCCGAAGCGTCGACCGTTGCGGCCGACGTGTTCGACGACTTCCAGCTGATCGCACGATCCGTCGCGTTCGACGGGGACACCGAAGCGGAAAGCTGCTTCGTGGCACCCTCGGTCAGCGAGAAGTCGCCACCGGCAATCGACACCGACGTGACAGGAACCACGGTCACGCACGGAGCGACCGTACCGACCGTGCCGTTCTCGACGACGACGTTCGCGCCGCTGGCGGTGTAGTTCTTCTTGCCGTTGTTGTCCCAGTTGCCGGAACCGTTGTTGAAGACGAACTCGATCTGGCCGCCTTCGGTGCCTTCGATCGTGTACTTGACGTAGCCGTCACAGGCCGCCTCCATCTTCACGCCGGGGGCGGTCGTCCACGTGCCGGTGCCGACGCGGTAGTGGATGTAGGTGGAGTTCGCGCCGAACTTATCAGCCGGGTAGTAGACGGTCGTGTCATGGATGACCGGTGCTTCACCGGTCACGTTGACGGTCACGGTATCCGACTTGCCGCCGACGGAGGCGGTGATCGTCGCGGTGCCCTTGGCGAGACCCTGCACGACGCCGTTCTTGACGACGGCGACCTTCTCGTTCGATGAGGTCCACTTGACCGGTTTGCCGGCGGCCGCAGCCGGGGCCACGGTGGCGGTCAGCTGGGTGGTGGCGCCATCGGCGAGATCGAGATTGATCGTGCCGGCCGGGCTGATCGTGACGGAGTCGACCGTCACGGCGAGGCAGGAGGCCTCCTCCCAGGTGCCGCTGGTGATGTTGCCGTCCCAGACGTAGGAACCGTCGATGAGCAGGCCGGCCGCGTCGACATGGTCGTCCGGATCGGTCGTGGCGGAATCGGCCGGGAACTTGTTGCCCGGAATCTCGCCGGCGCCGCCGTTGTTGAAGATGACGCGGATCGGGTCGTCACCGGCCTGGTCGATGATGTCCTCCGGAATCTCGTAGACCTGATCGGCGGTGCCGTCGCACGCGCCGGCCTCGGCGGTCATCAGCTCACCCGGCCAAGCCGCGTTCTGGATGACGGAGCCGGCCGCCGCGTTGTTGTCCACGTAGACATAGGCGTAGATCTTATTCCACGCCGCAGGCTTCTTCGCATAGGCGGTATAGCTGACGACGGCGTTCGGGTCCTTCTTCGTGAAGGTCTCTTCCGCCTTGACCGCATTGCCGTCCTGATCGGTGCCGGTCAGCGTGACGGTGATCTGCGTGTTCACGGCGGACTTGGCGCCGATCGTGATCTTCTGGCCGTCGGTGAACGAGCCGGAATCGCCTTCGGAGGTGCTGTAGCGCGCGTTGTTGACATTGCGCGCGGTCAGCGTCACCTGCGTCGTATCGGTCTTGAAGGACTTCGCACCGGTCGCGGCGAGCGAGGCTCGCGGCGTGTTCGAGGCGTTATAGAACACATGGATCTTGCCGCTCTTCACATTGCCGGACGTGATCTTCTTGCCGGAGACAGTGAGCTTGCCACCGTAGACCTGATCGACGTATTCGCCGTCATCGAGCGTCGTGTCCATGCCGGCGAGGCTCTTGTCGCCATCCATGTTCACGACGGTCATGCCGTCGTTGTTGTTGTTGCCATCGGTCTTGTACCGCTCGATCATCAGGCAGTTGTTGTTGCCGTTGCAGTTGCGCAGGTATTCGGCGTTGCCTTCCATCGCGTTGCGGAACTTGTTGACCCACTTGACCTCGGGATGCTTCCACTCGTCGTCGCCCGCGTCACCGAGCTGAGAGACCTCAGCGAAACGCGGATTCGAGCCGCCGGAACCCTGCGGACGGTTGAAGAACAGCGGCGCGCCGCCGGCACGGGATGCGACGATGCCCCAGCCCATGCGGATCTGCCATGCGGACAGCTGCGAGGAGTATTCGTTGGTGTTCGCATAGGTGTCATGGGACTCGACCCAGGTGACGAGCTGGTTGTCGCGGACGCCGGTGCCCTGCAGGCTGTTCAGACGGCCGGCGCTGATGTTCTTGTCCTGCATTGCGCTGCGGATCTCACGGCCATAGTTCGAAGCCGTGTTGCCGCCGCCGTTAGTCGAATACTTATCGAACAGCGCCGGGTATGCCGGTGCGTTCAGGCCGGGATCGCCCTGCAGCACCTCACCGTACTGATACTGGGCGCCATTCGGCAGGATCGTATCGAAGTACGGCGAATGCGTCTGGAACTCGTCCGGAAGCTCGATATGCTTCGCGGCGTCATAGCGGAAGCCATCAATGCCGTCCGCGACAGCGCGGGTCAGATAGTCGTGCATGCGGTTGCCGACCTCTTGGTTCTCGGTGTTGAGATCCCACAGGCTCAGCAGATGGCAGTGCGTGACCTGCCAGCGGTTGCTATAGTTGATGGCGGTGCCGTTGTCCCCGCAGCCGCCTTCGGAACGCGTGTGGAACAGGCTGGAGTTCTTCCAGTCGGAGTTGATGCCGTTCCAATCCGCGGTGAAGTGGTTGATGACAGCGTCGGCGATGACACGAATGCCGTGCTTGTGCGCTTCGGCGGTCATGTCCTTGATTTCCTGCTCGGTGCCGATCACCTTGTTGCCGATGCCGGTGCCGGAAGGCTGGTAGACGTAGTACCAGTTCTCGGTGAAGACGCCGCCGTGGTTCGGACCGACGATGTTGGAAATCGGCACGGTCTGGATCGAGGTATAGCCGGCGTCGGCGATCTCATCCATATGCGCCTTGATCGTGTTGGCCGACCACATCCATGCATGCAGAATCGCACCATAGTCCATTTCCTTGGACAGGCCATACGATTCGCGAGCGGCCTCGAACTGCGCATTGCCAAGCGTGCGATCATAGCTGGTCGTCGGCACATTCGCCGCGTTCGCCGCCGGGGCGGCGACCATGCCAAGCGCCATGCCGCCGGCAAGCGTCGCGAATGCCGAGAGGCTGGCAACCGTCTTGGCGACGAACCCATGCCTTCCCGAACGCTTGCTCTTGCCGAGCTGCTGCTCGGTTTCAGACAGAGGAATCATACCGCTGTCTCCTTTTCTTCTCTAGAATAGAGGGCTTTCTTTCCTTATGCTCATCCGTCCACACAGCCGGATGATGCTGCACATGCTTGTTCGCCATGAACATGAACCATGCTCTCTGAGTGAACGAACACTTCGGGCGGCACAATCACTGTGCAACCGTTCGCATGATGTTTATTATATGCAGAAACTTCCACAGAACCAACACAGATCTTCCATATCGCAAACGCTGTCACCCAGATGGCGGATGCCGCTGCCAGATATCGACGCTGAATTCATCCAGATTGCAGATACTTAAGCGTTTGAGTCGGTGATGACGCGAGCCTGTTGTGCCGACACGCCAACGATGAACATATCACAAACGGGAGTGGTGCCGGGGCATGCTGACATGCCCCGGCACCACTCCCCCGGTTCATCCATCGGACTGCGCTCACGACATCGCGCTCACCGCGAGACGCCTGTGCCGCACTTCGGTGCGAGATAGGTGACGCCATCGTCGGCCCAACCCATCGGCGTCTGGTCGATCGTCAGCGGTGCCGCCGCCTTCGGGGAGACGCGCACGTCGAAGGTATAGGTCACAAGTTGCCCCGGATTGATCTGCGCATAGGTCTGATAGGCCTTGGCGCCGTCGATGGTCGTCTCCTTGGCGGCGTCGACAGGGCCGCCAAGTTGCATCAGGTTGCTGATCGAACCGCCTTTGGGCGCGTAGAACAGCACCTTCTCCATCGCCTTGCCGGTGTTGGCGCGATTGTTGCCGGTGATGTACATCGGCAGCGTCTTCGCCTCGTCCTCGGTCATCGTATTGCGCACGGTGAACTCCACATGGTAGAGATCGCCGTCGTCGCAGTTCACGCGCTGAATCTTCGCCTCACGCTTGATGTACCATCCCATCTTCGACGGATTCTGCTCGGTCAGATAGATGCCGACGGACGGATCGGTCTCACTGCTCGGCGTCTGCCCGGTGAAGCCTGCGGCCTCGATGCCCTGTTCGACCTGCTTGTCGAAGGCGTACATCGTGAAGTGGCGGCCCTTCGCCATCGTGCCCATCATCGCGCCGGTCCGGTACAGTTTGCCGATGCTCATATGGGAGAACATCGATGCCATCGCCTTGCTCGCCACGACGCCGAACAATGCATCGGTCTCGTTCTCCGGATATTGCTGATAGACGGTATTCATCAGGAACTCGGCCGTGTTGTCGCCGGTGAGCACGGTGCCGTCGGGCAACGTCACGTTGCCGTTGATGGCGATGAGCTGCTGCAGGAACAGCGGATCGACCATGACGATGCCGGCGAGCGGCTGTTCCTTCCCCCACGGTGTACGATCCCAGATCGAGCGCATCGCGACGGCCGAGTCGGCGGTGTTCGGGAACACGGCCAGATCTCGTATGTCGAAGGACATATGCAACGGCCCTTCCTTCGTAAACACGCGATCCATGTCCTGTGAATGGTCGCCGATGCCGTAGGACAGATAATCGCCGTTCGGGCGGAAGTCGCCGATGTGGACGGTGCCGTTCTCGGTCGTCAGTTCGCCTACCGATCCGATCAGACCGCCCGACGAACGCATTTCGGAAGGCGTCATCGCCATGACGGCGTAGGTGCGCGACTGGCCGTCGCCCAGCAACGTCGGCAGGATGCGGAAGGTGTTCGACAATGCGTCGACACGGTCGGCGAGGGCGTTGAGCTTCGTCGCGCCATCGTCATAGGCGGTGCGGATCATGCCGATGCTCGGTTCCTTGAGCTCGTCATAGCTTCGCACCTGCTGCTGGAACGAGTCGTTCGCCTTGGCGAGCGGCTCGGAAGCGGCGATGATCGGCTGCAGATTGACGCCGTCATCGCCGTTCGCGATCTGCGCCTCGCTGAGCGTCTTCATGACGTCGACGAATTGCGGCAGCGATTCGTCGACGATGCCGTCGACAGTGCTCGTCATGCCTTGGACAGTGGCGATATCGTCGCCGACAAACGGCATCTTCGCGGCGAAATTCCACAGGCCGCCGTGCGCGATGTCCTTCGCCTGCTTCGTCTCCTGCGCGATCTGCGGCAACGTGTCGCCAGCAGTTGCAAGCTTGTCGGCATCCGCCGACGCGAGCTGCGAAAGCATTGAAATCGCCTTCGACTCATGCGCTTGCACCTGCTTCGCCTGGCGGAACAGCTGCAGCCCGACGACGCCGCAGGCGACGAGGGCGAGCACAAGAACCGTCAGCACACCGACAACCCACGGCCAGATCCTCCGGCGCCGATGATGGTGATGATGGTGATGGCTGTGTGGTTGCGCGTGCATATGCGACATGGCGCTCCTTAGGCACAATGATTAGACACAATGAAAAGCGCGGATTCCTTGAAAATCAGGAATCCGCGAGACGAATCGGAATCGGTCACTTGAGCGAGAAACGACGCTTCTTGCGGTGGTCGGTGCTGCGGCTCGAATAGTAGTAGTAATAATTCGTGTGTTCGAGCGACTTCTTCGAATCGCGCGCGCAGTTGAAGATGACGCCGGTCGTCGACAGGTCGAGCGTCGTAAGTTCCTCCGAAATGTCGCGCAGATCGCGCTTGAGCGTGTGGTCACGACGGCAGACCATGATCAGCGAACCGCCACGACGCACGAAGATGACGGCGTCGTTCGCGACGACCATCGGCGCTGTATCGATGAGCACGTAGTCGTACTGTTCCATCGCGTTGTTGAGCAGCTCCTCCATAATCGGCGAGTTGAGCAGCGTCGATGCGTTCGGCGGTTTCGGACCGGCCGGCATGACATGCAGATTCGGCTTCCAGTAGCGCTGCACGACGTCCTTGACCGAAGCCTGGCCGGACAGCACATGGGTCAGGCCGGCCGAGCCATCGAGGTCGAGTTTCTTCGCGACCGACGGATGACGCAGATCGGCGTCGATGAGCAGGACCTTCGCGCCATTCTCGGCGAGCGCGGCGGCGACGTTGACCGACATCGTCGTCTTGCCTTCGCTCGCACCGGTCGACGTGACGACGATGAGACGGCAGTTCGTGCCATCCACCGGGGCCATGAAAGTCAGGTTAGTGCGCACGCGGCGGAAGTCCTCGGCGACCGGGCTTCCCGGTTCGCTGACGACGGCCGGCTTCGTGCCTTTGAGCAGTTCCTCTTCGGGGATGCGGCCGATGATCGGCGCATCAAGGTATTCGCCGACCTCATCATCATCCTGCACGCGCTTGGACAGCACGTCCTTGAGCAATGCGGCGAAGACGCCGAGAATCAGGCCGCCAACGATACCGATGAGGATGTTAAGCTTCCACTTCGGCGAACTCGGCGAGCTCGGCGCCGTGGCCGGCTGCACGATCGAGAGCTTGACCGATGAACGCGAGCCAGACGCATACAGCGTGTTCTCGACGACGGAGCTCAACGATTTCGCGACCGAATTCGCGATATCGGCGGCCTGTGCCGGATCGCCATCGGTGACGGTGATATTGACGAACGCGGTGTTCGTGGGATTCGTCACGCTGATCTCGCCTTTGAGCTGACCGACCGTGGTATGCAATCCAAGCTCTTCGATGACCGGCTGCAGCACCGACTGCGTCGTCGTCAGGGCCGGATACGACTTGATCTGGCTCATGATGTACGAGCTGCCGCTGTTCTGCTCGGAGGAATTCGCGGTGCCGTCCGAGGAATCGTTGTAGGTCGCGAACAGCTGGGACGTCGTCGAATACTTCACCGGGGACATCGCGGTCAGTCCGATGGCGGCGCCGAGGACAACCGCGAAGGTGACGATAATCGTGATGATGTGTTTGCGCAGAATGCCGAACAGCGCGGACAACGTCATGCCATCGCCCCCCGCTTTCGCGTTGGTATTGGCAAGTCCATACGCCTGCTGTTGCGTTGTGTTTTCAGCCATCGAGGTGTATTCCCATCTAAGCGTCGAGACCAATCGTGCCGTACACCGTCCCCAGCACGGGACACCGGACTCGGTCAGTCCCAAAAATCAGCATAGTCATCGTATCTGTTGCGCTCGACGCGGCTACAGGCGTGCCACCTGCACGCCGAGCGTGTCGACGCCGAGGTGCAGCACACGCCAATGACCGGATGCGAGCTCGGCGGAGGCGACGGCATCGATCATGTCGGCGGCGTCACCGGCATGGAGCACGAGCACGCAGGGGCCTGCGCCGGAGACCATCGCCGCATAGCCGTTCAGGCGCAGCTTCGCGATAAGATCGGCGGAAGGCTGCATCAACGGACCGCGGTACCGCTGGTGCAGCCTGTCCTCGGTCGCCTCCATCAGCAGCGCGTTGACGTCATGCGCGCCGGTGAGCGCGCCCGGATTCATCGCGCCGATGAGCAGCGCCGCACGGGACACATTGAAGACGGCGTCCTTGAACGGCACGAGCGGAGGAAGCGCCTCGCGCGCCTTGCTCGTCGACAGTTCGAAATCGGGGATGAACACCGAGGTCGTGATCGTCGGATCGACGATGTAGTTGACGGTGCGGTAGCCGGCATCGGTGACGACGCCATGCTCAAGCGTCTGAAGGGCCCCTTCATCGGTCCACGACACGGTCATGCCACCGTAGACGGCAGGCGCCACGTTGTCCGGATGGCCCTCGAGCTCGGCCGCGAGCGCGAAAATCGCGTCGCGGTCGAGTTCGCCCTCATGGCTGAACGCGTAGGCCGCACTGATGCCGGCGACGATTGCTTCGGCCGACGATCCCATGCCACGCGCCTGCGGGATATTGTTGTGCGCCTCGAGGATGAAACCGGTCTTGCTCAGGCCGAAACGCGAGCATGCGCGGCGAAACGCGGAGACGACGAGGTGGGATTCGTCGCGTGGCAGCGTGTCCTCACCCTCGCCGTCGATGAGTACCTGGGCCGCCATATTGAGCGGATCGGAGCTCAGCGTGAACTCCAGTTCGTCGTGATAGTCCAGCGCGAGCCCCACGGTGTCGAAACCGGAGCCGAGATTCGCGCTCGTCGCGGGCACACGGACGTGCACCTTACGCGTTACCGGATCCATCGGATATGTCCTGCCTTACTTCGTCTCTCCCTGTCCGTCGCCACGGGCGGCCACGGACTACCGCCCCAGCCAACGGCGCGGACGGCGAATCACGGTTCATGATACACAGAAGGCTGGTCGCGCCATCAGGCGCGTCCAGCCTTCCATCGCCGGGCCGGGCTCCGGAATCAGTCGAGCACGCGGATGATCGACGGGTCGCCGGTCACGCAGTCGAGTTCGCAGACCTCGGCGACGGTCGCGCGCAGCGTCATCTCGTCGGTCATATGCGTGACGAGACGCAGCTGCTGGATTTCGCCGTCGTATCCCGGATCCTTGAGCGTCGGCTTGAGATCCTGGTTGACGCCGTTGATCGAGACGCCGTTCTTCGCGAAGATCGTCGAGATCTTCGCGAGGACGCCCGGATTGTCGTGGATGAGGAAACGTACGGCGAAAGCGGCCTTCGAGGTGCTCAGCGGCGCAATCGGATAGTCGTTGTACATGCGGATCGCCGGGCCGGTGCATCCGGCGGCGATGTGGCGGGCGACGGTCACGATGTCGCCGACGACGGCGGACGCGGTCGGCGCGCCGCCGGCGCCGCGGCCGTAGAACATCAGATCGTCGGCGTATTCGGCGCGCACGAAGACGGCGTTGAAGGAGCCACGCACCGATGCGAGCGGATGCTCGTTGCGGATGAGCGCCGGATAGACGCGCGCCGAGACGCCGTGCTCGTCCTTGCCGACGACGGCGAGCAGCTTGACGACCTTGCCTTCGGCGGTCGCGGCGGCGATGTCGTCGGCCGTGATATGCGTGATGCCTTCGACGGTCACGTCGTCGATGCCGACGTTCGTATGGAAGCCGAGCGTCGCCATGATCGCGGCCTTGTTCGCCGCGTCGTAGCCTTCGATGTCGCCGGTCGGATCGGCCTCGGCATATCCCTTCGCCTGCGCCTCTTTGAGGGCGACGTCGAAATCGAGGCCCTTCGTCGTCATCTCGTCGAGGATGTAGTTCGTCGTGCCGTTGACGATGCCGAGCATATCCTTGACCTGGTCGCCGACGAGCGACTCGCGCAGCGGACGCACGATCGGAATCGCGCCGCCGACGGCAGCCTCGAAGTAGATGTCGACGTTATTGTCCTCGGCCGTCTTATACAGCTCCGGGCCGTACTTCGCGAGGAGCGCCTTGTTCGCGGTGACGACGGACGCACCATTGTTCATCGCCTCGAGGACGAAGGTGCGTGCAACGCCGGTGCCGCCGATGAGTTCGACGACGATGTCCGCGTTCTTGACGACGCTCATCGTGTCGCTCGTCAGCAGCGACCTGTCGATCCACGGGAAGTCGACCTCCTCCGGATCGAGGCAGGCGATGCCGGACAGCTCGATCGGACGCCCGATGCGCTGCGCGAGCTCATCCTTCTGTTCGACAAGCAGGCGCGCGGTCTGCGAGCCCACCGTTCCTGCGCCAAGCAGACCGACTCGAATCGGTGCGTTCTGTTCTGCCACTGTCCGTTCCTTTCTTTGCGGCGGTCACTACCCGCCATATTGTACGGGCAAGACGTGAGCGTGGCGCCCACGCTTCCCCTATATGGAATCGCCGGAACATCACTCGCTCACATCGTAGGAGAGCAGATCGTCGACCGTCTCGCGACGCATCATCAGATGCGCGCCGTGCGCGTCGACGCCGACGACGGCCGGGAAGAGCGCCATGTTGTAGTTGCTCGCCATTGCGCGGCCATAGGCTCCGGTCACCGGCACGGCGAGCAGGTCGCCGCGGTGCACGTCGGCCGGCAGCATGACCTCGTCGACGACGATGTCGCCGGATTCACAATGGATGCCGACGACGCGCGACAGCCGCGCGGGCGCCTGCGAAACGCGATTCGCGAGGACAGCCGTGTACTGCGCGCCATAGAGCGCCGGACGGATGTTGTCGCTCATGCCGCCGTCGACGGCCACATAGCTGCGTGCGTCGATCGGTTCGCCGGCATGGTTCGTAAAGCCGTCCCCCAGTTGGACGGTCTTGACGGCGCCGACCGTATACAACGTGACACCGGCGGGTGCGACGACCCAACGGCCCGGTTCGAAGGAGATGATCGGCGCGGGCATGCCGAGCAGACGGTTCGTCTTCGTGACGGCGTCGGCAAGGCGCCTGAGCTCCTGGTCCACATCCATGCGGTCCTCGTCATCGGTGTAGGCGACCGAATAACCGCCGCCGAGATCGACTTCAGGCAACGTGTATCCGTTCGTCGCATAGAAGGTCTTGCGCAGCAGCATCATACGGCGGCCGGCTTGGATGAAGGCCTCGGCGTCATGGATGTTCGAGCCGATATGCGAATGGATGCCGACGAGTTCAAGATCGGCGTGGCGCATGATCTCGCGCAGCACGGCGATGGCCGGGCCGTTCGCGACGAGCTCCATCGCCGCGGCGAGGCGACGGTCGCCTTCGGTCACATCGGCCGCGTTGAGGTCGTACGGGTAGCGCACATCGTAGCGCAGCCGGCGATCGGCCTGCGCCTTCGTCTCGCCGGATTCCTTGAGCGCGTTCTCCTCCATCAGCGCGTTCGCGGCCGCCGGCGTGACGTCCTCGAGCGCGTCGATGCCGTCGACGATCGTCGTATCCGCGCCGACAGGCAGCAGCGCGACGCCGAACTTCTGGTCCTCATGCGCCGTCGAGACGAACTCGTGGCCGCCGGCGTGGATGCCCGAGGTCACGCGCAGCATGACACGGGCGCGCTTGCCGAGCCGCTTGGCGATCGCGGCGATGCGCGCCGGCTCGTCGGGCGCATCGATGACGATCTTCGAAAATCCCTCGGCGATCGCCAGCTCGATCTCCTCGTCGCTTTTGTTGTTGCCGTGCAGCACAAGGCGGCGCCCCGGCACGCCGGCCGCGAGCGCGATCTTCATCTCACCAAGCGTGCAGGTGTCCACATACATGCCCTCTTCGGTGACGATGCGCGCCATCTCCTTGCTCAGGAAGGCCTTCGCCGCGTAGCTGACATGCGTTGTGTTGTTGGAGAACGCCGCCGCAGCCGCGTTGACGAAATGGCGTGCACGGGCGCGCACCTCGTCGAGGTCGTAGATGTAGAGCGGTGTGCCGTATTCGTCGGCGAGCGCGCTCGCCGTGATGCCGTGGAAAGTCAGTTCGCCTGCGGCGTCGCGCGCCGTGTCCTGCGGCCAGATCGGGCTGATGGCCATCGTCGTTCCTTTCATCTCATCATGTCTTCTCATGCCGCCGCCGCGCACCGGGCAATCCCCATACCGGGTACGGCAAGCAAGGTGCGCGGCGGCTTTATGCGGTGCGCCGACGCCACCGTGAGGGCGGACATCGGCGCACGGAAGGTCACATCTTGTCGGGGGCGTGGACTCCGAGCAGGTCAAGGCCGCTTGCGATGACGATCTGCACGGCGTCATTGAGCCGCAGTCGTGCGGCGGCGCGCGCCGGCTCCGGGCATTTCGCGATGCGCGTCGACTCGCGGCTCGACTCGTCGGCGCGTTCCTCGACCTCGGTGAGCGCCATCGGCACGACGCGTTCGACGTTGTACCACTTGTGGTAGGCGGCAGCAAGGTCCTCGAGATAGTGCGCGATGCGGTGCGGCGCGCGCAGGTCGCCGGCCTGGGCGAGCACGGACGGCCACTGGGCGAGCATCGCGATGACCTCGCCGTCGGCTTCGGTGTCGAGCAGCGCCATGTCGGCGCCGTCGCGCGTGATGCCCGCGGCGGCGGCATTGCGGTCGACGTTGCAGGAACGCGCATGCGCGTACTGCACGTAGTAGACCGGGTTGTCGTTCGAATGCGATGCGAGCAGGTTGAGGTCGATGTCGACCGGCGAGTTGTAGTCGGTGCGGGCGAGCGAATAACGGGAGGCGTCCACGCCGATCGCGTCGATGAGGTCGTCGATCGTCACGACGTTGCCGGCACGCTTGCTCATACGCACGGCCTTGCCGTCCTTCATGACGTTGACGAGCTGGCCGATGAGGATCTGCATGTTCTCCCCCGGCTTGTCGCCGAAGGCCGCGCACATCGCCATCATGCGGCCGATGTAGCCGTGATGGTCGGCGCCGAGCATGTAGATCGCGACGTCGGCCGGATGGTCCTTGCGGTGGCGCTTGTTGCGGTAGTAGGCGATGTCGGCGGCGAAGTACGCGTAGTTCCCGTCGGACTTGATGATGACGCGGTCCTTGTCGTCGCCGTGTTTCGTCGACGCGAACCAGGTGGCGCCGTCCTTCTCGTAGATGTCGCCGCGTGCGCGCAGATCGTCGATCGCCTTCTCGACCTCGCCGTCCTCGTACAGGCTGTTCTCGTGGAACCAGACATCGAAATGGACGCGGAACTCCTTCATCGACTGCTGGATCTCCTCGAACATCATCGGCACGGCGCGCTTGCGGAACTCCTCGCGCTGCGCGGAGTCGCCTTCGCCAAGCGGTTCGCCGTTGTCGTCGGTGCCGCCGTCGACGCGCGGCAGGTTGAGGATGTCGACGCCGTCGGCATCCGCCTCGGCGATGACTCGGCGCGCGATCTCGTCGATGTAGGCGCCTTTGTAGCCGTCGATCGGCGTTGGCTCCTCATGCGCAGCGGCGACGAGCGACTTGGCGAAGCGGTTGATCTGCTCGCCGTGGTCGTTGAAGTAGTATTCGCGAACGACGTCGGCGCCGTTCGCCTCGAGCACACGGGCCATCGAATCGCCGACGGCCGCCCAGCGCGTGCCGCCGATGTGGATCGGACCGGTCGGATTCGCCGAAACGAACTCGAGGTTGAGCGTACGGCCGCTCAGATGGTCATTGCGGCCGAAATCGGCGCCTTCGGCAAGGGCCTGATCGACGACCTGCGCGGCCGAGGCCGAGTCGAGTGTGATGTTGATGAAACCGGGGCCGGCAACCTCGACGGTTTCGATGCCGTCGGCGTCGGCAAGACGCGCGGCGAAGCGCTCGGCGAGATCACGGGGCTTCATGCCGGCCTTCTTCGCGAGCTGCATCGCCGCGTTCGAGGCCCAGTCGCCGTGTGCGCGGTCCTTTGGACGCATGACCGCGAATTTGGATTCGTCGGGGATCAGATCGACGGTCAGGTCGCCCGCTTGGCCGTCGGCAACAAGCTGCTGGGCGATGTCATAGATAAGTTCACTTAACGCTTCAGGACTCATTCCACCAAGTCTACCGTCCAAGCAGACAGAATCGGCGGCCGGACGGACGGCTCCGCTGCCCAAGAGGGCGGAACTGCTGCCCGAGAGAGCGGAACTGCTGCCCGAAGAGGCGGAACCGCGCAGCCATCGGCGCAATCGACTGCGCGATGGGGGCCTCCGCCCGGCCGAATGCCGTCCGTGGAAGCATATCTGCGCTGAGGGAGAGCAACTTCCCGTAAATCCTCAAGTATCGGGGGTTTACGGCCTTGGAATGACGCGCTTCCTGGGGGGCATACCCGCCGATATGGCGGAAGATGCTCCCCCTCAACGCAGATACGTCCGTCGTAGACGCCTCATGGCGTGCGGATGGCGGGCTGTAGGCCTGTGAGCGTCGTCAGCGAACGCGGCGGCAGCTGCACGGTCGAGGTTCCGATGCGCAGCGGCGTCGGTGTTGTGCGTTCGTTCGTGACAACGGCGGCGATTGCGCCGTCGGCCGTGCGGAACGCGGCCGCGTGCAGGCCGTCGGCGTGCGCCAGCCGGTGCTCGAGCACGAACGAGCTGGGCTGCATGAATTTCGCGCAATGCGCGAGGATGTAGTAGTCGGCGTTGCGCGTGATCGCATGGTTGCGCATGTCGATCGTCAGCAGACCGCGGTTTTGCGAATGCCGATGGTCGTGACGCAGATAGTAGTAGTCAGGGCCGCCTCGCTCGTCAAGCGCGATGTTCCACAGCACGACCGACTGCGCCCAGTTGTTCAGCATCGCGATGACGCGCGCCGAGGTCCCAACGAGTGCGGCGTCCCAGTTGCGTGGTCCCCAATCGCCGCCCGAGGCTTCGGTCACCCAGATGCCCTTGTCCGGCCAGATGCGATGGATGTCGCTCATCGTGCGCGACGCGCCGCCGTAGTGGTGCCATGCCGAACCGGCGACGGCCCGCAATGCGCACGGCCATGCATACAGTTCGCGTACGAAACGGCCATCGGGGTAATGGTCGGTCGAATAGTTGTGGTCCCAGCAGATGATGCGCACGTCGTCCAGGCCGTGGGCATGCAGGCGGGGCGCGAGGAAATCGGCGATGAAGCGCGCCTGCTGCGCCGGCGTCATCGCCATCGACGGCCAGCGCGACTGCGGATAGTCGGGTTCATTCGTCGGCGTGACGCCGAAGACGTGCAGACCTGCGTCGCGGTAGTGTCCGATGAATCGCGCGAGGTATTCGGCGTAGACGGCGTACATGCGCGGGCGCAGGTAACCGGTCAGTTGCATGATCGGGCGTCTGCCGAGGACGGAGCGGTTCGTCTTCATCCATGCCGGCGCGCTCCACGGCGAGACGATGATCGCGAGCGGCGCGGCCGACGGGTCGCTCGCCATGCGGATCGACTGCGCGGCCTTGAGCCACGGGATGATCATCCGCGTCTCGGGCGAGAAATCAAGGGAACCGAGCCGCGGATCGGCGCGATGTCGCGTGAAACGGTACGGGCGCGTCACATGGTCGGATGGGCCGATTGGTTGGCGCAGCATCGAGATGCCGATGCCGTCATCGACGCTGAACAGCTCGGTCATCACGGCACGCCGGACAGAGGCAGGGAGTCGGGCGAGCAATGCGGCCGAGGCCTGCGTGAGCGAAGCGCCGAAGCCGTCGATGCGCTGTCGCGGACGGGACGGGAAGATCGTCAGCGTGGGCATCGGCTGCGTCTCTTCGTGATCGTCATGGCCTCCGCGGCTGTCGTGGCCATCGCCGCCGACACGGCCGTCCGAGGCATCAGACAGCAAGAACTCGGTCGGCGGGAGCTCGCGCAGCGCAGCGGCGAGCACGGTGTCGTCGGCGTTGGCATAGCTCGTGAACATGCGCATGAGCACACTGTAGCGCGCGGCGGATGCCCGGACGATGCAGTGCGCTCAGCGGATATTCGGTGAACGCGGCGACGGTCGCCGACCTCGATGCGGGAGGAGTCGGCTCAGTCCGCGGCGTCGGTCTTGGGGCTGACGGCGATGACGTCGATCTCGACGAGGGCTCCCTTCGGGATCATGTTGTTGCCGAACGCGACGCGCGCCGGCTTGACGGTGCCGGTGAAGGCCTTCGCGTAGACGGCGTCGACGGCGGCGAAGTCCTCGACGTTGCGCAGATAGATCGTCGCACGGCAGACATGCTCGAGGCCGCAGCCGGCCGCAGCGAGGATGTTCGTGATGTTCTTGAGCGCGCGGGCGGCCTGGTCGGCGGCTTCGACGCCATCAAGTTCACCGGTGGCCGGATCGATGCCGAGCTGACCGGAGACGAAGACGAATCCGTTCGCCTGCACGGCCTGGCTGTAGGCGCCGAGCGCCGCCGGAGCCTCCGTCGTCGCGATCGCCTTGAGATTTTCGTACATGACGCTTCCTTTCATCGATGCATCAGCTGGAAATGTGCCATATCGCCGCCCGTCGCGGCATATGGACCTCTTCCGGCATGATAACGATGCCGCCGGCGCAACAACCCACGACGGCCACGTTGTGGGCAGCCACGGCAGGCCATAAGACTCCGGCTTTGCGAACGCGAACGCCGCAGAACTCCCCCGATACGTTCGCGAACCGGACCGGTTGCGAACACGTCCTGCCGCATTCGCACCGGTCATGTTCGCAAAGCGACATGTCCGCGAACATGACCGGTGCAGCATACGACCGCCATGTCCGCCAATCGGAACTCCTGCGATCACGAACGTCGCGCATCGTCCCCCTGGCGATCGCAACCGGCGCGGAAACAGCAGAAGACCCCGCCCTGAACCGGTCAGGACGGGGTCGTTGGTGGGCTTAATGGGGTTCGAACCCACGACCTTTCGCTCCGGAGGCGAACGCTCTATCCACTGAGCTACAAGCCCGTTTGCACTTTCTCCACTATACACGCATCCCCGTATCGACGCATCTACGCATCCCGTGCGACCGCATATCCTTGCCTCGTTACGTGTCCATACACCCATGCGGAACATCGCAGCCTCCGGGCCCTCCCGAGCCGCGCACTACACTGGGACTATGGATATGACGAGGGAAGGCATGCCGATGCTCGATGAATACCAGTACGAGCGTCGATTCTTCTGCAGGAGCATGCCCACGGAATTCGACGACGGCGACGCACCCGCACTCATCATCCAAGGCTATTTCGTGCATGCCGACCGCTACGCGCTGCGCGTGCGCCTGACGACGCACGCATTGCGCATCCCGATGACCGCCGACCTCGATGCGCGTACCGTGCTCGCCGAGCATCGCGACATATTCCGCACCGCCACGATCGGCGTCAAGGGGCCGTCGGTGGGCGGCACACGCTATGAGGCGTCGCGAGACATCGACGCGCAGGTCGCCGCTGCGCTCGTGCTGCGCGGTGGCGACGTCATCATCAAGAACCGCTATACGGCGTGGATCGGCGCCGACGGCTGGAACATCGACGTCTTCGGCGGCGCGAACGCACCCCTCGTCGTCGCGGCCGCGCAACGCAGCACGCCAGTGACGAATCTGATCATCCCGCGCTTCTGCGTCACCGAGATCACCGACGAGCCGCGGTTCAGCAACGATGAGCTCTCATGGCGGCCGTTCACGCGGTGGGCCGACGATTTCGAAGACGAGCTCGCACGCAACGGGCCGTCGTTCCAACAGTCGTTCGGCACGAACACGATGGAATGACGGCCTGCAGGCAATGCGATTTTCCGTATATCGACTCAGTACATCATCGTCGCGAGGCGGCGGCGTGCACGCGAGACGCGTTCGTCGCCGGCGTCGGGGATCAGGAAGTATTCGAGCAGTCGTTCGCGCACCGGGTCCATCTGGTCGCGGTGCGCGGCGGCGAAGTCGAGCAGGCGACCGAAGGCGTCGTCGATCTGTCCGCCGATCATGTCGACATCGGCGACGGCGAGCTGCGCCTCGAGGTCGTCCGGGGCGCCGGCGGCCGCCTGGCGCACGGCGCGCACGTCGGCATCGGCGGAACGGGCGAGCAGCAGCGCCTTCGCGCGTTCACGGCGCGCGAGTTCGTCGGACGGGTCGGCTTCGAGCACCTGCTCGTAGGCGGCTGCCGCGCCGGCGTAGTCGCCTTCCTGCGCAAGGCGGTGCGCTTCGGCATGCGCCGGCGGCACCTGCGTCTTCGCCGGCAGCGCGTCGTCGGCACCGGCGGCCGGCTCGATGTGCGGGGCCGTGCCGGTCACGCCGGCCTGTGCGGCCACCTGCACGAGCTGCGGCAGCACATGCGTCGTGATCTGCTGAAGCTCCTCGTCGGTCGGTATGCCCTGCAGAATCGGCATCGGACGTCCCGCGATGAGCGCGAACAACGCCGGTGCGCCCTGCACGCCGAAGGCCTGTGCGATCGCCGGATCCTTCGCGACGTCGACGCGCGCAAGCTGCAGCTGGCCGTTCATGCCGTCGATCGCGTCGCCGAGCGCGCGCGCCATCGGGAAGCAGCGGTCGTCCGTCTCGACCCACATGAGCAGCACGATCGGGAACGTCGTCGACGATTCGACCATCGCCTGGAAGTTGTTCTCGGTCACATCGATGACGTAGCCGCCGGCTGCGGGCGCGCCGCCCGCCTGTCCCGGTTCCGCCTTCGTCTGATGCTTGAGCCCTTCGAGGTCGACCGCCCCGGCGAGCGAGATGCCCGGCTTGAAATCCTGTGCCATGATTGTTTGCCTCTTTTCGTATGTCCTGCTGTAACCGCGCGTCCATGACGGACGTCAGACGGCCTCGACTTTGACGACCTGACGTTCGGCGCCGACCGCCTGCACCTTCTGTCCCGATTTGGCCGGCGGGATGTAGATGGCGACGACGTTGACGTAGGTCGCCTTCATCGTGCTCGTCGCCTTGCCGTCCGCGAAGATCGCACGTTCGGCGTCCGAGGCCGGCTGCGATTCGCGGCCTTCGCCGGCGGCGCGCGTCCACACCGAATCGATCTGCGCGACGACGAGGTCGCCGCCATCCGACGAGCGCATGATCTGCATCTGTCCGTCGACCGGCGTGAAGGTCTGCCGCTGCGTGCCCTTGTTGCGTTCCATGCCCTGCTGCACCGTCGCGGACAGCTGCGCGAGGTTGTCGCGGAAGTAGTCGTCGCCGAAATCGCTCGCGTATTGGCTCTTCGTGCCGTTCTGCAACACGTCGGCGTAGCGCGTCACAGCCTCCTTCGGCGTCATGACGAGGTTGCCGTCGTCCTCATGGCCCATCTGCGAGCCGATTGACGGCACCGTGAACTTCGGCATCTTCGCGCCTTGGAACAGGCGCGCGACGGCCCACAGGCGGTAGTTCTCGCGCGCGTCGCCCTGCGTGAACACGAGCAGACGCTCCGACTGCTGGTCCTCGGTCGTCGTCGTGATCGAGAAGACGGCGCGCGGCCAGCCGTTGTCGGTCGGGATGACGGTTTGCGTCAGGTCGTCCGGGATCGTCGTCTTCGGATCGAGCTTGCCGTTCTTCTGCGCGACCTTGAGTTCGCTCGTGCGGATCTGCAGTTCCGGCCCGCTCATCGCCTGCGCGAGATTCGTCGGATCCTTCGTGTCGTTGCATTCCTTGATCGTGGCGAGCAGGTCGGCGCGGATGCGCTGCTCCTGTGCCTCGGTCAGGTCGGGTGTCGCGGACGCGGCCGATGTGGGCGCGTTCACCGTCGGCACCGTTCCCTCGCATGCGCCGAGCGCGCACGTCATGCCGAACGCGAGCGCGACAGCCGTGGCTGCGGTCAGTGCACGTCGTGTCATCAGTCGTTCTCCTTGTTCTGCGCGTCGGCGGACGTCTCGCCGTCCCTGTCTGCCGACCCATCCTTGGTCGTCGCGTCGGGCGCATCATCGGTGACGGCCGTTTCGACGGTCACCGAGGCTTGCGCCGCATCGTCGGACTGCATCGTCGTCGCCTCCGTGACCGTCCCCGTCGGTTCATCGGTCGTCACGACCGGAATCGAGCCGGTCTCCTCACGCACGAGGCGCGCGAAGTAGGCCTGCAGCTCCTCCGGCGTGATGACCGACGTCGCCTCGTCGGATGTGGTCGCCGATGTCGTGCTGCGCGGCGACGTGTCCTGCGACTGCCCGGAGGCGTCCACACGATGCGTCTGCTCGGCGACGAGGTTGCGTGACGTCGGATCGATGATCTGCGGCGGCTCCGTCTCCTGCGCGGCGGTGCCCGCATGGCGTCCGTGGCGTCCGCGCGGCTTGCCGTCGGCGCCCTTCGGACGGCGGCGCGGCTTCATGCTCGCGAAGGTGCCGGCGACGGCGGCCGCGATCGTCGTCGTCTCCTCGACTTGTTCCTTCTTCTTGCGCGGCTTGACCACCTTGGCGAAGCGGTTGCGGCGCGTGGCCGGATCCATCGCGAAGACCGACGCCGACAGGACCGCCAGAATGATGCACAGACCGCCCGCGAAATACCACGGCAATGCGAAGTTCGGCACGCTCTGGCGCACCCAGTGCATGCTGATCGTCGCGTCCGAAGCCTTGCCGCCGAAGTCGACGATCGCGACCTGCGTCGCCTTCGCGTCGGGCAGCCGCAGCGATGCGCTCGTCTTGCCGCACGATGTGCTCGTCCACATGTCCGAATCGGCGAAGGCGACCTGCTGATCGGAGGTGGAGGCGTTGCCGCGCGCCTGCTCATTCGTCGTCGACAGCGCGCTCCAGCTGTCAAGTCCGGTCACGCGCGTGTACGATTCGCCGGCGAGCCAGCCGGAGGCGTCCTTCGGACTGCCGATCGCGATGCAGGTCGCCGGTTCCTTGACCGTGTCGGCCGTCGCTCCGTCGGTCGTGTTCGCATCATGCGCATCGTCCGATGATGCCGTCGTGCCGGATGCCGGCTCGACGGAGGTGGCTTCGACACGGACCTGCACGCTCTTGTCGACCAGATCGAGCACACCGGGGTCGATGACCGCGTACTGTATGCCGTCCATGTGCGCAACAGCCGTGACGTCCCGACTCGGCTCCCAGATCGTCTGGTTGAGGATGCCGAACACGATGCAGGTCACGGCGAGCAGCCCGAAAATCGGCGTCACGATGCCGCGCATGATCTTCGCGTGCCTGGACGGCGCCGGATGTCTGCGCGGCACATGCGTTTCTTCTTCTTGACCGTCGTTCATCACGTATCCCATTCTACAAGTCGCGGCCCTTCACAACTCCATTACCTTCCGGACGGATAAATCGGGCAGAGGCGTTACTGTTGGTGGCTATGCAACATACTTCTCTAGTAACTTCTATCACACGCGCCGCATCAGTCGTCAGCGCGCTCGCTCTATGCGTAAGCATGGCGGCCTGCGGTTCGGGGTCGTCGGAAGGCTCCGCAAGCGCCTCGTCGAGCGCCTCGTCGAGCGCGATGCTGCCGAAACTCGAAGGCATCAAGGTGACCGGCAAACCGGGCGAGAAGCCGAAGGTCGAGTTCAAGAAGGGACTCAAGATCGAGAACAACAGCGGTGCCGTGCTGCAGGAGGGCGACGGCGAGGCGCTGAAAAGCGGCGACCGCATCTGCATGCAGCTGTCGCAGTACAGCGCGAAGTCCGGTGAGGAGGTCATGACGAGCTGGACGGACGACACCCCCGACTGCTCGGTCATCTTCAATCCCGACAACGGCGTGGCCAATGCGCAGAGCGCGACGCTCGCGCAGATCGCGAACACCCTGCTCACCGGCAAGAAACTCAACACGACGATCGGCATCGGCATCAACGACGGCTCCGGCGATGACAACACCTACATGTTCATCGCGACGCCGGTCTCGCAGTCGAAGGACTACACGAAGGCGCAGGGCGAGAAGGTCAAGGACATTCCGTCCGATCTGCCGAAGGTCACGTTGGACGCCGCCGGCAAGCCGTCGATCGACATGAACGGCTACAAGGGCTCGGACAAGCTCGTCGTGCAGCCGCTCATCAAGGGCGACGGTCCGAAGATCGACAAGAACACCTACGCGGCCGTCGTCAACTACACCGGTTGGCTGCTCGACGGCAAGCAGTTCGATTCGTCGTGGGACCGCAACCAGACCTTCGACGCCGTGCTCAGCAACATGATCAAGGGCTGGCAGGAAGGTCTCGTCGGCCAGACGGTCGGCTCGCAGGTGATGCTCGTCGTACCTCCGGACCTCGGTTACGGCGATCAGGGGAACAGCTCGATCCCGGCGAACTCGACGCTCGTCTTCGTCGTCGACATCCTCGCGAAGTACTGACGCACAGTCGATACTGATATATCACAGCAAAACGGCGGCGGCCGCCTCCCCCATCCGCGGGAGGCGGCCGCCGCCGTTCGTCGTCGTATTCGCGGGCACATGCCGCGATATCGGCGGTTCAGAACAGCCGCAGCGAATCGTCGTCGGCGCCGCGCATGTCGTCGTAGTCGAGGATCAGGCATTCGAATCCGCGGTCGGTCGCGAGCGTGCGCGCCTGCGGGGCGATCGTCTGCGCCGCGAAGATGCCGCGCACCGGCGCGATGAGCGGGTCGCGGTTGAGCAATTCGCAGTAGCGCGTGAGCTGTTCGACGCCGTCGATGCCGCCGTGTCGTTTGATCTCGATCGCCACATGAGTGCCGTCGGCGTCGACGGCCATGATGTCGACCGGGCCGATCGCCGTCGGGTATTCGCGGCGCACGAGCTTGGCGCCTTTGCCGATGCGTTCGATCTGCTCGGCGAGATAGCGCTGCAGATGATCTTCGACGCCGTCCTTCTTCAGCCCCGGGTCCTCGCCGAGATCGTAGCTTTCGTCGGAGTAGATGTGCTGCAGCGTGACTTCGAGGACGTCGTTCGACTTCGTCGCGCAGGCGCGGATGACCTTCTGCGGCGCCGGCGTCGCGGCGTCGTCGTCGGCGTCCTTCGGCGTGATGTCCTTGATCGTGCACGGCGCCGCCATCCAGTTGAGCGGCTTGTACGAGCCCAGTTCGGAGAAGATGAGCAGACTGTTGTCCGCCTTGATCAGCAGGACGCGGCGCGCGAGCGGCAGCGTCGCCTGAAGTCGTCCGGTGTATTCGGCGCTGCAGTCGGCAACAATGATTCGCATGAGGTACCACGATACCGCGCGCCGTGCCATGGCACAACACACGGCACGGCACAACGGCATGATGGCGCACGCGGCGTCCGGTGGATATGGAAGGGCCCGGATTCCCGTACGGGAATCCGGGCCCTTATCGACGTGAAGGTCGTCGGCCGGTCACTGGATGCCGGTCTCGTCGATCGGCTGGTTCGCCATCGTGCGGCCGTTTTCGACGACGACGGTCAGCTTGTTCGAGTCGAAGGAGATGAATCCGTCGGTCACCTCGAAGGAATGCTTCGTGCCGTCCGGCTCGGTGATGACGAGCAGACCCTCCTGGATGACGGAGAGCACCGGTTCGTGTCCCGGCAGGATGCCCATGCTGCCCGCATAGGCGGGCACGAGCACGGACTTCGCCACGCCGCTCCAGACCGGATGGTCAGCGGAGACGATATTCACGTCCATCGTCGCGCCGGCCATGATCACTCACCGTATTCCTTCTGCATCTTGTGCCACTTCTTCTCGAGGTCGTCGATGCCGCCGATGCCCGAGAACGCCTGCTCCGGGACGTTGTCGTAGACGCCGTCGCAGATGCGCGTGAACGCCTCGATCGTCTCCTCCGCCGGCACATAGGAACCCGGGACGCCGGTGAACTTTTCAGCGACGTAGAAGTTCTGGCCGAGGAACTGCTCGATCTTGCGCGCGCGGTTGACGGTCATCTTGTCCTCTTCGCCGAGCTCGTCGATGCCGATCAGGGCGATGATGTCCTGCAGTTCCTTGTTGCGCTGCAGGATCGCCTTGACGCGGTTCGCGCAGTCGTAGTGCGCCTGGCCGACATAGCGCGGATCGAGGATGCGGGAGGTCGACGACAGCGGGTCGACGGCCGGGTAGATGCCCTTCGACGCGATGTCGCGCGACAGCTCGGTCGTCGCGTCGAGGTGGGCGAAGGTCGTCGCCGGGGCCGGGTCGGTGTAGTCGTCGGCGGGGACGTAGATCGCCTGCAGCGACGTGATCGAATGGCCGCGCGTCGACGTGATGCGCTCTTGGAGCGCGCCCATCTCGTCGGCGAGGTTCGGCTGGTAGCCGACGGCGGAAGGCATGCGGCCAAGCAGCGTCGAGACCTCGGAACCCGCCTGTGTGAAGCGGAAGATGTTGTCGATGAACAGCAGCACGTCCTGGTTCTCGACGTCGCGGAAGTACTCCGCCATCGTCAGCGCCGTCAGCGGGACGCGAAGACGCGTGCCCGGCTGCTCGTCCATCTGGCCGAAGACGAGCGCGGTCTTCTCGAGCACGCCGGCCTCGTCCATCTCGCCGATCAGGTCGTTGCCCTCACGGGTGCGTTCGCCGACGCCGGCGAACACGGAGACGCCGCCGTGGTTCTGTGCCACGCGCTGGATCATCTCCTGGATGAGGACGGTCTTGCCGACGCCCGCGCCGCCGAACAGGCCGATCTTGCCGCCCTGCACGTACGGCGTGAGCAGATCGATGACCTTGATGCCCGTTTCGAACATCTGCGTCTTCGATTCCAGCTGGTCGAAAGCCGGCGGGTTGCGGTGGATCGGCCAACGCTCCTTGATGACGATCTTCTCGCCCGGCTTCTTGTTGAGGATGTTGCCTGCGACGTCGAAGACATGGCCCTTCGTCACGTCGCCGACCGGCACCTCGATCGGGCCGCCGGTGTCACGCACTTCGGCGCCGCGTACGAGGCCGTCGGTCGACTTGAGCGCCACGCAGCGCGCCGTCGAATCGCCCAGATGCTGCTCGACCTCGAGGGTGATGACGACGTTCTTCGACTCGCCCTCCTCCTGCTGGCCCATCTGCTTGATCTCGACCTTCAGGGCGTTGTAGATGTCCGGCATGTGACCGACAGGGAACTCAACGTCGATGACCGATCCCTGAATACGCGTCACATGACCGACGATTGGCTCCGCGGCGGTGTCGGTGGCCGCAGTGGTCTGTTTCTCAGCCATTTCGCGTTCCTACTCTTCCTTCTTGTTCAATGCATCGGCGCTGCCGATGATTTCGGTAAGTTCCTGGGTGATCGATGCCTGGCGCGATGCGTTGAGCTTGCGGGTCAGGTCGTTAATCAGTTCGCGTGCGTTCTCGGTGGCCGTGTGCATCGCGTTCTGCCGGCACGCCACCTCGGAGGCGGCCGCCTCGAGCAGGCATTCGTGGATGCGCGAACGCACGTACTTCGGCAGCACGGCGTCGAGCACCTCGTCGAGGCTCGGCTCGAAGGCGTACAGCGGCATCGCCGCCGTCGCCGTCGGGTCGGGACGCTGCGCGTCCTTGTCCTCGATGATCTCGACCGGCAGCATGCGCAGCACGCGCACCTTCTGCACGACCATGTTGATGAACTCGGTGTAGACGATGTACAGCTCGGATACGCCGCCCTGGTCGGCGGGAAGCATATACGCGTCCAGCAGCGCGCGGGAGATCGCGTCGGCGACTTCGACGCCAGGCCTCTCGGTATCGCCTTCCCAGGTCTGTGCGAGCGGGCGGTTGCGGTACTTGTAGTACGAAACACCGCGGCGACCATAGACGAACAGCTCCGGTTCCTTGCCGGCCTCGTCGAGACGCGCCAGCAGATCCTCGGTTTCGCGGATGATCGATGAAGTGTACGCTCCGGCCATGCCACGGTCCGCCGTCAAGGCGAGGACGGCAACACGGGGGTTGTCGCCCTCCTTCTTGACGATCGGATGTGAGATATGGGAGTGGGATACCAGTGTCTGGACGGCATCGAAAATCGCATCGGTGTACGGCTTCGCGTTGAGCGCCACCTCACGGGCCTGCGCGATGTGCGAAGCCGCGATCATCTCCTGGGCGTTGAAGATCTTCTCCAACGAACCCGTGGAGGCGATCCTGCCCTTTAATGCGAGTTGCGATCCCATAGGTTACTTCTTTTCCTGCGCTTCGGCGTCCTTGGCCTTGCGGCCCTGGGCCTTGATCTGCTCCTGGTCGACCGGAGTGACGCCCTTCGGCGTCGGCTTCTTGTCGATGAGCGGCTTGCCGGCCTTCGTCACATAGGTCTCACGGAAGGCGTCCACGGCCTTGTCGAGCGCCGCCTCGGTGTCCGAGGTGAAGTCGCCGGTGTCGCGGATCGTCTTGAGGATGTCGGTGTTGCGGTCGAGATACTCGAGCAGCCCCTTCTCGAAGGGCAGCACGTCGACGACCTCGAGGTCGTCGAGCTTGCCATGGGTGCCGGCCCACACGGAGACGACCTCCTGCTCCATCGAGAACGGGGAGAACTGCGGCTGCTTGAGCAGCTCGGTCAGGCGTGCGCCACGGTTGAGCTGGGCCTTCGACGCGGCGTCCAGATCGGACGCGAACATCGCGAAGGATTCGAGCGAGCGGTAGCGCGCCAGCGAGATCTTCAGCGTGCCGGAGACCTTCTTGAGCGCCTTCGTCTGCGCCGCGCCGCCGACGCGGGAGACGGAGATGCCGACGTCCACGGCGGGACGCTGACCGGCGTTGAAGAGGTCGGACTGCAGGAAGATCTGTCCGTCGGTGATCGAGATCACGTTCGTCGGAATGTACGCGGAGACGTCGTTCGCCTTCGTCTCGACGATCGGCAGACCGGTCATCGAGCCGCCGCCCAGGTCGTCGGAGACGCGTGCGCAGCGTTCGAGCAGGCGGGAGTGGAGGTAGAAGACGTCGCCAGGATACGCTTCACGTCCCGGCGGGCGGCGCAGCAGCAGCGAGATCGAGCGGTAGGCCTCGGCCTGCTTCGACAGGTCGTCGAAGACGATGAGGACGTCCTTGCCGTTGTACATCCAGTGCTGGCCGATGGCCGAGCCGGTGTACGGCGCGATGTACTTGAAGCCCGCGGAATCCGATGCCGGGGATGCGACGATCGTCGTGTACTCCATCGCGCCGGCCTCTTCGAGGCTCTGCTTGACGGAGGCGATCGTCGAACCCTTCTGGCCGATGGCCACGTAGATGCAGCGCACCTGCTTCTTCGGGTCGCCGGACTCCCAGTTCGCCTTCTGGTTGATGATCGTGTCGATCGCGATGGCCGTCTTGCCGGTCTGGCGGTCGCCGATGATGAGCTGGCGCTGGCCGCGGCCAATCGGCGTCATCGCGTCGATCGCCTTGAGGCCGGTGGACATAGGCTCGTCGACCGGGTGGCGGTGCATGACGTCGGGGGCCTGCGCCTCGAGAATACGGCGTCCTTCGCTCTTGATCTCGCCCAGACCGTCGATCGGGTTGCCCAGCGGGTCCACGACACGGCCGAGGAATCCGTCACCGACCGGCACGGAAAGCACCTCTCCGGTGCGACGGACCTCCTGGCCCTCCTCGATGCCGACGAAATCGCCGAGGATAACCACGCCGATCTCGCGGGCGTCAAGGTTGAACGCCAGACCAAGGGTGCCGTCCTCGAAGGTCAGCAGCTCGTTGGCCATGCAACCAGGCAGTCCCGTCACATGCGCAATGCCGTCGCCGGCCGTCGCGACGTGGCCGACCTCCTGGGTCGGCGTCTCCGACGGCGTGTACGCCTCGACGAAATCATCGAGCGCCTTGCGTATCGTGGCGGGATCAATGGTCAGTTCTGCCATGATCACTCCTTATTGTTGTGTATACATTCGTGTGGGTCCCCACAACGGACCCGTGGGACGCGGGGTGTGCGCCGTCCGCGTCACTCGGCGGTGCCTGCCTTCACCTTGCGCCTGAGCGCCTGCAGCTGCGCGACGACGGTGTTGTCGGTCACCTCGTCGCCGACCTGCACGCGCATGCCGCCGATGACGTTCTTGTCCACGACGAGGTGGATGTGCACCGGCCGGCCGACCTTCTTCGTGTAGATCTTCGTGAGCCGTTCGATCTGCGCGTCGCTCAGTTCGGTCGCCGCCGTCACCGTGACCATCGACTCCCCCATATGGCGGGAGAACTTGTTGATGAGCCACTGGATCGTCTCGAGATACCGGCGGTTGCGCGGATTGCGCGTGCTGTGCTCGGCGAGGCGCACGGTGATGCGGTCGAAGTGGGCGTCGTCGATGAGGGCGTGCAGCAGTTCGTAGCGCGCCTCGAGCGGTCCGTCGTCGTCGGAAAGGTCCGCGCGCACGACGGGCAGGTTGAGCAGGGCCGACTGCAGCTGCGCGAGTTCGATCGACACCTGCAGCGTCTTGCCGTCCTTGTCCGCCTGATACATCATGGCGTCCACCGCGAAGTCCTCCACGGCGTTGTCGATGTCATGGGCGCGGCTCCAGCTGCGGCCGACGAGATCGACGAGGATCGCCATCGTCATGTCAAGGACCTTGCCGCCGAGCAGCTCGTTGAGCAGCCGGACCTTGTCCTCGGTCGGACGGCCCGGATCGGTCAGCGCGCGCTGCAGGCGCGGGTTCTTGTCGAGCACGAACGTGATCGTGAACAGTTCGTTGCCGATCTCCCACGCGTCGTCTCCCGACGCGCTGAGCCTCTTGGCGAACGAGTCACGCGATTCGCGATCGGCCACTCGTGATGCTTCTCCTTGCAACTGTCACCTCCCTCCTTGCAGATACGTGCTACTTGTTGTCTTCGGACTGTTCCAGATCGGCGATCATCTTGTCGAGCATGTCCGACTGGACCGTCGAATCCTGAAGCTGCGTCTGCAGGATCTTGCCGGCGAGCGACGTGGCGATCGTGCCGACTTCGCCCTTGAGGCTGACCATCGCCTTCTGCTGCTGCGATTCGAGCGAGCGTTCGGCGTTGGCGGTGATCTGCGCGGCCTCGGTCTCGGCGCGCGAACGCGCGTCGGAGATGATGTGCGACGCCTCGGCGCGCGCGTCGTCGCGGATCTTCGACGCCTCGACGCGTGCGGTGCTCAGCTGCGCCTGATACTTCTTCTTGGCTTCCTCGGCGTCTTTCTGAGCCTGTTCCGCCTTGGCGAGGCCACCCTCGATCTTCGCGGTGCGCTCATCGAATATCGACTGGAACTTCGGCAGGAAGAACTTGTAGAAGAACGCGGCCAGGATGATCAGGATGATCAATGACCAGACGATGTCGTAGGTCTCAGGAAGGAACAGCTTGACGCCGTTGTTTTCCGCCATGTCCATGATTCGTTCTCCTCCTTTCATGTCCTCGAGTGATGATTCGGGTTGCTACTCGATTCGGATCACTGGAAGATGAACGCCGCGACGAAGCCGAGCAGCGCGAGGACCTCGACGAACGCCAGACCCAGGAACATCAGCGTCTGCAGACGGCCACCCAGCTCGGGCTGGCGCGCGGTGCTTTCGATCGTCTTGCCAATCAGGATGCCCAGACCGATGCCAGGTCCGATGGCGGCAAGACCGTAGCCGACGACGTTCAGGTTGCCCGCAACCTCAGCGAGGGTAACGATATCCATGGTTGTTTCCTTTCTGGTTCATTGCTTGATGCAACAAAATTGTGCCGGCGGTCAGTCGATCTCCGGATAGCTCATATTGATGTACGCGGTCGTCAGGATCGCGAAGATGTAGGCCTGCAGCGCCGCGACGAGCATCTCGAAGAGATACATGAACATGCCGGCGGCGAAGGTGATCACGCCGAAAGGCATCATCACCTTGTTCACGACGTCGACGAGGAAGTACTGCGTCGCCGACAGGCACAGCGCGAGGATCAGATGCCCCGAGATCATGTTGGCGAAGAGTCGGATCGTCAGCGAGAACGGTCGGATGATGAGCAGCTCGAGCAGCTGGATCGGGGACAGCAGGATGTAGATCGGCCACGGGACGCCCTTCGGGAACAGCTCGTCGCGCAGGAAATGACCGAGGCCCTTTTCGCGGATGCCGGCGATCCAGTACTGGCAGAAGCACCACATCGCGAAGACGAGCGGCAGCGTGATTGTCGCGCTCGCCGCGATGTTCATGCCCGGGACCTCGCCGCACAGGTTGAAGACGAGCAGCGTCAGGAACACGGTCGTGATCATCGGAACGTAGCGCTTGCCGCGCTCCTCGCCCATGACCTGGTAGACGATGTCCGTCTTCGTGAAGTTGACGATCCATTCGACGGCGCCCTGCCAACGGCCCGGCACGAGCTTCGCGCGCGCCGCCGTGATGCCCAGCACGAGCATCAGGATGATCGTGGCGAGGATGCGCACGAAGATGATGCGGTTGATCGCGAACGGCGTGCCCTGGAACAGGATCTCCGGAGGAAGGAAATCGCCAATGCCCGGCATATGCATCGATGGCTCTTCTTCTGCAAGCGTGACGATGCCTGCGGCGAATGCATCAACCATTCATGCCTCCTGATGTTACGAATTGTCTGATGACAGTCTAATCCGACTGATGTCCACTACGTACCGCGTATGTGACGGCAAGATTACCGCAACGGCGGTGTTCCACCGATGTGCCGGCGTTGATTCAGCAGCGTGCGAACATGTGCGGGATGCACTATCACGCGCGCTCTGCAGCGTCCTCTCTCCTCGTCTTCCTCATATGTCTGCGCCCACGCGCCGGGGTGGCAATCACCTCGGCCGGGGCGGGCGTATTGGACCTTGATTTCCACTGAGACGCGATTATTGGCCCGATAGTGGACATCGATGACGGGAAGTACCCAATGGCATCCATATGCCGAATCATCAACATTTCGTAAGGCTTAAGCGATTGAGAGCACCCCGCGCGCCGCCGCGGCGACACGCGGGGGAACACGTTGTATGCCATATCACAGTCGCAATTCATGCGACAGCGAACACGGCAGGCCGGCGGACATGGCCGGCCGCACGGTCGGGCGACCGGAACGCCTCAGTCGCGCGGGACGATGAGGCCGTAGCCGTCGTCGAGGAACGGGCGGAAGCCGTCCTCGCGCGGCGAGCTCGGCGCATGGCGCACGACATGGTCGGTGCCGGGACGGCGCTGCGCACGCAGCTGCGGCACCTCGGTCAGGTCGTACGGCGTCATCTGGTAGACCCAGTTGAGCCAGTTGCGCCACAGCAGGTTCGCATGCGCACGCCACGAGAACAGCGGCTCGATCGTCGGGTCGTCGTTCGGGAAGTAGTTGGTCGGGAACGGCACGTTGTCGAGTCCGCGATCCATGTCGCGGCGGTACTCCTCGGCGAGCGTGTACTTGCCGTACTCCCAATGGCCGAGCGCGAACACCTCGGAGAAGTCGCGCGTCGCGATGAGGCCCGGACCGGACTGCGGTCCCCAGGTGAGCACCTGCAGGTCCGGATTCGCGGCGATGTCCTCCTCGCTGACGGCGGCGACGCGCGAATGCGGCTGCAGCGCGATCTCGTCGAAGCCGTTCGTCAGGAAGCAGTATTCGTCCTGCAGATACTGCGGGAAGACGCCGAAGATCTTCTCGGGAAGATCGATCTTGCGCACGCCGTAGCGGTAGTTGAGCGCGCCCATCGCACCCCAGCACAGATACATCGTCGAGAACACATGGCTCGCCGCCCAGTCGAGGATGCGCTTGAACTCGTCCCAGTAGTCGACCTGCTCGAAGGGCAGATGCTCGACGGGCGCACCGGTGACGATGAGGCCGTCGTAGTAGTTGTCGGCGAAGGACTCCGGCGGCTCGTAGAACTTGACGAGGTGGTCGGCGCTCACATGCGTCGACTCGTGCGTGCCCGTCTTCATGAAGTCGATGTCCACCTGCAGCGGCGATTTCGAAATCAGCCGCAGCAGCTGCGTCTCCGTCTCGATCTTCTTCGGCATCAGGTTGAGGATGACCATCTTGAGCGGACGCACGCGCTGCCGCTCCGCCTCGGGCTTCTCGAGCGCGAAGATGCGTTCGGAGTCGAGGATGTCACGCGCCGGAAGGCCTCCGGGAATTTTGATAGGCATGGTTTCCTATTATGTGCGCACGGCATAACAAACGACGGTGCATGTACGACGACGGCCGCACGAAAGCGCCGCACGCGACCGATTCGGCGTCGACGACGACACCGCGCGCGAACGTCGCGACACGCCGACGGTTGACTCTCGGATTCGCTTGTGTATATTAGTGAGAGCTGCGCAAAACAGCCGACGCGGGGTGGAGCAGCTCGGTAGCTCGCTGGGCTCATAACCCAGAGGTCCATGGTTCAAATCCATGCCCCGCTACCAACCACGAAGGCCGGAGATCTGCGGATCTCCGGCCTTCTGCGTTTCGGCGCGCAAACCGCCGTCATCGCCGCCGCCGGCGGCATCGTTCCTGCCGCCTGCGGCGGTATCCTTAGCAAAATCACTCCCGTGGCGGAAACCTTGTGACCAGTAGCTGAATCGATGGAGCGGCTCGGTCGTCGATGCGTATATTGAAGGCACTATCGGCTCTGTAAACAAGGAGGCCATATGGCAGAGGCAACCAATACCGCACCACTCGCGGGAATCAAGGTCATCGACTGGACGCAGGTGCAGTCGGGTCCGTCCTGCACGCAGATCCTCGCATGGCTCGGTGCGGAGGTCATCAAGCTGGAGAAGGTCCACGGCGGCGATCCGACCCGTAACGAGATGAACGACGTCGACGGCTCCTATTCGCTGTACTTCCTGCAGCTCAACGCCAACAAGAAGTCGCTCACACTCGACATGAAGACCCCGGAGGGCAAGCAGGTCCTCACCGACCTGCTCAAGGACGCCGACGTCTTCGTCGAGAACATCGGCCCGGGCGACGTCGAGAAGCTCGGCTTCGGCTGGGACGAGGTCCACAAGATCAACCCGAAGTGCATCATGGCCTCCCTCAAGGGCTTCAACCAGGGCAGCCGCTTCGAGCATGTCAAGGCCTTCGAGCCGGTCGCGCAGTGCGCGGGCGGCGCCGCCTCGACGACCGGCTGGTGGGAAGGCGACAAGAACATCCCGACGCAGTCCGGCGCCGCGCTCGGCGATTCGAACACCGGCATGCATCTGACGATCGCGATCCTCACCGCGCTGCTGCAGCGCGAACGCACCGGCGAAGGCGTCTTCGTCTACCAGTCGATGCAGAACGCCGTGCTCAACCTGTGCCGCATCAAGCTGCGCGACCAGCTCATCCTCGACCATCTGCATCAGCTGTCCTACTACGACTGCTACCCGGGCTACAAGTTCGGCAAGGCGATTCCGCGTGCGGCCAACGCCGAAGGCGGCCTCGTGCTTGGCTGGTGCTACCGTGCGAAGGGCTGGGAGACCGACCCGAACGCCTACGTGTACATCGTCATCCAGCAGTCCCAGAAGGGCTTCGAGGAGTTCTGCAACGCGATGGGCTTCCAGGATTGGCTCACCGATCCGCGCTTCAACACCGCGAATGCCCGCGATGAGCACAAGCAGGAAGTGTACAAGCGCGTCGAGGAATACACGATGCAGTACGACAAGTACACGCTGACGAAGGAACTCGGCGCCAAAGGCGTCCCGGTCGGCCCGGTGCTCGACTGGAACGAACTCGAGAACGATCCGGACCTCAACGAGGACGGCACATTGATCACGATCGATCAGGGCGACGCCCGCGGCAAGTTCAAGACGATCGGCCTGCCGTTCACGATGAGCAACTACGCGCCCGACTACCAGCGCGCGCCGAAGCTCGGCGAGAACAACGAGGAGATCCTCGAGTCCCTCGGCTACACCGAAGACCAGATCAAGGACCTCGCGGCGAAGGGCGTCATCGGCTCCAACGACGGCGTCAAGGCCGACCTGACGGCCGCCCCGGCACAGGCCTGATTTCCAGATTCCATCCATAGCCGCGCCCGACCGCTGGTCATGGATGGCAAATCCAGGGGAGGGCCCACGGCATCATATCGATGCCGTGGGCCCTCCCCTTCTTCATTGCCCGGCGCGGACTGATCCCCTCCATGGCCCGCATGGCACGACGACGGCGACGCGCAGTATTGCCGCAACAACAATAGGGGGGGCACTCATATCCGTGCCATCCATACACCTGCGGCCTAAGGCATCTATCATCTGCGACACCAAGGCGCGCACCAAACGAATCCTCAAGCGCAATCCTCAGCCGATCATGTCCTCAGGTAATGCCTCATGCCGTGGAACATAAGGACCCCGACCATCGGGCATGGTCGGGGTCCTTATGCAGCGATCCGAATCAGCGACTCAGTGGGCGCACAGCGGCACGAGCCAGATCCACAGCAGGCAGGTGACGGCGAAGGCGACGGTGGAGACCGCCGTCGTCGACGCGCCTTCCTTGACGTAGATGTTGTAGCGGCTCGAGATGATGATGCCGGAGAAGGCCGGCGGCAGCGCGACGGCGAGCACGAGCATCGAGAGCTTGTTGACGTCGGAGCCCATGCCGCACAGCAGACCCACGCCGAGGAACGCGGCAGGGGTCAGGATCAGGCGGTAGAAGGTGTTCCACAGCGTCTCCCAGCCGAGCGAGAACTTCACGGTGGACAGCGCGAGGCCGGCGGCGAGCACGGCGACGCCGGAGTTGGCCTTCGCGATGAGGTCGAAGGTCGGCGCGAAGCTGGACGGGACGCGCACGCCGATGAGCACGAGCGCGATCGCGAGCAGCGGGGCCCAGCAGACCGGCTGCTTGAGCGCGTTGATGAGCGCCTCGAGGTTCTGGTTCTTCTTCTTGCCCTTGTTCGAGGACTTCGAGACCATGACCTCGGCGTTGCGGTCCTGCTTCGCGTCCTTCGACGGATCGACGGCCTCATCGTCCTTCGTGGCGACGATGGCCGGCGTCTTCGCGGCCTTGTCGGCGACCTTGACCTCACCCTTCGAGTTCGTGACGGTCGCGGCGGACAGCCGTGCGCGGTCCTTCGCTTGGCCGACGTTGATCAGATACATGCCGATCGGGATCGTGATCGCGTTGACGACGATCGAGATGATCGCGATGACGAGGTTCGTCGAGACGGTGTCGCCGTAGATCGGGTCGAGCACGGCGAATCCGAGGAAGCCGATCGTCGGCGAGCCCGCGATCAACGCGCAGACGGCCGCCTCCTGGATGCTGCGGTGGAACATCAGGCGGCACAGATAGTAGCTGATCATGAACATCACGATGATGCCCACGAAGCCGATGGCGGTCAGGACAGCGTCCTGCGCGAGCATCTCGCGCGTCGCCTTGACGATCGAGATGAACAATGCGGCCGGCAGCGCGATGTTGAGCACGAGCTTGTTGAGGCCCTGACGCTGGTCGTCGTCGAAGTAGCTGAGTTTGCCGCAGACATAGCCCAACGCCATGATGACGATGATCGGGACGATGTCATCGATAAGTATTTTTCCCATGATGGATGCTTCCTTCTCTTGGTATGCCGATGCGTCGCGCGGCGTGCACCGGCCATGACTGGTGGGGACGACGGGCGCCGGACGGCTCCGCCGGCTGCCGTCCTCCCTCATGGGCTCGGCAGCCGGCGGAACCGGCCGGCGGTGACGTCATCGTCACATGCGGGCGCCTTCGATGTACGGGTTCGCCGTCACTTCGGAGGTCGCGAGCGGTCCGACGACCGGCTTCGGATTCAGGTTGCTGATGTGGCCCGATTCCTTGCCCGCGTAGTCGGCGAGCTGCACATGGACGAAGCTCGGCTTGCCGGAGGCGACGGCCTCGCCGACCATCTGCTCGACCTCGTCCGGCGTCGTGGCGTAGTAGCCGGTGCCGCCGAACGCCTCGATCATCTTCTCGTAGTGCGCGTCGTAGGTGAGCGTCAGCGGCGACGGATCGCCGTCGTCGCCGAGGTTCTCGAAGTCGCCACGGTAGATGCCGCCGTTGTTGAGCACGACGAAGGTGATCGGCAGGTGGTAACGGCAGGCGACCTCGACCTCCATACCGTCGAAGCCGAATCCGGAGTCGCCGCCAATGTACAGGACCTGCTTGCCGGTGGCGACGGCGGCGCCGATCGAATAGCCGACCGCGCAGCCCATGACGCCCCACGTGCCGCAATCGAGACGGTGGCGCGGCTCGTAGATGTCGATGATGTTGCGGCAATCGTCGAGCGTGTTCGCGCCCTCGTTCGTCAGGATGAGGTCCCTGTTCTTGTCGTAGACCTTCTTGATCGCGCCGAGCGCGTCGTAGTGCCCCATCGGCACCTTGCCGGAGTTGACGCGCGCGGCGAACTTCTCGTCGTTCTTCTGCGCGTCGGCCTGCAGCATGCCGAGCCATGCGGAGGTGGCCTTGAACGGCGTCTTCTCAAGGCCGGCGTTGAGCATCGTCATCGCGGACTTGATATCACCGACGACCGGGCATGCGATCGAGCGCGAGTTCTCCATCTCGGCCGGATCGATGTCGATCTGGATGAACTTGACGTCCGGGTTCCATTCCTTGCCTTCGCCGAAGTTGAGCATCCAGTTGAGACGCGCGCCGACGACGAGCACGACGTCGGCCGTGCGCAGCGCGAGTCCGCGGCAGCTCGCCGTGCAGTGCGGATCGTCGTCCGGGATGAGGCCCTTGGCCATTGACATCGGCTGGAACGGGATGTCGGTCTTGTCGACGAACGCGCGAATCTCGTCCTCGGCCTGCGCGAGCGCCGCGCCCTTGCCGACGATCATCAGCGGGTTCTTCGCCTCGCTCAGCAGCTTGAGCGCATCGTCGATCGACGACTGCGCCGGCGGCATCGCCGGGGCCGGGTTGTTCGCAACCCACAGCTTGGCCGCGGCCTCGTCCTTGTCCATCGTCTGAGCGACCGCGTCGTCCGGGAAATCGATGTAGACGGCGCCCGGGCGGCCCGAGCATGCGATGTGCATCGCGCGTGCGACGGCGAGCGGGATGTCCTCGATCTTGTCGATGCGGAACGATTCCTTGCAGAACGCCTTCGCGTAGTTCATCTGGTCGAGGCCTTCATATTCACCTTCGTGCATGTCCACGACGTGACGTGTCGAGGAGCCGCCGATCATGATGACCGGGTAGCCGTTCTCGGTGGCTTCGAGCAGTGCAGCGAGGCCGTTGAGGAAACCAGGCGCCGAGACGGTCAGTGCGACGGCTGGGCGTCCCGTCAGGAATCCTTCGGCGGCGGCGGCGTTGACCGCGTCCTCCTCATGGCGCATACCGATGAAACGAATGCCCATGCCCTGGGCGATACGTGCGAAATCGGTGACCGGGATGCCGACGACGCCGTACATATTCTTGATGCCGTTCTTTATAAGCGCCTCAGCAAGGTAGTGAGGCGAATCCGTCAGGTTCTGCGTTGGCGCGACCGCGGCCTGAGCTGTGGAATCTGTCATGTCTTCCTCCAATCGGGATGTGGTTATCGCGATATGATTACCACCGATTCTAAGGTCGCGTATCTCATATACTGAGAAGGCTTGCGCTCAGCGTATTTATTCGCTCATCGCTATTTGTGTGTCCCTCCCCGGCCGCTTGCCGTACCGTCCGATCCCCGCCGTCGGCGGCCCGCGCGGCCTTTGCCGCGCCACGTGCTGACCTCATGACGCCACTGTTCGCCCTCCCTGCGCGCCGCCTGCTGCGCCGTCGACGCGACCTGTTGGATCTGCGATCCCGCCGCGACCGCGAAGTCGATGAATCCGGCGTCCTTCTCATGCTCATTGCGCAATGCGCTTTGGCGCATGCCGTGGAAGAACTGCTTCCAGCCGGAGCGGGCGAGCAGGTCGATGCCCGAACCGTAGATGCCGACCGGATAGCCGAACATGAATGCGACGCACACACCGATCGCGAGGAACGGCGCCGCCGCCCATCCGAAGATCTCGCAGCCGAGCAGGAACGCGGAGAGCGGGCAGCGGTTGAATGCGGCGAGGAAGCAGATCGAGCCGACCGCCGCGCCGAACAGCGCGTCGCCGCCGGTCATCGCGAACGACGCCGAGCCGATCATGCCGCCGATGCACAGCGACGGCATGATCTCGCCGCCCTTGAACCAGAATCCGAGGCACAAGATCGTCAGCAGCATCTTGATGAGGAAGTCGAAGGAGACGTTCGGGCTCCGGAGCACGTCGTTGAGCAGCGTGCCTCCCGAACCGGTGAAGCGCGTCCATCCGCACGCCGTCACGAGCACGGCGACGAGCAAGCCTCCGACGACTACCCACAGATAGCAGTTGCGCCGGATCCGCTTCGTGACGCCCTGTACGAGGCGGATTGCGATCGCGAACAGACTGCCGAACAGCGCCGCCGCCACGCCGATGACGACGCACATGCCGACGCCGTGCCAGTTCAGTTGTGGCACGCCGACCTTCGTGATGACATCGCCGATGCCGAAGTGGCGCGCGACGACGAATCCGGCGAAGCATGCGACGAGCATCGAGCACACGTAGCGCAGCCCGGCGAAGCGCATGAGCTCGAGGACGAGCATGCACGAGCCGAGCGGCGCGAAGAACAGCGCGGAGAAGGTCGCGGCCATGCCGGTCGCCGCGACGTACAGATGCATGTCCTGCGTATCGTCGTGGTTGGGTCGACGCACGACGTTGTGCAGCCTGAAGGGCCGCGCGATCGTTGTGCCGAGGCTCGCGCCCATCTGCATCGCGCCGGCCTCCTTGCCGACGGTGCCGCCGGCGAGGATTGTCATCGCGGTCGCGATGAGGATGCCCGGCGCGAGCAGTCCGCTGATCTCGTGGCCGCCGCGCATCCGTTCGATGACGGCGTCCGTCGTCAGATCGAGCGGCAGCTTCCACCAGCGGTACAGCAGCAGTTGCGCGATGCCGATGACCGGCAGCAGCCAGATGAGCCACGGCAGGCGTTCGAAGACATGCCGCGCGCCGTCGACGACGATGCACAGCGTGATCGATCCGAATCCGCACAGTATGCCGCACACGAGCGCATAGAGCAGATGTCGGGCCGCCTGCCCAACGTTGAACCGCAGGACCCACTTCGACGTGGGCGCCAGCTGCGCGTCGCTGTCCGTCTTGCGCTGCGGATGCCCTGTGCTCACTGCCTGATCTCCTCCACGCCGTTGGCCGCGTCCGGCGCGGCCGCCGTTGTACATCGGTATCGTACAGCCTGCGGCGAGTGCCGGTGGCGATTCCATCCGACAGCGTGCAGGCGCCGTGACGGCCGCGGTATGAAGCCGCGGCCGCCATCGGGCTGCGCGCTCGGCGCTTGTGCTCAATGCTTGCGCGGCGGCCACTTCGCATCATGGCGCATCCTGATTGCGGCGACGCCCGCGGCCGCGCACAGGATGCATGTCACCGTCAACGGCGCCGCCGCGGACGCGCCGGTCGCCGCGAGCGCCGGCCTCGGATTGCGCGTATGCTGCTCCTTCGGCTGCGCGCGGCTGGACGCCGGCGGCTCTTCGACGACCTCGACGACCTCTCCGGGCGCGCCGATCTCGTGCGTCGCGAGGATGTCGCCGTCGAGGCTGAGCAACGTCGCCTTCCAGTACACGAGGCCGGCCGTCGGCGAACGCGCCTCCTCGCTCGTCGCCTGCTGCGTCTCGAGCGTCGGGTCGAGCGGCTGCCGCGCACCGGAGAGCAGCAGCCGGTTCCTACCGGGCTGCGCATCCTCGTCGACAGCCTCGTAGGCCTCGAAGACGACGACGGCGCCTTCGGGCACGTTGCCGTGTACGGTCGCGACGTCGTGGAACGGCTCGCCGACCTTGACCTTCGCATGGTCGACCTGCGTCGTCAGCGTCAGCGCCGGCTCCGGTTCCGCGTGCACGCGCACGCGTTCCCAGCTGTCCGCGTACGAGCTCGCCGCGGGCGCGACGCGATCGTCGCCGGCGAAGTTCCAGACGAAGACGTACCAGCCCGGCTCTTCGGCGACGATGTCGACCGGCTCGCCGTGCGCGTCGGGCGCACCCCCGCCGACGCGCAGTTCGCCGTTGACGGCCGCGTAGTCCCAGACGCCGATGAGGCGGTGGTGCTCGTCGGGCTGCGGCTGTTTGTCCCCTGCCGGACGCCACTGCTCGTCGTCGCCACCATCGCCGTCGCCGGCCCACCAGACGCTCACCTGCGCGTGTTCCTCGTCGGTACCGACGCCGATCGTCTCGTCGCCCTTCCAGCTGCCGTGGTCGTCGGGGAATCCACTGACCCAGATCGTGTCCATGAGCTGCGAGCCGATGTGCGCCGTGTGTTCATGTGCTTCGGAGCGCACTTCGACGGTGTCGCGGCGCGTGACGTTCGTTTCGGTGCCGTCGACGATCGCGGTGACGATGTCCTGCGCGAGGTATTCGCCCATCGAGCCGTGCTGCTTGTCGCGGCGCGCCGCCCACAGCCATGTGCCGAAGCCGCTCGTGGCCGTCGCATGGTAGTCGCCGTCGGCGTCGCGCGCGACGGCCATCTGTTCGCCGGGAGCGTCGAAGCTCAGTCGCGCGGTCGCGACGGGTTGATGGCCGAGCGTCGTCGCGACGCGCTTGACGAAGTCGTCGGCGCGCTCGCCGTCGTGCCGTTCGATGCGCCGCGTGACGGCGTCGGCGTTCAGGCCGTCGAAGTACCAGCCGTCGACGGTGAGCGTCTCGCCGCGCGGCCAGACGTCGTCGGGGCCGGCCATGCCGACGGCGACGGCGTCGGTGACGCGAACGCCCGCTTCGATGAGCGTCGGCGTCGTCACGGTGCGGATCGTCGGCGTGAAGGTCTTCTTCGCTGGGAATCGGATTCCGTCGAAGGCCTTCGCCTGTCCTTCGCCGACGCGGACGAGTCGCTGCGACGACGTGATGACGTCGACCGACGGCACCTTCGCCGATCCGGAGACGCGCACGTCGCCGTCGCCGGTCGACACCCATCGGATGACGGCGGCCTTGTCGCTGGAGACGCCACGCCAGGTGCGCGAGCCGTCGGCGAACACGGCCGGCCCGTCGAGCGTCAGCGTGTAGCCGATGCCGGACACCGGCGCGCCGCGCGCGTTGTCGATTGAGACGGTCACGTCGCCGTTGCGCCGTCCTTCGTCATAGGACAGCTTCGTGTTGAGCTTCGCCGGCGTCAGCGCGTCGGCTTCAGCAAGCAGTTCGTCGACGCGCGTGAAGATCTGCGGATAGCGCTTTTTGAGGCTCGCGCGCGACGACGGCCACCCCTGCGGTCCGGTGCTCGTGTCGAAGAAATCATGCAGGATGACGGCGATCGCCGCGTGCGTGACGTCCTGCTTGACCTCGGTGTGCGGGTAGCGGCTGATGAGCACGGCCGCCTTGCGCGCGTTGAGCGAATCCTGCATCGTCGTCGCCGCGCCGACCGTGTAGTTCGTGTTCTTGTCCTGCTGGATGCAGTAGTAGTCGAGTCCCGCGCCGTCATGGCCCACGGGGCCGATCTCGTACAGGACGCCTCCGTTGAAATATGTGAAGTTGTAGGGGCTCGCCTCGGTGAGCTTCTCGCCTTCGGCCGCGTCAGCGACCGCGACCGGCGCGAGGACCGCCGCGCAGGCCGCCACGGCGGCGGCCGCGCGATGCAGGATCGATGTGAATCGCGTCATTGCAGTTCCTTCCGTTGGTGCATGCTGATCGCCGCCGTTGCGACGGCTGGCTCGAGCTTGGCACCGGCCGCTTCGGAGGCGCAAGCACAACCGGGCGTTGTGACCGGAAGGCAGGCTCGGCGGCCATTTGGGGACGACACGGACTGTTATCCACACTGTGCTTTATCCACATGCCATCCACATCGGTGCATGCGCGCGCGAATCCATCCACATTCCCACATCGGATCACGCCCGATATGACAATGCGCCGTGATTGTGCTTTGGACGCCCGCGATACAGGATGTTTCACCGATGTGACCAAATCCGCCCCCCTGTTCACAGCATGTCCATACAATGAGGGGCATGAGAGAAGCACAACACACTCAGGAAACAACGACCAGCACGACCTCCCGCACGCGCAAGCCGCGCGCGAAGAAGCAACCGCAGTTCACGGGGGATGCGCCTGCACTGCCGATCGCGGCCAAGGAACCCGGCCAGTTCGGCCGCGTCGCGATCACGAACGTCACCCCGGCGAGCGAGGACGGCGCCTTCATGCCGCGCGTCGAACTCGGCGAGCCGTTCACGGTGACGGCCCGCGTCTTCATGGAGGGGACCGGCCACGTCGGAGCCACCGGCGTCCTCAAGGGCCAGCGCGGCCGCATCATGGCGCGCAAGCCGATGACGCTCACGAACACCGACCTCGAATCGTACGCCGTCACATTGCAGGCCGGCGAGCACACCGACGTCGCCCCGTGGGACGAGTCCTTCGCCGAAACGGCCAAGCAGCTGGGCAACTGGAAGTTCGCCGTCGAAGGCTGGGCCGACACCTTCGCCGACTGGCTGCAGCGCGCCGACGAGGAACCGGCCTCGGACGCGATCGCTAAGGAGGGCTCCGAGATCCTCGGTCGCTGGGCCGGCACGCGCGACGCCGCACTCGACGCGCAGCAGCGCAGGATGCTGCGCGACACCGCCAAGGAGATGCTCGACGAGACCGTCGACGCCGCCGACCGCATCGCGATCGCGCATGCCGACGAGATCCTCGCGCTGCATCGGACGAATCCGCTGCGCGACGGCCTGACGGCGAGCGCCGACCGTCCGCTGCGCGTCGAGCGCCCGAAGTCGAGCTTCGGCGCCTGGTACCAGTTCTTCCCGCGTTCCGAAGGCGCCGTCAGGCACGAGGACGGCACCGTCACGCCGGGCGACCTGCATACGGCGATGAGCGGCCTCGAACGCGCGAAGGACGAAGGCTTCGGCATCGTCTACCTGCCGCAGATCCTCCCGACCGACGACGCCGGCGCCGTCACCGACCACGAGTCGGTCGACCCGGCGCTCGGCTCCGTCGACGACTTGCGCGCATTCGTCGGCCACGCCCATGAGCTCGGCCTCGAGGTCGCGCTCGACTTCACGCTCGCCTTCGCCGCCGACCATGCGTGGAAGGCCGCGCACCCGCAGTGGTTCCGCGCCGACGGCACGATCGACTACGACAACGACTTCGCCGGTATCGAGAAGGCGGCCGTGGCCGCGCTCGGCGTCTGGATCGACCTGGGCGTCACCGCCTTCCGCGTCGGCGCGCCCGAGGCGACGCCGGTGCGCTTCTGGCAGGACGTCATCGCCGAGGTCGTCAAGGCGCACCCGCAGGTGCTGTTCCTCGCCGAGGACGGCGACCGTCCGTCGCTGACGCGCGCGCTCGCCTGCGCCGGCTTCACGCAGTCCTACGGCACCTTCGCGTGGCGCAACACGAAGGAGGAGGTCGACGCGTTCCTGACGGCCACGAACTCGGACACCGCGTTCTGGCAGCACAACGCGTTCTGGCCGACGACGCCGGATTCGCTGAGCAACTACCTGCGCGACAACGGCATCGCCGGTTACGCGGTGCGCGCCGTGCTCGCCGCGATGGGTTCGCCGACGTGGGGCGTCTACAACGGCTACGAGCTCGTCGAGAACACACAGCGCGACGGCGCCGAGCAGCCGGCCGTCAGCGAGCTCGACACGATCCGCGTGCGCGACTGGGACAAGAGCGACGACTACGGCATCGCCAAACTCGTCGCCTCGCTCAACGCGATCCGCAACGCGCATCCGGCCACGCGCAGCTACCACAACCTCACAGTGCTGCCGAGCGCGAACCCGAGCATCCTCGCCTTCGCGCGCCAGACTCCGGCCGAATACACCGGCACCGGCAAGCCGGACACGCTGATCGTCGTCGTCAACCTCGACGGCTACCACGAGCAGCAGTCGAACGTGCATGTCGACCTCAACGCGCTCGGCCTGCCGACCGACGGCACCTACCGCGTCAAGGACCAGCTGACCGGCCGCGAATTCGACTGGAGCTGGGACAACTTCGTCGCGCTCGCGCCGTGGGCGGACGTCGCGCACATCCTCAGCGTCGAATACTGAGTGGCGGTGGCATCACGCATCGCCGACGGCGGGGAGGGCGCGGCTCGGTCCGAGCGGCGTCCTCCCCGCCGTCATATCCGCGGCAGCGTGTCACGGCTGTTCATGCACGGCGTGCACGCCCGTCGCCCGGACGCGCGCGGTGTATGGTGGTAGCGGGTTTCAACACTCATCAACCAAGGAGAACTACCATGGCAGAAACTTTCAACGTCGTTGTGGAGATCCCGCGCGGATCGAAGAACAAGTACGAAGTCGACCAGGCCTCGGGCCGCGTCTTCCTCGACCGCACGCTGTTCACGGCGATGGGCTATCCGGACGACTACGGCTACATCGACGGCACGCTCGGCGAGGACGGCGATCCGCTCGACGCGCTCGTCATGATCCCGGATTCGGTGTTCCCGGGCTGCGTCGTCGAGTGCCGCGCCGTCGGCCTGTACCACATGGTGGACGAAGAGGGCGGCGACGACAAGGTGCTGTGCGTGCCGAACGACGTGCGCTACGACAACATCAAGGACATCGCCGACGTCTCCGAGTTCCACAAGGCCGAGATCAAGCACTTCTTCGAGCAGTACAAGGCGCTTGAGCCGGGCAAGGAGGTCATGCCGGGAGACTACTGGGCGGACGCCGCCACGGCCGACAAGGAGATCAAGGAGGCGCGCGAGCGTCTTGCGGCCCAGCAGAAGGCCGAGCACGACGCCGATCTCAACGACTGATCGCAACTGATCACGGCCGTCACCCCCGTCAGCGGCGACACGGAACGATGAACCCCCGCCGTCATGGCGGGGGTTCATCGTTCCTAATTCTAGAGAGAGCGACGGCGCCCTGTCCGCCATCACACGAGCAACATTACCAACACCGCGATACCAACGGCGGCGCCGGTGAGCATCACCGGCATCATCCCCATGCCGATCCATGGCGAGCGCGCGTCGTCGAGCGGCCGCACGTCGCGCGTCCACAGGCACGACATCGCCGCGAGCGCAAGCGCGACGAGCGCGACGGCGGCGAGCGTGAGCGCACGCACGACGGGCCGCACGCCGTCGGCGTGCATCAGCATCGGCAGGAAGCACCAGCCGGCCGCGGCGATGCAGCTGACGCCGTCCATGACCATATGCGACATCTGCACGATCATGTCCGTGCGCGGGTTGCGTGCCATCTGCCGGGCGAAGGAGACGACGAGCAGCATGACGAGCAACGTCGCGCAGCCGGCGAGCCATGCGGACACGGACAGCGACTCCGAACGTTCGACGCCGTCGGGGTGCACGCCGAAGACGAGTTCGCCGAGGAACGGCGTCGCCGCGCAGATCATCGAGCAGAAGCCGAGCACGCACGCGGTGATGCGGCCGGGCAGCCCGTCGCGCAGCGGCGTGAAGAACGCGGACAGCATGATGAGGACGCCGACGACGGACAGCAGCAGCGAGTAGACGACGCCGCCGACGTTCGCGCTGCCGGGGATGCAGGCGAGCGCGACGAGGACGACGTACGCGACGATCTGCACGAGCAGCGGCCGGGTCACGGAGCGCGACGGCTGCATCAGCGGCGCGCCGCCTTCGGGGACGTCGGCGTTCTTCATATCGGTCATGGCATTCACCTCGGGTCGTCTCGTCCGCACGCCGCGTCCGCTTCGGCGCGACGGGCTCGCATCTGTCGTCAGTCGATGACCAATCTAGTCGCCGCCGCGCACATTCGCGCCGTGCAAGGCCGTGCGCGCCCACGACGATGCAGGTACCATACGGCCGCCGGCGCGCGTGGCCGGCGCTCTCATACTGGAACGCTTCAGTCGCCGGGACCGTGCTTGTCGGTACAATATAAGGCAGCGCCGAATGCGCGCGACCGCATGAGACATCCGAAAAGGGGCACATTGTGACGGATCTGACACTGATGACCTTCTCCCACGATCCGGCTTCCGTATTGCCCTCGCTCGCGCTGCTCTCCCACCGCGTGCGCGTGCTGCCGATGGACGCCGCGAGCCTCGTCAAGATGCCGGAGAACACGATTCTGTTCCTCGATGGCCGCGACGACCTCGCCACCGCGAAGACGCTGTGCCGCCTCATCCACGCCTCCGGACTGTCGACGCCGATCGTGCTGATCCTGACCGAGGGCGGCTTCACCGTCGTCAACGCCGAATGGGGCGTCACCGACGTCGTCGTCTCCTCCGCGTCGCCCGCCGAGGTCGAGGGTAGGCTGCGGCTCGTCGCCGAGCGCGGCGCCGCGAACGTCGTCGCCGCCTCCTCCGGCGCGCCGGCGAACGACGAGCAGGAGGACGGTCTGATCCGCTGCGGCGACCTCGTCGTCGACACGAACGGATACACGGCGAACCTGCGCGGCATCCCGATCGATCTCGCCTACAAGGAGTTCGAGCTGCTCAAGTACCTCGTGCAGCATCCGGGGCGTGTGTTCACGCGCGCGCAGCTGCTGCAGGAGGTGTGGGGATACGACTACTACGGCGGCACGCGCACCGTCGACGTGCACATCCGCCGCCTGCGCGCGAAGCTCGGCGGCGAATATGAGCACGTCATCGGCACCGTGCGCAACGTCGGCTACCGCTTCGACCCGCCCGAGGAGGACGAGGAGCGCGCGCAGGCGCAGCAGGCCGCCGGCAAGGCGAAGCCGAAGAAGGACTGACGTTCCCCTCTCCTCTTTTTTCTTCCCCGCGTACCCGGCATCGGGAGTAGACTCGGGGATGTCGGCGTCGCAGCCGACGACCGCGCTACGGCGGCATGACGGACGGGAGGTGCGGCGATGGCCGCGAAACGGGAATCGAAGCGGGCGCGCGTCACGCGCATGCACCGCGAATACGATCGGCTGCGCGAATTCATCCCGGTCACGAAATGCCAGCTCGACTACCGCACGCCCTTCGAACTGATCGTCGCGACGGTGCTCAGCGCGCAGACGACCGACCGGCGCGTCAACGGCGTCACGCCGGAGCTGTTCTCCTGCTATCCGAACGCCGACGCGCTCGCGAAGGCGAACATCAGCGACGTCGAGTCGATCATCCGCACGCTCGGCTTCTACCGGATGAAAAGCAAGCACATCATCGAGCTCGCGCAGGCGCTCGCGACGCGCTTCGGCGGCGTCGTGCCGCATACGATGGCGGAGCTGACGTCGCTGCCCGGCGTCGGACGCAAGACGGCGAACGTCGTGCTCGGCAACGCGTTCCACATTCCGGGATTCCCGGTGGACACGCATGTCATCCGCGTCACCGGGCGCCTCGGCTGGCGCGACGCCGACGAGATCGCCCCCGAGGACATCGAACACGACGTGACGGCCGCGTTCCCGCCCGAGGAGTGGACCGACCTGTCGCACCGCCTCATCATCTTCGGCCGCACATTGTGCACGGCGCGCACGCCGCAGTGCGCATGGTGCCCGCTGGCCGACTCGTGCCCGAGCGCCGGCGATTTCCTCGACCTGCCGTCGGCGCGCACCGGCACGCGCCACCCGGCGAAGCGCGCGGCGGCGACGCGCAGGACGGCGGCATCGGCGAAGACAAGGAAAACGGCGACGGCGAAGAAAACGACGTCGAAATCGACGACGTCGGCGAAGCGATCGACATCGGCATCGGCGTCCCGGTAGACGCGAGATCCGCGCGGACGGCACCGGCGCACGGTAGTCGTCTGCCGGTATACTGCACGGTCATGCATACCCGGGAATCTCGCGGCGCGCGCGTCGCGCCATGGATCGTCTTCGGCGCGATCGTCGCCGTCGCCGCGATCGTCGCGGCCTTCCTGCTGCTGCGCGGACATGACGGCGAACTGCCATGGGGCGGCGACCGTTCGCGTGAATACACGGTCGGCCTGACCGACCAGCCGACGTCGCTCGACATCCGCACGAACGACGAGCGCGGCGTCGAGCAGGCGCTCGTCGGCAACGTCTACGAGACGCTGCTGACGAGCGGCGACGACGTCTCGGTCGCCGCGAACCTCGTCGCTCGCTGGATCCCGTCGACCGACGGCCTGCGCTACTCCTTCGTATTGCGCGACGGGCTGACCTTCGCCGACGGCAGCGCGCTCGACGCGAGCGCCGTCGTCGCGTCGCTGCAGCGCACGATCGCCGACCGTCACGTCGGCTACGAGGAGCTCGGCGACGTCGCCGAGGTGCGCAACACCGACGCCTCGCAGTTCACGATCACGTTGCGCAAGCCGAACCCGCGGCTGCTGTGGGCGCTCACCGGCCGCGCCGGCATCATATACGACGTCGCCGCGGCGCAGCGTGCCGGCGACGACTACGCGCGCCACACCTACGGTTCGGGCCCCTTCGACGTCGCCGGCAGCGACGGCTCGTCGATCACGCTCACGCGCAACGACCACTACTGGGGGCATAAGGCGTCCGCGTCGACGATCCGCCTCGCCTACTACAAGGACGAGGCGGCGCTCGCCGACGCCGCCGAGGCCGGCGACCTCGACGTGGCGCTGCCGCGCGAGGCGGCGACGGCGCAGCGGCTCGCGAAGCACGACGGGCTGCATGTCGGCGACGGCGTCGGCATGCGCCAGACGATGCTCGCGCTCAACAACGCGCAGGAGAGCCCGTTCTCGGACGTGCAGGTGCGTCAGCTGACGCGCTACGCGATCGACGCGGCCGGCATCGCGAAGACGCAGCCGGAGTCGGCGGCGCAGCTGTCGGGGCCGATCGGACGGCTGCAGCCGGGCTACGTCGACCTCGACGACCTGTTCCCCTACGACGAGGCGAAGGCGGCGTCGATGCGCGCCTACTTCCCCTACGCCTACTTCCACGAGTTCACGGTGCTCACCGACGAGACGCACCGCGCGGTCGCCGAGCGGATCACGACGACGTTCAACGACGTGCTGTCGATGCCGGCGACGCTCGAGGTCGTCGACACGCGCGAGCTGGCGAGGCGCGTCGCCGACGGCGACTACGTCTGCGCGCTCGTCACGCTCGAAGGCGTCGACGACTACCGGCGATTCGTCGACGGATCGCCGATGTTCCACTACCAGAACGGCGAGGCGCAGCGCATCTACGAGGACGCGCTCGCCAAGCCCGACTACAACGGATACCGCGAGCGCATGCGCGACTTCGACCGCGTCGTCAGCCAGGACGCGGCGAGCGCGTGGCTGTACGAGAACAAGGACTTCGTCGTCACGAAGACGTCGGTCGGCGGCGTGCCTGCCGAGAATTCGTCGTGGAGGCTGCGTCTCGCAGGCCTCGCGCCGCGCAGCTGAAAACGCGGCGTGCGCCGCGGGTTCAGCACACCGCGAAACGCGCGCGGCGAGCCGTGTGCGCGGCGGCGATGATGTCATAGACGCTTTTTAGACTGGCGGTTATGACTGATAGCGAAGACATCTCCATCAGCGCCAATCTCACCCCCCTCCCCGACCGCGTAGGCGTGGACGGTCTCGAGGACAAGTGGCGCAGCGTCTGGGACGAAGACGGCACCTACACATTCCACAACCCCGGCGAGCGCAGCGCCGTCTATTCGATCGACACGCCGCCGCCCACCGTCTCCGGCCATCTGCACGTCGGCCACGTGTTCTCGTACACGCACACCGACATCATCGCGCGCTACAAGCGCATGAACGGCTTCGAGGTCCTCTACCCGATGGGCTGGGACGACAACGGCCTGCCGACCGAACGCCGCGTGCAGAACTACTACGGCGTGCGCGTCGACACGTCGCTGCCCTATGACCCCGACTTCAAGCCGCCGTTCGAAGGCACCGAAGGCAAGAAGATCCAGGCGAAGGACCAGGTGCCGTGCTCGCGTCGCAACTTCATCGAGCTGTGCGAGCGCCTGACCGCGCAGGACGAGAAGCTCTTCGAGAACCTGTGGCGCCGTCTCGGCCTGTCGATCGACTGGTCGCAGACCTACCACACGATCGGCGAGCATCCGCGCCGCGTCGCGCAGAAGGCGTTCCTGCGCAACCTCGCGCGCGGCGAAGCCTATCAGAAGGACGCGCCGGGCCTGTGGGACGTCACGTTCCAGACGGCCGTCGCGCAGGCGGAGCTCGAATCGCGCGAATATCCGGGCTTCTACCACCGCATCGCGTTCCGCTTCGAGGACGGCACGCCGATCTACATCGAGACGACGCGTCCCGAGCTGCTCTCCGCATGCGTCGCGCTGATCGCGCATCCGGACGACGAACGCTACAAGCCGTACTTCGGCAAGATGGTGACGTCGCCGCTCTATCACGTCGAAGTCCCGGTCCTCGCCCATCCGGCCGCCGAGATGGACAAGGGTGCCGGCATCGCGATGTGCTGCACCTTCGGCGACATGACCGACGTCGAATGGTGGCGCGACCTGCATCTGCCGACCCGCCCGGTCATCCAACGCAACGGCCGCATCATCATGGACACGCCGGACTGGATCCATGACGGGCAGGGCCGCGAGTACTTCCAGGCGATCGAGGGCAAGACGACGTTCTCGGCACGCAAGGAGGTCGTCGAGCAGCTGCAGGCGGCCGGCGAGATGGACGGCGAGCCGAAGCCGACGATGCGTATGACGAACTTCTACGAGAAGGGTGACAAGCCGCTCGAGATCGTCACGTCCCGCCAGTGGTACCTCGAGAACGGCGGCACGAACAAGCGCCTCAACGCCGAGCTGATCGAGCGCGGCAAGGAGCTCAACTTCTACCCCGACTTCATGCGTGTGCGCTACGAGAACTGGGTGCACGGCCTCAACGGCGACTGGCTGATCTCGCGCCAGCGCTTCTTCGGCGTCCCGTTCCCGCTGTGGTATGCGCTCGACGAGCATGGCGAGCCGGACTACGCGAACCCGCTGACGCCGAGCGAGGACCGTCTGCCGATCGACCCGTCAATCGACGTGCCGGAAGGCTACACCGAGGATCAGCGCAACCAGCCGAACGGCTTCATGGCCGAGCCGGACATCATGGACACGTGGGCGACGTCGTCGCTGACGCCGCAGATTGTCACGAAGTGGGCCGAGCCAGGCGAGGAGAACGAAAAGTTCTTCAAGTCGACGTTCCCGATGGATCTGCGCCCGCAGGGACAGGACATCATCCGCACGTGGCTGTTCAGCTCGATCGACCGCGCCGACCTCGAGAACCACTGCCTGCCGTGGGCGAACGCGACGCTCTCCGGCTGGATCCTCGACCCCGACCACAAGAAGATGTCGAAGTCGAAGGGCAATGTCGTCGTCCCGAACGAGCCGATCGAGAAGTTCGGCGCCGACGCGGTGCGCTACTGGGCCGCCTCGGCTCGCCTCGGCCTCGACGCGACCTACGACGAAGGCCAGATGAAGATCGGCCGCAGGCTCGCGATCAAGCTGCTCAACGCGACGAAGTTCGCGCTCGCGATCGGCCGTGAGGACGAGAACCATCACGTCGGCGAGCCGGCGAGCGCCACGTGGGATCCGAAGGACGTCACAGAGCCGCTCGACCGCGCCGCGATGGCGAAGATGGCGAAGGTCGTGCTGGACGCGACCGAATCGCTCGAGAACTACGAGCATTCGAAGGCGCTCGAGACGATCGAGGACTTCTTCTGGCAGTTCTGCGACGACTACATCGAACTCGTCAAGAACCGCGCCTACGGCACCGCCGAATCGACCGGCGCCGCGCCGAGCCCGCAGGCCGTCAAGTCGGCCCGCACGACGCTCGGCCTCGGCCTGGACGCCTTCGCACGTCTGCTCGCGCCGTTCCTGCCGTACACGACCGAAGAGGTGTGGAGCTGGATGCACGCCGGCGAAGGCTCGGTGCACCGCGCGCCGTGGCCGAAGCCGCTGACCTACGCGGCGGCCGCGTTCAAGGCGTCGCCGGATCTGCTCGCGCAGGCCGGCCATGCGCTCACGGCGCTGCGCGGCATCAAGTCGAAGGCGAAGGTCTCGATGAAAACGCCAATCCTGTCCGTCATGCTCAACGTCAGCGACGAGATGCGCGACGCGCTCAAGCCGGCGCTCGGCGACATCGCCGAGGCGGCGCGCGTGACCGGCCGGATCACGCTGCGCAAGGCGAGCGACCTGATGGAGAAGTACGCCCGCCCGAAGGACGACTCCGACGAGACCGCCCCGGCCGAAGCGACCGAGGAGGAGACGATCGTCGTCGCCGACAGCGAGCTCGGCGAGCCGCCGGCCAAGAAGCCGAAGCACTGAGCCGAACGCCCAGTCGCGTAAGGGGATGGCCCCCGGAACCACGAATCGGTTCCGGGGGCCATCCCCTTATGCGACCGTTACGAGCGCGCACTGCACCCGGAACGTTCGCCAACCGCACCGTCCGCGACCGTTCCGGCCGCCATCCGCACCCAGAACGGTCGGAAGGATGCCCCTCTGCGAACGCAAGCGGTGCGATAGACACCGAACATGATTGCAAGTCCCGTTTCCAGCGACCGCGACGGACGCCATCCACACCCGAAACGGTCGGAGCTCAGCGCGTGCCGTGCACGATCAGGAAACGCGTGTCGAGGACGTCGCCGGTGCCGGCGCGCATCGGCGCCTTCGCGACCTCGTCGGCGAGCGCACCGCCCTTCGCCAGACCGTCGGCCGTCAGATCGAGCGCCGTCCTGGCCGACGCGATGCGCACCGCCTCGTCGATGAACGGCTGCGTGTCGGCGGCGATGAACGCACGCTCCCAGGGGTTCGCGTCGACGAGCGCCATCCATCCGTCCTCGGAGATCTCCTTCGACGCCTGCCGCTGCGCGTCGCCGCCGGTTTTCCCGGATTTGCCGGAATCCTCGGCGTCCGACGATCCTCCCCCGCCGATCGATTTGGTCACCGATCCGGCGTATTTCGAGATCTCGGCGGACGCGTCGTTGGACGACGGCGTCACGAGCGTCGACATGTCCTTCGGACCGTGCGCCGCCTGCTGCCGCTTCTCGGCGTCGGCGATGCGCGCCGCGCGCCGCGCCCGCGCCTGCCCGCCAAGCGGGTCGTCCAACCATTGTTCATAGGCCGCGCGCATCAGCGGCGAGTCGCGCAGCACCGGCTGCAGCTGCATGCGTATGTCCGCGCCGGAACCGGAGGCGTCGTCGCCGTCGAGTTCGCCGGGGAAACGCTGCAGGATCTGTTCGGCCGCGTTCGCCGCGCCGGTGTGCTCGCGCGCCGAGGCGAGCGTCGCCATCGCCGCGTCGACGCCGGCCATGTCGTCGCCGAGCGTGCCGCTGCCGTTGCGCGCGTTCGTCGCCGCGATCGCCTCGGCCTTGCACGCGCCGGCGCGCGCGAGGTCGCCGCCGGTCAGGTCGTTGAGTTCGGAGGTGTAGACATCGGTGTACGCCATCGAATACGGGATCATCGCGCGCGACAGCTGACCTTGCCCGTCCGAGTACATCTGCGCGCCGATGCGCGCCTGTTCGCCGGCCGTTTGTCTGAGGTCCTCCGTCAGTCCGCTCGTGCCCTGCTGGCGGATGCGCGTGATGATGCGGTCGACCTCGTCGGCGGCGCCGACGTGCTGGTAGGCGTCGGAGACGTTGTTGACGGCCGTCGCGAGCCCGGTGACGGCGCGCGCGAGCGGCGTCTCCCCCTTGAGTTCGCCGGCGGTGCCCATCAGCGCCGTCATCTGCGTCTTCGTGCCGATCGAGCCGGACAGATGGTTCGTGTAAGAGCCGACGTAGGCGGCCATGTAGTCGTGGAAGGCCCGCTGATGCGCCTTCTTGAGTTCGGCGATCCGCTGCTTGGCGAGCGTGCGCTCCTGATCGCGCAGCTGCGTCAGCGTCGCGAGGAACGCGGCGTTCGCGCCGTCGTCGGAGCCATCGGAGGATCGGCCGGCCTTGTTGACCGCCTCGGTGAGCGTCGCCGACTGCGCGCCGAGCGCGCGCAGCCCGTCGCCGTAGGCGGCAGGCGAATCCGCGGACAGTGCGGCGACGGCGATGTCGCCCATCGAGAACTTCGTCGCCTCGACGAAGACGCGCATGTCGAGCGGCTTGCCGGGCGCGGCCGTCGACGAGACGACGATCGTGTCGCCGTGCCGCTCGACGGCTGCGCCGTCGTCGGCGCTGACGTCCTTCGCGCCGTTCGCCGGCATCGTGAACGCCGCGAACAGGCGCAGCTGCCGCGCATAGCGGCGCGCGGCGCCGTCGGCCTGCTGGTCCGGCGCGATGTGCAGATGGATCTGCACGGTGCCGTCGGCGCCGTCGAGCGCGGACATGTCGACGTTCGGGCCGTTGAGCGCGTAGTCGACGTCGACGGTCCACGGCAGTCGTCCGCGCGCCGTCATCGTCGTCACGTCGCCGCCGGAGGGCGTCATCAGATAGTAGCGGTGCGCGCCGGCGCCGGAGGCCATCGTGAACACGTCGTGGCGTGCGAAGCGCGTCGCGGCCGCGGCGGCCGAGACGATGCCGGCGGCGGCCTGTTCGGCCGCTCCGGCGATCGCGACGGCGCACGGCGCCGCCGTGCATGCCGCCACCGTCGCCGCCGCGCACAGCCGTATCCACGCTCGTCGCATCCCGTTCCCTTCGTCGTCCTGATCGTCCATCCGATCGCCGCAAAGTCCGATTGGAGGCGCCGTCGTGCGCCGCCGTCCGTCTCCACCCTAGTCGCCGCCCCGGCGGAATCTCCTCCGTCGGCGAAGCGGCGCACCGTCAGGCGAAGACGTCAAGGACGCCGGCGTCGCCGTCCTCCTCGGCGATGCGGCGGTGCCGCCGCTTCGCCTCGGTCACGACGAACTCGCGGTACTGTTCGGCGATCTCGACGTCGAGCCCGGCGCCCTGCGCGACGCGACGCAGCCGCTGCATCTGCTGCTCCTCGCGCGTGTAGTCGGCGGGTGCGAATCCGGCGCGCGCCTTGAGCGCCCCCACCTGCGCGGTCGCCTTGAAGCGTTCGGCGAGCAGCGCGACGATCGCCATGTCGATGTTGTCGATCGATGCGCGCAACGCGTCGATATGTTCGACGATGCGCTGCATCTGCGGGTCGTCCGATTGTGCGAAGGCGTCGATGTCGGTCGCCTCCTCGCGCGCGTCGGCGCGCCAGCCATCCTCCGTGGTAGTCATGGGTTCCACCTTAGCGTGCGGTGTGGCTAGCGCGGCGCGCAGTGACGGCCATGAATACGACGTTGGGCGGGGACGGACGGCGTCGTGCCGTTCGTCCCCGCCCAACATATATGCGGTCGTTGCGAGCCCGTGCGGGCCGCGGATCAGTTGCCGTTGAGCGAGCCGCCGCCCTGCTGCACGAGCGCCGCGAAGAAGTCGCGGTTCGTCATCGTCTTCTTCAGGCGCGGCACGAGCGTCTGGTAGGCCTGCTCCGGCTCGAGTCCGCCGAGCAGACGGCGCAGACGGTAGATGATCGGCAGCGTCTGCGGATCGGTGATGAGCTCCTCGCGGCGCGTGCCGGATGCGTTGATGTCGACGGCCGGGAACATGCGCTTGTCGGCGAGCTCGCGGCTCAGACGCAGCTCCATGTTGCCGGTGCCCTTGAACTCCTCGAAGATGACCTCGTCCATCTTCGAACCGGTCTCGACGAGCGCCGACGAGATGATCGTCAGCGAGCCGCCGTTCTCGATGTTGCGCGCGGCGCCGAAGAACTTCTTCGGCGGGTAGAGCGCCTGCGCATCGACGCCGCCGGACAGGATGCGTCCCGACGCCGGTGCGGCGATGTTGTAGGCGCGTGCCAGTCGCGTCATCGAATCGAGCAGCACGACGACGTCCTGGCCGAGTTCGACGAGGCGCTTCGCGCGTTCGATCGCGAGTTCGGCGACGGTCGTGTGGTCGGAGGCGGGACGGTCGAAGGTCGACGAGATGACCTCGCCCTGCACGGTGCGCTCCATGTCGGTGACCTCTTCGGGTCGTTCGTCGACGAGCACGACCATCAGATAGACCTCGGGGTTGTTCGTCGCGATCGCGTTCGCGATGTTCTGCAGCGTGATCGTCTTGCCGGCCTTCGGCGGCGAGACGATCAGGCCGCGCTGGCCCTTGCCGATCGGCGAGACGATGTCGATGAGACGGCCGGTCAGACGGTTCGCCGTCGTCTCCATCTTGAGGCGCTCGTTCGGGTAGAGCGGCGTGAGCTTGCTGAACTGCGGGCGGCGCGCGGCCTCCTCGACGCTCATGCCGTTGATCGAATCGATCGACTGCAGCGGCACGAACTTCTGCCGCTGGTTGCGGCGGTCGCCCTCATGCGGCGTGCGGATCGAGCCCTTGACGGCGTCGCCCTTGCGCAGCCCGTACTTCTTGACCTGGCCCATGCTCACGTAGACGTCGTTCGGACCCGGCAGATAACCGGAGGTGCGGATGAACGCGTAGGAGTCGAGCACGTCGACGATGCCGGCGACCGGCACGAGGTCGTCGCGCTGCGCGTTCGACTCGTCGTGGCGGTTCTCGTTGTCGCGGCCGCGTCCGCGGCGGCCGCCGTGCTCGTTGCGATCATTACGATCGTTGCGGTTGCCGCGCTCGTTGCGATCGTTGCGCTCGTTGCGATCGCGTTCGTTGCGTCCGCGGCGCGTCTCGCGCGGCTCGTCGTGGCTGTGCGACGGCACGCCCGGCAGCGCGTCGAGGATCTCGTCGAGGTTGACGTTCTCGCCGGTGGGCTGCGCCGGCATACGGCGGCGTTCGCCGCGCTGTTCGTCATGGCCGCGGCGCGTGCGGCGCTTCGGCTGCTCGTCGAAGTCGAAGGAGGACTGCTGCTGCTCGGGCTGCGCGGCCTGCGATTCGTCGTGGCGCTTGCGCACGCGGCGCGCGGTGACATGCATCTCCATGTTGCTTTCCGGCTTCGGCTCGTCGATGACGATCTTCATCGACGATGACGACGACTGCGGCGCGCTCTGCACGCGCACGGCGCGGATCGGCGCCTTCGGGCGCTCCTCGACGGCGGGCGCGGCCGATGCGGCAGTCGCGGACGGCGCCGCGGATTCGGCCGGAGCCTCCGGCGCACGGTCCTGTTTGGCCGGCTTCGGCGCGCGCACGGTGACCCCCGCCGGCGCGGCCTCGCCGTTGCGCGCGGCCTGCAACGTTGCAAGCAATGCGCCCTTGCGCATCGTCGAGACGCCGCGCAGGCCCATCTGCTTGGCGAGTTCCTTGAGCTCGGGAAGCTTCATGTCTTCTAGTTTCGAGGTTGTAACCACTTGGTTGTGCCTTTCTTCGGCCATGCGCCCAGATACGGCACGATGGCTTAACACAGGGTTTTGCGAATATATGAACGGATACGAAGCAGCTAGGTCGCGTCATATCTTCGCGCAAGGAAACGTCCGAATTCATATCGGACAGGACACACCTTAGCCGAAGTGCGCGACGAAACCATGCGCAACGGCGGCCGGGCGGCGCCTCCGTCGCCCTTCCCGCGCCGGCGAGGACGCCCGATATGGTTCCGGGCGGCTCCCATGCGCCGTGCAT
>NZ_JGYU01000006.1 GCF_000741135.1 Bifidobacterium choerinum | reverse complement strand
CCGAAGTCCGGCTTCGGCGGGCGCCGCCCGTAATCGTCCTCCCGGTTCCGATTGATCGGCCGATGAAAGGTGCCCCCGATGATCATCCTGATCGCCGGCGCGTCGCACTCCGGCAAGACGGCGTTCGCGTAGCGGCTGCTCGAACGCTACGGCTACCAGTACCTGTCGATCGGCCATCTGAAGATGGGGCTGATCCGCTCCGGGCAGACGCCGCTCACGCCCGATGATGACGACGCGCTCGTCGACTACCTGTGGCCGATCGTGCGCGAGATGGTCGAGACCGCCATCGAGAACGGGCAGCACCTCATCATCGAAGGCTGCTACATCCCGTTCGACTGGGCGCGCGATTTCGAGCCGCGCTACCTTGCGCACATACGCTACCGTTGCATCGTGCTGACCGAACGGTACATCCGCGCGCATTTCGACGACGTCCTGCGCTACGCGAACGTCATCGAGCGGCGCGTCGACGACTCGTCATGCACGATGGGGCGCGTCATCGACGACAATGCGCTCACGCTCGCGCAGGCCCGCGCGCACGGCGTCGATATCCTGCTCGTTGACGACGACTACGACGTCGACGTCGATCTCGACGAGGACATCGTGATGGACGAGGCGCAGCGCTGCGAACGGATCGCGATGATCAGAAACGGCCGTGTGAACGCCGACGGCTCGCCGGAGCGGATCTGTGAGCGCACGCGGACGGCCACGCTCGAGGAGGCGTTCCTGGCCCTCGAGCGTGGCCGTCCGCGTGCGCTCAGCCGATGCATGCCGCTGACCTACGGCGTCGACGTGCTGCGCGACGTGATGCTGCGCGGCGAGGGATGGGGCACCGTTTGGCCGGATCTGCTGGCGCTGTTCGTCTTCCTGGCGGCGTTCTTCGTGCTGGGCGCCGTCGGATTCCGCAAAAGGCGCGCCTGCGGCTGAACACGGGAACGCATGGGCGGACGGCGCCGATGCCGACCGCCCATGCGACCGATGGGAGAGGCCACTTCCTGATCGTGAGCACGTCCTCGGCGGCGTCGCGGTCGGTGTGGGAATCGTTGATGCGGTCCTCGGCCGGATATCCCAGCGCGATGCCGGCGATGATCGCCTCGTCGTCCGGGATGCCCATGATCGCGTGGATGTCGTCGGCGAAGCGGACCACCTCATAGGCGGGGGCCGAGTCGACGCCGTTGTCCTTCGCCGCGAGCATCAGCGTCTGCGAGAAGGCGCCGATGTCGTAGACCATCCACGGGGAGACCTCCCGCTGCGCGGTAGGATAGACGAGCGCGGAGGCGTTGAACAGCCTGGCCTGCATCTGGCTCATCTCCATGCCGTCCTGACCGAGGAACGCGGTGAGCCGCTCGCCCCAGCGCTGCATGTTCTCCAGCGGGAAGCGTCCCCAGGGCGAGCGGGGATCTGCTGCATGTCGACGTGCTCGGGGCGCCTGCATGGCCTTGCTCAGGTGCTCGCGCTTGATCTTCTCGAGCGTGTTCCCCTTGGCGATGTACACCTTCCACGGTTGCGAGTTGGCCCACGACGGCGTGCGTTGCGCGACGGCGACGATCCTGGTCAGCACCTCGTCCGGAATCTCCTGCGACTTGAAGTCGCGCACCGAATGGAGTGCCCTCACCGCTTCCTCGAATTCCATGATGTACCTCCGATTCGATGGACGTTCGGCACGACGGGAGTATAGGAGGCGGCGACGGGACGGGCAATCGTCAGGCAGCGCATTATGTGATATGTGAAAGGAGTAAGCGCGGGGAATTGCCGCCGTGGCGCCGCCGCATGGCACGATGCATGTGCATATAGGTTGATACGAGTGCGGATGCCCTATGATGCATGGTCGGGACAGGGGCAGGATCTTGTGCTCCGGCTCAGCGAGCGGTACGGCGATGCGTTGCGGGGAATAGCCGTCGATGCCGCGATGGGATACATGAAAATGTTCATCTACGTCGACGCCGACGGGGCACGGTAGGGTCGCCGCAGGTCGTCGGCGCTCACGAATCGAGCAGCCAGTCGACGATGTTGCGGATCTCGATGCCATCGGGAGTCATGCCGAGGCGGAACCTGTCGAGCGTGAGCACGGTCTTCGGGAACGAATCGTGCAGTGCCTGCAGAGGCGCGAGCTCTCGCTCCCTGATGGCTTCGTCGAGCATCGTTTCGGTGACCTGAATGTAGGTCCTGCCGTCGAATCGTTGGGCTACGAAATCGATTTCCGCGCCGCGAAGCCTTCCGACATGCACATCGTATCCGCGCCTGCGCAGTTCGGTCGCGACTACGTTCTCCAATTGGAACCCGTAGTTTCGGGAGGAGAATCCGTTTGCGATGTTGCGCAGCCCGCAGTCCTCCGCATAGAACTTGCGCAGGGGATTGAGCAGGTCCTTGCCTTGAAGTCCGAACTGCGTGGCCTCGAAGAGGATGAACGCACGCATGAGACCGTCGATGTAGGACTCGACCGTCTCCGCGGAGGTCTTGCGTCCCCCACTCACCAGCGCGCCGACGATTTTCCGGGTGGAGAACAGATTGCCGGATGTGGAGAAGAGATAGGTGACGAGACGGTTGAGCAGCGGAAGGTCGCGGATCTGCAGATGCTGAGCGACGTCACGTAGGATGACGGTGTCGTACACGGACCCCAGTTCTCGGGCGATGCTCTCCTCATTGAATTCCCGGAGCGCGAACAGCGTGGGCATGCCGCCGAAACGGACGTAGTCCGCGAACAGCTCGTCGTGGGAAAGCTGCGCGCGGTCAGCAAACAACGTTCGCGTGAATTCGAGGTACTCCTTAAAGGAGAGCGGATGCACGTCTATGGTCACGGTTCTGCCGGCGAGCACGGTCGCAAGGTCCGTCGAAAGCAGATGTGCGTTCGAGCCGGTGATGTATACGTCCACATTCTCGAGTGTGTGCAGCCCGCGCACCACTTTCGGCCAGCCCTGCACCTCCTGGATCTCGTCGAGGAAGACATAGCGCATCTGCGCGTCGTCGGATCCGCTCAGCATCCGCTGCAGCTCGTCGGTGAGCTGTTGCGCGGTGAACTCGAGTGGGAGGCCGAATTCGTCGAATCGTCTGCGGTAGATGTTGCACGCGGGGACGCCTTCCGTGAGCAGACGTGCGCGGAGCATCTCGAGAAGGCTCGATTTGCCGCATCTGCGGATGCCCTGCAGTACCTTGATATGTTCGGAACCGCGATAGGACTCCAGCAGATTCATATACTGCGGACGATTGATGTACTGTCTCATGCCCATATGGTCCTCGCTCTGCAAAAGTATCAGTTATATTCGATACTATGACCGATCATATCAAAAATGTAGAGCGTAACTGACATTTTGAATATCCATGTCGAAAACGTCAGGTATGGCTGACGGATTGCGCCGCTTCGGACGCCTGATCCGTCCTGCGCCGCCGCGAAACGGATCCGTAATCGCCATGTCACCGGCCGGACGCCGAAGACGGATAGGTTGGGTCCGGCCATGTCGAGCGGAGGTGAAGGAGGACGCCCATGCGACCGGTGATCGCGGTGATGCCGCTGGTGGACGACGAACGGGGGAGCCTGTGGATGCTGCGCGAGGCCGGAGCCGTGCCGTTCATGCCGGCGCTGACGACGGACGCCGAGGAGATCAGACGCATCTTCGACATGAGCGACGGGCTGCTGATGACCGGCGGCCATGACGTCGACCCGCGTCGCTATGGCGAGGAGCCGCGGTTCGACAACGTTGTGCCGAACATCATGCGCGACGCGATGGAGACCGCGCTGCTGCGTCTCGCGCTCGCCGACGACAGACCGGTGTTCGGCATCTGCCGTGGTCTGCAGATTATCAACGTGCACTGCGGCGGCACGCTGTACCAGGATCTGCCGAGCGAGCATCCGAGTGGCGTCGAGCACCACCAGAAGCCGCCGTACGACCGTCCCGCGCATCGGGTGCACGTCGTCGACGGGACGCCGCTGCACGACGAGCTGCGCGTCGACGACCTCGCCGTCAACAGCTACCACCATCAGGCGATCCGCACGCTCGGCGACGGACTCGAGGCGATGGCAGTCAGCGAGGACGGCCTTGTCGAGGCGGTCCACCGGCCGGCGAGCAGATATTGCCACGCCGTGCAGTGGCATCCGGAGTTCCGTTACAGGACGGACGTGGCCAGCCGGCTGTTGTTTCGCTCCTTCGTCGCGGCCTGCTGCCCCCGCCCGGCAGGGGGCATTGCGCCGTCGGCGTCGACGCCGACGGCGCAATGCCTTTGAAAGCATAGGCGAGGGGAATCTCGCCGCGGGCCCTCTAGACTGGGATGAACAAGACCAATGATCCGAGGCCGTACAAGCCGTACGGCGATCGAACGAACGGGCAGCATGGGAGAGGGTGCGATGATGACGGAACAAGCGGACGGCGGCGACGCGCACGGGACAACGGAGACACGCCGGGCGGGAACGGCGCGGATACGCGATGAGATCGCCACGCAGGCGCACAACGCCTCGGTCCGGGCGCAGGCGCGGCGCACACAGAGGCTGGTCGAAGAGGACGATCGTTTCGGATACGACCGCCATGCCACCAACAGGGCGTTGAGGATCGCGAACGGCGTGGCGATCATCATCCTCGGATTCGCGGCGGGCAGGTTCCTGCAGGCGCTTCCCGAACGCAACACCGCGGATGTGCAGGAGGTGATCAGCGGGCTCGACCGCCTGATCGGGCTCATGACCAAGGAACTGGTGGAACTGCCGCATCTGCAGCGGCATCCCGAATCGTTCATCGTCGAGATCGTCGCCATATTGGTCGGCTACATGCTGCTCAAACGCACGCATGAGGACTCGTTGGAGTATGCCGCCGCCTTCAACCGCATCGAGCAGTTCTACACGGTAGCGCAGCGGCGGCAGGGATGGATCCGCTGCGCTGCGCTCGTGATGCTGGGGACCGCGGCGATCCTCGTCACGCATGGTCTGCTGCTCGCCTACGGGCATGCGATGCCCGACGACGTCGCCGCCGGCGTCGCGCAGACGAGCGTCGCGATGGGGGTGTGGTGCTACGTGTTCGGCGGCCTGTACGCGACGCGCACGGATCTGTTCCTGTACAATTTCCGGGCGTTGCGCAACGTCAACGTCTATGAGCTGGGCAAAAGCGAGACCGACGAGCGACGCGAGATGCGGCTCGGCGAGAAGAAGCTGTGCGACCTGTCGTCGTCGCTGACCGGCTTCGCCGTGGCGATCGGCGTGCTGGGCGCGCTCGGCATGTACTTCCTGCCCAGCTTCCGTTCGCCGTACTTCTGGCTGCCGCTCGTGGTGACGGCCGTCGTCGCGCTTATGCTGCGTTGGCTCGTGATCCGTCTCGCACGCCGGCGCTACGAGCCCGATTTCGATTGACGGGGACGGATGCGCGGTGCTCCGTCACCGTTTGGACGCCTCAGCGTCGCGCATAGGAGGCGGCGCCTTCGAGCAGTCGGCGCACGCCGTCGACGACGAGGCCGGCGTGCGTGCCGAGGTTCATGCGCAGGAATCTCGAACCGTTCTCGCCGTAGATGCCGCCGTACGAGAGCACGAGTCCGGTATGCTCGCGCAGATGCTCGCAGAAACGCTCGGCCGTGGCGTCGCCGACGCGCTCGAGCAGTCCCGAGCAGTCGATCCACGCCAGATAGGTGGCATCCGACGCCACCATGTGCAGCATCCCGTCGGATTCGGCGTCGAGGCGGGCGGACACGTAGTCCTTGTTGCGCTGCACGACGCGGCGCAGGTCCTCGAGCCACCGGTCGCACGCGGTGTATGCGGCGATCGTCGAGAACACGGCGAAATCGTTCGGTTCGGCGACCTCGTCGGTGTTGACGCCGCGCACGGCGCGCGCCCGCAGGCCGTCGTCGTCGCAGATGAAATACGCGGATTGCAGTCCGGCCACGTTGAACGCCTTCGACGGCGACGAACAGGTCACGCAGATCGAACGGTTGACGTCGTTGACGGCGGCGAAGGGCGTATGGGCCATGCCGGGGCGCACGATGTCGCAGTGTACCTCGTCGGAGATCACCGTGACGTCGTGCGCGGCGCACAGCGCGCCGATATGCGCGAGGTCGTCGGCGCCCCAGACGTTGCCGCTCGGGTTCTGCGGGTTGCACAGGATCATCAGCCGCGTCAGCGGGTCGGCGAGTTTGGTTTCGAGGTCGTCGAAGTCGATCGAGTAGGCGCCGTGCTCGTAGCGCAGCGGGTTGGCCAGCACGCGCCGGCCGTTGTTGACGATCGAGTTCGTGAAGATGTTGTAGACCGGCGGCTGGATGACGACCTTCTCGGCGACGTTCGTCAGCGAGCGCACGAGCGAGGAGACCGCCGGGATGACGCCGGTCGTGAACGTCACATGGTCCGGATCCACGTCCATGCCGTAGCGGCGCGACCACCAGCCGGCGACGGCGTCGTTCCATGTTTCGGGGACGTCGGTGTAGCCGAAGGTGCCGTTGGCGACGCGTGCGGCCAGCGCCTCGCGGATCGCCGGAGCGGTGCGGAAGTCCATGTCCGCGACCCACATCGGCAGTTCGCCGTCGGCCACATCCCATTTCATGGACGCGATGCCCGAGCGGTCGACGGGGGAGTCGAATGCGTCGATGTGTTCGTTGATGTCCATGCCATGCCTTCCTGTTCGTCTATTCGAGTGGCGTCCGCCGCGTGTCGATGAGCCGGATTCCTGTCGTGTCGATCTTGGGGTCGTCCTGCACGACGTCGCCGAATCCGGCCGCGCGGATCGTGCCGGAGACCGGGTTGACGACGCCGTCGACATGCGTCGTGATGTTGGCGTCGATGCCGGTGCAGTATTCGAAGGCCCGCGTCGTGTTGATCAGACGGCAGTCCCGCATCGTCAGCCCGTCGATGTAGCACAGGCCCTGCAGGCTTTCGATCGTGCAGTTCTCGAAGGTGATGTTCCTTGTGTTCCATGCGAGGTACTCGCCGCTGATGAACGAGTCGCGCACCGTCACGTTCTCGCAGTTCCAGAACGCGTCCTTCGACAGCAGCCGCGCGCGTTCCACCGTGATGTCGCGCGCGCCGTCGAAGCAGTAGTTGCCGGTGAGCTGGAAGTCGCTGACATGCATGCCCGCGCAGTCCATCGCGAAGTAGTCGCCGTTGGCGCTCACATGGCGCAGCGTGACGTCGCGGCACTGCCAGAACGTCTCCGCGGCATTGGTGAAGGCGGTGCGTTCGACGGTCACGTCCTCGTTACGGCGGAACTCCTTGGGCGCTTGGATCGTGCAGTCGGCGAAGCGCATGTGCCTGGAATACCAGAACGCGGCGTGCGCGTTGAACTCGAACAGGCTGTTCGTCACCTCGACGCGGTCGCTGTACCACAGCGGATACTTCCAGCGGAACACCGTGTCCTTGACGGTGACGTCCCTCGACTCCTTGAGCGGGGATTCGCCGTCCTCGAACACGCAGTCCTCGATGAGCGCGTCGCGCTGCGCGAACAGCGCGCGTTCGCCGGTGAGTCGTTGTCCACGGATTTCCTGCATCGCCATGTCTTTCCTTGTCCTGTGTATCTTCGGGTCCTCGTGCCGTGCGCCTGCGGGCGGCGTCGGCGGCCTTGCGCGCGCCGACGCGTCCTATGGGCGGCCGGATTCCACGAATCATTGTAGGGACGGACCGTCTGGCCGGCGCCGATGTTCTCCCGGCGACGTATTCGAAATCGGCACGGCCGCCATTCGTCGCCGGCATGACGCCGGAGGCGGTGGCGAAGGATCGTGCATCCCGTGGGGAATCGCTTATCGGTGGCGGGCTGGCGATGAGCTGACGGTGGCGGCCGGCGCGCGGTGCACCCCGTAAGGAATCGCCCGTCGGCGGTGGGCGCTTGCGACTGCCGGTAGGAAAAGCATGCGATATGCATCCCATGGGGGAGCGCCTACCGGTAGTGGGGAGGATGGGCGGGCGGTAACGGGGCAGGACCCCTCGCAAAGGTCGCCGGATCAGCTCACTTCGTCTGCTTCGGCGTGGCGAGGAAATGCTCCTCGCTCGGCAGGAAGACGTTGAGGATGACGGCGACGACGAAGGCGACGGCGATGCAGTTCGACGCGAAGATCGACTGGAACAGCGGCGGGAAATGCTCGAAGATGCTCGAGACCTGCGTGAAGCCGATGCCGATCGTCAGCGACAGCGCGGCGATCGTGATGTTGCGCTGCGTGTAGCCGGCGTCAGAGATCATCTGGAAGCCCGAGAGGATGATGTTGCCGAACATCATGATCGTGCAGCCGCCGAGCACCGCCTGCGGCATCGAGTTGAAGACCTCGGAGATGGCCGGCACGAAGCTCGCGAGGATGAGCAGCACGCCGCCGGAGAGGATGACCTTCCTGTTGACGACCTTCGTCATCGCGACCAGGCCGATGTTCTGTGCGAACGACGTCAGCGGCAGGCAGCCGAAGACGCCCGAAACCGAGGAGATCAGGCCGTCGCCGGCGATCGCGCCGGCCGTCTCGCGTTGCGTCGGCTCACGATCGAGGCCCACCTTCGTCAACGCGGCCGTGTCGCCGAGCACCTCGACCGACGAGACGACGTAGAGCAGTCCGATCGAGACGATCGCGCCCCAGTCGAATTCGGGCTTGAACGGCATGACGGACGGCAGGCTCATGACCTGCAGATGCGCGAATCCGCTGAAATCGACCTTGCCGAAGCACAACGCGGCGACGTAACCGATGAGCAGGCCGAAAAGCACCGACAGCTGCTTGGCGGTGCCCTTCATGCACAGCTGGAACACGAGGCAGGCGACGAGCGAGATCAGGCCGAGCGTGAGGTTCTGCCAGCTGCCGAAGTCCTTCGCGCCGGCGCCGCCGCCGAAGCTTTCGGCGCCGACCGACAGCAGCGAGAAGCCGATCGCGGTGACGACGATCGCCGAGACGATCGGCGGCACGAAGCGCTGCCAGTACTTCGCCGTCAGGCCGAGTACGACCTCGAGCAGGCCTCCGACGATGACGGCGCCGACGACGGCGCTGTAGCCCTGATGGGAGACGATCGCGATGGCGGCGGCGACGTAGGTGAAGGAGATGCCGGTGACCATCGGCAGGCGCGAACCGAAACGCCACACCCCGTACAGCTGCAGGCAGGTGCCGAGACCGGCGACGAGCAGGCCGGACTGGATGATCTTCGCGGAGTCGGTCGCGGACATGTTGCCGGCGGCGGCCACGAGGAAGATCGGCGCGAGGTTGGCGACGAACATCGCGAGCACATGCTGCAGGCCGAAGGGTATGCCCTTCCAGAAGGAGACCGGCGCGTCGAGGCTCGAGAGCGTCTCGAAGGAGACGCCGGAGCGTTTCGCCTCGCGGCGCTCCTCGGCGGGGGTGGCTGCGGCCTCGTCGCGCTTGAGCTCGTCGGTGACGACGGTGGATTCGAGGGTTCCGGTCCCGCCCGACGGATCGGGGTCGCTCGTCGGTGCCGTGGTGTTCGGGGCGTCGGTGGGTGTCATATCGTCTCCAGTGGTAGTGATGGGGGAAAATGATGGTGGCATGGGAAGGCCGGCGCGGATCATGCGGTGCGGGCCGGCCGACGGGGAATCGCGCAATGACGATGACGATGAAAAACGGAAGGATAAGGCTGGGACGTCGCACAGCCGCAAACGAGGAAGAAGCCGGAGGCGATGGCCATCGGCTTCTTCCTCGTATTCGCGCGGCGGCCCGCAGGGGAGGGATGGGCGGTGTGCTATGCGCGGAAGGCCACGGTGCCGGTCTCGGCATCCATCGAATCGATGATCGCGAGCGAATCGAGGTCGTAGCCCTCGGCGCGCAGGCCGTCGCCGCCGCCCTGGAAACCCTTCTCGATCGCGATGCCGATGCCCTCGACGGTCGCGCCGGCGTCCTCGCACAGCTCGATCAGGCCGGCGAGCGCCTGTCCGTTCGCGAGGAAGTCGTCGATGATGAGGATGTGGTCGCCCGCGTTGAGGAACTTCTTCGAGACGATGACCGGGAACTCCTTCTGCTTGGTGAACGAGAAGACACGAGTCACGTACTGGTCGCCGTCGAGGTTGATCGACTGCGCCTTCTTCGCGAACACGACCGGCACGTCGCCGAAATGCTGCGCGGCGATGCAGGCGATGCCGATGCCGGACGCTTCGATCGTCAGGATCTTCGTGATCGTCTTGCCGGCGAAATGCTCGGCCCATGCGGCGCCCATCGCGTTGAACAGCGCGACGTCGCACTGGTGGTTGAGGAACGCGTCCACCTTGAGCACGTTGCCCGGCTTGACCGTTCCCTCTCGCGCGATGCGTTCCTCAAGTTCCTTCATCGATGCCGTTCCTTTCCTCGGATGGTCGTGCGTGCCCGCCTCGGCGTATGCCCATACGGGGCCGGATCGGGGTGCGGTGCGCGCGGGACGTGGTGATGGCGTCCCACCTTACGCCGTGCAAATGACGAGGCCGCCGAAACGCCGCAGCGCCGAGTCGGGGCGGCCGTCCGCCCTCCCCGGAGGGTGGTCGTTGCGACGGGCGGGCATCATGTCTCGACACGCGGAGCGGGGCGATCCGGATTGAAATACAACGCCACGGATAATTAAATATGAGCGTAGAGGGAAGCGCTGATTGAGGGGAGCAAAATCATGAATGAATCGACTTCGACGCAGGAGCGCACGTCGCACGGAAAACGTCGGATCATCATCGGCGTTTCGGCGCTGCTGGTCGCCGTCCTGGCCGCCGGCGGCGCGGTCGCCGTGTACCGGCATTCCGCGTCCGCGCAATTGGCGGAGGAGAGGGAGGCGTGCGCCCGGTCGAGCGAGACGCTGCGCGTGGCGCGCAACACGTATGACACGCTGCACGACCAGGATGCGGCCGAGGCCGTGAAGATCACCGACAAGCAGGTCGCGGACGGCGATACGGTCACGGTTCTGGCCGCCGCCTACAAGGAGAAGACACCCGACTTGGCCGCATGCAACGTGTCCGGTGTGGACCAACTGCGCGAGGTGATGGGCCGCATCGAGCAGAACGCCGCATGGTACGACACGCACACCGCCGACCTGTCGAAGGCCGTGGACGCGGTCAACGAGTCGCATGACGCCAAGACGTTGAAGGACGCCAAGGACGCCCTGTCCAAGTAGCTGACGGCCGCGCAGGAGAAGGTCAAGGGCACAGCCGGCAAGGTCAAGGACGACAGGACCCGCAAGGACCTCAAGGCCCTGATCGGCAAGGCCGCCACAACCAAGAGCGGCAAGGATGCCAAGGCGATGGACGCGCAGGCCAAGCAGCTCAAGGAGCTCATGGGCAAGGTGGACGCCTCCGTCAAAGCCAAGCAGGACGCGGATAGGAAGTCGGCCGAAGAGAAGGCCCGCAAGGAAGCCGGAGCCCAAGCCGCGACGCAGGCGCAGGCGAACGCTCAGGCGCAGCAGCAGTACACGGCGCCGCAACAGTCGTACACGCCCGCCTACACCGCACCCCAGCAGACGTACACGGCACCAAGCGCGCCCCGGTACACGGCACCGGCCGCTCCGCAGCAGAGCGCCCCGCAGACCACGACGCCCAGCAAACCCAACACCGGAAGCGGCAGCGGCCCCATCAGCGGCGGACACGGATGCAATGAAGGTGATTGCAGCGACGCCCCCGACCTCGGATATATCCCCCGCTGATGACCTCAATAACGGACGGTGGAGGTGACTTCCCGGGTGGTTCCGGCAACACCGGAACCACCCTTCACCATTCAGCGGAAGCCGTAAGCCGCGTATGCCGGGCCGCATGTTACATCCATGGCCGGAGGCGCGCCCTAGATATGGATTTGTGCCACCGTGGCATGTCGTGGGATATTGGAGTCGTTCAATGGCGCAGGAACCGTAACGGCATGAAAGGGCGAAGAGCATCATGGCTGATGTGTTCGATGTCGCCGCACCATCCAAGCGCCGTTCCTGATCGGTCCGACCTATCCGCCGGTTCATCACGTTTTCGGCAGGCGGTGGGTGTGCCGAGATTGGCGGCTTGCTGCCGATGAGGGCATCCGATTGCAACGGCGTCTGTCGGCTTGAGGACGTATCGCAATCGGCGCGTCATCGTTACACGGTTCTTGGAGTAGTGGCACCGTGAGGAACTACGATGGAACCACGAAAACATGATGGGCATGATGACGATCCCCGGACTGGATGATTCCTCCGGTTGGAGGAACTCCGCCAGAGGTCGATGTGGACGGCGCAGCGGAACCTGCGAAGACAGGCGAAGGCCCGTGTGCTGTCATCGATTATGACGAAGCTGGCCGCGCGGAGGAAGGCGACGCATAAGAACGACTGAACCGGCATAAGCCGAGCCGCCCACGCCGGCAGCGGACCCGACGTGTCGTCTATCAGCCGGATGACGAATGAGGCCATGCGCGGGTTCTTTGGCCTTCTCGGGGACGCTGAAAATAACTAACGGTACATGTCCCGTAATCTGCAGTGTATGTGCTGCGATCGCAGAGCAGCAAAACATGGACAATATGACTCCGGCCCATGCACCTCGGCGCATGGATGCCCCGCCCTTCAGGTCGACACATCGCATGCCGTCGCCATCGTTATATAGTGTACTGTACTGTTATATAGTGTTATATATTCGGTTGCGGCATACGCCACGGCCAACGACGACGGGAGGACGGAGGCATGATGGACATCGTCATCAACGCCGCCTCGATGACGCCGATCTACGAGCAGATCGTGGACCGCATCCGCGCGCTCATCAAAACAGGCGACCTCAGGGCAGGCGACGCGCTGCCCTCGGTGCGCGCCCTCGCGCGGCAATGCGCAATCTCGGCGCTCACCGTGAAGAAGGCGTACGACGTGCTCGAACAGGAGGGGCTCGTCGTCACCGTGCAGGGCAAGGGTACCTTCGTCGCCGAGGTCTCGCCGAACATCGTGGCCGAGGAACTCAACCACCAGATGGAGGAGGAATTCGCACAGGCGATAGCCAAGGCGCGCAGGCTGCGATTGGATGACGAGGAGATCATGGAACTCGTCACGCTGCTGCTCGACGAGACGGACGGCGAGGCGACGGATACGGAAGGAGAGATGCGATGAGCGACGACGCGATCACGCTGGACCATGCGACGAAACGATACGCGGACTTCACGCTCGACGTGACGATGCGGGTGCCGAAGGACCGCATCACCGCGCTGGTGGGCGTCAACGGATCAGGCAAGACTACGACGTTCCGAATCATCCTCGGACTCGCCGAACCGGATACCGGATCGGGAACGCTGCTCGGCGCTGACGTCACCCGACTGCCGAACGCCGTCAAGCGACGCGTCGGCTCCGCGCTTGCCGAGGCGTCCTTCGACGCCGTGTTCACCGGCGGGGACATCATCAAGCAGCAGGCGGTTTTCTATCCCGCCTTCGACGCAACGCTGTGCCGCGGACTGCTCGAACGCTTCGGACTGCCGACGGACAGGCCGATGGGCGACTTCTCCACCGGCATGGCCGCGAAGTTCAGGACGATCGTCGCGATGGCGCACCGGCCCGAGGTCCTCATCCTCGACGAGCCGACGGCCGGACTCGACGTCGTCGCACGCGGCGAGCTGCTCGACTTGCTGCGCGCCTACATGGAGACGCCGGGGCATTCGATCCTCATCAGCTCGCACAACGCGAAGGACATCGAATCGCTGTGCGACGACTTCTACCTCATCGACCGCGGACGTATCCGCCTGCACGAGACGATCGACCGGCTGCGCGACGACTATGCGACGCTCATCCTCACCGACGCGCAGGCGGCGTCGCTGGATCGCTCGCACATCCTCGCGAACGTGCGCATGCACGGCGCCGTCCATGCGCTCACCGACGAACGACGGTACTACGAGGAGAACATGCCCGGCGTCCAGATCGCACGCGGCGACATCGACGGGCTCATCGCCGTCATGACGATGGCCGGGGAGTCGGAACACGCGCCGACGGCCCAGAAGATCGACGAGGCGACCAGGGAAAGGAGCCTGTCATGAGGGGATTGCTGACCAGGGATATGATCGCGATGGGCAAGAACCGGGCGTTCCTGGCCGTCGTGCTGATGCTGTGCCTGTTCTATACCGTGTCGGACATGTATGTCACAGGCGTGCTGCTCATGCCGATGCTGCTTGCCACGGTGTGCGGGAACATGATCCGCAACGATCTGAGCGCGCCGGTGCGCCGCACGTTGTTCGCGATGCCGTTCGACCGAGGGGAGTATGTGACGGAGAAGTACCTCGTCTCGATCGTCCCGTCCTGCCTGCTCGCGCTCGTGCTGCAGGCGCTCAGCGCCGCCGTCCATCGGCAGCCCGTCACGCAGTCGGCGATGGTCGTCGCCTGCGCGGTGCTGCTCACCGTGATCACCGCCTCGATCGAGATACCGGTGAATGTCATCTTCCGCGACCGCGCGCAGATCGCCCGCGTGTGCATCCTCGCGGTCGTGTGCGCGTTCGTCGGGATCGCCGTGTCGCTCGACATGGGCACCGACGGATTGCTCGCGATCATCGTCTCGATGCCGGCATGGGCGGTGTACGGCATCGGCGCCGCGGCGGGCGCGGCCGTGCTCGCCGTCTCCGTCATGGTGTCGCGGCATGCGCTGCGTGCGGCGCAGCTGTAGGCATGTAAGCGAACGTCGACGGAGTACGGGTTTCTCATTCGCTTTGTCGCAAAGGCGAAAAGCTCCGGGTTCCTTCCCTCTTTCGTCGAGGAGAAGGAACCCGGAGCGAGCGCATGCCGAAAGTCGACGGCTCTATCCGTCAGAGGGTTCTGTCGGTCATCACCGGCAGTTGAACCACTCGAGCATCCGCCTGCTCGACGATTGCGTCGATGACGGCTTGCTGGTCTTCCGCGCGATGCCGGAGGAATATCGAGGACGTCTCCATGGCCGGTAACGACTGGTTGACCACCCATGCCCACGGTCTGATGCCGGCTCGGGACAGATCCGCCGCCAGGGATTGCGCCTCTAGCATCGGCGTGGTCTCCGGCAAGGTCACCAGAATCGGTCGAGTCACTGCCGTATCTTGCAGACGCTGCAGAGTGGTGGCGGAATCATTGCGCCCGGACTGGCGCATGAGCTCCCGATGATAGGATCCGGCCGCATCCAGCAGCAACAGGGTATGACCGGTGGGTGCGGTATCGAGGATGACCCATTGGTCCCGGGATGTGTCCACAACCTCGGAGAACGCCTTGAAGACCGCGACCTCCTCGGTGCAGGGCGACCGCAGATCCTCCTCCAGCTGCGCATACCCATCGGCGTCCAACGAGGCGCCCTTCGTGGAGAGCACCTCTTTCCGGTAACGCTCCGTGACGGCATCAGGGTCAATCGACGACACGGTCAAGTTCGCAATGCGATCCTGCAGCGACTCATCAAGATGATTGGCAGGATCGGTGGTCGACAGATGCACGGGTTTGCCACGACGGGCCAGCTCGACGGCCAACATCTGCGCCAGAGAGGTTTTCCCGACGCCTCCCTTGCCCATGCAAAGGATGAGCTTCGGGCCACCCTCCGCAAGATCGTCCACCAAGGACGATAGCCCCACCTGCGGTTCGGAGGCAGAGCCGGACGGGTGCGGCTTGGACGTGGGCGCCTCATCCGACATGCCCTCATCATCGTCGACCACTCCCAGTCGCAGCAAATCCTCGACTCCCATAACGGGTCGGACGTTCAGTTCGATGCGCACGGCGGGAACAGCGCCGATGGCGTTTAGCTCCGGATTGGAGCCCAGTCCATCGATGAGTCTCTGCTCGCTGGCGTAGATTGAGTCGGACAGTCCGTCGGTGGCGGCGCGTGCGGGAAGGATCCCGTTGATCACCAGCAGCGACGGCTTGATTCCCATTTCGAGCAGTTCGCCCGTGGAGCGATTCGCCTCACGCAGCGTCGAGATCTGGGCTCTTGCAACCAATACGAGCGAGGTGCGTTCCGGATTGGACAGCACGGCGACCGCGTCGTGATAGGTCTGTCGGTTCTTCTCCAGGCCCGACAACGGTCCGAGGCAGGGCGCCCTTGTCGATAAAATTGGACCAGTCTCCCGGCAATGACAGCAGTCTGAGGGTATGTCCGGTCGGCGCCGTGTCGAAAACGATGTGATCATATCGGGAGGTGACGTCCTCATTCGTCAGGTAGTCGACGAATCGGTTGAAGCTCGCGACTTCTACCGTACAGGAGCCGGAAAGGGTCTCCTCGGTCGTCGCCAGCACTTCGGGCGGCAGCAGTCCACGAACCGGCCCGAGGATGGACTCACGATACCGCTCGGCCTCCGCCTCCGGATCGATCTCGATTGCGTCGAAACGGGCGGCTCCAGGTATGAGATCGGTCAGCGCCGTTCCGTCCGCTCCGATTTCGCGACCGAACACCTGTCCGATGTTCGAAGCCGGGTCGGTCGACACCAGCAATACGCGCCGTCCGCGGGCGGCCGCGCGGGCGGCCAGCGAGCAGGCCACGGTGGTCTTTCCGACGCCGCCCTTGCCGGTGAAGAACGTGAATTTCGCAGTGAGTTCCGGAAGGGACGTCAACGGCATCCTCCCTTGCAGCAGCAACCGGATTCGCCGGACGGCGAGGAGGAGTTTGCCTGAGTGTCCGCTCCGGCATATCGGCGCAGCTGATCGAGCTGCGGATAGACACCGGTGCCCACGATCGTGCCGTCGACCACAGTCACAGGCAAGCCATCCGCGCCTGCGACCGCAAGATAGGCCTTCACCGGTTCACATGCCGCAAAATCCGCAGGCTCGGAAGCCAGATTATGCCTGATGACGCGTATGCCCTCCTTGTCCAAGGAGAGCAGAGCCGCGTTGAAATCAACGAGGGCCTGGTTCACCTCGCCACCGCAGACGCCGGAGGAACAACACAAAGCCGGTTCGTATATATCAATCTGACGCATGACATGCTCCTTACATTTCGATGAGCGTCGAATTGTTATTGATACTACTATACGTTTCGATGAACGTCAAAATGTATGGTAGAATTGTTGGCATGACACAGAATTCCACCCCTCATTGCTGCCCGTCCTCGCCGCCGATCGCCGACGGCGACCGATGCCAGCAGGCGGCGCATGTGCTCGCTGCGCTTAGCGACGTCACGCGCCTGCGGCTCGCCGTCTTCATCTACCGTTGCTCACCGAATCCCGTATGCGCCTGTTCGTTCCCCGAAGTCTTCGGCATCAGCCGCTCCACCGTCTCGCATCATCTGACCCGTCTGGTGGACGTTGGCATATTGAGACGAGAGCAGCAGGGCAAGTGGGCCTACTATTCCATCGATCCGGACTTCGACGTCAGGCTCCTTGACGTCATCTCCGAGCATATGCCCCAAGCGTGCACCCCCCGGATGGCAACGAAGAAGTCCACCATCCTGTTCGCCTGCCGCCAGAATGCAGGACGTTCCCAAATGGCGGCCGCGATCGCGGAGCACCTTGCCGCCGCAGACGTCACCGTCATGAGCGCCGGCACCCAACCCGCCGACGAGGTGCAGCCCGAGGTGCGCGAGGTGCTGTCCGAAATCGGTCTCGTCCCACTGTCCGCGCCGGAAAAGCTTGATCCCGCAAAGATCAGGGAGGCCGACTGGGTAATCACGATGGGGTGTGGAGAATCCTGCCCGATATTCCCCGGAACCCATTACGAGGATTGGGACGTGGACGATCCTTCGGGACAGCCGCTGGACGTCGTGCGCAAGATTCGCGATGGCATCGATGTACGGGTGCGCGAGCTGCTGGGCCGGATCGGCTGATCTTCGACGGGGGCACGGAGGTGCTCGGCGATGCGTGGTTGTGCACACTTCCGTGTTACCCCTTGAATTCCTCCTTGAACCATGGCGCGCAGATCGCATGTGCCGCCATCGGCAGTCGCGGCCGCGTCATTGTCGACGCGGCCGCCCGATCCTGCGATTCGCCCGTACCTTTTATATATGTGATCTATATATATGCGGCCGCATGCGCGATACCCGCACCCGACTACTCCTGCGACGCCGACTCGTCGGAGCCGTCGGTGCCCATGTCCACGGATTCGAGTGCAAGCACGCCGCCGTTCGCCTTCGCGTCGTCGGCGAGGCCGCGGAACAGCACCTGATAGCAGCCGGCATCCTTGACGCCGTCAGTCATGCATTGCGCGTCGAGGCCGCTCGCCGTGGCGCGCACACGGTAGCCTTCGTGGGCGTCCTGATTGACGGCGAGCACGAAGAGGTCGCCGTCCTTGCCGTCATGCCACTGTCCGGACAGGTCCGCCGGATTGGCGGGGAAGGACGTGGAGACGGCGTAGTAGGCGCCGTCGAGCTTGACGTCGGCGTACTGCAGGAACTCGAACTGCATGAGCTCGCTCTGCCCCTTGACGTGTTCGGGGATGAGCGTCGTGTGATGGTCGTCCTTGCCGCGCGTCGTCGGCATTGGCATATGCGGCCATGCTTCGGACGTGTCATGGAACATGACCATATCGCCATTGGAGGCGCGCCACGTCGTCGTTTCGAATTCGTTGGCCGTCAATGGTGTGCCCATATCAGCGGTGTGCTCGCTCCAGACGGCGTCCATCCGTTCGGCATCCCATGAGGAGGACGACGCGGACGAGCCGCAGCCGGCGAGAGCGGCCGTCATGATCGCCGCCACGGCGAGCGCGGCCGTCTTCTTCGTCAATCGTGTGGTCATCGGCATCCTCAAATCGTCTTGTCGTACGGAACTGCTTGCTGTGCCTCAGTATAACGACGGTCCGCGCAATCGCATGGATGCATACGCGATCCCCACGAATCATGCACGATCGGCAATCGCGTACTCATCACTGCACGTTCGCCTTCGCGAACCATGCGATGGAACCGGAGACGTGCGGCGGCCATGTTCTCGTCAGCCGCGTGCCGGCACCGGCGTCTGCATCAGCAGGTCGGTCTGCCGGTCGTGGCCGACGACGAAGGTGTGGGAGCCGCAACGTGTGAACCCGAAACGCTTGTAGAACGCGATCGCCGGGTCGTTGTGTTCCCAGACGCCCAGCCATGTACGCGTCTTGCCCTGGGCGCGCGCCATGTCGAAGGCGGTGTGCATCAGATTGGTGCCCAGACCGTGGTGCTTGTAGTCGCGCAGGATGTACAGCCGCTGGATCTCCAGACTGTCGTCGCCCATCGGCTCCGTCTGGGCGGCGCCGACGTTCGTCTTCATGTAGCCGGCCGGCTCGCCGTCGACGCTGGCGACGAGGAAGACGGAGTCCGGGTCGTCGATCTCGCGCTGCAGCTCGTCGCGGGAGAGGTTGTTCGCGAAGTACTCGTCCAGGTCCTCCTTCGTGTTGGTGTCGGCGAAGGTCTGCGCGAAGGTGTCGACGCTCAGCGCCCTGATGACGTCGACGTCGTCGCTGCGATCCATCTGTATCATCGGCATGTCATCAATGCTCCTTTCGTTGCCTCCAGTGTAGGAGGGCGGCGTTCGACGCCGGCTGAACGAGGGCGTCGCCGACGGGGCGCCATGATGTGACACGCCGGTTTGGCGACGGCGGCGATATACGGTAAAGTGACGGTTCGTGCCCGGACGATGCATGTCGCACCGCGCACATGCGGACATAGCTTAGTTGGTAAAGCGCGACCTTGCCAAGGTCGAGACCGCGGGTTCGAGTCCCGTTGTCCGCTCTCGTCAGTCATCTTCACGTTCCCCGATATGCCAGGGGAGCGTTCTCACGGAGGTCAACGGACACTTGCGGATCTGAATGCGGTGAATGAATCAGTCGGCCAGCCACGTCCAGCGTGCTGCCGTGTTCTCCTGTGTCCGCCAGCCATCCATCCGTATCGTTTGCCGCCCATGCGCACGCACCGCGGTCTCATTCACCGATCGTCCCGATCTTTCGCAGCACGCCATATCGGCAAAGGAACCGTGCATGGCCACGACACTCGATCTGCATGACATCTCCTATATCCATGAAGGCGCGCCCGAAGCGCTGTTCGACGTCGTCGACGCGACGCTGCCGCAAGGTTGGACGGCGCTGCTCGGCGACAACGGCTGCGGCAAGACGACGCTCGCCCGCATCGTCTGCGGCGCATTGACGCCGACGCACGGCGCCGTCAACCCATCACCCTCCACGCTCGTCGTCGCCTACTGCGAACAGGAGTGCGCGCATGAGCCGGCGAATCTCGACGCGCTGCGCGACGACTGGTCGCCCGAGGTGATCGCGCTGCGCGACACGCTCGGCATCGGCGATGACTGGCCCTACCGCTTCGCGACGCTTTCCGGCGGCGAGCGCAAACGCCTGCAGGTGGCGTGCGCGCTGCATGGCACGCCGGACCTGCTCGTGCTCGACGAACCTACGAACCATGTGGACGCGGACACCCGCGGCGCGGTCGCCGAGGCGATGCGCGCATACCGCGGCATCGGCGTGCTCGTCTCGCACGACGTCGAGCTCATCGACGCCACCTGCACGCAATGCCTGATGTTCACGCGTCGCCACATGGGCGGCCGCAACCGCACCGTGCTCGAACGTTACGCCGGCGGCTACACGAAGGCGCGGCGGACGCATGAGCTGCGCCGCGCCGAGGCCGTCGGCGAACTCAAGGCGGCGCAGGGCAGGCGGCGCGCGCTCGAGAGTGCGCGTGACGTCCGCCGTGCGATGATGGACGCCGCGTCGGCACGCAAGCACGGCGGCCATCTGATCGACCGTCATGACCATGACGCGCGCAACACGCACAAATGGAACGAGAAGCAGGCGGACAAGGCGAGCGCCGCCGCGTACCGCGCGCTCGGCAGCCGTCTCGAGGCGGCGCGGCGCGAGGCCGCTTCGATCGAGACGGACGCGAAACGCTACGACGGCGAGATCCTGCTGGACATCACGCCGTCGTCGCGCAGGGAGCTGGCGCATGTGCCGGCCGGCATCCTGCGTTTCGGCGACGCGGCGGGCGGCGCCGGATGCGTCGCCGTATCCGAACTGACCGTCGACGGCATGCGTTGGCATGCGCGGAAGGTCGGCGATGCGGACGGGGCGGCCCAAGGCTGTCCGGGAATCCGCGTACCGCGTCTGGGCGTCGGCCCGCGCGACCACATCGGCGTCGACGGCGCCAACGGCACCGGCAAGTCGACGATCGTGCGCGCGCTGCTCGGATCGGTCGACGACACGGTGCCGACGTTGTACATCGGGCAGCTTCCGCAAGCCGGCGCCGATGCGCGGCTGCTCGCGCGGCTGCACAGGCTCGACGACGCCGACAAGGCGCGGGTACTGTCGATGGTCGCGCAGCTCAACGACGACCCCGACCGGCTGATGCGAGGGCGGGATCCGAGCCCGGGGCAGCTGCAGAAGCTCGCGCTGTGCATCGGGCTGCTGGACGGACCGCAGCTCATCGTGCTCGACGAGCCGACGAACCATCTCGACCTGCACTCCAAGCAGGCGCTGGCGCGCTTCCTTCGCGGCTATCCCGGCGCGCTCGTCGTCGTCAGCCACGAGCGGTGGTTCCTCGACGAGGCCTGCGGTTCCGCCGAGTGAGCGGGACGTTCGCCTCCCAAGGCGCCAGCCGGTATCATATGGCGCAAACCGACGCAAAGGATGTACGGATGACGTTGACCTACCATTACTGTTCGCTCGAAACCGCCTGCGCGATCATCTCGAACGGGTCGCTGCGGCTGTGCGACATCACGAAATCCAACGATTCCGCGGAGATCACGTACGGATACGCGGCGGCGCCGACAGCCTCAGACGCGCCGGCCTCGTCGCGGGATCGGGCGCCGCGCTGCGTTTCGCCGACGACTGGGTCGACATGCTGCGCCCCGACTACCGCACGCTGCTGCGCGAGGCGCTCGGCGAGCATCTGCTGCCACCGAACCGTCTGTGCTACGCTGTATACCTCTCCCAGAAGCCGGATCAGCTCAGCCAGTGGCGCGCCTACGGCGACGACGGACGGGGAGTGGCGCTCGGCTTCGAGCTGTCCGACTTCACGAAGTCGCCGCCGTCGTTCACCATCGTCGACGACGGCGACCATCCGTTGGAAAGCCATATGATGACGATGTACCGGCCGATCATCTACGGCCATGGGCGCAGCGCGGCGTATTTCGATATGCTCGCCGCACGCATCGCGCGCGACGTGCACGGGCTGCGCGACGCCGGCGACGGCGGATGCGACGCGATCCGGGCGCGGCTGCTCGACGCCACACTCGAATTCATCGCGTCCACGGCGTTCTGTAAGAAACGCTTCTTCCGCGAGGAACGCGAATGGCGGCTCGCCGTGTGGGGGCCAAGTGCGAACATCGAACGGTTCGGACAATTGCAGGACGCGCTGGCCGCCGCCCTGCCGCAGCGCTTCGCCGGCGTCGTCACCCATGCGCGGTTCCTCGTGCTGCCGCGCGCCGACCGCCTGGTGCCGACGCTCGACCTGGGCATCAACCTGCGGCGGACGCTGCGGCACGTCGTCATCGGACCGCGCTGCGCGGCGGGCGTTCCGGACATCCGGATGCTGCTCGCATCCGCCGGCGTCGCAGGCATCGACGTCACACATTCACGGGGCACGTATCGGTGAGGGCGGAACGGTTCCGCCCACGTCACGGAACCTCCGGCGCTTTGTCTGCGCTGAACCCTAAGTTGTGTACCTGTAATCAACAGTCCAGGTCTGCACCTCGTACCGCGGACCCAGATAGACAAGGACGACACCCATGGCACAGAACACCATCTCCATCACGGTCAACGGCGAAGCGAAGGAGGTGGATGCAAGCCAGACGGGCGTCGAACTGTTCGCCGACGACAAGAACATCATCGCCGTACGCCTCAACGGCGAACCGCGCGACCTCTACACGCCGCTCAAGGACGGCGACGTCGTCGAATCGATCGCCCTCGACTCCGAGGACGGCATCGCGATCATGCGTCATTCGGCGACGCACGTCATGGCGCAGGCGGTGCAGGAGATCCGTCCCGACGCCAAGCTCGGCATCGGCCCGGTCATCGAGAACGGCTTCTACTACGACTTCGACGTGGCCGAACCGTTCACGCCCGACGACCTCAAGACGATCGAGAAGCACATGCAGCGCATCATCAAGTCCGCGCAGCGCTTCTCCCGCCGTGTCGTCACCGAGCAGGAGGCGATGAAGGAGGAGGCCGACCAGCCGTACAAGCTCGAGCTCATCAAGGACAAGGAGGACGCGCTCGACACCGAGGCGGCCGTCGAGATCAGCGACAAAGAGCTGAGCATGTACGACAACATCGACCGCGACGGCAACGTCGTGTGGACCGACCTGTGCCGCGGACCGCACCTGCCGAACACGCGCTTCATCAAGGCGTTCAAGCTTGAACGCGCAGCCGCCGCATACTGGAAGGGCTCCGAGGCGAACCCGATGCTGCAGCGCATCTACGGCGTGGCGTTCCCGACGAAGGATGAGCTCAAGGCCTACCAGACGCGCATGGAGGAGGCCGCCAAGCGCGACCACCGCAAGCTCGGCCAGGAGATGGACCTGTTCTCCTTCCCGGAGGAGATCGGACCGGGCCTGGCGGTGTTCCATCCGAAGGGCGCCGCCGTCATCAACGCGATGGAGGACTACTCGCGCGAGATGCACCGCAAGCACCACTACAGCTTCGTGCAGACCCCGCACATCACCAAGGGCGGCCTGTACGAGACCTCCGGCCACCTGCAGTGGTACAAGGACGGCATGTATCCGCCGATGCACCTCGACGAGGAGAAGGACGAGAACGGCAATATCGTCAAGCAGGGCTTCGACTACTACCTCAAGCCGATGAACTGCCCGATGCACAACCTCATCTTCAAGTCGCGCCAGCGTTCGTACCGCGAGCTGCCGCTGCGCCTCTTCGAGTTCGGCACCGTCTACCGCTACGAGAAGTCCGGCGTCGTGCATGGCCTGACGCGCGTGCGCGGCCTGACCCAGGACGATTCGCACATCTACTGCACGCGCGAGCAGATGCGCGACGAGCTCAAGAGCCTGCTGACCTTCGTGCTCGACCTGCTCAAGGACTACGGCCTCAACGACTTCTACCTCGAGCTGTCCACGAAGGACGAGCATAAGTTCGTCGGCTCCGACGAGATCTGGGAGGAAGCGACGAACACGCTCGCCGAGGTCGCCGAGGAATCCGGCCTCGAACTCGTCGCCGATCCGGGCGGCGCCGCGTTCTACGGCCCGAAGATCTCGGTGCAGGCGCGCGACGCGATCGGCCGCACCTGGCAGGTCTCGACGATCCAGCTCGACTTCAACCTGCCGGAACGCTTCCAGCTCGAGTACATCGCGCCGGATGGCACGCACCAGCGCCCGGTGATGATCCACCGCGCGCTCTTCGGCTCGATCGAACGCTTCTTCGCGATCCTGCTCGAACACTACGCGGGTGCGTTCCCGGTGTGGATCGCGCCGGTGCAGGCGCTCGGCGTACCGGTCGCCGACGAATTCGCGCCTCATCTGCAGCACTTCATGGACTCCCTCGAGGAGGACATGGTGCGCGTCGAGACCGACCTGTCCGACGACCGCTTCGGCAAGAAGATCCGCAATGCCTCGAAGTCGAAGGTGCCGTTCATCATCATCGCCGGCGAGGAGGATATGAACAACAACGCGGTGAGCTTCCGCTTCCGCGACGGCAGCCAGCTCAACGGCGTGCCGGTCGACCAGGCGAAGGCGTGGATCCTCGAGGTCATCGCCAAGCGCGTCCAGGTCAACAGCGTCGACGACTTCCGCAAGGCGACCGGCCAGCCGTCCGAGGACGTCGAGTTCGACGTCTCGGACACCGACGCCGAATGATCCGCTAGCCAAGGCCGGGATACGCCGAACGGTCGTACCCCGGCCTTCCTGCGTCCGCGCGCGGGCGGACATCGCCCCGCCCGCGCGCGTTATCTTCGTCCTTTTCTATTCTTCTTGTACGGAAAGGCTCCAACGTGGAGCCCACGAGCACACCGGGAACGACACATCATGCTGGAAAAGCTTCGACCATGGTTCAAGCGCCTCATCAACCCCATCGCGAAGGGCATGGTGAAGATCGGCCTGACCGCCAACGCCGTCACCGTCATCGGCGCCGTCGGCACGATCGTCGTGGGCATCGCCACCGGCGTCACCGGCTGGCTGTTCTGGGGGGCCCTCGCGATGGGGCTGCTCGTCATCTTCGATTCGCTCGACGGCTCGGTCGCGAAGCTGACGAACGGCGGCACCCACTTCGGCGCCTTCCTCGACTCGACGCTCGACCGCGTCGCCGACTGGGCCGTGCTGCTCGGCGTCATCATCTACTTCTTCATGCGCAGCAACGCGGCGCTGCTCGCCGACGGCCGCTACGACGTCGTCGCGCTCGTCGGCATGGGCGCCGCGATCTACGCGATCATGACGTCCTTCGTCACCTCATACATCCGCGCACGCGCCGAATCGGTGGGCGCCGAGGCGAAGGGCGGCATCGCCACGCGCTCCGACCGCCTGACGATCATCCTCGTCGGCATGGCGATCAGCGGACTGACGCATCAGGACGCCTGGCTGATGGCGACGATGTGCATCCTCGCTCTGCTCGGCACGATCACCGTCGGCCAGCGCATCCACGAGGCGCGCGCGTCGATCGAAGCGACGCTCGACGACGCGGACAAGGACTGACATGGCCAATGCGATGGCCTGGGTCGCGCGGCATCCGCATGCGATCCCCGAACGCATCGTGCGCGGCGCGTTCCTCGCCGGCGCCGACATCGCATGGCTGGCGCACGTCGGCTCGGTGCGCCAGCTCGAACGCAATCTCGAACATGTGCTCGCATGGTCGTCGGACGACGACGTCGACGCCCGGACGCTGCGCAGGCGTGCACGCAGGCTATCGCGCAGGGGCATGCGTTCCTACTTCACCTACTTCTCCGAGGCGCTCACCGTCGGCGCGAGCGACCGTGACCGTCTGCTGGCGCGCATCCGCGGATCCGGAGACGGCCTCGACTCGCTCGTCGCGCTCACGTCGCCCGACGGGGGAGCCTCGTCGGCGCCGATCGCGATGGGCCATCAGGGCAACTGGGACTACGACGGCTTCTGGGCGCAGTTCGACGTGGCGCCGGTGACGACGGTGGCCGAGAGGCTCGCCGACCCGGACATGCTCGACGTCTTCGTGTCGATCCGCGAGCGCCTCGGCATGCGCATCCTGCTGACCGGCACGCCGCATCTGACCGAACGGCTCGAGGAGGCGCTCGGCGAGCCCCACGTCCTCGTGCCGCTGCTCGCCGACCGCGACCTGAGCCGGCACGGCGAGTTCGTCGAGGCCTTCGGCTCGACGATCCGCGTCGCAAGGGGGCCGGCGACGCTCGCCTACGACACCGGCCTGCCGCTGTACGTCGTCAACACATACCGTGAGCGGCTCTCCGGCGAGCGCCGCCGCGCCGCCGGCACGCCGTACGGCTATGTCTGCGAGGTCAGCGGTCCTGTGGACATCGACGAATACCGCGGGCTCGGACGCGAGGAGGCGATCCGGGCGATCAGCCAGGCGTGGGTCGACGTCTGGGCGCGGGGCATCGCCGCGCATCCCGAGGACTGGCATATGCTGCAGCCGATCTTCCTCGAGGACCTCGATCTGTCGCGGCTCAAGGACGTGCCGGCCTCGCTGTTTGCGTCGGCGCGTGCCGACGGCTGAGGGGCGCGAAGTCCATTCGGTCGGCGACAATGCTCTGTATGTCTTCGCAGGAACCAGCATCCATCGGCGTGCGGGCGTCCGATCGCCCGTTGCGCGTCGGCATCATCTGCCCATATTCGTTCGAGACGCCGGGAGGCGTGCAGAACCATATCCGCGACTTCTCCGAGGCGCTGATGCGCCGCGGGCACTCCGTATCGGTCTTCGCGCCGGGCAGGCGCACGAAGGACATGCCGCTGTGGGTGCAGACGAACGGCTCGTCGTTCGCGATCCCCTACAACGGCTCGTGGGCGCACTTAAGCTATTTCCTCGCCGCCGGGCTGCAGACGAGGCGCTGGGTGCGTCAGGGGCAGTTCGACATCGTGCATCTGCATGAGCCGGAGGCGCCGTCGGTGAGCCACAAGCCGCTCGTCATGCGCGGAGCGCCGCCGATGGTGGCCACGTTCCATGCCAGCATCGAGCCGTATCCGCGGGCGCTGCACCTGTTCCAGCGCTATCTGCATTCGTATCTGGAGCCGCTGAGCGAGGCGATCTTCGTCTCGCCGGCCGCGCAGCGCACCGCCGACCACTATCTGCCCTCCTCGATCAGTCGCCACGTCATCCCCAACGGCATCGACCGCGCCTCCTATCTGCGCGCCCGTCCCGACGAACGGTGGAAAGGCACCCCCGAGCATCCGACGATCGGCTTCCTCGGACGCCTCGAGGAGGATCGCAAGGGTTTCCCGATCTTCGTCGACGCGGCCGCGCATGTGCTCGAACGCCATCCGGGCGCCCGCTTCCTCGTCGTCGGCGACGGCGCCGACGAGGCGTCCAAGGCGATCGCCGCGCGAGACGGGGGAGCGGCGCTGCTCGAGCGCTTCGAGTTCCTCGGCCGCGTCGACGACGACGACAAGGCGCGCTTCTACAAGTCCCTCGACGTCTATGTGGCGCCGCAGACCGGCGGCGAGAGCTTCGGCATCGTCCTCGCCGAGGCGATGGCGGCGGGATGCCCGGTCGTGGCCTCCGACCTGCCGGCCTTCGTCGACGTGACCGAACAGGGGCGCGACGCCGTGCTGTTCGCCAACCGGGACGCCGCCGATTGCGCCGAGCGCATATGCGACCTGCTCGCCGACCCGGCCCGCCGCAGGCGCATCGGGAGGGCCGGACTCAAGCGTTCCCGGGACTTCGACTGGGAGACCGTCGTCGACGAGGTGCTCGCCGTCTACCGCGACGCCCTGTCCGAGCGGCACGGCGCCTTGTCTTAGAAGCGCATTAGAATCAACACGTTTCGTAATATCCATCACCTGTCTAGGAGCATTATGTCAGGGCATTCCAAGTGGGCGACCACCAAGCACAAGAAGGCCGCCATCGACGCCAAGCGCGGCAAGCTGTTCGCCAAGCTCATCAAGAACATCGAAATCGCCGCCCGTCAGGGCGGCGGCGATCCCGACGGCAACCCCTCGCTCTATGACGCCATCTACAAGGCCAAGAAGGCCTCGATGCCGGCGGACAACATCAAGCGCGCCGTCAAGCGCGGCTCCGGCGAGGAGGCCGGCGGCGCCAACTACGAGGACATCGTCTACGAGGGCTACGCCCCGGCGGGTGTGGGCCTGATCATCGAATGCCTCACCGACAACCGCAACCGCGCGGCCGCCGAAGTGCGTTCGACGCTCGGCAAGGGCGGCGGCTCGCTCGCGACGACCGGCTCGGTGAGCTTCAACTTCGAGCGCAAGGGCGCGATCGTCGTCCCGTCCGAGGGCGTCGACTTCGACGACCTGTTCGAGAAGGCGGCCGAGGCGGGCGCCGAGGACGTCACCAACGACGGCGAGACCTACACCGTCGTCACCGACCCGTCCGACCTGACCGCCGTGCGCCAGGCGCTGCAGGACGCCGGCATCGACTACAATTCCGCGGACCTCGTCATGATGCCGAAGAACGAGATCGAGCTCTCGCTCGACGACGCCCGCAAGGTCGCCCGTCTGATCGACAACCTCGACGACCTCGACGACGTGCAGAACATCTACAGCAACTGGACGGCCTCGGACGAGGTCATGGCACAGCTTGACGAGGAGTAATCCCCGTTGATCATCCTTGGAGTCGACCCCGGCCTGACACGGTGCGGAGTCGGCGTGATCGAAGCCGGCGCACCCCGCCGGCTTTCGTTTATCCACGTCGACGTCGTCCGCTCCGACCCGCACATGTCGCAGGACCTGCGTCTGCTGACGATCTACAACGGCATCGCCGCCAAGCTCGACGAGTTCATCCCGGACACCGTCTCGATCGAGCGTGTGTTCGCGCAGGAGAACCGCAACACCGTGCTCGGCACCGCGCAGGCCGCCGGCGTCGCGATGCTCGCGGCCGCGCAGCGCGGCATCCCGGTCGCGCTGCACACGCCGACCGAGTCGAAGCTCGCCATCACCGGCAACGGCAAGGCGCAGAAGGTGCAGATGGAGCGCATGGTCGCCCGGCTGCTCAACCTCAATGCGCCGCCGACGCCGGCCGACGCCGCCGACGCCCTCGCGATCGCGATCTGCCATGCGCTGCGCCCGGCCGGCGCACTCGAAGGCGGCGAACGCGAGCAGCATCTGACGAAGGCACAGCGCCAATGGGCGCAGGCGGCCCAGCACGCCTCGCGCCGCGGCGGCGTCCGCAGAGGCATGTAGACTACCGAACATCTGTTCGAAAACCAACGAAAGGCGGGCATCGCATGATCGGCATGCTCAACGGCGTCGTCGCCCAGATCGACGCGACGACGGCGCTCATCGACGTCCACGGCGTGGGATTCGAGGTGCGGATGCCGAGCGCCGACCTGGGCGCGCTGCGCGTCGGCGCGACGACGACCGTGCAGACGTCGATGAGCGTGGCGCAGGACGCGATCACGTTGTTCGGATTCCTCACATCGGGGGAGCGACGCATGTTCCTGCAGCTGCAGAAGGTCAGCGGCATCGGGCCGAAGGTCGCGCTGTCGCTGCTGTCGACGCTGCCGAGCGACCAGCTCGTCCAGGCGATCCGCGACGAGGACGCGGCGGCCCTCGCGAAGGCGCCGGGACTGGGCAGGAAGGGCGCGCAGAAGATCATCCTCGAGCTCAAGGGGTCGATCGACCTGTCCGCGACGCCGGCGAAGGACGACGGCACGACGCGGCGCATGCCGCAGGACGCCGGCGTCGACCGCGTCGTCGAGGGGCTCATGTCCCTCGGATGGAAGCAGCAGGAGGCGCAGCAGGCCGTCGACGCCGTCATCGAGGACAACGGATTCGCCACGCCGTTGGCCAACGAGGCCGTGTCCGACGTGCTCAGGCTCGCATTGGCGTCGATGGACAGGGGAAGGTGAGGCATAAGGATGGCAGTCGACGATTTCGACGTCTTCAGCGCGGACAACAGCAACGCGAACGAGGAGTCGCTGCGCATGGTGTCCGCGAACGCCGTCGGCAACGAACCGGTGAGCGACGAGGAGCTGCGTCCGCACATCCTCGAGGGCTTCATCGGCCAGCCCCGGCTCAAGGCGCAGCTGCAGCTGTTCCTCGACGCGGCGCGCAAACGCGACGTGCCGCCTGACCACATCCTGCTCGCGGGCCCTCCGGGACTGGGCAAGACGACACTGGCGATGATCGTGGCGAACGAGCTCGGCGTGCCGATCCGCGTCACCTCGGGCCCGGCGATCCAGCATGCCGGCGACCTCGCGTCCATCCTCAGCTCGCTCGACGCGGGCGAGGTGCTGTTCATCGACGAGATCCACCGTCTGCCGCGCGCCGCCGAGGAGCTGCTGTACATCGCGATGGAGGACTTCCGCGTCGACGTCATGGTCGGCAAGGGCCCGGGCGCCTCGTCGATCCCGCTGACGCTGCCGCGCTTCACCGTCATCGGCGCGACGACGCGCGAGGGCATGCTGCCGTCGCCGCTGCGCGCGCGCTTCGGCTTCACCGCGCATCTCGACTTCTACCCGACCGAGGAGCTCGAGAAGCTCATCGAACGTTCGGCGAATGTGCTCGGCCTCGAGCTCGACGAGGGCTCCGCACACCAGCTCGCGCGCCGTTCGCGCGGCACGCCGCGCATCGCGAACCGCCTGCTGCGCCGCGTGCGCGACTGGGCTATCGTGCACGACCTTGACATCGTCGAACCGGACGACGTCAAGGAGGCGCTGGCGCTCTACCAGATCGACACCGAGGGCCTCGACCGCCTCGACATCGCCGTGCTCAACGCGATCATCCGCAACTTCAACGGCGGGCCGGTCGGCCTCAACAACCTGTCGGCGATGGTCGGCGAGGAGGCGGAGACCGTCGAGACGGTCTGCGAGCCGTATCTTGTGCGCGAGGGCTTCATGATGCGCACCCCCAAGGGCCGCGTCGCCACGGCCAAGGCATGGGAGCACCTGGGCCTCGAGCCGCCCGAGGGCGCCGCCGCCGATGTCAGCAAGCTATTCTAGACTGAACCTTCCGTACACCGCATTTCAACCGTTCCCACGGTCGTCCCTCTTGCAAGGAGCCCTGTCATGAGCATGGATTACATCTTCCTCATCGTTCTTCTCGTCGCCATGATCCTGATGATGGTGTTCCAGACGAGGAAGGCGAAGAAGCAGCAGGCGGAGCGCCAGAGCTTCTGGAAAAACCTGGACGCCGGCACCGAGGTGATCACGATCGGCGGCGTCATCGGCAAAGTCGTCGAGGTCGACGAGGAGTACGACGAGATCGTCATCGACTCCGAAGGAAGCATCCTGCGCTTCTCGTCGAAGGCCATCAGCCGCGAGTACATCCGCCCGGCCTACGTCTCCGACGACGACGTGGACGAGAACGGCAACCCGCTCGTCAAGGACGGCGAGCACGACGCCGACGGCCCCAAGGAAATCACGACCGAGGTCGACGAAAGCGCGACCGACGCCGACGGCGACGAGGTCGACGTCGAGGAGACGGAGACGAAGAGCACGAAATCCCCGTACGACGAGGACTGACGAACGACCACCGACAACAGGGGAGAACTGCCGACCATGACTTCCACGGACATCACGCTCACCGATCCCACATCGATGGACAAGGCGGATGCCGACTACCTCATCGCGCTCATGCGCACGATCCCGGGATTCCCCAAGGAGGGCATCCTGTTCCGCGACATCATGCCGGTCTTCGCCGACGCGCGCGGCCTGTCCATCCTGATGGACGCGCTCGTTTCGAACCTGTCGATCGCGAACGACGAGTTCGACGCCATCGCCGGCCTCGAGGCGCGCGGATTCCTCTTCGGCCCCCCGCTCGCCGAACGGCTCGGCAAGGGATTCATCGCCGTGCGCAAGGCCGGCAAGCTGCCGCCGCCCACGGTCCGTGAAAGCTACGCGCTCGAATACGGCGAGGCCTCGATCGAGATCGAACGCGACGCGATCCGGGAGGGCGAGCGCATCCTCATCGTCGACGACCTGATCGCCACCGGCGGATCCGCGTCCGCTGCCCGCGATTTGGTCATCTCATGCGGCGGCGTCGTCGCCGGATTTAGTTTTATCATGGAGCTTTCGGGACTCGACGGCGTCAAGGCGCTCGGCGACTACCCGGCGAGCTCCCTGCTGACGATGCCCGCCTGAGCGTCGCCGCACCACCGCCCATTGCAAGAGGAATCCATGGATCTATACGAATACCAAGCACGCCAGCTGCTTGACGAACAAGGCATCGACACACCGCGAGGGATCTTCGTCCAGCGCATCGAGGACGTCCCGCAAGCGGCCGAGACGATCGGATACCCGGTCGTCGTCAAGGCGCAGGTCAAGATCGGCCACCGCGGCCAGGCCGGCGGCGTCAAGATCGCCCACGACCGCGACGAGGCCGTCCGCGCCGCCGAACAGATCCTGCCGATGACGATCCACGGGCACAAGGTGCGCGGCGTGCTCATCGCCGAGGCCGAGTCCGTATTGCACGAATACTACGTGTCGATCTCCGTGGACCGCTCTTCGCGCGACTTCGACGTGCTCGCGACAGCCAACGGCGGCACCGAGGTCGAACAGATCGCCAAGGAGCACCCCGAATCGGTCAAGCGTCTGCACATCAGCGCGCTCGAGGACTTCGACCGGCGGGCGGCCACCGCGATGGCGCAAAGCATCGGCTTCTACCACGCCGACGTCGACCAGGCCGCCGACATCCTGCTCAGGATGTGGAAATGCTTCCACGACAACGACGCGACGCTCGTCGAAATCAACCCGCTCGCCAAGGTCGGCGACCCGGACGACGAGTCCACGAAGCGCCTGTGCGCGCTCGACGCGAAGATCTCGCTCGACGGCAACGCCGCGTTCCGCCACGACGGCTGGGCGCGCTTCGACGATTCCGCCACGGCCGACCCCTACGAGCGCAAGGCGGCCGAGCACGGCCTGCACTACGTGCACCTCGACGGTCAGGTCGGCGTCATCGGCAACGGCGCGGGCCTCGTCATGAGCTCGCTCGACGCCGTGTCCTTCGCCGGCCAGGAGCAGGGGACCGGCATCCAGCCGGCGAACTTCCTCGACATCGGCGGCGGCGCGTCGGCCGAGACGATGTGCCAGAGTCTCGAGATCGTCCTGTCCGACCCGCAGGTCGAGTCGGTGCTCGTCAACGTCTACGGCGGCATCACCTCCTGCGAGCAGGTGGCGCTCGGCATCATCGAGGCCATCGAGCGGCTCAACGTCACGAAGCCGATGGTCGTGCGCTTCGACGGCAACGCGGCGGCCGAGGGGCTGACGATCCTCGCCGACGCGGACATCCCGAACATCCATGTGGCGGCCACGATGGAGACGGCCGCTTCCGAAGCGGCCCGACTCGCCGCGCAGGCGAAGGAGGAGACCAAATGACCGTCTTCATCGAGGATGACGCACCCGTCATCGTCCAGGGCATGACCGGACATCAGGGCATGACGCACACCGCGCGCATGCTCAAGGCGGGCACGAACATCGTCGGCGGCGTCAACCCACGCAAGGCCGGCACGTCGATCGCGTTCGAGGACGCCGCCGGCGAAACGCTCGACATCCCGGTGTTCGCCACCTGCGCCGAGGCGAAGGCCGCGACCGGTGCGAACGCGAGCGTCGTCTTCGTGCCGCCGAGGTTCGCGAAGGACGCCGTCGTCGAGGCGGTCGAGGCCGGCTTCGAGGTCGTCGTCGTCATCACCGAGGGCATCCCGGTCGCCGACAGCGCCTACTTCGTCGAACTCGCGCTGCAGCGCGGCGTGCGCATCGTCGGGCCGAACTGCCCGGGCCTGATGACGCTGCCGTCGGGCGAGGGCTCGCACGGCGTCAACCTCGGCATCATCCCCGACGGCATCGTCGCCCGCGGCCCGCTCGGCCTCGTCTCGAAGTCGGGCACACTGACCTACCAGCTTATGGGCGAGCTGTCCGACATCGGCTTCACCGCCTGCCTCGGCGCCGGCGGCGACCCGATCGTCGGCACGACGCTGCAGGAGGCGCTCGAGGCCTTCGAGGCCGATCCGGACACGAAGGCCGTCATGATGATCGGCGAGATCGGCGGCAGCGCCGAGCAGGACGCCGCGAACTGGGCGAGCGAGCACATGACGAAGCCCGTCGTCGCCTACATCGCCGGCTTCACGGCCCCCGAAGGCAAGCAGATGGGCCACGCCGGCGCCATCGTCTCCGGCGGCAAGGGCACCGCCCAGGACAAGCAGGAGGCGCTCGAGGCCGTCGGCATCCGCGTGGGCAGGACCCCGTCCCAGGCCGCGCAGTACATGCGTGAGGCGCTGGCGCAGATCGGATGAGCAGGACGAAGCTGATCCCCTGGTTGCGAGGCATCGCCGCATCCTGCGTGGCGATGCTCATCTACGCCGTGCCGCTCGGCTTCCTGATGGCGCTCGTCCTCCTCGTCGCCGCGATGGAGGAGGGCGGCGACACGATGTCGTCGTTCACGGTGCCGCTGACGCAGGCCGTCGTATTGCTGTCCCAGGGCGTCGGCTTCCATACCTCCTCGATCGTCGTCACGATCGTCCCGCTGCTGCTCACCTTCCTGCTCGTCGCGCTCATCCGCACCGTCTTCCGCCGCATGGGCACCGACCCGCGCGGCTACGTCACCGGACTGGCCGCATGGCTCGTGTTCGACCGGCTGCTCGAGAACAACCTGACCGTCGCGCTCAACGATTCGACCTTCCTCGTGCTGTGCAAGGGCGCGCTCGTCTTCACGGTCGGCTTCGCATGGGCCTTCCTCCAGGACCGCGGCCGCCTCGAGCCGCTGCGCGGCTATCTGCGCGCGCAGCTGTCCGCGCCGATCCGCCACGTCATCGCCGTCGGAGTGCGGCTCGGCGTGCTCATCGTCGCCATCGTGCTGCTGTGCGGCCTCGGCACCGTCATCGCCTGGATCGTGCTCAACCACCATGCCGTCGGCACCTCATTCGACGTCATGCATGTGCAGACCGGCTCGCGCATCCTCATCTGCGTCATGGCCGCCGCATGGCTGCCCAACCTCATGCTGTGGGCCGTCTCGTGGCTGTTCGGCGCCGGGTTCTCGGTCGGCGACCTCGCGACGTTCACGCTCGCCGAAGGCTCGACGGCGCATCTGCCGGCCCTGCCGATCTTCCGTCTGTTCCCGCAGCCGGTCGCCGACCCGACGATCCGCCTGTGCGTGACGCTCATCCCGCTCGCCATCGGCTTCGCGCTCGGCCTGCTCGTGCTCGTCGCCCGGCGCGGCTTCGGGCTGCGTCCGTCGCAGGCGAGGAGCGCCGAGCCGCGCGACCTGCTGTTCGCCTACGCCTATCCGGTGGGCGCGTTCTGCATCACATCCGTCGTCGTCTCGCTGCTGTGTACGCTGCTGTACGCGCTGTCCGGCGGCGCGCTCGGCACGAAGCACCTCGCGTCCGTCGGCGTCGACGTCCGCCATGCCACCAACGCCACGGCGCGTCCGTGCGTGTTGGGTCTGTTCCTGGCCTGGGGCACGATGCTGCTCCTGACCGCCATCGTCCTCGCCGTCCGCACGCTCATCGCGCGCCGCGGCGCCACGGAGTCCGCCTCCCGCTGCGCGAAGGCGCGGGGCGCCTCCTCGCAGCGGGAGGCCGGCGGGGACGCAACCACAGAGAAGAAGCCGTTCACCGCACGAGTGGTGAACTCAACCCAGCAACCAAAGGAGAAGCAAGGTGACGACAACGAACCGACCGCTACGACGGGCATTGGTATCGGTCTTCCATAAGGACGGCATCGAGGTCCTCGCCAAGGCGTTCATCGACGCCGGCACGCAGGTGGTGTCCACCGGTTCCACCGCGAGCAAGCTCGCCGAACTCGGCGTGGACGTCACGGAGGTGTCCCAGGTCACCGGTTTCCCGGAATGCCTCGACGGCCGCGTCAAGACCCTCGACCCGCACATCCACGCCGGCATCCTCGCCGACATGACGAACGAGGACCATGCCCGCCAGCTCGAGGAGTTCGGCATCCAGCCCTTCGACCTCGTCATCGTCAACCTCTATCCGTTCGCGGACACGGTGCGCTCGGGCGCGAGCGAGACCGACGTCATCGAGAAGATCGACATCGGCGGCCCGTCGATGGTGCGCGGCGCCGCGAAGAACAGCGCGACCGTCGCGATCGTCACCGATCCGGCCGACTACGCGCTCGTCGCCGAACGCATCGAGGACGGCACCGGCTTCTCGCTCGAGGAGCGCCGCTGGCTCGCCGGCAAGGCCTTCGCGCACACCGCCGCCTACGACGCCACGATCAACGAGTGGACGGCGGCCCACTGGCCGAAGCCCGCGTCGATCGACGACGCACCGGCGGACGCCGACCCGGTCGAGGAGGCCAGGCTCGCCAAGTTCCCGGCCGCCTTCACGCGCACCTGGAACCGCGCGCACGTGCTGCGCTACGGCGAGAACCCGCATCAGGATGCCGCGCTCTACGTCGACCCGCTCAACATGCGCGGCTTCGCCGACGCCGAGCAGCTCGGCGGCAAGCCGATGAGCTATAACAACTACGTGGACGCCGACGCGGCGTGGCGCGCCGTGTGGGACTTCGCCCCGCAGATCGCCGTCGCCGTCGTCAAGCACAACAATCCCTGCGGCCTGGCCGTCGGCGCGACCGTCGCCGAAGCGCACCGCAAGGCGCACAGCTGCGATCCGATGAGCGCCTACGGCGGCGTCATCGCGACGAACGCGACCGTCACGCTCGAGATGGCCGAAGGCGTGCGCCCGATCTTCACCGAGGTCATCGTCGCCCCCGACTACGAGCCGGAGGCGCTGGCGCTGCTGCAGGCGAAGAAGAAGAACCTGCGCATCCTCAAGGTCGCCGAGCCGCCGAAGGCGAAGCAGCAGTTCCGTCAGATCGACGGCGGCCTGCTCGTGCAGTCCACCGACCTCATCGACGCGCCGGGCGACGCCCCGGACGCCTGGAAGCTCGTCGCCGGCGAGCCGGCCGACGCCGCGACGCTCAAGGACCTCGAGTTCGCATGGCGCGCCGTGCGCTGCGTCAAGTCGAACGCGATCCTCATCGCCGACGACATGGCGACGGTCGGCATCGGCATGGGCCAGGTCAACCGCGTCGATTCGGCGAACCTCGCCGTCGAACGCGCGAACACGCTCGACGACGGCCGCAACCGCACGAAGGGCGCCGTCGCGGCCTCCGACGCGTTCTTCCCCTTCGCCGACGGCGCGCAGATCCTCATCGACGCCGGCAAGGCGATCGTGCAGCCGGGCGGCTCGATCCGTGACGAGGAGGTGTTCGAGGCGGCGCGCAACGCGAACGTGACGATGTACGTCACCGGCACGCGCCACTTCTTCCACTGATCCGTCACCGGCGACGTCACCGGACATGCGAAAGGGTCCGTGCCGCAGGGAAATCCCTGCGGCACGGACCCTTTCGCGTTCGCGCCTTCGCCGACGGCCTCCGGTCCGGCGGATCGCCGCCGGTAGTAGGATGGTCGGTGTCCCGACCGCCGAACCGCCAAGGAGCCTTATGATGAACGCGCATCATCCCTATGTCTCGGAGCACCATGAGGGCAGGCCGTGGTTCGAATGGTGCGTCGCCGGCCTCGTCGTCGCGGCCACGGTGCTTGCGGCAATGGGGGGAGCCGATGGTCGCCACGGCGGTCGTGTCCGTGACTTCCATCGGCTCCGGTGTGGTGCGGCTGATCTGCCGGGAACGCAGTCCCTGGAAGGTCAGGTCGGTCGCCTTCGACGCCGTGTGCGGCATCGGCTTCGGCGTCGTGCTAGCGCTGCTGTACCTCGCCATCCGCTTCATCCGCTGAATCGGCGCCGTCCGCCGTCGCCGGCGCCTCGGGCGTCTGCACGTCGACGGACTCGGTCTCCTCATAGACGTCGACGGCGGGCGCGGCCCCGTCGGCCTCATGCTCGGCGTGGTCGGCCTCGTCGCCCTGCGCCATCGCGGCCTCGGCCGCGTCGACGTCCATCGCGGCGCCGTTGTTCTCGCGCGCATGCGCGAGCTGCGCGACGATCATGACGAGCGCGACGATCGCGGCCGCGAGGATCGCGGTCACCCAGAACACCCACAGCTGCGAGAGCGGATTGACGGTGTGGGAGCCCTCCTCGTGCTGCGCGAAGACGGCGACGCCGGTGGCACGCATCGGGTTGATCGACGCGCCGGTGATCGGGGCGGCCATCGCGGCGGCGGCCGCATAGGCGACGCCCATCGTGACGGCGGCGGAACGCGTCGTGCGTCCGTTGCGCTTGAGCGTCGTCATCGCGGCGGCCACGACGATGATCGACGCGAGCAGCTCGACGACGATCGCCATCGTGACGCCGTAGGTCAGACCGTACTGGCTCATGCTCGCATAGGTCAGGCTGTTCACGTCGTAGCCGTTGATCGCCATCATCGTCCACTGCGACTTGTTCACCGTGTCCGAGCTCGGGATGAGGAAGACGAAGAGCGCGCCGGCGACGAGGCCGCCGAGCACCTGCGCGATGATGTAGAACACGCCGTCGCGCACGCGCGTCTTCGACGTGAGCATCGCCGCGACGGTGACGGCCGGGTTGAACTGCGCGCCGGAGATGCGCGCGAAGATCGACGTCATCGCGCCGTAGACAACGCCGGTCGCGACGACGATGAACGCGAGGTTGAGTCCGAAGCTCACCACGCCGAACGAGCTCACCATGTAGATCGCGAAGCAGATGAGCAGGCTGCCGGCGAATTCGGCGCCGAGGCGGGCCCAAATGCTGTGGCCGTCGTTCTGCACGGCGGCGTCCTCGCGGACGTCGACCGTGGAATCGTTATCAACAGCAGTCATAGATATATTCCTTTGCGGTACTTGAAGCCATGGTGAAGACCATGGCTGGGCCGTCGCTGTTCGGCGGCCACGCTGTACAATACTAGACAGTGGTCCTGCCGTCGCCTCCGGACGTGCGGGACGACTCCATCAACACAAACGGCCACGTTGGGAGAACGATGCCACACGCATACAGTCAAGCAAGGAAATCACACACCGAGGAACACGACGGAATACGTCTGCAGAAGCTGCTCGCGCAGGCCGGCTTCGGTTCGCGGCGCAAATGCGAGGAGATGATAGTCGACGGCCGCGTCGAGGTGGACGGCGAACTCGTCACCGAGCTCGGCACGAGGGTCGATCCCAAGACGCAGCAGGTGCGCGTGGACGGCTCGCGCATCCGCCTCAACCCGAGGCACGTCACGCTCGCGCTCAACAAGCCGAGGAAGGTGCTCAGCGCGATGGAGGACCCGAAGGGCCGCTACACGCTGCGCGACATCGTCGGCGACAAGTACGAGCGCATCTTCCACATGGGGCGCCTCGACTACGATTCCGAGGGCCTAATCCTGATGACGAACGACGGCGAGCTCAGCCAGCACGTCATGCATCCGAAGTACGAGGTCGAGAAGACCTACATCGCCACGCTCGAGGGACGCATGAGCGGCAACGTCTGCCGCCGCCTCGTGCGCACCGGCGTGCAGCTCGACGACGGATGGATCAAGCTCGACCACTGCTCGATCATCGACCAGAGCCGCGACCAGACGATCGTCAAGGTCACGCTCCATTCGGGCAAGAACCGCATCGTGCGCCGCATCTTCGGCGCGATCGGCTTCCCGGTCAAGCGCCTCGTGCGCACGCAGATCGGCCCGATCAAGCTCGGCGACCTCAAGCCCGGCTCGTACCGCGTGCTGTCGGCCGCCGAGGTCCGTTCGCTCTCCAAGGAGGTGGGCCTGTGATCACCGTCGCCATCGACGGCCCGGCCGGCGTCGGCAAGTCCTCGACGTCCAAGGCGCTTGCGAAGTACTACGGCTTCGCCTATCTCGACACCGGCGCGATGTACCGCGCCGCCGCATGGTGGGTGCTCGAACAGGGCATCGACCTCGACGCCGAGCACCTCGACGAGCGCGAGGTCACCGAGACGGTCGCCGCGCTGTTCACCGAGGACCACTTCGACATCAGCGTCAATCCGGACACGCCGAACGACGCGCGCGTGTTCTGCGACGGGCGCAACATCAGCGAGCAGATCCGCTCGAGCGAGATCAGCGCGCACGTCTCGCGCGTCTCGTCGATCATCCCGGTGCGCCACATCCTCGTCGCCGCGCAGCGCGCGTACATCGCCGCCGAAGGCGTCGAGGACGGCTTCTCGCAGGGACGCGGCATCGTCGCGGAGGGCCGTGACATCACCGACGTCGTCGCCCCGCACGCCGAGGTGCGCGTGCTGCTCACGGCCCGCGAGGCCGTGCGCCAGGCGCGCCGCGCCCATCAGGCCGCCGACGGCGACGCCGGCGCCGAGAACGTTGCCGCGCGCGACGCCGCCGACTCCAAGGTGACGAACTTCACCGTCGCCGAGGACGGCGTCACGACGATCGACAACTCCGACCTCGACTTCGAGCAGACGCTCGACCTGCTCATCGGGCTCGTCGACGACGCCATCGAGGAGCAGGAGTATGCCGAATACGCGAGCAACCTCGAGGGCTACGAGCTCGACGAGGGCGACGAGGCGCTCATCGACGGCTCCGCGTTCACGTCGGGCGAACATACGGCGAAGCGCAAGGAGGTCGGCGTGCTGGCCGTCATCGGACGGCCGAACGTCGGCAAGTCGACGCTCGTCAACCGCATCCTCGGCCGCCGCGCCGCCGTCGTCGAGGACACGCCCGGCGTCACGCGCGACCGCGTCAGCTACGACGCCGAATGGGCCGGCACGGACTTCAAGCTCGTCGACACCGGCGGCTGGGAGGCCGACGTCGAGGGCATCGACTCGGCGATCGCCTCGCAGGCGCAGATCGCCGTCGAGCTCGCCGACGCCGTCATCTTCGTCGTCGACGGCCAGACCGGCCTGACGCAGACCGACGAGCGCATCGTCAGGATGCTGCGCTCGGCGGGCAAGCCGGTCGTCGTCGCCGTCAACAAGGTCGACGACCAGGCCGGCGAATACATGGCCGCCGAGTTCTGGAAGCTCGGACTGGGCGAGCCGTACCCGATTTCCGCGATGCACGGCAGGGGAGTGGGCGATCTGCTCGACGCGGCGCTCGAGGCGCTGCGCGGCGCCGAACGCACCTCCGGCTTCCTGACGCCGACGCATCTGCGCCGCGTCGCGCTCGTCGGCAAGCCGAACGTCGGCAAGTCGTCGCTGCTCAACCAGCTCGCGCACGAGGAACGCTCGGTCGTCAACGACCTGGCCGGCACGACGCGCGACCCGGTCGACGAGATCGTCACGATCGACGGCGAGGACTACCTCTTCATCGACACCGCCGGCATCAAGCGCAGGCAGCACAAGCTCTCCGGCGCCGAATACTATTCGTCGCTGCGCACGCAGGCCGCGATCGAACGCGCCGAGCTCGCGCTCGTGCTCTTCGACGCGTCGGTGCCGATCTCGGACCAGGACCTCAAGGTCATGAGCTCTGCCGTGGACGCGGGCCGCGCCATCGTGCTCGTGTTCAACAAATGGGACCTCATGGACGAGTTCGACCGCCAACGCATGGAGCGCCTGTGGAAGACCGAGTTCGACCGTGTGACCTGGGCGCAGCGCGTCAACCTCTCGGCGAAGACCGGCTGGCATACGAACCGCCTGTCGCGCGCGATGACGCAGGCGCTCGAGTCCTGGGACAAGCGCATCCCGACCGGCAAGCTCAACGCCTTCCTCGGCAAGGTTCAGGCCGCGCATCCGCATCCGCTGCGCGGAGGCAAGCAGCCGCGCATCCTGTTCGCGACGCAGGCCTCGAGCCGGCCGCCGCGCTTCGTCATCTTCGCCACCGGCTTCCTCGAGCACGGCTACCGCCGCTTCCTCGAACGGCAGCTGCGCGAGGAGTTCGGTTTCGAGGGATCGCCGATCCAGATCTCCGTCAACATCCGCGAGAAGAAGCGCCGCAAATAACACGGCGTGACGCACGGCAGGGGCGTCCGTACGGGAACATCCCGTACGCACGGCAGGGGCGTCCGTACGGGAACATCCCGTACGGACGCCCTTTTTCCCATGCATTTCCCATGCATGGGCAGCGCCACACGGCCACATCCTCATGGGCGGCCCGCTCATGGACGGTCCGCAAACGCGAAAATCCCCGGAGGCGTCTGCCGTCTCCGGGGATCGATCGGTCGGACCAGCGGGATTTGAACCCGCGACCCCTTGACCCCCAGTCAAGTGCGCTACCAAACTGCGCTATGGTCCGAACGGTGCGTCGTGCACCGAAGAGCCAATGTAGCACAACCATGGCGACAACGCCAAATCCAGTCCGCGAGGCCGGTACCGAAGCGGCAGGCAGACGCGCAGGACAATCGGTTGTTTTCGTCCCGTAATGCGGACAATCACCGTATTATCGTCACGGAAACCGCGCACAAAACCCAAACGGGACGAAGATAATGCACTTTGTGTCTTGCTCAATTAGACAGATTGAAGGTTGGGCCGCTACACTGGGACACGGCATTGCGCACGTCGGCGCCGACACCGACCGTGCGCGCAACCGGAGAAAGGGATTGGTCATCACCATGGTCGACGTTTTCGAGCGCTCCGCGCACAAGATGCGGTCACAGGGCATGAGCGACACCGCGATAGCCCAGTTCGAGCATCTCTACGACGTCTGGGCGAACGAGGAGGACACGAGCTACATCCACGAGGCCGACGTCGAGCCGATCACCGACATCCCGAACTTCCACGACGTCTACGAGACGATCAACCACGACAAGGCCGTCGATGCCTTCGCCAAGACGGCGTTCCTCAAGCTCAACGGCGGACTCGGCACGTCGATGGGCCTCGACTATGCGAAGTCGCTGCTGCCGGTGCGCCGCCACAAGGCGCGGCCGATGCGATTCCTCGACATCATCCTCGGTCAGGTTGGTACGGCGCGCACGCGTCTGGGCGTCGAACTGCCGCTGACCTTCATGAACTCGTTCCGCACGTCGAAGGACACGATGGAGGCGATTGCGAAGAACCGCCACTTCACGCAGGAGGGCGTGCCGGTCGAGATCGTCCAGCACGTCGAGCCGAAGATCGACTTGGAGACCGGCGAGCCGGTGCAGTGGCCGGCGAACCCCGACCTCGAATGGTGCCCTCCGGGCCACGGCGACCTGTATTCGACGCTCTACGAGTCCGGTCTGCTCGCCATCCTCGAGGAGCGCGGCTTCCGCTACCTGTTCATCTCCAACTCGGACAACCTCGGCGCGCGCCCGTCGCGTACGCTCGCGCAGCATTTCGAGAACACCGGCGCACCGATCATGATCGAGGTGGCGCGGCGCACCGAGGCCGACCGCAAGGGCGGCCACATCGTGCGCGACCGCGTCACCGGACGCCTGATGCTGCGCGAGATGACGCAGGTCGACCCGCGCGACCGCGGCGCCGCGATGGACATCCACAAGCATCCGTTCTTCAACACGAACAACATCTGGGTGCGCATCGACGCGCTGCGCAGGATGCTCGACGAGCACGGCGGCGTGCTGCCGCTGCCAGTCATCCGCAACTACAAGACCGTCGCCCCCACCGACCCCGCATCGACGAAGGTCGTGCAGCTCGAGACGGCGATGGGCGCCGCCGTCAACCTGTTCAACGGCGCCATCTGCGTGCAGGTCGACCGCATGCGCTTCCTGCCGGTCAAGACGACCGACGACCTGTTCATCATGCGCTCCGACCGCTTCCATCTGACCGATTCCTACGAGATGGAGGACGGCGACTACCATTTCCCGAACGTCGAGCTCGACAAGCGCTACTACAAGAACATCCAGGACTTCGAGGAGCGTTTCCCCTACGGTGTGCCGTCGATCGCCGCCGCCGCGTCGTTCCGCGTCGAGGGCGACTGGACCTTCGGGCGCAACGTCAGCCTGTTCGGCGACGCGCGGCTCACCGATTCCGGGCGTCCCAGCTACGTGCCGAACGGCGAGTTCGTCGGTCCCCAAGGCGTCGAACCGGACGAATGGCTGTGACCGGCGTTTGTTCGCAGACCAAGAAAATCGGAGTTTTTTCGAGAAATCGGACATCCCGGCCGAAAAAGCCTATATCATAGGAGAGGATGCGCGGCACCCCCGATGCCCGCACCTACGAAAAACTTTAACGATACGTGAGGACTAATGGCTGAGGGTAGTAACGGTAGGCGCCGCTTCTCCGACAAGTGGGGCAAACACGAGCTCGATGTTCTGGCAGTACTGTCATCCGCCTTCCCGCAATGGCTGACATCGCGGCAGATCGCACAGCGCGTGAAGGCCTACGCCGATTCATACGGCGAACTGGCCGACCAGGCGGCGAAGGCCGCGTTCGCCAAGCAGTTCCAGCGCGACCGCGCCAAGCTCGCCGCGATGGGCATCGCGATCGAGTCGCGCCAGCCCGAATACTCATCCAAGTCCGAAGGCCAGGACTTCGCGTCCTACCGTCTGCAGCTCGGCGACGAGCCGCGCATCCGCCTGCGCTTCCGCCCCGAGGATCTGCCGGTGCTCGCCGCGGCGAACTATCTGGCACGGTCGATGTCGATGTCCTCGATGCCGGCGCACACGCAGCCGACCCACGCCTCACGCACCGCGCCGCGAGTCCCACAGACGCCGATCCCGGGACTCGGCCTCGATTCGATCGCGCCGGGACTCGGCACGCAGCACATCCCAGAGAACCTCGTCAAGGAGGTCGACTCCCGCCGCTTCGCCGCGACCGTCGCCGTCGACGGCGAGCACATCAACGTCGCCTACACCGATTCGGACGATCTGGCCATGTTCGTCCTCGAACATCCCAATTCGTCGGTCGTCAGCCCGCCCGAGGCCGTCGCGGCCTACCACCGCCGCCTCAACGCGGCGACGCAGTTCCAGCTCGCCGACGATTCGGCCAACCCGATGACCGCGAAGGTCCGCGCCCATTCGATCGAATCGGGCGACCCGGAGGAGGACGAGGAACCGGCGAACGCGAAGACGCACAAGAAGAACGCGTTTCAGACCGGCAGCGAAGTCGACCGCCGTCTGCGCCTGATGCTGTTCCTGTCCGCGCATCTGGGGGAGGAGTACTCGCTGCCAGAACTCGCCGAACGCTTCATCGGCAAGCCGAAGAACGACGACGAGATGAAGAAGTACGTCAACACGATCCACAAGGACATCAACACGCTGACGACGGTCTCCGACGACGGCGAGATGGCCGGCAGCCAGTTCTTCGACATCGACTGGTCGCTGCTCGATGCCGAGGGCATCGTCTCGGCGACGAACTCGCTCGGCCTCGAACGCCTCGCCGGCATCTCACCGCAGTACATGAGCATGCTCACCGCCTCGGTCAACTATCTGGCCCATGCGCAGCTGCTGCCCGAGGAGCAGCGCGAGCAGGCGCGCGACCTGTATTCGCGCCTCGTCAAGTACGTCGCGCCGGGGGAGACGCCCTGGCTGAGCCTGACCGGCTATGAACTCGAGCCGCGCTGCTTCGACGCGGTCAAGAACGCGATCAAGGACCATGCGCTGCTCAACATGGAGTACCGCGACGGTTCGGGCCGCGTCCTGCGCCGCCTCGTCGCCCCGTCGAAGATCTACGTCGACGAGGGCGTCTACTACGCGGCGATGTGGACGGACGTCGAACAGTACGCGCCGGACGATCTCAAGCCGCTCGTGCGCAAGGACATGACGCTCAACAAGGAGACCGGAGAGCCGCGCATCTGGCAGGTGCTGCGCGTTGCTCGCATCGAGGAGGCGAGCATCGTCAGGCCAACGAAGCCGCTCGACATCCCGAAGGTCTCCGTCTCCGACCTGCGCAAGTGGATCATCGACACGGCCACGCCGGCCGTGTTCATCACCGACCAGCCGCATCTCGACTTCATCAAGACGCTCGCCGACGCGGATGTCGAGCCATGCGGCGAAGGCGAGAAGGTGCATCTGTTCGTGCAGTCCGACTCCTGGTTCGTCGCCTTCTGCATCGCCCATGCAAGGCACATCGTCGCCGTCGCGCCGGAGACGCTGCGCACGATGATGATCGCCCGCGCCGAACGCGAGCTCAGTCTTTCCGATCAGGTCATCGAGACCGAACGCGAACAGTAGAAAGGACATCCATGCCCTGGTGGATCTGGCTCATCCTCGCGCTCTTCATGCTCGCGATGCTCGTCGCCGGCATCGTCTACGCGGCCGTGCACGCGCTGCGCGCGTCGAAGGTCATCGGCGCCGTCGCCGCCGACGTCAGCGCGCGCATCGACGAGATGAACGCGCCGCAGGATGCGGGAGGCGCCCCGCGGCGCGCGATCTTCACCGAGCCGCTCGCCGTCGCCGCCGACCGCTACGCGGACGCCCAGGTCGCCGTCGTCGAGCGCAGGGAACGCCGGCATGAACGCCACGCGGCCGTCTGGCGGCGCTGGGAGCAGTTCAACGACTGATCCGACCCCCTACCGCGGCGATATCCCATCGCCGCAACATACACATACCCGGCCGCGGGCGTCCCGACATGGGGCGTCCGCGGCCATCGACATCAAACGGATGAAGGTTTTGCAATGGCACGACATCACAGGCACGCCGCACATCGTCACGACGAGGACGCCGAACCCAGAGAGCTGAGCCCTTCGGAGCGCTACGCGCGCTTCACCGAGGTGCGTCGCAGGCGCCGCTCGGTGGCGCAGCGCTTCGCCGACTCGCTGCCCTTCGAGCTCGACGGGTTCCAGATGGATGCGAACGAGGCGCTCGAGGCAGGCTCGAACGTGCTCGTCGCGGCGCCAACCGGCGCGGGCAAGACCGTCGTCGCCGACTTCGCCGTCTACCTCGCCCAGGAACAGAACGCGAAAGCCTTCTACACAACGCCGATCAAGGCGCTGAGCAACCAGAAGTACCATGACCTCGTCGCGCTCTACGGGCCGGACAAGGTCGGCCTGCTCACCGGTGACACGTCGATCAACTCGGAGGCGGACATCGTCGTCATGACGACCGAGGTGCTGCGCAACATGCTCTACGAGCATTCGACGACGCTCGAGGCGCTGCGCTACGTCGTGCTCGACGAGGTGCACTACCTCGCCGACCGTTTCCGCGGCCCGGTCTGGGAGGAGGTCATCATCCATCTGCCGTCCTCGGTGCACATCGTCGGCCTATCGGCGACGGTCTCGAACGTCGAGGACTTCGCCGACTGGATCGCCTCGGTGCGCGGCGAGACGAAGCTCGTCATCTCCGAGCACCGCCCGGTGCCGCTTGACCAGTATGTCCTCGTGCAGCGCGACCCGCGCACCGAACCGGAGCTGCTCGACCTGTACCGGCGCGACGAGCACGGCGAGGCGACGACGAAGCCGAACGCGCGGCTGACGGCGAAGCTCGACGAATTCGACCGCCGCGAGATGCGGCGCAAGGGCGCCGACTCCCATGACCGGCACCGTGGTACAGGACGCCACGGACGCCCGGACGGCAGGGGAGGACGCAGGCGCGTCGAACGCTACCATCCGCGCCGCTGGGCCGTCATCGACGAGCTCAACTTCCTGCGCATGCTGCCGGCGATCTACTTCATCTTCTCGCGCAACGGCTGCGACGAGGCCGTCGAGCAGTGCCTCGACGCGGGGCTGCGGCTGACGACCGACGAGGAGGCGCGCCGCATCGACGTCATCGTCGACGAGATGATCGAGGGGCAGCTCACGCACGACGACCTGAAGACGCTGCGCTTCGCGCAGTTCCGCCATGCGCTCGAGGAGGGCTTCGCCGCGCACCACGCGGGCATGATCGCGCTGTTCAAGCAGATCGTCGAACGGCTCTTCGAGGAGGGCCTGATCAAGGTCGTCTTCGCGACCGAGACGCTCGCGCTGGGCATCAACATGCCGGCGCGCAGCGTCATCATCGAGAAGCTCGAGAAGTACGACGGCACCGGCATCGTCGGCCTGACGCCGGGGGAGTACACGCAGCTCACCGGCCGCGCCGGCCGCCGCGGCATCGACACGATCGGCAACGCGATCGTCGTCGACCACCGCAGGTTCAAGCCCGAGACGGCGGTGGCGCTGTCGAGCAAGCGCGTCTACCCGCTGCATTCGAGCTTCAAGCCCACGTTCAACATGGCCGTCAACCTGCTCAACAGCAGCGACTACGAGACGGCGCGCGACACGCTCGACCATTCCTTCGCGCAATGGGAGGCGAACGCCTCCGCCTGGCAGATCGAGGCGCGCATCGAGTCGCTCGAGAAGGCGATCGCCGGCTACGAGGACGCGATGGCCTGCGAGTACGGCGACTTCACCGAGCTGCTGCGCATCCGCATGCAGCTGAGCGACCTGCAGAAGAACGAACGCCGCCGCCTCAAGCACGAGGTCTTCCGGGACAACGCGGAGAAGTCGCGCGCCTTCCGCCGCCTGGACGTGAGGATCGCCGCGCTCAAGGAGCGCGAGCACGACCATCCGTGCAAGGCGTGCCCGGATTTCGCGCAGCACATGAAGTGGGGCAACCGCTGGATCCGCGAGACCCGCGAGCTCGCGCGTCTGCGCGACCGCTACGATTCACGCACCGGTTCGGTGGCGCGCCAGTTCGACCGCATCTGCACGATCCTCGAACGTCTCGGCTATCTGGAGCGCGCCGACGAGGACGGCGTGCGCGACTATACGCTGACCGAGCATGGCCAGCTGCTGCGCCGCCTGTATTCGGAACGCGACCTCGTGCTCGCCCAGGCTATCACGGCGGGCACGCTCGACGGCCTCGACGCCGCGCAGCTCGCCGCGCTCATCTCGTCGATCCTGTATGAGGCGCGCCGCGGCGAAGGGGGAGAGCCGCGACGGTATCCTGGCGGCCCCCACGGCCTCGTCGCGCAGCGTGCGCACGAGCTCGCCGAGCTCGACGACCAGATGCTCATGCTGTGCGAGGACCTCGGCGTCACGAACTACCTGCAGCCGCTCGACTTCGGCATCGTCGACATCGTCTACGACTGGGCGCGCGGCGACAGCCTCTCCGAGGTGCTCGAGCACACCGAGCTGACCGCCGGCGACTTCGTGCGCAACGCGAAGCGGCTCGCCGACGTGCTCCAGCAGATCGCCGCCGCCGAGCCGTACATGGGCGTCGAGCACGTCGAGCTCGCGGCGCGCGCGCATGAGGCCTACGAGGCCGTCAACCGCGGCATCGTCGCCTACTCGGGCGTCGACTGAGCGCGGCCGATGGAATAAAGCCCACGTCCGAACTGTTTTGTAGCGTGGAACCACAGAAACGTCTTTTGGGAGGAATACATGGCTGAACGCAGTCTGCGTGGCATGAGCATCGGCGCGAAATCGCTGGAGTCGGATGCGAACGTCGATTTCGCCGCGCGCACCGAGGTGGCGTATGTCTGCCCGCGCGGCCATCGCACGATCCTGCCGTTCGCGGAGGGCGCCGATTTCCCGAACGAATGGGAGTGCCGCTGCGGAGCCACCGCGCATCGCGAAGACGACAAGGCCGGCGAGGCCGACGAGATCACGAAGCCGACGCGTACCCACTGGGACATGCTGCTCGAGCGCCGCAGCGAGGACGAGCTCAAGGCGCTGCTCGAAAAGCGCCTCGAGATGCACCGCGAAGGCTGGATTCCGGACTACGAGTGACCGGCATACGAACGAACGCGAACGGGGAGAGAGACCGATGACGAACACCCATCATCCGCTGCGGGCCGTGCTGCTTGATCTGGACGGCACATTGACGAAGTCCGATCCGGGCATCCTCGCCTGCGTGAAGAAGGCCTATCAGGCCGTCGGCGTCCCTGAGCCGACGCCGGCGCAACTGCAGCGCTTCATCGGGCCGGCGATCTTCGAATCGATGTCCAAATACGGCATCCCCGCGGACAAGCTCGACGAGGCCGTCCACGTCTACCGGCGCTACTACGGCGAAGAGGCGGTCTTCGACGATCCGAACGAGCCGGGCAACAAGGTGCCCGGACGGCTCTACAACACCGTCTATCCAGGCATCCCGGAGCAGCTCAGGGCGCTGCGCGAACGCGGCTATTTCCTTGCGATCGCGACGGCGAAGCCGGAGTATCAGGCCATCCCGATCTGCGAGCACTTCCATCTGATGGAGCTCGTCGACGCCCTCTACGGCGCGAGCATGGACAATTCACGCACCGACAAGGATCAGGTCATCCGCTACGCCTTCGAGAACATGGGCTATGATCCGGCCGCCGGCGACCGTGCGCTGATGGTCGGGGACCGGTGGACCGATGTGGACGGCGCGAAGGCATGCGGCATCGACTGTCTCGGCTGCGGCTGGGGCTATGCGGAGCCCGGCGAGCTCGTCGAGCACGGCGCCTACCGCGTCATCGACACCGTCGGAGAGCTGAGCGACGCCGTCGAGGCGTATTTCCACGCCTGACACCGGCCATCCTTGGATCATCGTTCGACGATAATTCATATAAAAATGCTTGTCGGCTTTGCTGAATACCATAGCAAAGCCGACAAGGCATTTTTATTTGTCTAAGACAGTGAATTAATGAGCGCAGAACATGACGTGGATCGGTGTAGCCGAGAAAATAATACGGATAACCGACTGCGGATAATACGCAAATGGAACGTATGCGAACGACGCCCGTCATATCGACATCCATCGAGCGTACATAGCCCGGTTGGCATGCGGCGCATGAACGCGGATGCGTGGCGATGGGAGGCACGGGCGATGCGGCGATCATACGGACGACGATCCGCGGATATACATACGCACGTCCCGATGAGGGACCGTCCGTAAACATCCGATAATGTACGTTATGTCAGATTGGCAGATCATGCGGATCCCATCGAACGTGTCCGCACGTATCTCATCGCCGATACTTGGCCTGTCGCCCATACCCATCCGGCCTCCTTCCCGGAAAAGAATCCGCACTGACGGCCATCCGCGTTTGCGCGGCGTCATTCGTCCTTGCGACGCGGCGTGCGGATCATATGGCGGCCGGCGACGTAGAGCGCCATGCCGCCGGCGAGCGAGACGAACATGATGCCGAGCGACAGCAGTGGCGAGGTCGCGAACAGCTGCACGGCGTCGCCGCAGAAGGTCGAGAAGGTCGTCAGTCCCCCGCACAATCCGGTCGTCATCGCCTTCGCCCAGACGACGTCCGGCTGACGTACCTCGATGAGCGACGTGAGCACGCCCATCAGCAGGCAGCCCAGCAGATTGACGATGCAGATCGCCAATGCGTCGATCATCGCGCCATCGAGCCAGACGCCGAGCAGCATCCGTACGACGGCTCCGGCCGCGCATCCGAATCCGACGGCGAGCAGTTCCCTGATCGTGATCATCGTCATCACATCCCCTGGCGCGCAAGCAGCATGCCCAGCCATGCGCACAGCAGTCCGAGCGCCATGCTGCCGACCCAGTAGAGCCATGCATGCCCGTCACGTCCCTCATCGAACAGCGCGGCCGTCTCCGACGTGAAGGTCGAGAAGGTCGTCAGTCCCCCGCACAGTCCGGTCATGACCAAAGCCCTGACGTCCGGCGGGACGAGGGCGCGTGCCGTGAGGCCGATCATCAGGCCGATCACGAAGGACCCGACGAGGTTCACCATCAGCGTGCCGTACGGGATATGCCAGTCGGAGCGGTTGAGCTTCGCGGACGTCCATGCGCGCAGCACGCCGCCGGCGAAGGCGCCCGCCGCGACGGCCGCGATCTGCATCCACATTTCTCTATGCTCTCCCCGTATATTTCTTATATCACACGCGGTTCCCACCGGAATCCGCACATGCACATCGGACGACGACGGGCGCTCACACCAACGTGCTCGACCAGCCGTCATCGTCCTTATCCGCCGTATCCGTGTCCCTGTCGCCGTCCGCGGAGTGCACGCCGTCGTCCGTCGCATCGCCGTCCGCGGCCTCGACCTGCTGCCGCGCCGTGCGCTTCGCCTCCTGCGCGAGCATCGCGCGCCGCGCCTGCATGTACATCAGGAACAGTTCGAGCATGATGACGCCGATCGCGACGATCGCCGACGGCCATCCGAGCTTTTCGTACAGCGCATGCGCATGAGCGCCGATCTCCTCCCTGTGCTGCAGATAGATCGGATACGGCAACGCGACGAGGACAAGCGTGACGAAATGCGCGCCGATGACGGCCCAGCTGACCGGCCGGACTTTGAGTCCCTCGCCGTCACGGTAATGGCTGCGTGCGATCGTGACCGCACACACGGCCAATGCGCTGACCACGCCGATGATCCATATGATGGCCGGCATCGCGTTCATGCCGCTCCCCCTTCGTTCTCGTTCGTGTCCTGTCCGTCGTCGCCGTCTTGCACGGCGCCCTGCCGTCGCAGCGCGTCCTCGAGCGTCTGGTTCGCGTACCGCTCGACGAAGCGCGCATGTTCGATGCGGCGACGTTCGAGCCTCTCGCGCATCGACTGCGCGGCGATGTCGTCGATCGGCCGCGTGTTGCGCCGGCGCACGGCGCCTGTCACATCCGTGTAGTCGGCGTGTTCGACCGCCGCCTCGACCCTCGTCCACAGCGCCTCGACCGATACGCAGAACACGGCGTCGCCGTCCTCAAGCGCCTGCGCGATCTGCCCGCCGTCCGAGCATTCCTCGACGTGCTGCCCGTCGCACAGGATCGTCAGGTGCCGCAGACGCTCGGGCGGCTGCGCGATGAGGAACTCGATCGCCGACGTCGCGTTCTGCAGGTTCACGCCGATGTCGAGCAGCTTCTTCGAGACGGCGAGGATGACGACGTCGTCGAAGGAGTACAGCCGGCGCGTGCCCGAACCGTTCGATGGCGTGATCGACGGGACGACGATGCGTTTGCGCGCCCAGTAGTCGAGCTGGCGGTAGGTGATGCCCGCCACCTCCGACGCGACGGTGCCGCGGTAGCCGCGGATCGTGACGTCGGAGCCCTCGTCGGGGAACAGCTCCCCCTGCACCATCGTGTCGTCCACGTCGATGAGCGGCACATCCACATAGCGTGGCGCAGTGGCCTGCCCCGCGGACGCGCCGCGACTTCGTTGCCGGGTCATGGGTCCCTACGTTCGGTCCGTCAGCGTTGACGGACCGCCGAATTCGTGAAGTAGACGAGACGGAACTTGCCGATCATGATCTCGTCGCCGTCCTTGAGCACCGCGCGGTCGACGCGCTGGCGGTTGACGTAGGTGCCGTTGAGGCTGCCGGCGTCCACGACCTCGTACTTGCCGTCGACGCGACGGAACACGGCGTGCGAACGGGACACCGTCGAATCGTCGAGCAGGATGTCGGCGCGCGGATCACGTCCGACCGTCACCTCGTCCTCATCGAGCAGATAGCGTGACCCCGACAGCGCGCCGCGCGTCGCGATGAGCAGCGCGGTGTTGTCGGAGAGCCGCGTGATCGTCTCGAGGTCCTCCTGCGTGAGCGGACGGTCGCCGGAGGTGGTGATGGGGATCTGGATGGCCGGGAGACCGATGATCGTCGTCTCGCCCGCGCCTGGAATCGGTTCTGTCATAACTGCCTATTCTACAATCGTTGCGTACTTGTATTTCATGACCGGCTGCGTCGCGGTGATCTTGACGTCGTCGGAAGTCTCTACCGTCACATTAGCACCATATTTGACGGTGAGCCTCGAGCCTACGCCGCCCGCTATGTTCACGGCGTTCGCGAGGTTGCTCGGATCGCCTATCGCCTTGATGACGTACGGCGTCGCCAACGCCTGCCCGTCGCACACGAGGCCGCTGCTCGTCTCGCTGACGTAGGTGGAGGTGACGACGCGCACGTTGTCGATCTGGATGACCTCGGCGCCTCCGTTGCGCAGCTCCTCGATGAGGTTGAACATCGTGGCCGCGTCAATCGGCGCCTTCTGCGGCCGAGAGATGCGGATGACGACGCCCTTGCCCTGCGCCGGGAGCCTTCCCGACAGGATGCCGCTCGTCTCCTCGTTCTCCTGGGCGATGCGCTGCGCCTGCTCCTCCTTGTCGGCGGCGTCCTCCAACGATTTCAGCTGGTTCGTCAGTTCGCTCTTGCGCTGTTCGAGACGTTCGACCTGCGTGCTCGTCTCGCTGATCAGACGCGTCAGCTCCGTTTCGGTGAGCGTCTCGTAGGTCATGTCCTTATTGTTGATCTGGATGACATAGGCGTAGGCGAGCAGCGCGCACAGCACGGCGATGAGCAGTCCGGTGCCGAAGCGCGCCTTGAGCGATCTCGCGTTCGACGACAGCGCCTTCGGCTTGCGTTTGCGCACGACCGGGAACGCGCCCGTCTTCGTGCGGTCGTTGGCCTTGTCGCGGCTGTGCTGCGAGACGATGCGTCCGGGCAGGCCCGGCTGCGAGCCGTCGTCGCGGCCCACGCGCGGATGCTCGGCCGTCAGCGGCTCGGGCTCCCCCGTTCCATCGCGTCGCGCGTCGCCGTCATGAAGATCGAGGCCGTCGACGCCTCCGTCATGCTCATCCCCGGGCATGTCCGCCCGCCTGTGCTCGTCGTCCATCGCTCACCCCTGGAAGATGTAGCGGCGGATCGCCGAGACGTTCGAGAAGATGCGGATGCCGAGGACGACGATGACGGCGGTCGTCAGCTGGGAGCCGACGCCGAGCTGGTTGCCCAGCAGCACGAGCAGCGTCGCCGTGATGACGTTCGCGAGGAAGGAGATGACGAACACGCGGTCCGAGAAGCTGCGTTCGAAGTACGCGCGCGCGGCGCCGAGCAGCGCGTCGAGCGCGGCGATGACCATGATCGGCAGGTACGGTTGCAGGAACACCGGTATGTCGGGTCGGACGAACAGTCCCACGACCACTCCGATGATGAGTCCAAGCACGGCTGCCATCTTCAGCTCCTCCTCGCATAGGTCAGTTTGCCGACGCTCGCGGCCTCGAGCCGCATCGTGCCCGTCTTGTCGATCTGCGGATACATGCCGGCCTTATGGAAATCACTGTACAGCGTCGGCAGCGTCCTCTCGCCCATCGCCTCGGCCAAAGCGTTGCGATCCCCGATCGCCTGGATGCGGTATGGGCTTTCGATCGGCGTCGTGCCGACGAGGATCGAGTTGCCGGCCGTGCGGATCGACGTCTCGACGCCCAGACGGTTGCCGTTGATCGAGATTGCCTCGGCCCCGGCGCGCCACAGCAGGCACACGAGCAGCTGCAGGTCGGCGTCGGTGACGACGCGCAGCCGGTCGCTCGCGCCGTCACGCGGCAGCGAGCCCTGCGCCGCGTCCGACGAGGCGGCGACCGGGTCGGCGATCGTCATGACGATGCCCTCGCCTTCGACCGGCGTGGCGCCGGCCGCGGCCTCGTTCTCCTCGACGACCTGTTCGATCGGGGATTTCGTCGCCGATTTCGATTGCTCGTCCACCTGTCTGCGCAGATCGGCGATATCCTTGTCGAGCGCGTCGACGTGCGCGTTGTTCGCCACAAGCTGATTCGCGAGTGATTCGCGGACCTGTTTCCTCGGGTCGGTGTTGAGCAGACGGACGAACTGGCAGCCGAAGAAGCCGACAACGATGCAGATGAGGAACACGATGATGCGCGTGCCCCAGTAGACGATCTTCGAATCGGGTTTCGCGACGAGCCGCGAATCGCTGTACAGCTGGTCCATCGGCCGGTTGATGAGGTCGTCGATCAGCTGGAGCGAGTCGTCGCCGCCGCGCCGGCGGCGCGGACGGGCGCGCAGCTTGTCCGGCGACGCCGCATGATGCGATTCGATCGACGCCCATCCGCGGGAGAAGACGGCGCGTCGGCGCACCGGTTCGTGCCCGGGCTCGATCGGCTGGACGGGCGGCATCGGAGACGGGGCGGACAACGCGCACCTACCTGCCGACGTCGCGGCGGCGCTCGGCAGTGCCGGCTCTGCCGGACCGGTGGTCGGCGCGGATGAGCGAAACGCCCTGGCGCAGATAAATCACGCCGGCGACCCAGTACAGACCGATGCCCCAGATCGCGCAGGCGATCGCGCCGTAGTGCAGGATCTCGAGCGGCAGGAACGAGCGGCGGATGTCGGCCACCATCAGCCCGATGATCGAGATGAGCAGCACGGCGGTGCCGGTCTTGCCGACGAAGTGCACCGGCAGCGGCCCGTAGTCGTGCTGGGCGAGGACGAGCGTGAGGATGCCCAGCACGACGTCGCGCGCCGCGACGAGCACGAGCATCCACCACGGCACGACGCCGCAGATCGCCAACGCCAGAATGCTGCAGATAATGAGCAGCCGGTCGGCGATCGGGTCGAGGATCTGGCCGAGCTTGCTCACCTGGTTGAAGTTCCTCGCGATGATGCCGTCCAGCCCGTCCGACGCCGACGAGATGGCGAGGACGACGAGCGCCCACACCATGTCATGCCTCGCGATGAGCCAGGCGATCACCGGGATCGAGATGATGCGCAGCGCGCTGATCAGGTTCGGGATCGTCAGGATCACGTCGCGCGGTTCGGGACTGTACTTTCCGTCAGCGGCCATGGCCACCCACCATCACATGCGGGTGGCCTGGATCGCCGTGACGATGATGCCGCGGGCGCCGACCGCATAGAGCTCGTCCATGAGCTGGTTGACCTTCGCCTTGGGGACCATGACGCGCACGGCCGACCACTGCTTGTCGTGCAGCGGCGAGATCGTCGGGCTTTCGAATCCGGGCGTGATGTCGACGGCGGCCGAGATGCGGTCGACCGGGATGTCGAAGTCCATCAGCACGTAGCGCTTGGCGGTCAGCACGCCCTGCAGGCGGCGCTCGAGGCGCTCGAGGCGCTCGTCGTCCGGCTCGAGGCGCGGCGAGCGGATGAGCACGGCCTCGGAATGCACGATCGGGTCGCCGAAGATGCGCAGGCCGGCGTTGCGCAGCGTCGTGCCGGTGGACACGACGTCGGCGATGAGGTCGGCCACGCCGAGCTGCACCGACGATTCGACGGCGCCGTCGAGGTGGATCGTCTCGGCCTGGATGCCGTGCTCGGTCAGATAGTCGTGCACGAGCTTGTCGAAGGACGTCGCGACGCGCTTGCCGTCGATGTCGGCCAGCTCGCGGATGTCCGAATCCTGCGGCGCCGCGAAGCGGAACGTGGACGCGCCGAAGCCGAGGTCCATGACCTCCTGCGCGTCGGTGCCCGAGTTGAGCAGCAGGTCATGGCCGGTGATGCCGACGTCGATCGTGCCGCGTCCGACATAGACGGCGATGTCCAGCGGGCGAAGATAGAACAGTTCCACGTCGTTGTCCGGGTCCTCGACGACGAGCTGGCGCGGATTGCTCCGCAGGCGGTATCCGGCCTCCTCGAGCATGTTCCAGGCCGGTTCGGACAGCATCCCCTTGTTGGGGACGGCGATGCGTAGCATGGGCTCCTCCAAAAATGATAATGCGCACAGGCCGTCGGCCATGTGTGCGGTGCCGGTCACAGGTTCTTGTAGATGTCGTCGAGCGTGATGCCGCGGTCGATCATCATGACCTGCAGATGGTAGATGAGCTGGCTCATCTCCTCGGCGGTGCGCCCGGCGCCCTCGTATTCGGCGGCGATCCAGGTCTCGCCGGCCTCCTCGATGATCTTCTTGCCGATGAAATGCGTGCCCTTCTCGAGCTCCTGCACGGTGAGCGAGCCCGGCGTCTTCGCGGCGGCCTTCGCGCTCAGTTCCTCGAATAGCGATTCGAACGTCTTCATGATGGTGGTTCCTGTCAGTGTCTGCGCGCGCCTGCGACGGCGCGCATGGTCATGGTCGTGGATCCGGCCGCGCCTTCATGCACGGCGCGGCCGGGAGATGGCGGGGTTTGCGTGCGGGACGCGTTCAGTCGCGGTAGGCGGCGCGTGCGGCGTCGCGGATCTCGTCGATCGCCTTCGCCGGATCGTCGGCGCCGTAGACGGCGGAGCCGGCGACGAGGATGTTCGCGCCGGCCTCGGCGACGATCGGCGCGGTCTTGACGCCGACGCCGCCGTCGACCTGGATGTTCGTCTTCAGGCCGCGGCGCGTGATCTCGTCGCGCAGACGGCGCACCTTGCCCATCTGGTTGGCGAGGAACTTCTGGCCGCCGAATCCGGGCTCGACGGTCATGATGAGGATCGTGTCGAACTCCTCAAGGATGTCGAAGATCGGCTCGACCGGCTCGGCCGGACGCACCGCGAACCACGCCTCGCAGCCCATGTCGTGCAGCTGGCGCGCCAGACGCACCGGCGCGTGGGTCGCGCCCATGTGGAAGGTGACGGAATGCGCACCGCGCTCGGCGTAGCCCGGAGCCCAACGATCCGGGTCGTCGATCATCAGATGGACGTCGACCGGCAGCTTCGCGACCTGGCAGATGCGTTCGACGACGGGTTCGCCGATCGTGAGGTTCGGGACGAAGTGGTGGTCCATGACGTCGACGTGGACGAGGTCGGCGTTCGCGATGCGATCGAGGTCGCGCTCGAGATTGCAGAAGTCCGCGGAAAGGATGCTGGGTGCGATTTTGATATCCATGTCTGCCATTCTAAATAAGGCAAGCGACGAACGCCGGCCGCCCGCTCAGGCGCCCTGCGCCCCGTCGGCCGCCGCCCGGGCGTCGTGGCCGTGGGCGGAGGGCCGGTTCCCGCGGCCTCGTTCCTCGAGTTCGGTGACGGTGCGCAGCTTCTCGGCGAGCAGCGGCGTGGGCTTGCTTGTCCGTTGGATGACGATGAAGGCGACGACGCCGAGGATGAAGACGACGATCGAGACCCAGACGTTGACGCGCAGGCCGAGGAACTCGTGGGAGAAGTCGATGCGCAGCATCTCGATCCAGGTGCGTCCCGCCGTGTACCAGATGACGTAGAGCGCGAACAGCGACCCGGCCTTGAGCGTGCGCACGGTCCTGCGGCCGATCCAGACGATGAGGGCGGCGCCGATGAGGTTCCAGATCATCTCGTACAGGAAGGTCGGGTGGAACAGGGTGCCGGTCGGGCAGGTCGCGCCGTCGTAGCACTGTTCGGCGTTGCCCATCGCGGAGCCCTCGGTGTTGAGCTTGAGGCCCCACGGCAGCGTCGTCGGCTTGCCGTAGAGCTCCTGGTTGAACCAGTTGCCGAGGCGGCCGATGGCCTGCGCGACGAGCAGCGCCGGCGCGATCGCGTCGGCGAGCAGCGCCATCGGATAGTGCCGGTGGCGCACCCAGGCCCAGGCTCCGAGCGCGCCGAGCACGATCGCGCCCCAGATGCCGAGGCCGCCGTTCCAGATGCGGAAGATCTCCACCCAGTCGCCGTTCGGCCCGAAGAAGCGTTCGGGCGTCGTGATGACGTGGTAGAGACGCGCGCCGACGATGCCGCACGGCACCGCCACGAGCGTCGTGTCGAGGATCTGGTCGAAGGTGCCGCCGTAGCGTTTCCAGCGCACGCTCGTGATCCATACGGCGGCGACGATGCCGAGCAGCATCGTCAGCGCGTAGATGTGGATCGTCAGCGAGCCGATGTGGAACTGCGAGACCGTCGGTGAGGGGATGTAGGCAAGGTTCATGGTTCCCGATCGTAGCAACAGGTCCGTCCGTGCCGCCGCATGACGCATGACGCATGACGCATGACGCATGACGCATGACGCATGACGCATGACGCATGACGCATGACGCGCCGCGGCCCCGTGCATGGGGCCGCGGCGCGTCGAGGATCGGCGGTATCGGCGTCAGCGGCTCACCGGCGGCAGCCGTGGATCGCGTCGGCCAGGGCGGCGGTCGTGTTCGCCAGGGCGCTCAGGCCCTGGACGGGGTCGCGCACGTCGCCCTGCTCGTCGAGCAGCGTGTGCACGAGCGCCGAGCCGACGATGACGCCGTCCGCGTACTGGCCGACGGCGGCGCCCTGCGCGGGCGTCGAGACGCCGATGCCGACGCAGACGTTCTCGGCGCCGGCGGCGCGCGTGCGTGCGACGAGCTCGCGCGAGGAGTCGTTGAGCGTCGAACGTTCGCCGGTCACGCCCATGCGGGCGGCCGCGTAGACGAAGCCGCGCGCGTTCTCGGCGACGACGCGCAGGCGTTCGTCGGTCGAGTCCGGGGAGACGAGGAAGATGCGGTCGAGACCATGGCGGTCGGACGCCTCGATCCACTCCCCCGCTTCGTCGGGGATCAGGTCGGGCGTGATCAGGCCGGCGCCGCCGGCGTTCGCGAAGTCGGTCGCGAACCGTTCGACGCCGTAGTGGAAGATCAGGTTCCAGTAGCTCATGACGAGCGGGACGCCGCCGGCGTTCGCGACCGTCTCGACGGCCCTGAACACGTCGGCGATGCGCTCGCCGTTGCGCAGCGCGATCTGGCTGGCCGCCTGGATGACCGGTCCGTCCATGACCGGGTCGGAGTACGGCAGGCCGATCTCGACGATGTCGGTGCCGTTGTCGACCATCGTGCGGAACGCCTCGAGCGACAGGTCCGGGTCGGGGAAGCCGAAGGGCAGATAGCCGATGAAGGCCGGCTTGTCCTGCGCCTTGTAGTCGGCGAACAGCCGGCGGCACGGGCTCGGCCGGTGCGCGATGCCCAGAGGCTGGCCCGACGGCGTGGCCGCCGTCGTCTCGGTCATGTCGGCGATGACCTCGCCGTCGCCGTTGTCGATGATTTCGATCGTCTCACGCATTGTTACCCTGTGCTCCATTCGCTTCGAGTGCCTTGCTCTGCTCGTCGGTCAGATAGCCGAACCATTTGCCCGCGGTGTTCATGTCCTTGTCGCCGCGGCCGGAGATGTTGATGATCATGACCGGGTGCTCGTAGCCCCTCGTCTTGAGGTCGGCCGCCGCCTTGTAGGCGCCGGCGACCGCATGGGAGGACTCGATCGCCGGGATGATGCCCTCGGTCTCGCACAGGTCCTTGAACGCGCTCATCGCCTCACCGTCGGTCGCCCACGAGTAGTTGACGCGGCCGATCTCCTTGAGCCAGGCGTGCTCGGGGCCGACCGACGCGTAGTCGAGGCCCGCCGAGATCGAATAGGTGTCGAGCGTCTGGCCCTCGTCGTTCTCGAGCAGATAGCTCTTCGCGCCCTGGAACATGCCGAGCTCTCCGGTGCCCGGGGCGAAGCGGATAGCGTGGCGTCCCGATTCGGGGCCGTCGCCGCCCGCCTCGTAGCCGTAGAGGTTGACGCGCGGGTCGTCGAGGAAGGCGTTCATGATGCCGATCGCGTTCGAGCCGCCGCCGACGCATGCGCAGATCGCGTCCGGATGGTCGATGCCGTACCAGTCACGCAGCTGCTCCTTCGCCTCCTCGCCGATGACCTTCTGGAAGTCGCGCACCATCTCCGGGAACGGATGCGGGCCGGCGACGGTGCCGAGCAGGTAGTGCGTGTCCCTGACGTTGGTCACCCAGTCGCGCAGCGCCTCGTTGATCGCGTCCTTGAGAATGCGGTCGCCGAGCGTGACCTCGACGACCTCGGCGCCGAGCATGCGCATGCGCGCGACGTTGAGCGCCTGGCGGCGCGCGTCGATCTGGCCCATGTAGATGCGGCATTTGAGGCCGAGCATCGCGCACACGGTGGCCGTCGCGACGCCGTGCTGGCCGGCGCCGGTCTCGGCGATGACGCGCGTCTTGCCCATGCGCTTGACGAGCAGCGCCTGGCCGATCGCGTTGTTGATCTTGTGCGCGCCGGTGTGGTTGAGGTCCTCGCGCTTGAGGAAGACGCGCGCGTCGAGGCCGGTGCGTTCGCGCAGGCGTTCGGCGAAGCGCGGCGCTTCGGTGAGCGGCGACGGGCGTCCCACGTACTGCTTGTTGAGGCGTGCGAGCTCCTTGTGGAACTCCGGGTCGCGCTTGGCGTCCTCGTACACCCGTTCGAGCTCGTCGAGCGCTGTGACGAGCGCCTCGGGGACGTACCGTCCACCGAAGCGTCCGTAATACGGACCGTGATGGGTGCTGAGTGGCTGTGCTTCCGAGGCCTTCACCTTGGCTCCTGCTTTCACTAGACGTTCTACTGCGAGTTCATGGTCGTCGGCCGTGGCCACGCCTTCGCCGACGAGCACGGCGTCCGCGCCGGCGCGCGCGTAGTCCTCGACCTCCGTTTCGCCGAAGACGCCCGATTCCGCCACCTTGATGACGTCGTCGGGCAGGTCGTCGGCGAGCTCCGCGTACCGGCCGACGTCGACGCGCAGATCCTTGAGGTTGCGCGCGTTGATGCCGATGACCTGCGCGCCGGAGGCAATCGCCCGTTCGATCTCCTGACGGGTGTGCGTCTCGACGAGCGCCGTCATGCCGAGCTCATGGGTGAGGGCGAGCAGACGGCCGAGCGTGTCGTCGTCGAGCGCGGCGACGATGAGCAGGATGATGTCCGCGCCGTGCGCGCGCGCCTCCCAGATCTGGTAGTCGGTCGCGATGAAGTCCTTGCGCAGCACGGGGATGTCCACGGCGGCGCGCACGGCGTCCAGATCGTCGAGCGAACCGAGGAAGCGCCGGCCTTCGGTGAGCACCGAGATTGCGCTGGCGCCGCCGCGCGCGTATTCGCAGGCGAGCGAGCCGGGGTCGTCGATGTCGGTCAGATGGCCCTTGGACGGGGACGCGCGTTTGATCTCGGCGATCACCGGTACGCCGTCGTCGCGCCTGAGCCATCGCTTCGCGTCCATCGGGGCCGGAGCCGAGGCCGCCATGGCCTTGAGCTCGTCCAGCGACGTGACACGTGCGCGGTCGCGCTGATCCTCGAGCGCGCCCGCTACCAGTTCATCCAAAACCGACATGCTCCTCCTTGGGAATGCGATGGCGAAGACGGGGCCTTCCCGCCATGGGCCACTCTAACGGATGGCGGATGACGAGCGCATGTCGGCGTCTGAATGGTGGTCGCGTCCGCCGCGACACGCCTAACACGACATCGCCGGCACCGAAAAAGTTTCACTTGAGAGTGGAAAAGCGGCCGCCGGCGGCTCCGGCGGTGGTCTAATGGAACGTAGCCCATACCACATGGCGAAAGGAGCCGATCATGGCAGACATCAAGGAACACTTCGAGGATTTCAAGGACCGCATGGAGGAGCGTCACGAGGAGCATGAGGCGAACCGCGACGAGAAGCGCGCCGAGCGCGCCGAGGAGCACGCCGCCAAGGTGATCGCCAAGGAGGACGAGAAGATCGTCAAGGCCGCCGACGACCCGCAGGCCAAGCTCGAGAAGGTCACCGACAAGGCCGACGACAAGAAGGACAAGGCCGAAGGCAAGGCGGCCGCCGAAGAGGCCAAGGCCACCGAGGAGCAGGTCGAACTCAACGACCGCTTCGGCCGCCAGCTCAACCTCGACGACTGATCGGACACATCCGGTCCACGACGAGAAGGCGGGGCGCGATCGCATCGATCGCGCCCCGCCTTCTCGTATCCGCCGCATCGGACGCCGTGCGGCTCGTCCTACACTGGGAGACAGGGCCGCACACGGCCCACCGATCGGAAGGACGACGATGAACGACACGAACGACACGACCAACGATGACGAGAAGACGGCGCGCGACGCGCTGGCGACGATGCCGAAGGCGGAGCTCCATCTGCATATCGAGGGCACGCTCGAACCCGAACTCGCGTTCGAACTCGCCCGCCGCAACGACGTGCCGTTGCCCTGGGGCACACTCGACGAGCTGCGGGCGCAGTACCGCTTCGAGAACCTGCAGTCCTTCCTCGACCTCTACTACGCGCTGATGAGGACGCTGCGCACGGCCGACGACTTCCGCGACCTCATGCTCGCCTACCTCAGGCGGGCGGCCGCGGACGGCGTCATGCACGCCGAGATCTTCTTCGACCCGCAGGTGCACGCGTTCACCGACCACGTCGCCTACGACGACGTCCTCGACGGTCTGCGCGAAGGCCTGCGGATCGGCGAGAAACGCTACGGCGTCACCGGCGCGCTGATCCTGAGCCTCGTACGCGACATGGACGTCGCCACGGCCGACCGGATCCTCGACATGGCACAGGCGCGCAAAGACGAGATCGTCGGAATCGGCCTCGACTCCGCCGAGGTCGGCTATCCGCCGTCGATGTTCGTCGACCAGTTCGCCCGCGCACGCTCCTTCGGATGGCACGCCGTCGCGCACGCCGGCGAGGAGGGGCCCGCCGACTACATCCGCCAGGCGCTCGACCTGCTGCACGCCGAACGCATCGACCACGGCATCCACGTGCTCGACGACGACGAGCTCGAAGCCCGGCTGATCCGCGACCGGATACCGCTCACCTGCTGCCCGCTGTCCAACCTGCGCCTGCAGGTCGTCGGCTCGATCGACGACCATCCGCTGCCGCGCATGGTGCGCGATGGGCTCGTCTGCACGATCAACTCCGACGATCCCGCCTACTTCGGCGGCTACGCCGCCGCCAACTACGCCGCGCTCGCCGGGGCCGGCATGCCGCCTGACACGCTCGCCGCGCTCGCGGCCAATTCGATCGAGGCGTCCTTCGCCGACGACGCCGACAAGGAGCGCATGCGTGCACGGCTCGCCGACTGGCGCGACGCGCACGGCCTGTGAGGCGGCATGCGCCCCATGGCGCGACTGCCGCATGACGCCTTCGGCGCAAAAGCGGCCGCCGTGCCATGCCTTGCGCTGCGGCGCATGGTAAGCCGGTGGGAAGGACGAACATAAGGAGCGCACCCATGGCAGCAACCATCGAATCCATCACCAGGCAGATCATCGACGACCCGCGCGACGCCGCATTCACCGCGCGCGGCGAGAGGCCGGTGTTCTCGGCGCAGTCGGACGCGGTCATCACGATCGTTGGCCAGTCGCCGAGCCTCGACGCGCAGCGCAGCGGGCTGTGCTGGGACGACCGCAGCGGCGACACGCTGTGAGCATGGCTCGGCGTGGACAGGGAGACCTTCTACGAATCGGGCAAGTTCGCGCTCGTGCCGATGGACTTCTACTACCTCGGCGACAAAGCGGGCGGCAAGGGCGACGAAGGCCCGCGTCCGTGGGTGGCACCGACCTTCCATCCCGAGATCATGAAGCTGCTGCCGCATGTGCGGCTGACGATCCTCGCCGGCTCATACGCGGTGCGCTACTATCTGGGCCAGGATCCGAAGGCACGCCTCGAGGACACGGTCAGGGACTTCGCGCGGTACCTGCCGGAGTACTTCCCGATCGTCCACCCCTCCGGCCGCACCGACATCTGGCGCACCGAGCATCCGTGGTTCGACGAGACGGTGGTCCCGGCGCTGCGCGAGCACGTGCATGCACTGCTCGACGACTGAGGGCCGGCCGGACTCACGCCTGCATGGGCAAAAGGGCCCCGGGACGCCGTATCATCGGCGTCCCGGGGCCTTCGCCGTCGCGGTGCGGATCACACGCGGCGCAGCTGCGCGGCGATCTTGATCGCCTCGACGCTCGCGCCGGCCTTGTTGCGCGTCTCCATCCACTCGTTCTCGGGCACCGAGTCGAGCACGAGGCCGGCCCCCGCCTGGACCGAGGCCTGATGGTCGCGGATGAACGCGGTGCGGATCGCAATCGCCATGTCCATGTTGCCGGAGAAGTCGAAGTATCCGACGGTGCCGCCGTAGATGCCGCGGTCGGCCGGCTCCATCCGGTCGATCAGCTCGACCGCCTTCGGCTTGGGCGCCCCGGAGAGCGTGCCGGCCGGGAACGCCGCCGTGAACACGTCCATGACGCTCATGTCGGGCCTCACGCGGCCGGTGACGGTCGAGCAGATGTGCATGATGTGACTGTAGCGCAGCACGTCCATCAGTGAGACGACCTCGACCGATTCGGGTTCGCACACGCGGCTCAGATCGTTGCGCGCCAGGTCGACGAGCATGATGTGCTCGCTGCGCTCCTTGGGGTCGGCGAGCAGCTCGTCGTGCAGCCGCTCGTCCTCCTCCGGCGTCGCGCCGCGCGGACGGGAGCCTGCGATCGGGAAGCTCATCGCCAGTCCGTCGTCGACCTTGATGAGCGTCTCCGGCGACGAGCCGATGACGTTGAAGTCGCGGCCCTGCGCGTCGGTGAGCGTCATGAAGTACATGTAGGGGCTTGGGTTGAGCGTGCGCAGCACGCGGTAGACGTCGAAGGGGTCGGCCGGCGAGTCGATGTCGAGACGCTGCGAGCCGACGACCTGGAACACGTCGCCGTCGATGATGTGGCGTCGCGAACGCTCCACCATCGCGAGGAAGTCCTCTTTCCTCGTCCGGAACCGCAGTTCGGGCTGCGGAATCGAGGGGTCGAGCACGTCGACGCGGAACTCGTCCTGCGTCGGCGTGGCCGCCCGCACCTGCATGAGCTCCACGCGGGCGACCGCCTCGTCGTAGGCGGCGTCGGCGCGCGTGGGGCGGTCGTCGACGTTCACGGCGTTCGCGATGAGCCACACCGATCCGTTCTTGTGGTCGACGACGGCGATGTCGGTGGCCAACGCGAGCGTCAGCTCGCTCTGACCGGTCTCGTCGGGCGCGTCCGCCGGCAGCGTCGGCTCCCAGTGGCGGATCGCGTCCCAGCCGATGTTGCCGACGAGGCCGCTCGTCAGGTTCGGCAGCCCCTCCACCTTCGGCGAGCGGAGCACGTCGAGCGTCGCGCGCGCCACGTCGATGACGTCGCCTTCGCGCGGCACGCCCGCCGGCACGGTGCCGAGCCAGTCGGCGCGCCCGCCGTTCGAACGCAGCTGCGCCATCGCGTCGACGCCGATGAAGCTGTAGCGGCTCCACGTGCCGCTCGTCTCGGCCGATTCGAGGATGAAGGTGCCGGAACGGTGCCCGGCGAGCCGTTCGTACAGCCCGACCGGCGTCAGCGAATCCGCGAGAATCCTGCGTACGATCGGGATGATGCGGTAGCCTTCGGCCGCCAGTTCGTGGAAGCGCTCACGGCTCGGCCAGGTCTCCCCCCAGCCCAGATCGGACACGCTGTTGACGCTCATGCCTGCTCCTCCTGTCCTTCGGGGCGCATGCCGACGACGGCCGGCAGCGGTCCGCCCTCGTCGAAGCAGCTGCGCTTGCCGGTGTGGCACGCCGCGCCGATCTGATCGACCTCGACGAGCAGCGCGTCGCCGTCGCAGTCGAGGCTCACCGACTTCACGTACTGCACATGGCCGGAGGTGTCCCCCTTGCGCCAGTACTCCTGCCGCGACCTCGACCAGAAGGTCACGCGGCCGCCCGTCAACGTACGGCGCAGCGCCTCGTCGTCCATGTAGCCGACCATGAGCACCTCACGGGTGTCGTACTGCTGGACGACGGCGCATACGAGCCCCTTGTTGTCGTACTTGAGCCGCGCCTTGATGCGCGGGTCGAGCGTCACGGAATTGTCGTAGGTCTTCTCAGCTTCGCTGCCCATCATGCTCCCATAATCATCGTTCGCAACAACAAACCACATCATCATACCCGCGCGATGCGCATCGCGCGCGGATCAGCGCACCGTGTAGCCGGCGACGCGCAGCGCGTCCTTGACCTCGCCGATCGTGACCTTGCCGTAGTGGAAGATCGACGCGGCGAGCACGGCGTCGGCGCCCGCGGCGATCGCCGGCGGGAAGTCGTCGGCCTTGCCGGCGCCGCCCGAGGCGATGATCGGGATCGAGACAACCTCGCGCATCGCGCGGATCATCTCGAGGTCGAAGCCCTGCTGCGTGCCGTCGGCGTCCATCGAGTTGAGCAGGATCTCGCCGGCGCCGAGCTCCTCGGCGCGCCTCGCCCACCACAGCGCGTCGATGCCGGTCGACTTGCGGCCGCCCATCGTCGTGACCTCGAACCCCGACTGCGTATGCTGCTCGCCGCGCTCGCGGCGCGCGTCGACGGACAGGACGAGCACCTGGTTGCCGAATCGTTCGGCGACGCGGGAGATCAGCGTCGGATCGTTGATCGCAGCCGTGTTCACGCCCACCTTGTCGGCGCCGCAGCGCAGCAGCGAATCAACGTCCTCGGGCGTGCGTACGCCGCCGCCGACGGTCAGCGGGATGAAGATCTGCTCGGCCGTGCGCGTGACGACGTCGATCATCGTCTGGCGATGCGAGCTCGACGCGGTCACATCAAGGAAGGTCAGCTCGTCGGCGCCCTGACGGTAGTATTCGGCGGCGAGCTCGACCGGGTCGCCCGCATCGCGCAGGTTCTCGAAGTGGACGCCTTTGACGACGCGTCCGGCGTCGACGTCGAGACATGGGATAACACGGACCGCCAACGGCATGGTCGCACCTCTTTCGAATCGTTGCTGACTCAACACGGAACGCCACCAGCGTACCGATTCCCTGTTACAACGCGCCGCACGCGCCGCCCACGCGACCGCATGCCGAAACGGCCGGGCCTGCATCCCCGAGCCGTTCCGGGACGCGAAATCGTTGGAACCGCGCGGATGCAACCGCAGGTTGCCGCGGAAGTCGACGGTTGCATCCGCCGATGCAACCGAAAGGTGGTAGCGCGGCTTTCGCATACCGGGCATAGTTGGTGCCATGGAGCCGACGACGGTAGCGTCGATACGGCCACGGTCAGGAAAGGACACGGACATGACCTTCAGGGACAATCTGCAGTACCTGCGCGCCCAACGCAACATGACGCAGGAGCAGCTCGCGATGCTGCTCGGCGTCTCGAGACAGGCGATCAGCAAATGGGAGGGCGACAAGGCCTATCCGGAGATGGACAAGCTGCTGATGATGTGCGACCTGTTCGGCGTGACGCTCGACGATCTCGTCATCGGCGACGTGCGCGACGGACGCGCCGAGACCGCAGCGGCCGACGACACCGGGGACGAACGCCCAAAAGCGCCCGTCGGCGCCGGCGCGACGATGCTCGCCGAGCCGTCCGCGCTGCCGCAGGACATCACCGGCTATGACGAGCACATGCGTTCCTTCGACCGCAAGATCTGCGCCGGCGTCTTCGCCGTCATCTTCGGCGTCGGCGTCGGCCTGCTGTTCGACGGCGACAACAGCGTGCCGGTGTCGGCCTCGATCGGCGAATTCCTCGTGTTCCTGTGCATCTCGATCGGCGTGCTCGTCGCGCTCGCGTTCTTCGTGCCCGCGGGTCTGGGCCACGCCGAGTTCATGCGCCGCCATCCCTTCGTCGAGGACTTCTACACCGGCGAGGACCGCCGTCAGGCGGCGCACACGCTCGCGGTCAGCCTCATCTTCGGCGTCGGCCTGATCCTCATCGCCTGCGGCTTCATGGTCTACGCCGACGGCGTCATGCACATGGACGAGGGATGGCCGGTCGCACTGTTCATGATGATCGTCGCCGGCGGCGTGGCCGCATGCACGTACGGTGGCATGAACTACGCGCGCGTGAACGTCGAGGAGTACAACAAGGCGGCGATCCGCGAGGAGCGCAGCCGCAGCATGGACACGGTCGAGGGCGTCAACGGCGCGATCTGCGGCACGATCATGATCGTCGCGACGATTGTGGGCCTTTCGATGCTGTTCTTCTTCGACGGCGGCCCCAAAGGCATGTTCTGGATGTCGTGGGTCATCGGCGGCCTGCTGTGCGCAATCGCGTCGATCGTCACGAACGCGATCGCCGAACGCCGCGACCGGCGCTGAACGGCGCGCGCCGGCATGGCGTGCGTCAGCGCATCTCGAGCGCGATCTCGCTGCCGAAGGTGTTCGGTGTGCCGTCCGTCACCTGCAGCAGCACCGGCGCCGCCGCGTCGAGGAGCACATAGGCGAGCTGGATCGATGTTTTCGTGCCGGGAAGCACCTTGCGGAAGCGTGACGCGTCCTCGAAACCAGCCGGCCTCTCTTCGCCGTAGGCGGCCTGTTCGAGCACGATGCCGTGCTGCGAGACAGTGAAGGTCGGCACCAGCCCTGTCGTGTACGCCGTCGTGTTCTCCCATTCGACGGTGAGCAGCACCGTCGCGCGGCCCTGCGCGTCGTCCGTCGCGTGCACCGCCGTGACCGATTCGATCGTCGGCCGCTTCGTCGTCGCACTCGTCTGAGTCGAGGCCTCCTCGACCTCCCCGTCGCCGGCCGCGCCGCGCACATCGATTGTCTCCGCGGGCGCGGCCTGCAGTACGGGAGGCGCACTCATCGCCTTCGCCTGCCATCCGCCGAGGAAGCCCAGCGCGAGCACGAGCGCCGCGCCGCCGCCGAGCGCCGCCATGCCGGCTCCGGCCTTCCTCCCCCGTCGCCGACGCGCGCGGCCGCCCGCCGCCGGCGACCTTCTCGCGTGCGCTCCACCCATACGATGCTCGTTTCTCGTCATGCCTGCACGGGGCATGCGGCCCGGCCGCGCACCCCGATTATGTCCATGGGCATTGTAGCGGGGTGCACGTTGAAGGCGCCGTCGACGGTCTCACTGTAAGACGCCTTCAACGAATCTTCACATCGACCCCTGTGACCACGCCGCCGACAGGGCATCTCCGCCGCCTTCAGCGCTCCCGCCTGCGCCACGCGAAGACAGCGACGGCCGCCGCCATGCACACGAGCGCATACAGGCACACGATCCACAGATGCGGCCAGATCCGACCGTCGGCGCCGCCGAGCGCCGCGACGACCGCCTGCGTCGCATGATAGAACGGCAACGCCTGCACGATACGGCGGAACGTCTCCCCCATGATCGCCAACGGCACGGTGACTCCCGACAGGATGAAGGCCAGCGTCGTGAGCATCGCCCCGCACACGCCGCCGACCGCGCGATCGCTCATCACACAGCCGCACAGCAGCCCAATCGCCGTATACATGAGCGCGACCGGCAGCACGACCACGACGCCCAGCAGCAGACGCGCAGAGACATGCCAGCCGAACAGGCCCGCGCACAGGAACGTGACAAGCGACTGCGCAAGCGAGACGACGAGCATCGGCACCGTATAGCCGAACATGAAATCCGCCGACGTCATCGGCGAGACGAACAACCTCGCCAGGAAGCTCGACGTACGGTCCTTCGCCAGCAGCATCCCCGAGAACAACGACAGGAACACCGGCGCATAGGCCGCGATCGACGCCGTCAGATCGCCGATCGACATGGCACGCGCGCCGGGCATCTGACCGACCTGACGGTAGATGACCGACAACGCCCACAGCAGCAGCGCCGGGAAGGCCATGCCGAAGAACAGGTTCACCGAATCGCGCAGCACCTCCTTGACCGTACGCACTGAGAACAGCCACACCCTGCGCGCGCTCATCGTGCACCTCCCGCCAACGCGACGAACGCGTCCTCCAACGTGGACGCGCCCGTCTTCTCCTTGAGCTGCTCGACGGTGCCGGTTGCGACGACACTGCCGGCGACCATGATCGCGACCATGTCCGCAAGCGTCTCGACCTCCTCGAGGTAATGCGTCGTCAGCAGCATCGTCGTGCTGCCCTTGAGCGACGCGATGACCTTCCACAGCTCCCGGCGCGCGAACACGTCGAGACCGACCGTCGGCTCGTCGAGGAACAGGATCTTCGGCGACGTGATGAGCCCCATCGCGATGCTCAGACGCCGGCGCATGCCTCCCGACAGCGCCGACGCGCGCCGCGAGGCTACGTCGGCGAGCGAGAACACGTCGATGACGTGGCGCGCGCTCGCGACGGCCTTCGCATGCGGCTGCCCGTAGATGCCGGCGATGAGCTCGAGGTTCTCCCGGACCGTAAGGTTCTGCGCGACGGCCGTCTCCTGCGGCGCGACGTTGATGCGCTCGCGGATCCATGCGCCGTCCTTGAGGATCGACTTGCCGAGCAGGTAGGCGTCGCCGCTCGTCGGGCGCGTCAGCCCGGTGAGCATCGAGATCGTCGTCGTCTTGCCGGCGCCGTTGGCGCCGAGCAGCGCGAAGAGACTCCCCTCGGCGACGGTGATGTTCTCATGGTCGACGGCGACGAGGTCGCCGTACCGTTTCGTCAGATCGACGGTGCGTATCGCATCCATCTCATGCTTCCTTTCCGGATTCGAGGTCCGCCTTGAGAGCCCGGTAGACCTGCGACGTGGAGCGTTCGACAAAGTCGGCATCCCAGTCGAGGTAGCGTGTGGCGATCATCGTGGCGAGGCCGTGCACATACACCCACAGCTGCGTGTGGAATTCGAGGGCCCGTGCCTCGGTGACGCCGAGCTGGCGGGCGACGATCGCCACGATCGGCTCGACGTCACGTTCGGCCTGCCTCATCTCCTCGTCGGTACGCGGACGCATGAACAGCATCGCGAACAGCTGCGGCTCGCGTCTGGCGAAGTCGACGTAGGCGAGGCCGCTCGACAGATATGGACGGTCGGTGCCGCGCTCCATCGCGTCGGCGACGAAGGCGTTGTACGTCTCGTTCGCTCGCCGCCAGACGGCGTGCTGCACCTCTTCCATACCGGCGAAGCGGCTGAAGATCGGACGCACCGAGCAACCGAGGCGTGCGGCGAGCGAACGCGCGGACAGCGCATCCTCCCCGTCCTCACGCACGATTGCGAAGGCGGATTCGACAATCTGCTCGCGTGTGTATTGCTGTGCGCGCGGCATCGCGGCCTCCCTCCCCGCGCGTACTTCAACGCGCGGAACATAATGTAACAGGTGTTACGTAACAGTTGTTACATTACTTAGCGTCCCTCTTCGGCGCAAGTTCCGGCGATTGCGCAGGGCCGATTTCGGCCGCCGACACGATGAAGGCCCGCCCATCCGTTCGTGGATGGGCGGGCCTTCGCGGCCTGCGGGCGCTCAGGAACGCTGCGGCATCGTCATGTCGATCGTCTTGGCGGCGAGCTGTCCGCAGGCGCCGTCGATGTCTTGGCCGCGCGTGTCGCGCAGCGTCGCGGTGATGCCGGCGTCATGCAGGATCTCAAGGAACCTCGCCTCGTCCTCGGGTTTCGACGCCGTCCATTTCGACCCCTCGATCGGGTTGAGCGGGATCGGGTTGACATGCGCCCAGTTGTCGCCGTAGTGGTTGAGCTTGTTCGCGAGCTGGCGCGCGTGCACCTCCTGGTCGTTGATGCCGCGCATCAGCGCGTATTCGATGCTCACGCGCCGCTTGCTCGCCAGATAGTAGTCATGCGCGGCGTCGAGGACCTGATCGACGTTGAAGCGCCTGTTCATCGGCACGAGCTCGTCGCGCAGATCGTCGTTCGGCGCGTGCAGCGACACGGCGAGGCGCACCGGCAGCCCCTCCTGCGCGAGGCGGCGGATGCCGGGAACGACGCCGACGGTCGAGACCGTGATGTTGCGCGTCGAGATGCCGAAGCCGTCGGGCGGCATCGCGCCGATCTGACGCACCGCGGAGACGATGGCGCGATAGTTGCCCATCGGCTCGCCCATGCCCATGAACACGACGTTGCTCAGACGCCCCGGACCTCCCGCGACCTCGCCGCGCGCCATCATGCCGGCGGCGATGCGCACCTGTTCGAGGATCTCGCCGGTGGACATGTTGCGCGTCAGCCCCAGCTGGCCGGTCGCACAGAACGGGCAGCCCATGCCGCAGCCGACCTGCGACGAGATGCACAGCGTCGTGCGGTTGGGATACCGCATGAGCACCGATTCGATCTTCGAGCCGTCGAACAGGTTCCACAGCGTCTTGATTGTCTGCCCGTCGTCGGCCACCTGACGTGTCACCTCGTCGATCAGTGTCGGGAAGAACGCCTCCTGAACCGGTTCGCGCAGCGCCGCCGGCAGATCGGTGAAATCGGCGGCGTCGGCGTCGAAACGGCCGTAGTAGTGGTTGGCGAGCTGCTTGACGCGGAACCTCGGCATGCCGAGCTCCTTCGCGCGCTCCTCGCGTTCGTCGACGGTCATGTCGGCGAAATGCAGCGGCGGCTTGCCCCGTCGAGCGTGGTCCTTCGCGAGCACGTCGCGGAACGCCCCGGTGGTGCCGCCGGGCGTGATGCCGCTGTCCGCGTCGTCATGCGGATGCGCGGCGGGGCGGAAGGTGTCGTTGGAGTTCATGATGGAATCGGCTTTCCTCGGGGAATCGTGATGGTTCGGACGGTGCGCGGCGCTCAGACGTCACAGACCGGTCATCCACAGCAGCACGCAGATGAACGGCGCGCACAGCAGGATGGAGTCGACGCGGTCGAGGATGCCGCCGTGCCCCTTGAGCAGGTGACCCATGTCCTTGATGCCCAGATCACGTTTGATCAGCGACGCGCACAGGTCGCCGAAAGTGCCGACGACGCCGATCATGACGCCGGCGACGATCGGCACCCACCAGCGCGACGCCCACATCGGCGCCTCGTAGGTGCACGCGAAGACGGCGAAACAGCCGGCCATCGCGAACAGGATCGAGCCGAGCAGACCTTCGACCGATTTCTTTGGCGAGATCGTCGGACACAGCTTGTGCCGGCCGAACCACGCGCCGGCGAACAGACCGCCGGTGTCGCTCAGCGCCGGCATGAACACGATGAGGATCGCATGGGCGACCGGATGCCCGTTGAAGGTGAGCGGCATGATGATGCACGAAGCGAGCAGCGGAATGTAGAGCACGGTGAACATCGAGACGGCCACCTGCGTCAGGCGGCTGTGCGGCTCGTCGGCGCGCGGCTGCGCCTGTGCAGGCGTCGCGGTCGTTGCCTTGCCGGCGACGACCTTCGATGTGCGCCCGTTGAGCGTGATCTGCAGGCTCGCCGTGACGGCGACGACGAGCAGCGACGCCAGCACGCCGACGGCCATCGCCACGACATGGCGGTCGCAGAAGTAGACGGAGAGCAGCGTCGCCGTCGAGCAGATCCAGAGCGTGAGCACAGGGATGCGCAGGCCGCGCGTCGCGAAGTCCACGCGCAGCTCCCACAGCGCGGGGAGCATGAAGACGACGACGAGGAGCGCGAACAGCATCGGACTGATGAACAGGCACGCGAGGATGATCACGATGAGAACAACGGCAGTGGCGACGGCCTGCGGCATGTTCCTGCCGGTCCTCTTGTTGATCTGCTGAAGCTTCTCTTCGGCCTCACGGGATTGCTGCATATGCGGCATCATGGCCCTCCTTCGGGAACATGCGCGACGACGTGCACCGGCGGGGTCCGCCCGGTGCACAACAAGGATGCGCCTGCGCGCCGGGCGTCGCTTGAAGCCGTGGCGGTCGCGCGCAGGCGCATCGTCTCAGGGAGGATCAGACCTCCATGATCTCCTTCTGCTTGCCTTCGAGCAGGGCGTCGAGTTCATCGGTGATCTGCTTGGTGACCTTGTCGAGATCCTTGAGCAGACGATCGCCCTCGTCCTCGCCCATCTCGCCGTCCTTGACGGCCTTGTCGATCGCTTCCTTCGTCTTGCGACGGATGTTGCGCACGGCGACCTTGCCGTCCTCGGCCTTCGTCTTGGCGAGCTTGACGTATTCCTTGCGGCGGTCCTCAGTGAGCTCCGGCATCGTCAGCAGGATCTGCGCGCCGTTGCGGCGCGGGCTCGCGCCGAGGTCGGAGTCGCGCAGCGCCTTCTCGACGGCGTTCGCCTGCGACGGGTCGAAGGGCGTCACGGACAGCGTGCGCGGCTCCGGCACGCCGATCGTGGCAACCGACTTGAGCGGCGTCGGCGCGCCGTAGTATTCGACGACGATGCCGTTGAGCAGCGCCGGGTTGGCGCGGCCGGTGCGGATGCCGGAGAAGTTCTCCTTCGTCGATTCGACGGACTTCGCCATCTGCGCCTTGGCCTGATCCACAAGATTTGCCATGTTTGTTCTCCTTTGATGAAACCTGTTGTCGGCGTCGTGGGCGTCACACGGCGTTCATGCCAGCTGCGACTCCCCGTTGGACACCAGCGTACCAATCGACTCGCCGAGCAACGCGCGGGTGACGTCGCCGGGCGCCTCGAGCCCGAACACGCGGATGTGCTGGTCGTTGTCACGCGCCATCGCCATCGCCGAGGCGTCCATAACCGCGAGGTTGTCGACGAGCGCGCGCTTGTAGCTCAGGCGCGCGAAGCGCTTTGCGTCCGGGTCCTTGCGCGGGTCGGAGGTGTAGACGCCGTCGACGCCGTTCTTACCCATGAGCACCTCATCGCAGTGAATCTCGAGCGAACGCTGGATCGAGACAGTGTCGGTCGAGAAGTATGGCATGCCGGCGCCGGCGCCGAAGATGACGACGCGGCCTTTCTCGAGGTGGCGGATCGCCTTGAGCGGGATGTACGGCTCGGCGACCTGCCCCATCGTGATCGCCGTCTGCACGCGCGTCGCCTGACCTTCCTGCTCGAGGAAGTCCTGCAGCGCGAGGCAGTTCATGACGGTGCCGAGCATACCCATATAGTCACCGCGGGAACGATCGATGCCCGCCTGCTGCAGTTCGGCGCCGCGGAAGAAGTTGCCCCCACCGGTGACGATCGCCACCTGCACGCCGGCTTCGACGGCCGGCACGATCTCGGAGGCGATGCGCCGCACGACACCGGTGTCGATGCCGACGCTGCCGCCGCCGAAGGCCTCCCCCGAGAGCTTGAGCAACACCCTGCGCGGTTCGGATTGCGTCGTTTCCTCTGCCATATCATGCCTTCCTCGTCGATGGATCGCAAAATACCGTCTTTTAGAGTATCGGTGCCGTTCGACACCGCGGCGGGGAGGCATATGAACGCGGATGGGGCCGCGCACCCTCACGGCGCGCGGCCCCATCCGCGTTCATCATCGATGCGCGGTCGCGTCAGTCGACGTCGGCCTCCGGGCCCTTGCCGACCTCGAGGCGGGCGAAGGCGAGAGCCTGACCGCCGACCTCCTTGAACAGGTCGCCGATCGTCTTCGACGGTTCCTTGACGTAGGCCTGCTCGAGCAGCACGTTCTCCTTGAAGAACGCGTTGAGGCGGCCTTCGACGATCTTCGGGACGATCTTCTCCGGCTTGCCCTCGGCGAGCGACTTCTCGGTGGCGACGCGGCGTTCGCTCTCGACGACGTCCTCCGGGACGTCCTCGCGGGTGAGCCAGCGGGCGCCCATCGCGGAGATCTGCAGCGCGGCCTCATGGGCCACGGCGGCGCCGGCCTCGTCGGTCGCAATCATCGCGACGATGCTCGGCGGCATCTCGGCGGACTTCTTATGGGCGTAGATCTCAACGCGCGGGCCGGTGATCTTCGCGAACTGGCCGACCTTGACGTGCTCGCCGAACAGCGCGGCCGCCTCCTCGATGTCGGTCTTCACGTCGCCGTCGGCGGACGGCGCGTTGAGGACGTCGTCGATGCTGTTCGCGTCGGCCTTGACGGCGTCGGCGAGGACGGTGTTCGAGAAGTCGACGAACTTCGGGGTCTTCGCGACGAAGTCGGTCTCCGAGTTGAGCTCGACGGCGTAGCCGGTCTGGCCGTTCGCGGAATCGACGACGGTCGACGCGATCGTGCCTTCCTGGGCCTTGCGGCCCTCACGCTTGCCGGCGGCCTGAATGCCCTTGGCGCGGATGATTTCCTTCGCGCGTGCGACGTCGCCTTCGGCCTCGGTGAGCGCCTTCTTGACGTCCATCATGCCGGCGCCGGTCTCCTCGCGGACCTGCTTGATCAATGCTGCGGTGATTGCTGCCATTGATGTCTCCTTGGTTGAATTGAAAAGAAAAAGTGTATGGAGGCAGGCGGATGGCGGCGGGTCGCCGCCATCCGCTCGGGATCACTTGGCCTCGGTGTCCTGCTCGGCCTGCGCGGCCTCGAAGTGGGCGTCCGAACGGGCGGCCTCGGAGGAGGCGCCTTCGGCCTCGTCGTCCTTGAGCACGGCGCTCTCGGTGACGACTGCGTTCTCACGGTCGGTGTTCTCGAGCAGTTCCTTCTCCCAGGCGGCCATCGGCTGCTCGGTGGAGGTGCCTTCGCTCTGTGCGCTCTTTCCGGAACGCTCGAGCAGGCCTTCGGCGACGGCGTCAGCGAAGAGCGTCGTCAGCAGCTCGATGCCGCGGATCGCGTCGTCGTTCGCCGGGATCGGGTACTCGACGGTCTCCGGATCGGCGTTGGTGTCGACGATCGCGACGACCGGGATGCCGAGCTTGTGGGCTTCCTCGACCGCGAGGGCCTCCTTGTTGACGTCCACGACGAACATCGCGGAAGGCGTGCGGTTCATGTTGCGGATGCCGCCGAGCTGCTTCTCCAGCTTGTCCTTCTCGCGCTCGAGGAGCAGGAGCTCCTTCTTCGTCAGGCCGGAGCCATGCACGTCGGAGAAGTCCATCTCCTCGAGTTCCTTGAGGCGCGTGACGCGCTTGGAGACGGTCTGGAAGTTGGTCAGCATGCCGCCGAGCCAACGCTCGGAGACGTACGGCATGTTCACGCGGGTGGCCTGGGTCTTGATGGCCTCCTGAGCCTGCTTCTTCGTGCCGACGAACAGCACCGTGCCGTTGTGCGCGACGGTCGTCTTGATGAAGTCGTAGGCGACGTCGATCAGGTCGAGCGTCTTGAACAGGTTGATGATGTAGATGCCGTTGCGCTCCGTGAGGATGTACTGCTTCATCTTCGGGTTCCAACGGCGGGTCTGGTGTCCGAACTGGAGACCGGCCTTGAGCATCTCGCTCATCGTGATCTGAGCCATGGTATCGCTACCTTTCTTGTCGGTTATTGCCTGGCCATGCGGCATTGCGTGCAATCTCGCCCCGGGGGCTCGACCGACCGACACAAGCCGTCGCTCGCATGGCGCGTTGTCATGGTGCGCCGGTTGGGGATGTTCGGTGGCGTCCCATGCGCGCGACTGCACGGGGCGCCGGTTGGCACATCGCTGACGAATATAGCATGCGCCCCTCCCAGAATCAATGGTTCCGCGAGGGGCGCACACGGGTCGCTTCGAACGGTCAGGAGTTCAGGCTGCGCATGCGGCGCATCGCGGCGCGGCGCTCGTCCTTCTCGAGCCGATCGATGTAGACGTGGCCGTCGAGATGGTCGGTCTCGTGCTGGAGCATGCGCCCCATGATGCCGTCGCCTTCGAGGACGACCTCGTTGCCGTCGAGGTCGATGCCGCGCACGCGCGCATAGTCGGCGCGGCGCGTCTTGTACCACAGGCCGGGCAGCGACAGGCAACCCTCGTCGCCGTACTGTTCGCCGCGCGTCTCCTCGAGCACCGGGTTAAGCACGTAGCCGACGGTGCCGTCGATGTTGTAGGAGAAGGCACGCAGCCCCACGCCGATCTGGTTGGCGGACAGCCCGGCGCGTCCAGGGTCGTCGACGGTGTCGAGCAGGTCCTCGACGAGGCGCCGCACCGCCGGCGTGATCTCGGTGATCGGATCGCACGGCGTGCGCAGGACCGGATCGGGTACGACTCGTATTTCACGGATTGCCACTGTTGCTCCTCTGTTATATCAGTTCCTCTATTGGGGTGTTGGTTCGCCGATGCGGATGCGGCCGTCATGCCGCGTCCGCATCGTCCTTCGCATCGGCGCCGGCGTCCGGCTGCGCGTCGTCGTTCCGTTCGCGCGCGGCGTCGCCGTGCTCGTCGCGCCATTCGCCGAGGCGCTCATGGACGTTGTCGATCGCCTGGCGCACGCGCGGCGTCACGTTCTCGGATGCGGCGCGCACGCTTTCGCCGGCCTTCTTGACCGTCTCGGTCGTGCTTTCCAGGATCTGCATGCCGACGTTCGGAGTGCGCACGGCGGCCACCGGCGCGTACAGCTCCCCGTCGATGACCTCGGCGTACCGCGTGAGCACCTTGGGGCGCACGACCTTCATGCTCGCGGTCATCGTGCCGTCCTCGAGGCTGAAGTCGCGGGGCAGCACGATGAACTTGCGCACCGATTCGGCGCGCGAGACCTCAGCGTTCGCCCGGTCGACGTACTGCTGGATGAACGAGTGGACGGCGTCGCTTTCGGCGACGTCCTCCATCGGCATGCGCGGGTCGAGCCCCTGCTCGGCGAGCCACGACGGCGTCATCTCCGGGTCGAGCGTCACGAGGGCGCCGATGAACGGCCGGTTGTCGCCGACGACGACGGCGTGCGCGACGATCGGGCATTCGCAGATCGTGCCCTCCATCGGCGCCGGGGAGACGTTCTTGCCGCCGGCGGTGATGATGATGTCCTTCTTGCGTCCGGTGATGTACAGGAATCCCTCGTCGTCGATCGTGCCGAGGTCGCCGGTGTGCAGCCAGCCGCTCGGATCGAGGACCTCGTCGGTCTTGTCCGGGTTGCGGTAGTAGCCGAGGAAGACGTTCGGCCCCTTGACCTCGATCTCGCCGTCCTCGGCGGTGCGGATCGCCATGCCGGGACCGGGGCGTCCCACCGAGCCGGGGCGGTTCGCCTTCTGCCAGTTGACGACCATCGGCGCCGCGGTCTCGGTCATGCCGTAGCCCTGGATGAACGTGATGTCGTCCATGCCGTTGAAGAAATGCACGAGGTCGGTGTTGATCGGTGCGCCGCCGCATGCGAGGTAGCGCAGGTTCGGGCCCAGCGCCGAGCGGAACGACGAGGCGACGGTGCCCATGTAGAAGGAGTGCTTCATACGCATGACGGCCGACGGCCGCTTGTGCTCGACCTCCATCTTCGACCATGCGACGAAGTGCTTGAAGGCGTTCGCGAAGATGCGTCCGCGCATGCCGGTGCCGGCCTTCTGCGACGCGGCGTTGTACACCTTCTCGAAGACGCGCGGCAGGAACAGCAGCAGACGGTTCGGCTCGTAGAGCATCTCCGGCAGGATCTCGTAGCCGTTTTTGACGATGTGCGTGAAGTTGCGGTGCGACAGCATCGCGCCCTTCGGCCTGCCGGTCGAGCCCGACGTGAAGACGATCGTCAGCAGGTCGTCAGCGCGCACGCGTCCGATCGCCTCGTCGAGCTCGTCGTCATCGATCGCCTCGCCGTAGTCGATGAGTGCGTCGAGCGCGCCGTTCTTGAGGTTGAAGACGTGCTTGAGGCCCGGATGTTCGGCGGCGATGTAGTCGAGCGTATGCGTATGCGCCTCGTCGCCGAAGGCGATGAGCGGATCGACCTCCTCGACGATCGAGGCCGCCTGCTTGAGCGAATCGGTCTCGTAGATAGGCACGGACACGGCGCCGATCGCCGCGCAGGCGAAGTCGAGGACGCCCCACTCGTAGCAGGTGGCTGAATAGAGCACGACCATCGTGCCCTGCTTCGCGCCGATGGCCATGAGGCCCTTGGCGACGCTGCGCACCTGGGCGAGCATCTCCCCTGCCATCACGTCGTTCCACTGGCGCGTCCGCTCGTCCTTCCATTGGGCGATCAGGTCGCCCGGGTCGGCGATCGCGCGGTCGGACAGCAGCGAGTATACCGTGTCCTTCTGCGTGGTCACGTAGATATTGTCGAGTCCGTATTCCCTGAGCATGCCTCCCACTATAACGCACGGCCGCGCATGCGGCCGCGCGCTTCAGCCGAGGTCAATCATGTCGCACACCCAGCGCGACCCATGGCGCACGAGGCGCATGTTGCCGCAGTGGGGCGTCGCGCCGAGCGTGATGTGAATCGAGATCTCCAGCGTCTGCTCGTTGAGCATCATCGCATGCACGAGACGCGGCATGACCGGCGCGTAGCGCAGGCGCAGCGCAGGCGCGGGAAGCTGGTCCGGATTGCCTTCGAGCACCGAGCGCATCGTCTCGATGCGCCTGATGCATTCGGGCCTGACGTATTTGGCGAGCGAGCTGCCGGTCTGGCGTGCGCGCATGACCTCGACCGCCGCGCAGATGGTGCGGCAGATCTGCATCACCAGATTGCGGATGTAGGCGTCCGTGTACTCGTGCTCGAAGCACAGCTGCACATGGTAGTGCAGCGATTCGTCGCGTACCGCCAGCGGGATGTCGCCGTCGTAGGACGGCAGCGCGCGGCGTCGTGCGCCGCGCTGCATGCGATCCACGGCGCGCATGTCCTCGATGCGCGCGCGTTCGGCGCGGCGGCGGTCGCGCTCGACCGCCTCGTCGAACTCCCTGCAGCTGCGCTCGTCCATCTCCTCGTAGAACGCGGCCAGTCCCAGATCGAGGACATCCTCCTCCTCGTCGGCGTCGTCGGTCTCGTCGACAGCGTCGGCGGCGGCGAAGTCGTCATGTCGCCGGTCGTCTTCATCATGCCGGCAACCGTCTTCGTCATACCGGTAGTCGTCCTCGTCATGGTCGTCATGGCGATAGTCGTCGTTGGCGTTCATCGGGTGTTCCCTCCCCCTGTGTTGAGCCCGCCCCTCAGGGATCTTCCCCCGCGCGCCCCGCCGTGGCCGTGGCGCGCGAACCATATCCCTGATGCTGTACTTCGTTTATCATGACGGGCCCGCCTTTCCCGGAGCGGACCGTGAGGCCGGCGGGTCGTCCCGTCGAACACGAATGTAGCGTATTCCGGCGCGGAATACCAACGGTTGCAGCAACCGATGTCCATTTGTGGAAAACCTCCCCGATATCCACATCGTCAATGATTCATTGTGGATAACGGAAAACGTCCCGGACGTTAAGCCCTTAACATGTTGCTTTTCGGGCGTTTTCCGACGTCGCCGTTGAATACGTTTGCACATTGAACTATGTGACCGACAACATAAATATGGACATTTGAAGCAGATTTGCCTAATCCACATAGTGGGCAAATTGTGAGTTCGGCGATTTTCGCAAGCCCCTCACATTATGCCATACGCGGAAACTCATGTGCCGAAGCCGACCCCATCCCCATGCACGCCGGTGCCACGCATCCCATGTCCGACGATCGCGGGTCGCCGGAACGCGGAATGGGGGCCGCCGCCGCACGGCATCGTCCATGCGGCGGCGGCCCCCGTTCCCGGGGAGGCGCCGGTCAGCGTCCGGTGGGCGTCACGACGACATCGCAACGCTGGAAGTTCTTAAGATCGACGTATCCGGTCGACGCCATCGCGCGCCGCAGCGCGCCGATGAAGTTCGTCATGCCGTCGGCCATGTGGCTCGGCCCGTACAGGATCTCCTCGAGCGTGCCGACGGTGCCGACGTCGGAGCGGAAGCCGCGCGGCAGCGTCGCATGGCGCGCCTCCGCGCCCCAGTGCTTGCCGTGGCCGGGCGCCTCCTTGGCGCGTGCGAGCGGCGCACCGAGCATGCACGCGTCGGCGCCCATCGCCAGCGCGGTCACGAAGCTGCCGGAGTCGCCCATGCCGCCGTCGGCGATGACCTGCACATAGCGGCCGCCGGACTCGTCCATGTAGTCGCGGCGCGCCTCGGCCACGTCGGAGATCGCCGTCGCGAGCGGCACATGCACGCCGATCGTCTTGCGCACGGCGGAGACGGCACCGCCGCCGAACCCGACGAGGACGCCGGCGGCGCCCGCACGCATCAGATGCAGCGCCGCCGTGTAGTTCGCGGCGCCGCCGACGATGACCGGCACGTCGAGGTCGTAGATGAACTTCTTGAGGTTGAGCGGCTCGTGGTCGGTCGAGACATGCTCGGCGGAGACGGCGGTGCCGCGGATGACGAAGAGGTCGACGCCGGCCTCGAGCACCGTGGAGTAGTACTGCTGCGTGCGCTGCGGCGACAGGGCGCCGGCGACGGTCACGCCGGCGTCGCGAATCTCATGCAGCCTCGAGACGATGAGCTCCGGCTTGATCGGCTCGGCGTACGCCTGCTGCAGGTAGGCGGTGGCCTCCTGGGGGCCGAGCGCGGCGATATGCTCGAGGATCGGCTCCGGGTCGTCGTAACGGGTCCACAGGCCTTCGAGGTCGAGGACGCCGACGGTGCCGAGACGGCCGAGCTCGATCGCCGTCTTCGGGCTCGTCACCGAGTCCATCGGCGCGCCGATGACCGGGATGTCGAACTGGTAGGCGTCCACCTGCCAGGCGGTGGAGACGTCCTGCGGATCGCGTGTGCGGCGGGACGGGACGATCGCGATGTCGTCGAGACCATAGGCGATGCGGCCCTTCTTGCCGAGGCCGATTTCAATTTCCTGAGACATGGCTCCTAGGCTAATGCGCAGCTGTGACACGGGCGCGACGCGGTTTTTGGACAATCGTCCGTGGACGAAACAGTCATGCGCTATGCATGTCTATGGAAACGTTCCGATCACTCATTGGAGGAATCCCCCATGACGAAAATCAAGGTCGAAGGCACGGTCGTCGAGCTCGACGGCGACGAGATGACGCACGTCATCTGGAAGGACATCAAGGACCGTCTCATCCTGCCCTACCTCGACGTCAACCTCGACTACTATGACCTGAGCATCCAGAACCGCGACGCGACCGACGACCAAGTGACGATCGACGCCGCCGAGGCGATCAAGCGCGAGCACGTCGGCGTCAAATGCGCGACGATCACGCCCGACGAGGCGCGCGTCGAGGAGTTCGGCCTCAAGAAGATGTGGAAGTCGCCGAACGGCACGATCCGCAACATCCTCGGCGGCACGATCTTCCGCGAGCCGATCGTCATCTCGAACATCCCGCGCCTCGTGCCGGGCTGGACGAAGCCGATCGTCGTCGCCCGCCACGCCTTCGGCGACCAGTACAAGGCGACCGACTTCAAGGTCCCGGGCCCGGGAAGCCTGACGGTGACCTTCACACCGCAGGACGGCTCCGCGCCGATCGAGCATCTCGTCTTCGATTATCCGGGATCCGGCGTCGCGCAGGTGCAGTACAACCTCGACGACTCGATCCGCGGCTTCGCGCGCGCCTGCTTCAACTACGGACTGCTGCGCGGCTACCCGGTCTACCTGTCCACGAAGAACACGATCCTCAAAGCATACGACGGCGAGTTCAAGGACATCTTCGCCGAGGTGTTCGAGACCGAATACAAGGAACGCTACGAGCAGGAGGGCCTCACCTACGAGCACCGCCTCATCGACGACATGGTCGCCAGCTCCCTCAAGTGGCACGGCGGCTACGTGTGGGCCTGCAAGAACTACGACGGCGACGTGCAGTCCGACACCGTCGCACAGGGCTTCGGCTCGCTCGGCCTGATGACCTCGGTGCTGATGACCCCCGACGGCCAGACCGTCGAGGCCGAGGCCGCGCACGGCACCGTCACCCGCCACTACCGCCGCTGGCAGAAGGGCGAGAAGACGTCGACGAACCCGATCGCGTCGATCTACGCGTGGACGGGCGGCCTCAAGCACCGCGCGAAGCTCGACGGCACGCCCGAGGTCGCCGACTTCGCCGAGAAGCTCGAGCAGACGATCATCGCGACCGTCGAGGGCGGCCAGATGACGAAGGACCTCGCGCTGCTCATCGGCCCCGATCATCCGTGGCTCGACACCGAAGGCTTCATGGACGCGCTCGACGAGAACCTGAACAAGGCGCTGCGCGGCTGATCCCATACGCCCCCGATGCCTCCCTCCCGCAACCGGGGAGGGAGGCATCATGCGTCTTGCCGACTTCCTCGGGTACAATCGTTCCCGTCCCATTCCCCACAAGAAAGCGGTACGGCATGCCCCTCACGGGTCCTTCCATTCTGCGGCGCTGCATGGCGATGGCGCTGTGCTGCGGCCTGACGATTCCACTGGCCGCCTGCTCGCGATCAGCGACCGACGCGCCGCCGTCGTCGGCGCCGAGCGCAACGGCCGGGACGGTGGCGATGTTCGTGCCGACCGACAGCTTCACGATCTCACAGAACGTGCCGCTCAACACCTGGAACCGTCTCGTCGACGCCACGTCGGACGCGCTCGCGGACCGCGGATTCGACGACGGCGACGTCACGACGCACGCCGACGCCGACCTCGACAAGCAGAGCCGCAGCATCGAGGACTACGTCCATGAGCACATCGAAGGCAACGACGGCGGCCGCACGCTCGTCGTCGCGCCGGCGGTGCGCACCGCCGAATCGACGAAGTACTACGGCGACTATGCGACGCAGACGCTCGACGCGGCGAGGGGCGACGGCGCGAAGGCCGACGAGGCGCTTCGGCGCACCGCCGACGCGCTCAACCGGGCGAAGAAGGCCGGGGCGCACGTCGTCGTCCTGTCGACGCGCATCCCCGGCTTTACGCCCGACGCCTTCGTGTCGATCTGCGACGCCGAGCAGATCGGCCGCATGCAGGCGCAGCAGCTCGTCAACAAGCTCGAACTCGACAAGACGAGCAAGGACAACCCCAAGCGCATCGAGATCATGCTGCCCTTCGACGGCGAGGCGGCGCACCCGGGCGACGAGCAGCGGTTCGCGCGCGATGCGTTCAAAGGCGTGTGGAGCGTGCTCGGTACCTACTTCCGCTCCGGCGTCGTCGTCAGCCCGTCGCTCAAGCTGTCCGCCTCGTCGACGGCGGACGACTGGCGCGACGTGGCCTTCGAGGCGCGCAGAAGCGACGACGCCGCCGCCGAGATCCAGTCACGTCTGCACACGAACGTCAAGGGCGCCTTCACGCCGATCGACGGCGTCGTCTCGATGAACGACTTCGTCGCCGACGGCGTCATCAAGGGGCTGACGGCCATGGGCTACGTCGGCACGGCCGCCGACATCAACCCGTCGATCACGATCGGCGACGTCCTCGGCAACATCGCAGGCCGACGCGACGTGCAGCGCGGCAAGGTGCCGGAGCCGACATCGGCGCCGAGCGGCGGCGCCGACAAATCCGACGACGGCGGCAGGGGGGACGGCGGACCCGCGCCGGTGACGTCGAACCGCTGGCCGATCGTCACCGGATACGGCTCGTATGTGAGCAACATCCCGAACATCGTCGCCGGCAAGCAGTGGATGACCGGCCTCGCCGACCGCAACGGCAACGCCGCGGGCATCGCCGAGATCTGCCGCGCGCTCGACCGGCGCGACGCGCAGGCGGTGCTGGGGCATTTCAACACCGTCGACGGCGTGCCGACGATGGCGCTGCCGCTCGTCGCGGTGAGCGCCGGCAACCTCAAGACGACGCTCATCGACCCCGGCTACATCTCGCTCGCCGACGCCGACCTGTAGCGTCATTCGACAAGCACGACGCGCTGCGGGCGCAACCACCGTTCGGGGTCGACGTACCGGCGTCCCGTCGTGCGCACGCCCCAATGCACGCATGCGCCGTCGCAGTGGTCGCTCGACCCGGACACGGTGCCGAACGGACGTCCGCGGTGCACCTCCGTGCCGACGGCCAGCGCCGTGACCGCCGGCTCGAAGGTGAGCGTCCATGCGCCGTGCGCGATGCTCACGACCGATTTGCCGCCCACCTTTCCGGCGAAGCTGACCGTGCCGTCCGCCGGAGCGACGAGCGTCGTGCCCTCGTCGGCCTCGATGTCGACGCCTCGGTGGCCGGCGAGCCACACCTGCGCCGGACCGTCGAAACGCGCCATGATGGCCCCTCCCCTGACCGGCAGCACCATCGACGGCTCGCAGCCTCCCTCGGCGTAGACGCAGTCGCCCGTGCGCACGCCGAGGGCGACCATCGTCGTTGCGGCGACGACCAGCGTCGACGCCGCAACGAGCGCATTGAGCCGCCGGCGTCCGCGCATCGCCTCGAGGCGCCTTCTGCGCCGGACCCGGCGTGCGCGTGCCTGCTCATCATGATGTCCCATATGACTCCTCCTTCGGATGGTGGAACAACGTCGTCGTTCCACTATCCGACGTCATGGGCGCGCATGTCCACTGCGACGGGGACATGTGTACGGACGGTCCCGAACACGGCGTGTCGCGGCCGAAACGGACCAATCGATGTGGACAGCCGTCGCATATGCAACAAAAAATCGTCGACGGGGAATCGGAAACGGATCAGCAATCGGCAAAAGCGGCCGCCGGAGGACGGTCAGTCGAGCGAATCGAGGACGTCGTCGATGAGCGTGCGCCTCGGCGTGCGCCCTTCGTCGAGGTCACGCAGCCGCGGAAAGCGCCGCAGCGCGTTCGTCGGACTCGCCCCCGCCGCGCGCGACACGTTCGACTTGCTCACACCGTGGCCGACCGCGCGTTCGGCGAGACGGTCGACGAGCGAATCGCACACCTGCCGCAGCCGCTCCGCGACCCACAGCTGGGCGAGCTCTGGCGACATGCCGTAGTCCTCGACGAGTTCCGCCGACGATTCCTGCACCGCCGCCCACAGCACCATGAACGGCTTGCGGTAGTAGGAGATCTGCTCATGCCGCGACTCCTCGGCGAGCTGCTCGAGCGCATGACGGTCATCGGCGTTCGCGCTCATACGCCCCTCCTGTCCGAATACGGAACTATCGCAAAAGAACCACCCGTGAAGGGTGGCTCCGAGTATCTCCGTCGGGCTGACAGGATTTGAACCTGCGACATTCTGCTCCCAAAGCAGACGCGCTACCAAACTGCGCCACAGCCCGTCATGCCAAGGCACCCGCCTTCAGGCACAAGAAGAAATAATACCATGACTTGCGGCCACCTCGTTACAATGTGGAGTGTCGTACCGGAAAGGGAAACCATGAAACGTCATCAGAGGGCCGAATCAGCCGGCTTAATCTCGTTCTTTTGCTGCGCGGTGGCCGGCGGCCTCGCGATCATGGCCTATCTGCGATGGGCGCCCGCCATCTGGCAGCTGTCCCAACGTCGATTCATGGCCGCCGCCGCACTCGTCGCCGCCTGCGGCGTCATCTCGTTCGTCACCGGATACACGCATCGCATCAGGACGCTCAACGAACACGTCATGTGGGCGGTCCATCTGCGCCGCGCCTTCGAGATCGTCGCACTGTCCTTCGTCTACGCGGTCACGCTGTTCTTGACGAGCTACACGTTGTTCTGGGTGCTCAACTCGATGATGGGCAAGGCGATCTTTGAAATGTACCTGCCGGCGCTCACCGCGACCTTCGCCGGCGTCTGCGGCTATCTCACCTTCGTGCAGGCCGAGCTGATGAACGCGAAGACGCTCGCCTCGCTGCTGCCGTTCTTCGTCGTCGCCGGCGTCGGCACCGCCTGCTCGACGACGAACGACCCCCACTGGTTCCGCAACAACTTCTCCGAACTCGGCGACCGCACGACCTTCGCCGCAAGCATGTTCAACATCACGCTCGTCTTCGGCGGCCTGTCGATCATCATCATCACCTACTTCGCGATCTCCGAACTCATCGCCACCTACCAGGTCGTCCGCCCCAACGGCTCCATCGGCATCCGCAACCCGCAGGTCTCCTACCACATCCCCCGCTTCAAGGTACGCATCACATTGCTGTCGATCCTGCTGACGCTCTCCGGCATCGCGTTCATCGGCATCGGCACCTTCCGCTACACGCCGCACCCGATCCTGCACAATGTGTTCGCCCGCGGCATGCCCTGCGTCATGTTCGCCCTGCTCATCGCGCTCCCATGGCTCGCCCCGCAGCTCAGCCGCGCGTTCTTCGTCATCTCCGACATCGCAATCCTCGTCTGCGTCATCGCCGGCGTCTCATGGCTGCAGGGCGAGAACACGCTCACGAACGTCGAGGCGCTTGCGGCGATGCTGTTCCTCGGATGGTTCATCGGCTTTTCGCGGCAGATTGCGGCGATCGAGGCGGACCGCATCCAGCAGCAGCTCATCGCGCACGACGTCGTCAACACCGACAAGCTCGACAACCTGATCAGCGACGAGGAGAGCTCCGGATTCAACACCGTCCTGACCGACACCAATTCGCCGGTGCTCGCCGCGCAGGTCGACACGAACGAGCAGCGTCAGCAGGTCGCGTCGCAGCTCGCCCGCAACTGACGGCGACGGCATATGGAGGGCCCCGATGTCCGATACGGACATCGGGGCCCTCCATATCCCTCATGCGCGGTCGCGTCGCCGGCGCGCATGAGGACGACGCGCTAGCCGAAGATGGCGTCGCCGTCATCCTTGTCGTCGCTCATGAGCAGCAGGAAGCTGCGCGACTGCGCGGTGATCGCGAAGCCGGCCTCGTAGTTGAGTTCCGGCCCGTCCGGATTGTGCGTGTCGACGACGAGCTTCCATTTGCGCCCGTACTGTTCGTCCGGCAGCGTGAACATGATCGGCTCGTAGTGGGCGTTGAAGATGAGGATGAAGTCGTTGTCGACGATCTTGTTGCCGTACCAGTCGGTCTCCGGGATGTCGCCGCCGTTGAGGAACACCATGATGGACAGCGCGTGCGCGTTATGCCACGCCTCGAGGTCCATGATCGTGCCGTTGTGGTCAAACCATTCGACCTGCGGCAGTGCGCCGGCCGGCATGTCCGCCTCGCGGCCGGTGAAGAAGCGGCGCCGGTGCAGCACCGGATGCTCGAGGCGCAGATGGATGAGCTTCGAGACGAAGCCGAGCATGTCGCGCTGGTAGTCCTTGAGGTTCCAATGCGTCCACGAGATCTCGTTGTCTTGGCAGTAGCCGTTGTTGTTGCCCAGCTGCGTGCGGCAGACCTCGTCGCCGCCGCAGATCATCGGGATGCCTTGGCTGAACAGCAGCGTCGAGAACATGTTGCGCATCTGGCGGTGGCGCAGCTCGTTGATGTCGCGGATTGTCGTGGGCCCCTCGACGCCGCAGTTCCACGAGCGGTTGTTGTTCTCGCCGTCGCGGTTGCCCTCGCCGTTCGCCTCGTTGTGCTTGTTGTTGTAGCTGACGAGGTCGTTCATCGTGAAGCCGTCGTGCGCCGTCACGAAGTTGATCGACGCCACCGGCTTGCGGCCGTTGTGCTGGTAGAGGTCGGAGCTGCCCATGATGCGGCTGGCGAACTCGGGCAGCGTCGCCGGCTGCGACCTCCAGAAATCACGCACGCAGTCGCGGTAGCGGCCGTTCCATTCCGACCAGTTCGGCGGGAAGCCGCCGACCTGGTAGCCGCCGGAGCCCAGATCCCACGGCTCGGCGATGAGCTTGACCTGGGAGATGACCGGATCCTGCTCGACGATGTCGAAAAACGCCGACAGCTTGTCGACCTCCTGGAACTGCCTGGCGAGCGTCGCCGCCAGATCGAAGCGGAATCCGTCGACGTGCATCTCCTGCACCCAGTAGCGCAGCGAGTCGGTGATGAGCTGCAGCGTGTGCGGGGAGCGCATCAGCAGCGAGTTGCCTGTGCCGGTCGTGTCGAAGTAGTGCAGGTTGTCGTTGTCGACGAGACGGTAGTAGGACAGGTTGTCGATGCCTTTGAAGCTCAGCGTCGGGCCCTTGTCGTTGCCTTCGGCGGTGTGGTTGTAGACGACGTCGAGGATGACCTCGATGCCGGCGGCGTGGAACGCCTTGACCATCGAGCGGAACTCGTTGACCTGCTCGCCGCGCTGCCCTTGGCTCGAGTAGGCGTTGTGCGGCGCGAAGAAGCCGATCGTGTTGTACCCCCAGTAGTTGCCCAGCCCCTTCTCCTGCAGGAACGGGTCGTTGATGAACTGGTGGATCGGCATCAGCTCGATCGCCGTGACGCCGAGCTTCTTGAGGTAGTCGATGACGACGGGGTGCGCCAGTCCGGCGTAGGTGCCGCGGATCTCCGGCGGCACGTTCTTGTTGAGGTTCGTCATGCCGCGCACATGCGCCTCGTAGATGACCGAGTCCGAATACGAGATGTTCGGGCGCTGGTCGTTGTCCCAGTCGAAGAACGGGTTGATGACGACCGACTTCATCGTGTGCCCCGCCGAGTCGAGGTCGTTCATGTCGTCCGGGTTGTCGGCGTCGTTGAACCAGTAGGAGTAGAGGCTCTCATCGCCGTCGATGTTGCCTTCGGTCGCCTTCGCGTAGGGGTCGAGCAGCAGCTTGTTCGGATTGCACCACTCGCCGTTGTGCGGATTGTACGGCCCGTAGACGCGGTAGCCGTAGCGTTGGCCGGGCTGGATGCCGGGGATGTAGATATGCCATACGAACGAGTTCTGCTCGGTCAGCTCGACGCGGGTCTCGTTGTCCTGCTCGTCGAACAGACACAGTTCCACCTTCTCGGCCATCCTTGAGAACAGTGCGAAATTGACTCCCGCTCCATCGTAGCTTGCTCCGAGCGGGTACATGGATCCAGGTCTTGTCTGCATGCTTTCAGTATGGCACATCCACGCCATGCCTTCGTGAGTTTCGTCCATCGGATAGTGTCGAGGCCGCGCATAGGCGGCCTCGCGTCCGCGTCATGCACCCAGGCGGCGAATCCGCTCGTGCTGTATCGCGATGATCGAGTTCGACGCCGTGATCGGCAGCGTCAGCAGCGTCGGCCAGTCGACCCATGCCGATTCGACGTGCTCGTCGGCGTCGAATCGACACTCCCCCTGACCCCATCCATGCAGATGGAGCACGGCGATGTGCGCAAGCTCGTCCGTCATGCCCTCCGACGAGTAATAGGATCCGGCGGGATCGACGTCGACATCATCGGGGATGACGCCGGTCTCCTCGCGCAATTCGCGCAGCATCGCCTGCCGCGGGTCCTCGCCGGCGTCGATGAGTCCCGCCGGCAGCCCGATCGTCGTGATGTTCGATCCGGCACGGTATTCGCGTTCGACGAGATAGCGGTCGGTGCGCATGTCGTGCACGAGCATGACGACACACGGCGCGTGCACGACGACCTGCCTGTGGATGAGCGTCTCGCCGCCGCCGTTGCGCGTCAGCGCCACCGTGCGGTCCTCGACGCTGAAGATCGCGCCGTGGTACTTCGTCTCGCTGGCCACGATGCGCGCCGGCACATCCATGTCGATGCCGTCGGAGGTGGCGTCGAACAGCGGCGCGAGCCGCGCGCCGAGCACCTTCCCCTCCCGTTCGTCCGTCCGTCCGTGTTCAGCGGCCATCGACGTCCCCCCTCGAGAAGTTCGCGCCCAGCGACAGGTTCCACGGGTCGGTGTTCGTGCGGTTCCAGCGCACCTGCGGGCGCGATCCGGTCGCGAGCTCGACGGCGTTCGGCACGTCCTCGAGCGCGTAGGAGAACCACAGCGATTCGATGGCGCTGTGCGGCGTGTTGATGAGCGCGGGGCGCATATGGCCGTCGCCGTGCCCGAGCGGAACGCCGTCCTCGCGCATCGCCGCCTCGTACAGGCTCTGCTGCAATTCGTCGGTCGCCGGATGGTGGCGCAGGTCGCTCGTGACGTAGACGTCGACGCCGAGCGCGTTCACCTCGTTGAACATCGAGTCGCCCGAGCCGGGCAGCACGCCGACGGTGCGCACCGGCGCGTCGAGGTCGCCGGCGACCTGGATTCCGTAGCGCGTGGCCGGCAGCGCCTGCGCGACATGGTCGGCGAAGGCGCGCAGCGTCATCGGCTCCGGCAGCCTGCCGACTCGGCCGAGGCCGACGGCGTGCGGCGTGCTCGCGTCGTCGATCGGCACCATCGGCACCTGGTCGACGAGGCCGAAGGCGTCGGCCGCCGCCATGCCGACGCCGCGCCAGGCGGCGTCGGCATTCGTGTGGCCGACCCACAGCGCGCAGTGCCCGCGGTAGAGCGTCGAGACGATCTCGCCGCGGAACGTACGGCCGGAGACCTCGTGCACGGCGCGGAAGAACAGCGGATGGTGGCAGACGAGCAGCTGCGCGCCGTTTTCGACGGCGTCGCGGACGACGTCCATCGTCGGATCGGCCGCGAACACGATTGAGTCGGCCGGATCGGTGAGGTCACCGACGATGAGCCCGGGATGGTCCCATGATTCCGCATATCGCAGTGGATACAGTGTCTCGAGCACGTCGACGGTTTGCTTGAGGCTTGTCATGAAGCTTCCTTTTCGTAAGTTACTGATTACTTTGCAGTGTGAAAGGCCCCACCGAAACGGGAGGCCTTGGGTCAGTGGGCGGCGCGCTGCCAGTCGGTGCCGACGCCGGTGGAGACGTCGAGCGGTACCGCGAGGTCGACGGCATGCTCCATCGCGTCCTTGACGAGCGCGATCACCTCGTCGACCTCGCCGGCGGCGAGCTCGACGACGAGTTCGTCGTGGATCTGCAGCACGATGCGGCTTGCGAGCTTCGCGTCGCGCAGCGCACGGTCGGCGCGGATCATCGCGATCTTCATGATGTCGGCGGCCGACCCCTGGATCGGCGCGTTGAGCGCGCCGCGTTCGGCGGCGTCGCGGCGCTGCCGGTTCGGCGAGTTGAGGTCCGGGAAGTAGCGGCGGCGCCCGAAGATCGTCTCGGTGTAGCCGGTGCGCCGCGCGTCGGCCACAAGCGATTCGAGATAGTCGTGCACCTTGCCGAAGGTCTCGAAGTACTGGTCGCGCAGCTTCGTCGCCTCGCCGTTCGAGATGCCGAGCTGCTTCGACAGACCGTAGGTGCTCAGTCCGTAGGCCAGGCCGTAGCTCATCGCCTTGACGCGGCTGCGTTCGTCCGGCGTGACCTCGTCGACCGGGATGCCGAAGACGAGGCTGGCGACGTAGCGGTGGAAGTCGGCGCCCGAGCGGAAGGCCTCGATGAGCGCCTCGTCGCCGGACAGGTCGGCCATGATGCGCAGCTCGACCTGCGAGTAGTCGGCGCTGAGCAGGTCGACGAAGCCCTCCCCCGGCACGAAGCCGGAACGGATCTCGCGGCCGTCGGCGTTGCGGTTCGGGATGTTCTGCAGATTCGGGTCTACCGAGCTCAACCGTCCGGTCGCCGTGACCGTCTGCGTGAAGGTCGTGTGGATGCGTCCGTCCTTCGGGTTGATCGCGTCGATGAGCGTCTCGACGATCTGCTTGAGCTTGTTCGTCTCGCGGTGCCGCAGCAGCGCGCCGAGGAACTCGTTCGCCTTCGACCCCTCCTCGCTTGTCGCGTACAGCGTCTGCAACGCGGCGGCGTTCGTCGTGTACGCGCCCTTCTTCGTCTTCTTCGTCGGCTTCAGCCCCATCTCCTCGAACAGGACGACGCCGAGCTGCTTGGGGCTCTGCAGGTTGATGCTGCGGCCGGCGGCGCTTTCGGCGATGGCCTCCATCTGCGCCGATTCGTCGGCGAACTGCGTGTGCAGCTCGTCGAGGCGGGCGCGGTCGACGCTTGCGCCGGTGCGCTCCATATGGAACAGGACGCGTGAGGTCGGCAGTTCGATGTCGCGCAGCAGCGGGTATTGCTCGCGGCGTTCAAGTTCGGGTGCGAGTCTGCGTGCGAGCGCGGCGACGACGGCTGCATGGTCGATGCAGCGTTGTGCGGGGTCGTCGTCCTGGTCGTCGTTGTCTTCGAATCCGAGGGTGCCTTGTTTGGGTGTGTCGTCGTGGTCGTCGAGGTGGATGTCGAGGAAGTGGGCGGCGCATTCCTCGAGGCTGCCTCCTTGGAAGTCGGGGTCGATGAGGTAGCCGGCGAGGTTGGTGTCGAACAGGACGGTGGGGCAGGTCAGGTCGGCTGCGGCGAGCATGTGGAGGTGTTCCTTGTATCCGTGGACGCTGAGGCTGTCTGCGTGGGTGTCGAGCAGGGTGCGCAGTGTGTCGTGGTAGCGCGGGTCGGCCGGGTCGAAGGCGACGGCGTGTGCGCCGGCGATGATGGCGGCCATGTGCGCGCTGGCGTGGCCGGGTTTGGCGTCGCCGTCGATGTAGAGCGTCCATGAGCGGCGTACGGCGTCGGCGCATTGGGTGCTTTGGTGGTCGTATTCGGCGGTGATGTCGAGGGTGGGGTCGGGTCGCTCTTCGGTGGGATCGGCTGGAGGGCAGTATTGTTCGATCCACATCGTCAGGGATGCGGTGTCGGTGAGGGCGTCGACGAGTGGTTCGATGATGGTGGGGATTGCGGGGGCCGGTGTCGGGGTGTCGTCGGGTGCGGTGTTGAAGGTGGTGAGCAGTTTGGTGCGGGTGCGTTCGCCGAACTGCAGTTCGTTGAAGAGTCGTTCGGTGAGGTCGGCGTCGACGCGGCCGTAGTCGAGGTCGTCGATCGTCACGCCGAGGTCGAGGTCGCGTACGAGTGCGTTGACGCGTCGGTTGAGGCGGACCTGATCGATGTTGTCGCGTAGCGCCTCGCCTTTTTTGCCGCCGATTTCGTCGGCGTGTTCGATGATGGCGTCGAGGCTGCCGTATTGGTTGATCCACTTGGCGGCGAAGCCGTCGCCGACGCCGGGTACGCCGGGGATGTTGTCCGAGGTTTCGCCACGCAGTGCGGCGAGGTCGGGGTATTGCCCCGGCGTCACGTGGTATTTGGCTTCGACGGCGGCGGGATCCATGTGTTTGAGGTCTTTGAAGTGGTAGCCCGGGTAGAGGACGGTCACGTCGTCGTCGATGAGTTGGAAGGAGTCGCGGTCGCCGGACAGAACGAGGACACGGCAGCCGTCGTGTTCGCCCATCGTCGCGAGTGTGGCGATGACGTCGTCGCCTTCGTATCCGGGTTTTTCGATCCAACGTACGCCGAGTGCGGTCAGTGCCTGCTGGATGAGCGGCAGCTGGGTGAGCAGTTCTTCGGGGGCCGCTTCGCGGGTGCCTTTGTATTGGGTGAGCAGTTCGTTGCGGAAGGTGCCGCCCTTGACGTCGAAGGCGATGCCGATGTGGTCGGGCTTCTCGGTTTCGATGACCTGGGAGAGCATCGTCAGGAAGCCGTATACGGCGTTCGTGGCCTGCCCGTCCTTCGTGCTGAAGTTGTCGACTGGCAGCGCGTAGAACGCGCGGAAGGCGAGCGAGTGGCCGTCGACGACGAGCAGCGTCGGGTGTGTCTGTGGTGTTGCTGAGTGGTCCATGGGTGTCCGATCGTGCTGGGGTTGGATGAATTTTCCGTGAAGAGTGTGTCCGGACGCGGTTATGACGTCCGAAACGACGTCGCGGGTGCACGATCCCGATGCGGGATCGCGCACCCGCGATCTGTCCGTAGGCGTGCGATCAGTCGTTGTCCTGATCGTCCTCGCCGTATTTCTCGATGATGGCCTGGGCGAGGCGCTTCTTTGGGATGCGCTGGTCCATCGACGTCTTCTGGATCCAGCGGAACGCGCCCTGTTCGGTGAAGTTCGCCTTGTCCATGAGTAGGCCCTTCGCACGGTCGACGAGCTTGCGTTCCTCAAGCGTGTCCTGCGCCTTCTTGAGCTGCTCCTCGGTGTCCTTGAGCTTCTCCTGCGTGTCCTTGAGTTCGCTTTCGTTGCGTTCGACGCTGTCGAGCAGCTCGTTGATTTCGGCGAAGCGGCCCATCGCCACGGCGAGCGCCGGCAGCAGCTTCGACTCCTCATACGGTTTGGTCACGTAGGCCATCGCGCCCGCGCCGATCGCCTGCTCGACGAGGTCGATCTGCGAGAACGCGGTGAGCATGACGACCGGTGCGATGTTCTCGTCGCAGATGACGCCTGCGGCCGTGATGCCGTCCATATGCGGCATCTTGACGTCCATGCATACGACGTCGGGCTTGAACTTGCGCGTCAGCTCGATGGCCTCCTCGCCGTTGGCAGCCTGGCCGACGACGTCGTAGCCGTTGTCCTCGAGCATCGCGACGAGGTCCATGCGGTTGACCGATTCGTCTTCGGCGACGACGACGGTCGGCTTGCGCTTCTCCGTCTTCTTCTCCTCGTCCTGTTCGGCCTCGCTCGCCGCGTCGCCGTCGGCGGCGAGCGTGTCGAGCTCCTCCTCGGTGAGGACCTCTTCTTCGTGTTCCTTGTCCATATCCTGTACAGTCATCCGTCCCATGTCTCTTTCGCTCGGCGCCGAAGAAGACGGCGCGCAGTGGTCCTTATGCAGTATAGCGCAGGTCGTGGCACGTCCGGGGCGGCACGATCCGCGCGGTGGGGTCAGTCCTGGACCATATGGTTCGGCGACTCGTAGACGCGTTGGATCGCGATGATCGACTTCGCGTCCAGGATCGTGCCGTTGACCACCATCTTGTACGCCTCCTCGGGCGTGAAGTAGCGCACCGACGAGCGCAGCTCCTCGGGCGCGTCCTGCGGCGACGCCGGCGTGAGTCCGGATGCGAAGAACAGCGCGGTGTACTGCGTCGAGTAGCTCGGCGTGTTGATGAACCGGCAGAACTGCGTCAGATGGGAGGCCGTGTAGCCGACCTCCTCGATGAGCTTGCGGCGCGCCACGTCCGTCGGCCGCTCCGCCGCCTTGATCGCATGGCCCGCCGGGATCTCCAGCGTCCAGCGGTGCACGGCGACGCGGTACTGCTCGATGAGCGGGATCAGGCCGTCGTCGGTCAGGCCTATGACGCCGACCGAGTCGCCGTTGTTCTTGTGCAGGATGTAGCGGTCGAAATGGCCGATGTCGCGCGAATCATAGGACACCTGGTCCACTGTGAAATAATGGCCGCCCATCACGGTCTTGCGCGACTCCTCGACGACGGGCGCCGCCCGCCACGGATCGAATCGGCGATACGTCTCCTTGCCCATGGGATGCTCCTTTCGGGAACGACGAACACACTGCTGCCATTGTATACGGCCGGAGCCACGCGGCTTGGCGCACAGACGAAAACACGCGATGGACCCACGTGCAGCCGCCAAAACGTGTCCAAATCGGCATGTGTCCGGAAAACGGCGAAGACCGGCAATCGTTGGGATTTCAACGGTTGCCGGTCTTCAGGCCTTGGTGCCCCCGGTGGGACTCGAACCCACACTGTACAGATTTTGAGGCTGTCTCCTCTACCGATTGGGATACAGGGGCGTCGTCAGGCGACAAAGCCCAACTATACCATAGCGGCCGATCCGTGCGACACGCGGATATACGGTGGGGCCGTCCGGGATATGATGTCCCGGACGGCCCCTGTGAGGACGCGGCGCAGACGTCGCATCCGTCACCGTGCATATGTCAGTCGCAGGCTCCGACGGTGTGGACGTAGATCGAGTCGGTGCGGCCCGGCTGGTGATCGCCCTGCGCGGAGCTCAGGATGACGATCTTGTCGCCGTTGGAGACCTTGCCGGCGGCGCGCAGCACCTTGTCGGTGAAGGTCATCAGGTCCTTGCGGGACATGTCGTGGTAGTCCTCGTCGAGCAGGATGCCCTCGGTGCCCCAGCTGAGCGCGAGCCAGTGGTAGGTGTGCTCGTTCGTCGTCAGACCGTAGATCGGCGTGGCCGGACGTTCGCGCGAGACGCGATGGACGGTCGAACCGGTCTGCGTGTAGGCGACGATCGCCTTCGCGTTGAGCTTCTCGGCAAGGTCGACGGCGGCCGAGGAGACGGCGCCGGTGCTCGACATGTCGAGGTCCTTGAGTTTGGGGATGCGGTCGAAGCCGTGCTCGGTCGCGTAGCCGGAGATGCGGGCCATCGTCTTGACGGTCTCGGTCGGGTACTCGCCGACGGCCGTCTCGTTCGAGGTCATCGTCGCGTCGGCGCCGTCGAGGACGGCGTTCGCGCAGTCGGACGCCTCGGCACGCGACGGAACCGGCGAATGCACCATCGAACCGAGGACCTCGGTGGCGACGATGACCGGCTTCGCGTATTGGCGGGACAGCTCGATGCAGCGCTTCGTGACGAGCGGCACCTCCTCGAACGGCATCTCGACGGCCATGTCGCCGCGGGCGACCATGATGCCGTCGAAGACCTTGACGATGTCCTCGAGGTTCTCGACGGCTTGCGGCTTCTCGATCTTCGCGACGATCGGGATGCGGCGGCCCTCCTCGTCCATGATCTCATGGGCGCGGTCGATGTCGGTGGCGAAGCGGACGAAGGACATCGCGATGATGTCGGCGCCGGTGCGGATCGCCCAGCGCAGGTCCTTCTCGTCCTTTTCGGTGAGCGCCGGCAGCGAGACGGCGACGCCCGGGAGGTTGATGCCCTTGTGGCTCGAGACCGGTCCGGATACGACGACCTTCGTGTAGACGTTGTTGCCCTCGACCTTGGTCACCTCGAGACGGACCTTGCCGTCGTCGATGAGAATCGGGTCGCCCGGATGGCAGTCGCCCGGCAGACCCTTGAAGGTCGTGGACGTGATGTGCTCGTCGCCCTCGACGTCGTCGGTCGTGATGATGAACTCCTGGCCCTCCTTGAGCAGGACCTTGTCCTCGCCGTCGGCGTTCTTCTTGAACCAGCCGCAGCGGATCTTCGGACCCTGCAGGTCGACGAGGACCGCGACGTTACGGCCGGTCGTCTTCGAGGCCTCGCGCACGTTGTTGTAGACGCGCAGGTGGTCCTCCGGAGTGCCGTGCGAACGGTTGAGACGCGCGACGTCCATTCCTGCCTCGACGAGGGCGGTGAGGTTCTCAAGGGATTCAGTGGCTGGACCGATGGTATCTACGATCTTTGCTTTGCGCATGGATGCCTACCTATTCTTTGTGATTACTTTTCGGGACGTTGCCCGAACGCCGGTTCAAGCTTACAACACCCGGCACGGCGTTTTGCGCTCCGGGACGATTTTTCTTGTGAGCGATAACACCGCTCAGCGCCCCTACGGCCGCCTCTTCTCGAGGCTGCGCATCTTGAGCACGCTGAACAGCGCGGACAGGCCGATCGCGAGCACGATGGCGGCGAGCGACATCCACGTCGGCACCTCGGGCACCATCGTCAGCGGCTGGCCGTGGTTGATGAACGGCAGCGTGTTGCCGTGCAGCGCCTCGAGGATGAGCTTGACGCCGATGAAACCGAGGACGACGGACAGGCCGACCGGCAGGTAGACGAGCTTGTCGAGCAGCGCGCCAAGCAGGAAGTACAGCTGCTGCAGGCCCAGCAGCGCGAAGACGTTCGATGTGAAGACGATGAAGGGGTCCTTCGTCAGGCCGAAGATCGCCGGGATCGAGTCGAAGGCGAACATGACGTCGGTAGTGCCGATCGTCAGGAACACGAACAGCATCGGCGTCCAGTACTTCACGCCGTCCTTCGTGACGCGCAGGCGCTCGCCGTCGTATTCGTTGGTGATGTGGCTGACTTTGCGCAGCATGCGGATGAGCGCGTTCTCGTGGAACTCCTCGTCGTCGTCCTCGCCGCGGGCGACCTTGACGGCCGTGTAGATCAGGAACGCGCCGAAGATGAAGAACACCCAGGTGAAGCGCTGCACGAGCGCGGCGCCGACGAGGATGAACAGACCGCGCAGCACGAGCGCGATCGTGATGCCGACGGACAGCACGAACTTCTGCAGCTTCTTGGGTACTGCGAAGTTCGACATGATGATGACGAACACGAAGAGGTTGTCGATGCTCAGCGAGTATTCGGTGAGCCAGCCCGAGTAGAACTCGATCGCGGGCTTCGAGCCGGCGACCCACCAGATGAGGCCGCCGAAGATGAGCGCCATCGCGACGAAGAACGCGATGTGCTGCACGCATTCCCTCGTCGAGGGCACGTGCGGGCGGCGTCCGAGGATGAACAGGTCGACGATGAAGAAGACGGCGAGCACGATGTACGTGCCGACCATGAAGGAGACGGGTGTTTCTGCCATAGCCATCCAGCTTACGGAACGTCGGCGACGCCGGCGGCCCGCAGCCCCGTCCGTGGGGGCTGCGGAACACGGCTCAGCGCTTGGCCTCGGTCATCGCGCGCAGCTCCTTCTTCAGGTCGCGGATCTCGTCGCGCAGCCTCGCGGCGAGCTCGAACTGCAGCTGCTCGGCCGCCGTGTGCATCTGGTCGGACAGCTGGCGGATGAGGTCGGCGAGGTCCTGCGCCGGCAGCCCGGCCCTGAGGATCTCCTCGTGGCGCCGATCGGCCTCCTCGGGGTCGAGCGAGGGGACGCCCAGATGCGTGTTGCCCGCCTTGCCGGCGTTGCGGTAGCCGCCCTCGAGCAGCGTCTGCGTGTCCACGTCCTCCTTGGCGAGCATGTCGTTGACGTCGCTGATCTTCTTGATCAGCGGCTTGGGGTCGATGCCGTGCTCCTTGTTGTAGGCGATCTGGATCTCGCGGCGGCGTTCGGTCTCCCCGATTGCGCGGCTCATCGCCGCGGTCATGCCGTCCGCGTACATGATGACGGTGCCCGAGACGTTGCGCGCCGCGCGGCCGATCGTCTGGATGAGCGAACGGTAGGAGCGCAGGAAGCCCTCCTTGTCCGCGTCGAGGATCGCGACGAGCGAGACCTCGGGCAGGTCGAGGCCCTCGCGCAGCAGGTTGATGCCGACGATGACGTCGATCTTGCCCTCGCGCAGCTCGCGCAGCAGCTCGACGCGCCGCAGCGTGTCGACGTCCGAATGCAGGTACTCGACCTTGATGCCGCGTTCGAGCAGGTAGTCGGTGAGGTCCTCGGCCATCTTCTTCGTCAGCGTCGTCACGAGCGCGCGTTCGTTCCTGGCGACGCGGTCCTTGATCTCAGCGAGCAGGTCGTCGATCTGGCCGTCGACCGGGCGCACCTCGACCTTCGGGTCGACGAGCCCGGTCGGACGGATGATCTGCTCGACGACGCCGTCGGACAGGCCGAGCTCGTAGTCGCCGGGCGTCGCCGACAGATAGACGGTCTGTCCGACGCGTTCGAGGAACTCGGGCCATTTGAGCGGGCGGTTGTCCATCGCCGACGGCAGACGGAAGCCGTGCTCGACGAGCGTGCGCTTGCGGCTCGCGTCGCCCTCGTACATCGCGCCGATCTGCGGCACCGTCACATGGGACTCGTCGATGACGAGCAGGAAGTCGTCGGGGAAGAAGTCGAGCAGCGTATGCGGCGGCGTGCCGGGCGCGCGGCCGTCGAAGTGGCGCGAGTAGTTCTCGACGCCGGAGCACACGCCCACCTGGGAGAGCATCTCCAGGTCGTAGGTCGTGCGCATCGACAGGCGTTGCGCCTCGAGCTCCTTGCCCTGCTTGCGCAGTTCGGCGACGCGTTCGTCGAGCTCGCGCTGGATCGACCCGATCGCCTTCTCCATGCGTTCGGGGCCGGCGACGTAGTGCGAGGCCGGGAAGATGTGCACCTCGTCCTGCTCGCCGATGACGTCGCCGGTGAGTGGATGCAGCATCGAGATGCGGTCGATCTCGTCGCCGAAGAACTCGATGCGCACGGCGAGCTCCTCGTAGACCGGGATGATCTCGACGGTGTCGCCGCGCACGCGGAAGGTGCCGCGGGTGAACGCGATGTCGTTGCGCTTGTACTGCATGTCCACGAACAGCCGCAGCAGCCGGTCGCGGTCGATCTGCTGGCCGCGCTTGAGGAACAGCATGCGCCCGGCGTACTCCTCCGGCGTGCCCAGTCCGTAGATGCACGAGACGGTCGCGATGACGACGCAGTCGCGGCGCGTGAGCAGGTTCGCCGTCGCCGCGTGGCGCAGCCGCTCGACGTCGTCGTTGATGTTCGAGTCCTTCTCGATGTAAGTGTCGGTCTGCGGGATGTAGGCCTCGGGCTGGTAGTAGTCGTAGTACGAGACGAAGTAGCTCACGGCGTTGTCCGGCATGAGCTCGCGGAACTCGGCGCACAGCTGCGCGGCGAGCGTCTTGTTCGGCTCGATGATGAGCGTCGGGCGCTGCAGACGCTCGATGAGCCACGCCGTCGTCGCCGTCTTGCCGGTGCCGGTCGCACCCATGAGCACGACGTCGTTCTCGCCGTTCTCGATGCGCGTGGCGAGCTCGTCGATCGCCTGCGGCTGGTCACCGGACGGCTTGTACGGCGACTTGACGACGAACGGCTTGTTCGTGCGTTCGATGTTGAATCCCATGACGTTCCTCACTCCCGCTGTCCGTCGGCGAACCATGCCGCGACAAGCCTATCAACACATTCGAACATCTGTTCTATCGGCTGCGACGCGTCGATGACGACGTCCGCGTAGCGCAGCCGCGACGCATCGTCCCCCTGCCCCCTGACGCGCACACGCGCCTGCTCCGGCGTCATGCCGCGCGTCGCGACGAGACGGCGGACGCGTTCGTCGGCCGGCGCGACGACGCAGACGACCGAGTCGAACGTGAAGGGAATCGTATCCATGACCTCGCCGAGCAGCGGCACGTCGTGGACGATGACGCGCCTCCCTCCCCTCGCGAGGATGCTGCGCTCGCGGTTGCGCGCCAGATCGTAGACGTTCGGATGCATGATGCCGTTGAGTGTCTCGAGTGCATGCTCGTCGGCGCCGGCGCCGAACACGCGCTCCGCCAGCACCTTCCTGTCGATGCCGCCTTCGGCGCCGACGACGTCGGTGCCGAAGGCCTCGGCGAGCGGCGCGATGATCGGCGAGCACGGCTCCTGCAGGATATGCGCGAGGAAGTCGTAGTCGATGACGTCGGCGCCGTCGGCGGCCATGCGCGCCGCGACGGTGCTCTTGCCGGCGGCGATGCCGCCGGTCAGTCCGACGCGTACGAAGCGTCGTCCGCTCTCCCCCTGCATATGCGCGTCCTTCCTCGTCCGGTCATTGACGTCCACATCGTAGGCGCGCCCGCATCGGCGTGTCAACCGACGCGGCGCCGGACGCGTCGACGGAAAACAAGGGGGCGTCGCGCGCTCACATGCGCACGACGCCCCCTCAGTCGAAAGCCCTAGGGCTCAGCGGCTCACTTCTTCTCGTTCAGCAGCTGCTCACGCAGGGCGGCGAGCTGATCGGAATCGGCGAGGGTGCCGTTGGACTCGGAATCGGAGGAGTAGTTCGAGATCTCCTCGACCTTCTCTTCCTTCGGGGCGTTCTGGCCGTCCTCGGCGGCCGAGGCCTCGGCGTTCTCGAGCTCCTTGGCGACGAACTCCTTGTGCTGCTCCCACAGGTCGTGGGCGGCGGCGTACTGGGATTCCCATTCCTCGCGCTGCTTCTCGTAACCGGCGATCCACTCGTTGGTGTTCGGGTCGAATCCTTCCGGATACTTGTAGTTGCCTTCCTCGTCGTACTCGGCCGGCATGCCGTAGAGCGCCGGATCGAAGTCCTCGGAGGCCGGGTCGACGGAGTCGTTGGCCTGCTTGAGCGACAGCGAGATGCGACGACGGTCGAGATCGACGTCGATGACCTTGACGAAGACCTCTTCGCCCGGCTTGACGACGGTCTCCGGGTTCTCGACGTGGCGGTTCGCGAGCTCCGAGATGTGCACGAGGCCCTCGATGCCGTCCTCGACGGAGATGAAGACGCCGAACTGGACGATCTTCGTGACCTTGCCGCGCACGATCTGGCCCGGCACGTGGGTGCGGGCGAAGCGCTGCCACGGATCCTCCTGCGTCGCCTTGAGCGACAGCGAGATGCGCTCGCGGTCGAGGTCGACGTCGAGCACCTCGACGGTGACCTTGTCGCCGACCTTGACGACCTCGGACGGGTGGTCGATGTGCTTCCAGGACAGCTCGGAGACGTGGATGAGGCCGTCGACGCCGCCGAGGTCGACGAACGCGCCGAAGTTGACGATCGACGAGACGACGCCTTCGCGGATCTGACCCTTCTTGAGCTGCGAGAGGAAGGTCTCGCGCACCTCGGACTGGGTCTCCTCGAGGTACTGGCGACGCGACAGGACGACGTTGTTGCGGTTCTTGTCGAGCTCGAGGATCTTCGCCTTGATCTTCTGGCCGATGTACGGCGAGAGGTCGCGCACGCGGCGCATCTCGACGAGCGACGCCGGCAGGAAGCCGCGCAGGCCGATGTCCACGATGAGGCCGCCCTTGACGGCTTCGATGACGGTGCCCTCGACGACGCCGTCGTCTTCCTTGATCTTCTCGATGTCGCCCCACGCACGCTCGTACTGCGCGCGCTTCTTCGACAGGATCAGACGTCCTTCCTTGTCCTCCTTGGTGACGACAAGGGCCTCGATGGTGTCGCCGACCTTGACGACCTCATCCGGATCGACGTCCTTCTTGATGGAAAGCTCGCGGGAGGGGATCACACCCTCGGTCTTGTAGCCGATGTCCAGGAGGACCTCATCGTGGTCGACCTTGACGACCGTGCCCTCAACCAGATCACCATCGTCGAAGTTCTTGATGGTGGAATCGACTGCCTTGATGAAGTCATCGACGGTGCCGATATCGTTGATGGCAACCTTTTCGACTTCCTTATTGTTTTCTGCCATTAATGTGGTTCTTACAAAATAGTGGATGGATAGTAATCGTTCTTCAGTTATCGGCTGCGGCGCGGGAGCCGTGGCCCCGGCCGCAGGCACAGTCGGCGCGCGCATCATGCGCGCGTGCGACCGTTAGACAAGACTATCGCGAGCCATGCCCAAAACCGCATGCAGCATTTCGGGCGTGTCGCGTCCGTCCACCTTGTCCAACAGACGACGGCGCCCCGTTATTCCGCGGCGGCGCGCTCGGCCATCTCGACGACGTTGCGCAGCAGCATCGCGCGCGTCATCGGCCCGACGCCGCCCGGGTTGGGCGTGTATGCACCGGCGATCGCGTAGCAGCCGTGGTCGACGTCGCCGTGGACGCGCATGCGGCCGTCGGCGCCGGGCAGCCGCGAGACGCCGACGTCGACGAGCACGGCGCCGGGGCGGATGTCCTCGGGGCGAACGAAACCGGCGCGGCCGACCGCGGCGACGATGACGTCGGCCTCGCGCATGTGCGCGGCGACGTCCTTCGTGCCGGTGTGGCACAGCGTGACGGTCGCGTTCACGTCGGCGCGCGTGAGCATGAGCCCGATCGTCCTGCCGATCGTGATGCCGCGCCCGAGCACGCACACACGGCGTCCGTCGAGGTCGATGCCGTAGTGCGCGAGCAGCGCGAGCACGCCGCTCGGCGTGCACGGCAGCGGCGTCGTCAGCTCGCCGCGCGTGTGCAGCACGAGCTCGCCGAGGTTGTACGGATGCATGCCGTCGGCGTCCTTCGCCGGGTCGATCGCGTCGATGACGGCGTTCTGGTCGACACCCTCGGGCAGCGGCAGCTGCACGATGTAGCCGGTGCACGCCCGATCGGCGTTGAGCTCGGCGATGACGTCGAGCAGCTCCTCCTGGCTCGCGTCGGCGGGCAGCTCGTGGCGAATCGATGCGATACCGACCTCCTGGCAGTCGCGGTGCTTGCCGGCGACGTACTTGAGCGAGCCGGGGTCGTCGCCGACGAGCACGGTGCCGAGTCCGGGTGTGACGCCGCGCGCACGCAGCGCGCGTACGCGCTGTGCCAAATCCTCCTTCACCTGGGAGGCCACCGCCTTGCCGTCGAGTATCATTGCCATGAGGAAACCCCCTTCGTTGCCGTGGAACGATGTGCCTTGCCGTATCGTACGATACCGGCGCGCCAATGCGTGCCGCGCGACGCGTCCGGCGCACATGGCGCGGCGACGGTCTTACGCAAAGGAACCATCGCTCATGGGCATACGAACCTCGTCATACCGTCTGCGGGCGGCCGCCGCATCCCTCGTCGCGCTCGCGCTCGCGGCCACGCTCGCCGGATGCGGCCACGTCGTCGCCGACGACGCATCCCCCACCGCCTCCGCCTCGGCCTCATCCGGGCCGCTCACCGTCGTCGCCTCGCTCAACCAGTGGGGTTCGCTCGCCGCGCAGATCGGCGGCGACGACGCGAAGGTCACGTCGATCCTGTCGTCGACGACGGCGGACGCCCACGACTTCGAGCCCACCGCCAAGGACGTGAAGACATTGCACGCCGCCGACGTCGTCGTCGTCAACGGCGCCGGATACGACGACTGGGCGAGCAAGAACCTGCCGTCGACGACGACAGTCGTGTCCGCCGCCGACATCGTCGGCGCGATGGACGGCGACAACCCCCATCTGTGGTTCTCCCGCGACGCGCGCTACGCGATGGCCGACGCGCTCAGGGAGACCTTCGCGCGGCTGCGCGGGCAGGACGCGAAGTCCTTCGACGCCAACCTCGAGACGTGGAAGAAGAAGGAGGACGCGCTCGAGAAGCGCATCGAGGCCTTCGGCAAGGAGCACGACGACCTCACCTACGCGGCGACCGAATCGGTCGCCTATTACCTGATGAACGACATGGGCTTCGAGGACAAGACGCCCGCCGGCTACGCGCGCGCGATGGCGTCCGAGGCGGAGCCGGCCGCGGCCGACGTGCGCGACTTCCGCAGGCTTCTCAGCGACGACGGCGTACGTCTGCTCGTCAACAACCCGCAGGAGCAGAACGAGACGACGCAGGGCTTCGTCGACATCGCGCGCAAGGAGAAGATGCCGGTGCTCGACGTCACCGAGCAGATGCCGCCCGACTACGCCGATCTGACGGCATGGATCGGGGCGCTGTTCGACGCCGTCGAACAGGACATGGACACGTGCCGGGATTCGGCGAAGGACTGCCCGACCGACGAATCCGGCGACGCCGCGAACGACGGCAACACCGAGCAGGACCGCGCCGTCAATGAAGGCGACGACTGAGTCCGAACGGGTCATGTCGGCGGCCGTCCGCCGCCTTCGGCGATCACGGACGGCCGCCGACGCCATCCGTCGTTATTGAGAATCATTGTCAATAGCGATTGCGATACTGGTCGCGTCCAATCGGCGGAAAGGAACCGCAATGCAACAGTCTGACGCGTCCGAGAGGCGCGGTCCGAGCGTCGAATGCCGCGACATCGCCGTCAAACGCGGCGGGACCACGATCTGGAGCCACGGCACCTTCACGATCCCGAGAGGTACCGTCACGGCGATCGTCGGCACCAACGGCGCCGGCAAGACGACGCTGATGAAGGCGGAGCTGGGGGTGATACCGCTCTCCCACGGCACGATGCGGGTGCTCGGCGCCGCTCCGGGCGAGGACAACGCGCGCATCGGCTACGTGCCGCAGAGCTACACGAACGACATCGACTCGAGCCTGACCGCCGAGCAGTCGGTGCTGCTGGGGCTGACCGGCACGCGCTTCGGCTTCCATCCGGTGACGCGCCGCCAGCGGGCGAAGGCGCACGAGGCGATGGAGTTCATCGGCATCGCCGACAAGGCGAAGCTGCGGCTTTCGGAGCTTTCCGGCGGCCTGCGCCAGCGCGTCGCGATCGCGCAGGCGCTTGTGAGCAACCCCGAGCTGCTGATGCTCGACGAGCCGCTCGCCAACCTCGACCTGGCGAGCCAGCGTACGACGGTGCAGATCCTGTCGAGGCTCAACACCGAGCTCGGCATGTCGATCCAGATCGTCGCCCACGACCTCAACATGCTGCTGCCGATCCTCACCGGCGCCGTCTACCTGCTCGACGGCCACCCGCACTACGCACGGCTCAACGACGTGCTCGACTCGAAGCTGCTCACCCATCTGTACGGCACGAAGGTGCAGGTCGTGACGACGCCGCAGGGCGCCATGTTCGTCACGCCGAACATGGCCGAGCCGGGCGGATGCGACATGCACGACGCCGACGAGGTAGCGCGCTTCCACCATCACGGGCATGCCGGCGCACGCCCGCAGACCGATGGAGGAGCGACGCGATGAATCCCTTCACCTTCGACCCCGAATGGACGACGACGCTGACGACGCCGTTCATGGTCAACGCGTTCCTCGCCGGGCTGTGCATCGCCGCGGCGGCCGGCGCCGTCGGCTACTTCACGATCGCGAGGCATTCGACCTTCGCCGCGCACGCGATCGCGCACATCGGCCTGCCGGGAGCGACCGGCGCCGTGCTGCTGGGCCTGCCGGTCGCCGTCGGCCTCGGCGGCTTCGCACTCGCCGGCGCGCTCGTCATCGCCGCGCTCGGCAAGCGCGCCTCGGAGCGTGAGATCGCCACCGGCACCGTCCTCGCCTTCGCGACCGGTCTGGGCCTGTTCTTCGCGCGCATGTCGAGCTCCGCCTCGCAGCAGCTGCAGTCGATCCTCTTCGGCTCGATCCTGACGATCACCGACGACCAGATCGTCGGCTTCGCGATCTTCGACATCGTGCTGCTCGTCGTGATGGCGGTCATCTACCGCCCGCTGCTGTTCAGCTCGCTCGACGAGCAGGTCGCCCAGGCCAAGGGCGTGCCGATCGGCGTCATGAACGCGCTGTTCATGGCGGTCCTCGCCGGCGTCATCACGATCGCCGTGCCGGCCGTCGGCACGCTGCTGATCTTCGCGCTCGTCGTCACGCCGGCCGCGACCGCCACCGTCGTGACGACGACGCCGCTGCGCGCGATCGTCGCCTCGACGGCGCTGTGCCTCGTCTCGATCTGGGGAGGCCTCGTCCTCGCGGCGATGTTCCCCGCTCCCCCGAGCTTCGTCATCGTGACGCTGTCGACGCTGTTCTGGGGCATCGCGAAGGGCGTCGAGGCGCTGCGCCGTCGCGGCTGAGCGTCTCTTCCCGCGACGTGCGCGGCGGGACATGCGGCATGCGAAAGGGGCCGCACCCCACATATGGATGGAGGTGCGGCCCCTTTCGTATGCGCCGCTGCGATTCCCGCCGTCCGCGGAACGCTCAGTCGCGGCCGCCGACGTCCACGAGCGCCGTCGCGATCGCCGCAAGGCCCTCGCCCCGGCCGGTGAAGCCCATGCCGTCCGTCGTCGTCGCCGTCAGTGCGACCCGGCAGCCGCAGATCGCGGACATCGCATCCTCGGCCTGCCGTCGGCGCGGACCGATCTTCGGGCGGTTGCCGACGACGGTCACCGACGCGCTGGACGGGGCGCAGCCGTTCTCACGCAGGTGCCGCACCGTCTCGGCGAGCATCATGTCGCCGTGCATGCCGGCGCCTCGCGACGCGGCGCCCACGCCGAACAATGTACCGATGTCGCCCAGACCGGCCGCGGCGAGCAGCGCGTCGATGAGCGCATGCACCGCCACGTCGCCGTCCGAGTCGCCATCGACGCCGGCGCCGTCCCAGCGCAGCGTCGCGAGGAACAGCGGACGGCCGGCGTCGCAGGAGAAGCGGTGCGCGTCGAAGCCCAGCCCGCAGCGCAGCTCGGCGCTCACTTCTTCTTCGTCTTCTTGTTCTCGGCCTCGAGGCGCGCGAGCGTCTCGGACGCCGGCTCCTCGGGGGCCTGCGTGTGATGCCCGTCGTCGCCGGGCTGCGGGTCGCTGTAGCCGAGGTTGACGTCGAGCAGGCGCTGCGCCTCCTCCTCCTCGATCTTCTCCGACAACGCGATCTCCGAGGTCAGGATGCTGCGCGCCTTCGTCAGCATGCGCTTCTCGCCGGCGGACAGCCCGTGCTCGTCGACGTCGCGCTGCGCCAGGTCGCGCACGACCTCGGCGATCTTGTTGACGTCGCCGGTCGAGATCTTCTCGACGTTGAGCTTGTACCTGCGCGACCAGTTCATCTCCTTCTCGATGATCGGCGTGCGCAGGATCTCGAACACCTTCGCCACCTCGTCGCCGTCCACGATGTCGCGCACGCCGACCTTCTTCACGTTGTCGACGGGCACGAAGATCTCAAGGTCATCGGAGGAAAGCACCGAAAGCTTGAGATACTCACGCGTCACGCCCTTAACAGTCCGTTCGGTAATGGCCTCAATCTTCGCCGCGCCGTGACGCGGGTACACGACCATATCGCCGACCTTGTAGCCCATGAATCCTCCGTGAGAAAAAACAGAAACGCATATAATTATGTCATTTTGTGTGGACTTAGTGGAAGATTGGAAAAAAAGATGGGCAAAACCGCGAATCTGCTCGTGCCGCCGGGAAAACATGCGTATTCTCGGATACATGACAAACTTCACATTCAACGAGAAAGCCCTCGTCCCCGTCAACGGCGATCAGCTGGACGAGGTCAGCAAGGGCGCGTTCTACAACCCCCACGAGATCCTCGGCGCGCATCTGGGCGCCGCCGAGTTCCCCGACACCTGCACGATCCGCGTGCTGCGCCCGGGCGCGCAGTCCGTCACGATCGTCACCGCCGACGGTGAATACGCGATGAAGCACGAGCATAACGGCGTCTTCGTCGCGCTCGTGCCGGCCGTGAGGACGAAGGACGGCCGCGGCGTCCCCGACTACCGCATCCGCACCGTGCGCGCCGACGGCACGACCGTCGTCGAGAACGACCCCTACCGCTATCTGCCGACGATCGGCGACATGGACCTCTACCTGTTCGGCGAGGGACGCCACGAACGCCTGTGGGAGGCCATGGGCGCCCACGTGCGCCGCTACGACGACCCGCTCGGCGGCAACGACGGCACGAGGGGCGAGCGCGTCGTCGGCACCGCGTTCACCGTGTGGGCGCCGAACGCGCACGCCGTGCAGGTCGTCGGCGACTTCAACGGCTGGGACGGCACGTGCCACGCGATGCGCGAGCTCGGTTCGTCGGGCGTCTGGGAGCTCTTCGTCCCGGGCGTCGAGGCCGGCGAGATCTACAAGTTCCATATCCTCAACGCCTACAACAACTGGGAGATGAAGGCCGACCCGATGGAGCGCTCGCACGAGGTGCCCCCGCGCACCGGTTCGATCGTCGTCGACTCCACGCACGAATGGGGCGACGGCGACTGGATGAAGCGGCGCGCCGAGTCCGATCCGCATCAGGGTCCGGTGAGCATCTACGAGGTGCACGCCAACAGCTGGCGCAAGGACGTGCACGACTACCGCGAGCTCGCCGACAAGCTCGTACCTTATGTCCAGAAGCTCGGGTTCACGCATGTGGAGTTCATGCCGCTCGAGGAGTATCCCTTCGCCGGTTCGTGGGGCTATCAGGTCACCGGCTACTACGCCGTGGATTCGCGCCTCGGCGGCCCGGACGACTTCAAGTACCTCGTCGAGCGCCTCCATGAGGCCGGCATCGGCGTCATCATGGACTGGGTCCCGGCGCATTTCCCGAAGGACGCGTTCGCGCTGGGCCGCTTCGACGGCACGCCGCTGTACGAGGATCCCGACCCGACGCGCGGCGAGCATCCAGACTGGGGCACCTACATCTTCAACTTCGGCCGTCGCGAGGTGCGCAACTTCCTCGTCGCCGACGCATGCTTCTGGCTCGACGAATACCATATGGACGGCCTGCGCGTGGACGCGGTCTCCTCGATGCTCTACCTCGACTACAGCCGCGAGCCGGGCCAGTGGCATCCGAACAAGTTCGGCGGCCGCGAGAACCTCGAGGCGATCGACTTCATCAAGGAGGCGAACGCCACCGCGTACAAGAACAACCCGGGCGTCATGATGATCGCCGAGGAGTCGACCGCGTATCCGGGCGTCACGGCGCCGACCAGCCAGGGTGGCCTCGGCTACGGGCTCAAGTGGAACATGGGCTGGATGCACGACACGCTCGAGTACCTGCACGAGCAGCCGATCAACCGCAAGTGGCACCACAACGAGATCACGTTCTCGATGGTCTACGCGTATTCGGAGCATTATGTGCTGCCGATCAGCCATGACGAGGTCGTCTACGGCAAGGGCTCGCTGTTCGGCAAGATGCCGGGCGACGACTGGCAGCGCTACGCGGGCGTCCGCTCGCTGTTCGCCTACCAGTGGGCGCATCCGGGCAAGAACCTGACCTTCATGGGCAACGAACTCGCGCAGTACGGAGAATGGGACTACAACAGTCAGCTCGACTGGGACTGCCTCAACTGGCCGGACCACAGCGGCGTGCAGGCGCTCGTCGCCGACCTCAACAAGCTGTACAAGGATTCGCCGGCGCTGTGGAGCCAGGACTTCACGCCCGACGGCTTCCAGTGGCTGACGAGCGACGACGCCGACCACAACACGCTGAGCTTCGAGCGCATCGGCGCCCACGGCGAACGCATGGTCGTCGTCGTCAACTTCTCGGGCACCGCGTGGGCCGACTACCAGGTCGCGCTGCCCCTCGGCGGCCGCTGGAAGGAGGTCCTGACGACCGACGACAAGAAGTACGGCGGCTCAGACATCCACAACACGGACATCGAGGCGAACGCCGGCGCGTACCATTCGCGTGAATGGTCGACGCGCATCACGGTGCCGGCGCTCGGCGTCGTGTTCCTCGTCCCCGAGAACAACTGAACCGACAAAACCAAGGACTGGTGATTATGGTCGCACACGCACAGATGCCGTCTGCCTACACGATTCTCGTCGTGGAGGACGAGCCGACGCTCGCCACCGCCATCGCGCAACGGCTCATCGCCGAAGGCTGGAGGGCCCGCATCGCTTCGGACGGCATCAGCGCCGTGAAGGCGGCCGCCCAACTGCGTCCCGATCTGGTCGTCATGGACGTCATGCTTCCGGGCATGGACGGCATCGAGGCGACGAAGCACATCGTCGCGCAGCGCCCGGTGCCGGTGCTCATGCTCACGGCGCGCGACGCCGAGTCCGACGTCATCATCGGGCTCGGCGCCGGCGCCGACGACTACATGACCAAGCCGTTCTCGATGCGCGAGCTTGTCGCCCGTGCCAAGGCGCTGCTGCGCCGGGTCGAGCGCGCGAAGGTCATCGCGAGCAAATCGGAGCATGAGAAGATCCTCGACTTCGGCTCGCTCGTCATCGACCCGGCGACGCGCCGCGTGACGCTCGACGGCGAGACCGTGCATCTGACGCCAACCGAGTTCGATCTGCTGACGACGCTCGCGCGCAAACCGAAGTCGGTGCTCACGCGCGAGCAACTGCTCGAGGAGGTGTGGGACTGGGTGGACGCCTCCGGCACGCGCACCGTCGATTCGCATGTCAAGGCGCTGCGGCACAAGCTCGGCGCCGCGACGATCCGGACAGTGCACGGCGTGGGCTATGCCTTCGAGCCTCCGGAACAGTGATGAAGCACGAGAATCCTACGGCATCGATGGGGCGCGCGCGGTCCGGGAAGGACGGCAAGCGCCCCCGCTTGTTCTCCTCGCTGTGCGCCGAACTGAGCGTGCTGATCGCGATCACGACCGTCCTCGCCTTCCTCATCGCATGGATGCTCGACATCATCGGCATCAACAGTTGGATGGCGATGCCGCTGACGATCACCATCACGCTGATCTTCATGTACTGCACGTCGCGCAGCTTCACACGCCCGCTTCGGCAGATGCGCGACGCCGCCGAATCGATGGCCCAAGGCGACTACTCCGCACGCGTGCGCCTGCGCAAAAGCACGAACGACGAGATCGGACAGCTCGCAAGGTCCTTCAACGTGATGGCCGAGGAGCTCGAGCACGCCGACCAGATGCGCCGCGACATGATCGCGAACGTGAGCCATGAGCTGCGCACGCCGGTCTCGGCGCTGCAGGCGATGGTCGAGAACATGGCCGACGGCGTCGTCGAGCCCACGCCGGCGAACATGGAGAACATCCTCAAGCAGACGCATCGCCTGTCCGACTTCATCTCCTTCCTGCTCGACATGTCGCGCGTCGAGGCCGGCGCCTCGAGCCTCGTCCTTGAACGCCTCAACGTCGCCGAGCTCATCGACGAGACCGTCGGCCCGCTCGAATACGCCGACGCCGGCCATGGGCACACGATCGAGCAACGCGTCCCCGACGACCTCGTCGTCGAAGGAGACGAGGCGAGGCTGCGCCAGCTGCTGACGAACATCATCGCGAACGCGCTCAAGCATTCTCGCGACGACACGGCCGTGCTCGTCGAGGCGCACGCCGGCGAGCACGGCGACACGGTGATCATCAACGTCGTCAACTTCGGCTCGGACATCCCCAAGGAGGTGCGCGACGACATCTTCCGCCGTTTCGTCAAGGGGACGTCCGGCCCCGGCACCGAGTCCGGCGGCACCGGCCTCGGCCTGTCGATCGCGCGGTGGGCGGCGAAGCTGCACGGCGGCACCGTCCAGGTCGTCGACGACCCGCGCGGCGTCGACTTCGAGATTACATTGCCGGTGAGGCCTCCCGAGCCGCAGCCGCGTCAGGAGACGGCGACGGGGAGGAACACGGAGGCCGCCTACGACGGCCAGTGATCCCACGGAACCCCGTCATATGCGGAGCGGGGCGCGGACATCAGGTCTGCGCCCCGCTCCGCATATCCGGACGTCGTCACCACCGCCGCTCCCCGGGATGCCCCCGCGCGTCTTCGACGGCGGTGCCGTCGTCTTCGTCGATGGCCTTCGGCGGCGTGTAGGCGAGCGCGAGCGCGGTGAGCACATCGTGGCCGGCGTCGGCGAGCGCGTCGGCGCAGGCGCCGATCGTCGCCCCGGTCGTGACGATGTCGTCGAGCAGGATGAGCGGCGTGCCGGGTGCGGGCGGGCGTATGGCGTCGTCGACGGCGATGTGGCCGTGGATGCGGCGCATGCGGTCGCGTGCGCCGTGGGTCTGGACGGATTTGCCGTGAACGGCGCGCACCTGCAGCATCGGCAGCGTGCAGGTGTCGGGCAGGCCGTGGCTGCGGCAGTGCGCGGCGAGCATGTCGGCGAGCGGGTCGAGGTGGCGTCGTCCGCGGCGGCGTATGGAGCGTGGCGATGAGGGCGCCGGTATGATGCCGACGCCGGTCGGCGCGGGGTTGAGGGTGGCGAGAAGCGGCGCGGCGACCGTGTCGAAGAGGTCGGTGAGGGCGTCGGCGAGTGGCTGGTCGGCTTCGGCGTCGCCGTGGTCCTTCCATGAGAGGATGGCGTGTCGGATGGCGCCGTGGTAGGTGCCGCAGGCGACGCCGTGTCCGGCGGCGGCCTGTGGCAGCGTGAAGGCGGTGGGGTCGTGCAGTGCGCGGGCGCATTGGTCGCACAGGATGGCGTCGGGGCGCCCGCAGCCGGCGCATCCGCGTGGCAGCAGGATGTCGCGCAGCTGTCGCCATGTGGCGGCGGCGTGTCGTGCCGTGGTGCCCGTCATGCGCATCGTGGGTCCTGTCTCGTGTCCCGGGGTCGGGTCGCCGTTCAGTGGCGCAGGCGCATGTTGATGGCGTCGATGAGGCGCAGCGTGGCTTCGGGGCCGGTGACGCGGATGGCGATTGTGCCGGCGGCGGCGGCCGGGTAGTCGTTGCCGTCGGGGTCCATGCGGTCGCCGATGAAGGCGATCGAGCCGACGTCGACGCCGGTGGCGTGGGCGAGTTCGCGTACGGCGTAGGCCTTGTCGATGTCGCGCGCGGAGATGTCGACGCTGGTGGAGCCGCCGGAGCGTACCTTGAGGTTGGGCAGGTCGCGCTGGACGGCTTCGGCGAGGCGGTTCTTCTTCGTGTTGTCGGGGTCCCAGCGCTCCTTGGCTTCGACGGGGGCCTGCTGGCCGAGCGCGGAGTAGGTAATCTGGCTGCCGCGGTCCTCGATGATGGGTCCCCAGCCGTGGTCAGTCCAGATGCCCTGTTCGCGTGCGCGGCGTTCGAGGGATGCGATGGCGGCGGCGCGGTCGGCCGCGCTCAGGTCGCGTTCGTAGACCTTCGTCCATGCGGCGCCGTCCCAGCGGTAGTAGCGTGTGCCGGTCGTGGGCATGAGATGCAGGTTGGCGCGGTCGGCGCCGGAGGCGAGCATGTCGGTGACCTGGCTTTCGATGAGCGGCATGACGCCGCCGGAGACGATGGCGACCGGGAGCAGCGTCGTCAGTTCGCTCAGCGCCTGCGCGATGTCGGCGTGCATCGGCTTCTTCGAGCGTGCGAGCGTGCCGTCGAGGTCGAAGGCGGCGACGCGCATGCGTCGGCACAGCGCGTCGACGTCCACGGCGGCGCTGTCGGCAATGTTGGGTTCGGTCATCCTCATCACTTCCCCGTTCCTGTTCCTGACCATCCTTGTATCCTACCGTGCCTGCGCGATGGGCGCGGCCTGTGGGGCGGTCGGCCTACAGTGGAGGCCATGACCCAGCTTCCTTGGAACGCCAAAGTGTATCGCAACCGCCATGGCCGCGGGATGCGCACGCCGATGTTCGGCACGCGTCTGCCGCGCTACCGTACGCGCTCCGGTCTCTTCGACGATCTCGTCGTCGCGCAGATCCGGCGTCTGTCGGCCGCGTGGCCGGAGCTTGTGCGGCCGTTGCAGTTCGCCGTCGAGGATGTGCCGCCGTCGTCGCCGGCGCCGTGGGAGTCCGAGCCGCGGCTGTGCTCGCAGGCCTTCCCCGCCGAGCATGGCAGTCCGGCGCGCATCGTGCTGTACCGGCTGCCGATCCAGACACATGCGGCGAACCGCACCGACCTGCAGCTGGCGATTCGAGACGAGATCGTCGCGTCGATCGCCGAGCTCTACGGTCGGCGCCCCGACGAGATCGACCCCGACTTCGGCCTGTGACGGCCGCTCAGCGCACGATGCCCGGATCGTTGAAGGCGTGCACAAGCTGGCGCGGCACGGCGAGGCTCGTCGCCGGCACGTAGGCGAGCGCCGCAGTCTTCGCGTCGCGCAGCTTCGCGTTCGTCACGAACGCGCCCCAGACGATCGCCGGGTCGGCGTCGTCGACACGGATCGCGGCGACGTCCTTGCCGAGGTCGTCGGCGTCGAGGGTCGTCGACGAATCGGCGTCCACCTTGACCTGTCTGGTGCCGGTCTCCTCGCCGTGTGCGTCGTAGCCGGTGAAGGTGACCGTCGCACGCCCCTCGCCCATGTTGGCGATCGCGAGCGTCGCGTCGATGCCGGCCGGCAATGCGAGCGCGGACTGCGCGTAGGCGGTGTGCGCGTCGATGACGGCGTAGTCGCGTCGCCCGTCGGCGCCTTCGACGGCGCTTTGGGCGGTGATCGAGCAGGGGGCGTCGCTTTGCGCGAGGATCGCGTGGGCGTCCTTGGGCCGGTCCTTGAGTTCCTTGAGCGCGACCTTGCCGCCGCGGACGTCGAGGCGGCCGAGGTCGACCAGGCCGTGGTCGCTCATCCACGACAACGTGACGGTGGCGTCCTTGTCGGCGTAGGCGCTCAGCGTCGTCGAGGCGTCGGCGTCGGGAAGCATGATCGTCTGCGTCGTGGCGGCCTGGGGCAGCGGCGTCACGTAGTCGTTGCCGTGCGGCGTCAGACCGTCCATCGCGCTGGAGCGTACGACGGCGCCGACCGGCGCGTCGTGGCTGGTGACCTCTACGTAGAGTCCCTGCTCGTCGGGTGCGGCCGCGTTGAGCAGCATGTCATCCTCACCGTCGGCGCCGACGGTGAGGATGGACGACGTGGCCGGCGTGATCCTGCCTCCTTTGACGCCCCAGATCGCGATGTCGACGCTGGTGGGCTTGTCGGCGGGGTTGGCGACGACGAGCTGCTGTGTGTTGCCGGTCGTCGTGCTGGGCACGAGGAAGCGTTGGGTGAGGGCGGGCGTCACGCAGGAGGCGGCGGCTATGCCGGTGATGTCGCCGGTCGTCGCCCATGAGGCGACTGCGCCGGCCGAGCCGGTGCCGTCGGTTGCGCTCAGCAGCCGCGTGTCGAGCATCGTGGCGTCGTCGTTCTTGTCCTGGCCGGCGATGAAGACGTCGGCGTCGTCCTTGCCGTCCGCCCCTTCGAGGACGAGACCGTCCGTCGCGTCCCCGGCGCCGAGCGCGTCGGCTTGGGCGTGGAAGACCGAGCCGAAGGCCGCGTAGCGGCGGGCCGAGGCGAGGTCGCCGGTCGAGGTGTGGAACTCCTCGTCGCCGTAGGATTCCGTGTCGGCGATCGTCATCGCGGCCGGGCAGTAGCGCAGCGTCTGCTGGGCGCTGGCCTGTTCGGAGACGGATGCGTCGGCGACCGTGGGCGCGTCGTGCGCGCCGGAGCGGGGCGGCACGACCGTCAGCGCGGCGAACAGCGCGATGACGGCGACGCTCGTCACGGCCGTCGTCACGACGGTGCGCGTGCGGTGCGCGAAGTCGTCGAGACGGTTCGGTTCCTCGCTCATTGCTGATCCTCCTTGCTGATGCCGTGGCTGCGTGGTATCGCGATGATGCCGTAGATCGCGACGAGGATCGCGAGGCACCACAGCCATGCGGTGCGCCAGGGGCTCGTCTCCATGCGCAGCTGGGCGTCCGTGTCGATGTGCTGTCCGGCCGTCGCGTCGAGCGTGAGCCGGTAGTACGTGCCCTGCGCGTTGCTGACGACCTCCTGCGTGCCCTGGGATGCGGTCACGTTCGCCTGAAGCTGTTCGCCTGCGCGCGCGCTCAGGTCGCGCCCCTCGTCGGTGACGACGTAGATGCCGCCGAAGCCGAGGTCGGACAGCTGGCGTATCGCGTCGTTGTCGCTGTTGGCGAGCAGCCGGGCGGCGATGTGGGCGAGCTGTTCGTCGTCGGTGTGCTCCTCGTGGCCGAAGGCGCGGCTGACACGCCATGCGGCGGAGCTGTCGATCAGATCGCCGCGCCCGGTGCGCATCGCCGTGTAGGCGACGGTGTCGGCGTTCGTGGCGGCCAGCGCGAGCACGCGCCGGCCGGGGTCCTGCGCCAGATAGTCCTGGGCGACCATCGGCAGGCCGGATCCGGCGATGGCGACGCCTCCGGCGTTGGCCGTCTGGACGCCGAACAGCAGGCACACGGCCGTCATCGCCGTCAGGAACAGCGTGACGGCGCCCTGCACGAGCGTCGTCGCGCCGAAGCGTCGCGTGTGGTCGGTCACGAGACGGTGGAAGGGCGTGACGCCCGGGCCGGCCGCCATCGCCACGCAGGCGAGCATGCCGCACGCGGCGAGCGCGACGCCCGGCAGCACCGATCCGGCGGCCGCGCCGTCAGGCGTGACGGCGATGACGACAACGGCGGAGGTGACGGCGAGCATGAGGCCGCACAGCGTCACCGTCCACAGGATGCGGCATGGGCGCAGCATGCCGGGGCGCAGCAGCGTGAGCAGCGCGATGACGGCGCATACGGCGCAGCACAGCACGATCAGCGTGCGCAGGGGGTCGGCGCACGAGAGCATCGCCGGCCATGACGGCGCGGCCTCGAGGCCGAAGGCGCGCCACACCATCGTCGTCAGCCCGATCGCCTCGGGCTCGCCGTTGACGGGGCGCGTCGGGACCATGACGTCGCCGAACAGCTGGCGCCACATGCCGTCGCCGGCGTAGCGCACCGCGTTGACGAGCGTCGGGGCAAGCGCGAACGCGGCGGGCAGCGGGATGAGCAGCAGCATGAGCCGGTGGCGGCGCACGAAGACGAGGAACGCGACGAAGATGACGACGAGCGCGAGCAGCAGCTGCGGCTCGGCGGCGACGGCCGGGATGAACAGCAGCGCGGCGGCTGCGGCGGCCTGCACCGACGAGCGCGGGTTGACGGGGTCCTCGGTGCGGTACATGCCGACGGCCTTGAACGACAGCGCGAGCGCGGCCGGCAGGAACGTCATGACGGTGAGCATCGGCAGGTTCGCCGTGTCGTACAGGCCGAAGGCGAGCGACAGGCCGTACCAGCACAGCGCGGAGGCGACGCGGATCGGGTTGGATCGGGTGACGACGCCGGCGAGCGCCCAGAACGACAGGACGCCGGCGGGCGCGGACAGGAAGAAGACGAGGGCGAGCGCCGCGGCGACGTGGCCGCCAGTGAGCACGGACGCGGCCATGAGCACGAGCAGCCACGGCGACGGCGGGGCGGGGACGCCGGTGCCGACGCCGTAGACCCATGGCGTCGTGGCGGCCTCGGCGAGCTGGCGGAACGTCGCGGATGTCGGCAGCAGCCGCGTCGAGAGCATCGAGGCGTCGGAGAACGCGTGGCGCAGGATCGGCCAGTACATCGCGGCCGTCGCTCCGAAGGCTAGCAGCGCGGCGGCGAGCGCCCACGCCCAACGCCGGATGCGCCGGTGGCGCAGGTGGACGAGGGCGAGCGGGTCGAGGATGACGTTGCTGCGCTGGTCGTCGAAGGCGCGCGAGCGGGCCTTCCATTGGCGTATCTGGCGGCGGTCGGCGATCAGCGGCGCGATCTGGGAGCGCGGGCGCCGGCCCGCGGCGGCGACGCGGTGGCGTGCGGCGAGCGCGCCGGGGACGGCGACGAGCGCGGCCCAGGGCATGACGAGGCGGCACATCGCCCGGTAGGGGCGTTTGCGGAACAGCAGCGAGACGGCGCCGACGAGCGCGGCGGCGAGCGAGACGACCCACAGCAGCGGCCACCATGGGGCGGCCATGTCGGTCATCGCGTATTTCTGCGCGCCGACGAGCTGCGCCATCGACGAGTCGACGGCGGCGTCGGGTTCGATCGCCCCGCCGTCGCGCGTGCGCACGCCGTCGTAGCGTGCGCGCCGGTGCGCGATGCGAGCCCCGGGCACGACGACGACGCGGCGGCCGGACAGGCACAGGCGCCGGCAGAAGTCCTCGGATTCGTCGAAGGTGCCGAACCACGGGTTGACGCCGTGCACGGCGGCGAGCGTGTTGACGGGCACGAGGGCGCCGGCGAGCGAGACGGAGAAGACGTCGCGCCGTCCGTCGTACTGCTCCTGGTCGGGTTCGCCGTCGACGACGAGCGAGACGACGCGTCCGCGCGCCGCGTAGCAGCCGACGTCGTGCAGGGCGCGGCCCTCCCAGTCGAGCTGCTTGGCGCCCAGCAGCGCCGCCGTCGGCGAGTTCGCCCATGCGTCGAGGAGCCGTTCGAGGCAGCGCTCGTCGGCGGGGCGGGATTCGTCGTGCAGCAGCCACAGCGTCTTCGTCGACGTGTCCACCTGCGCGTTGCGCAGCACCTTCGCGACGGCGTCGGCGAAGGAGCGCGCCTGGGCGACGCGGACGATCTGGATCGAGATGCGCTGCGGCTCGGGCATCGTCTCGAGCACGTCCTCCTTCGTCGGGATGATCTCGAAGCTCGTCTGCACGGACTGCACGGTGCGCCCCGAGCAGTCGGCGATGACGATCGTGGACGGCAGCACGCTCTGGGCGAGCACGGCGCGGAAGGTGCGGGGCAGGTAGCGCAGGTCGTCCTCGACGGTGATGACGGCCGTCACGTTCGGCTCGGCGCGCTGGCTGTGCGAATACGGCCGCGCCGCCAGTGCGGCGCCGATGATGCGCTGGATCTCACTGTTGCCCGAGAGTGTCATGCGTCCCAGTGTACGCAGAAGGGTATATCCGCCCGCCGGCCGCCCCCGGGCGCCGCGCGGGCTCCCCCGCACGGCTTTCTCACCGTCATGTCCTATAATCGCATACGATTGCACGTCGTCGGCATGGGGCCGTGCGCGCGCATGGGGACCCCGCGACGGGGAACGACGCACGAAAGGTGGACCGTTGGCCTCTCATACCGCGAAGAAGACACGAGAAGCGTATCTGGGCAGCTCCCGCAAGGCGAGGCCGCGGCACAGCGCCGTGGCGTGGCGCATCCGCCACCGCGCGCTCGCCGCCGTCGCCTGCGTCGTCGCCGCCGCGCTCGTGTTCGCGGGCACGGCCGTGGCCTCCATCTGGATCAACCTCAACAACGCCGTCCAGGAGGGCGCCGTCAAGACCGTCTTCGCCGATGAGGAGAAGCTCGACCCCAACGAGGGGCGCCCGATCAAGTTCGTCCTCATCGGCCAGGACACGCGCGACGACGGCAACGCGGAGCTGTCCGGCGGCATGCACGACGGCGAGGACGGCCTGCACAACGCCGACACGACGATGGTCGTCGACATCAGCGCCAAGCGCGACTTCATCAACATCGTCTCGATTCCGCGCGACTCGATCGTCGACGTGCCCGACTGCCGCACGAGCGACGGCAAGGACATCCCCGCCCAGTACGGCGTCATGTTCAACTCGGTGTTCTCCACCGCCTACCGCGAGGGCGGCGACCTGTCGACGGCGGCGAGCTGCACGGTGACGGCCGTCAACGCGCTCACCGGCATGCACATCACGAACTTCGTCGTCGTCGACTTCAAGGGCCTGTCCGACATGATCGACGCGATCGGCGGCGTCGACGTGTGCATCCCGGTCGACACCGTCGACGCGAACACCGACATGGACCTCAGGAAGGGCATGCGCCACCTCGACGGACGCCAGGCGACGAACTACGCGCGCATGCGCCACGGCACCGGCACCGACGGCAGCGACATCATGCGCACGACGCGCCAGCAGTACCTCGTCAAATCGCTGATCGCCGAGGCGATATCGAAGAACATGTTCACGCAGACGAGCGAGCTCTACCAGCTCGCGCTCGCCGCGATCCGCTCGCTCAACATCAGCTCCGGCATGGCCGACACGAACGCGCTCGTCGCGCTCGCGCTCAGCCTGCGCCACCTCGACGTCTCGCACGTGTACGCGCAGACCGTCCCCGTCGTGCCCGCGCCCTTCGACCCGAACCGCGTCGTGTGGGCCGACAACGCCGCCGAGGTCTGGCAGCGGCTGCGCGACGACCGCCCGCTGTACGGCGACGACGCCGCCGACGCCTCCCCCGCCCCGGAATCCACGGCGAAGGACGACGCGGACGGCAAGGACAAGGACGACGAGACGACGCCGACGCCCGAGGCCGACGACGCGGCCACGGACACGCCGTCGGCTACGCCCTCGGCGAAGCCGCAGCCGACCGTCGACCCGAAGACCGGCCTGATCAAGCGTGAGGACGGCACGCTCATCGACCCGAACACGAACGGCGTCGTCGACCCCGAGAACGGTTCGATCCGCGACCCCGAGACCGGCCAGTACATCGGCATCGCCTACCAGTACCTCAACACGACCATCTGCTCGGTGCCCGCCAAGAGCGAATGAGCGCGATGACACAGACGGCCGGCTACGACGGCCCGCGGCACGATGACGGCGCGACGCGCCCAGTGGAGGAACGATGAGCAACACCGATGAGCCGACGACACCGCCGAGCTTCGCACCACGGCCGCGCCGCAGGCGCGACGACGCGCAGGCCGCGTCACACCGCTTCGGGACACGGGACGCGACGGCCGCCTCCGTGCCGCCGAGCTTCGCGCCGCGCAGCCGGAGCGCAGCCGGGACGCGGCGGGGCGAACCGGCGCATCCCGACGCGCCGGCCCCATCTGCACCAT
>NZ_JGYU01000005.1 GCF_000741135.1 Bifidobacterium choerinum | reverse complement strand
AGCTCCCGTCGCCATCGAAGCGGGTGCGGCGAAATGGGTGACGATCCTGCTGTCGTCGCTGGCCGGCGCGATTCCGACCGTGGCAGCGGCGTTCGGTGTCGCATACAATCCGAACCGCAAGTTGTGATATACTTGTCGTACTGTCTCGCCGAGCAATCGGTGAGTGGGTTGAAATATCTACTATTTTGGATACCACAATTAAACAGCACGGTTGCGTTTCCCTACGCTTGTTGGGATGATTCGTTAAATCGAATCGCGCGACAGTGTTCCCCGCATCACAGCGGGGATGACCCCCTAGATTGTTTGATGCAATCGTGTTCCCCGCATCACAGCGGGGTGGGTTTCAGAGGGCGGAGCCGAGGCGCCGCTCTCAACTAACGGGGCTGGCGGCCTGAGTGGCTGCCGGCCCCGTTTTTTCGTATCCAGACGGTGTGTTGTGCTTGTCTTGGCGGTTATCCGGTCGCGTGAACGGTGTTGATCTGTCCGATGCGTGTTTTCGTTAAACATTCATTAACTCTTCACGTCGTATGCGAGCGGTGCTAGAACCGGATGATTCTCGTGAATGTTGCAATCATTGGGTTTTAGCCGTGTTCTTACGTGTCGGACGACCGTCTTGATTGGATAACACCATCGTATCGTGTTTGACGGCGGAAACCGTGTGGGCGCATGGGCGTGGCCGTGCAAAACATTGGTATTACGCCGTTTTGGGTATCATGTGCATAGCAGGTGGGTGCCATGTGGTGCCCTTCTGCATTCATTAAACATTCATTAAACGTTCGAGGGAGGCTGGACATGCCAAGGAAAAGGGCCACCGGGGCGGCGCGCCCGTACCCGTATCGGCAGAAGCGCCGCATGAAGGACGGGACGGTGAAGATCGTGGAACGGTGGAAGGTCGAACTGTCGTTGGGCGGCGGCAGGACGAAGCAGATCACCGCAAGCACGTTCCGTGAGTGCGAACGCAAACTGAAGGAGGCGCGCGCACGGCTGAACCTGACCGGAAGCGCCGACGCGCCGGATGCGCGGCCTGTGCGGCATTACACGGCGTTGTTCCTCTCGGACGCCCAGCGTCGCGTCGCACCGAAGACGTACGACATATACCAGACGGCGGCGCGGCGCATCGACGATGCGATAGGGGACATGCCGGCGAATCTGGTGAAGGCGAGCACGGTGCGCGAGTTGGAGGATTCGTATGCGTCCACGCCCGGCTCGCAGGGCTTCCTCCACACGGCGCTCAAACAGGTGCTCGACCTCGTGGTCGAGGACGGCCTGTTGCAGGTCAACCCGTCCAGGGCGATAACTCGCGGCAGGCGGCAAACCTCGCTGATCGAGTCGAAACGCAAGGCGTTCTCGGTTCCTGAGCTGAAGATGATGCTCATGCAGGCGTCGGCCCTTCCGTTGGACACGGCGGCCCGCCTGTGGTTCCGTATCTTCACGGGCACGCGGCGTGGTGAGATCGTGGGCGCCACGGTCGATGACCTGCATTTGGACGGGACGACGCCTTGGTATGCGGTGCGGTGGTCGCTTGCCGAGGTGTCGCGTCGGCATGGGTGTGGCAGGCGTGGGCGTGCCGGTTGGCCGTGCGGGCACCGGTATGCGTCCGCGTGCCCCGAAGCTGAATGGATACTGCCTGATGGTATGCGGTTGCGGCATGTGGTGGGCAGGTTCTGGTTGAAGCCGCCGAAGAGCGGCAAGGAGCGTACGGTGCCGTTGGTGCCCATGTTGGCTCAGGTGCTGCGCTCGTATCTCGACTATACGGCTTCGTGGCCGAATCCGTACGGCCTGTTGTTCCGTCATGAGGATGGTTCGCCGATAACCCCCGACGAGGATACGGCGGATTTCAAACGGCTGCTCGTGTCGTGCGGCATGGATCCGGAGGAACGCACCGGCCATGAGACCCGTTACAGTGCGGTCACGTTGCTGCGTCGTGCCGGGGTGGATACGAAGACGGTGCTGGAGATCGTGGGCCATACGACGATGGCCGTGGATGACATCTACAGGACGGTGGACATGGAGGAGAAGGCCGAGGCGATGAACGAACTGGGTGAATCGTTGCAACTTCCCAAGGGACTGCTGCCCGGAGCGGATGGGGAATAGTCGTGTACACAACTGGGGTAGGTGAGTGGCGGCTTTCTTCGCGGCTTGCCGCACTGTATATACTGTTCTAACTGTATATACTGTATATTGTGACTTGCAGAACACCTTGTAAAATGTTTGCAGTACACTATGTGAGTGCATTGCACGACACGCCAAATAGTGTTATGCAGTACAAGGTTGTGTTAGGATGTAGCCATAAAAGAAGTCCCCTGACCGCCATGATTGAACCCAAGCGATCAGGGGAGAGGACAGCAACCGCCATCCATTTCAATGATAACAAACGAGATGGAAGGCAGAAAGCGAATGACCAAGATGGGACGCAACAACGCAGCTTCTGTCGCCGCACTGGGAGCCAAAGGCAAGTTCCTTCGTGAATCCACCAGCAAGAAGACCGGCAGGAAAATCCCCACTCCGAACGCCGCCGAGCAGCTTGTGCTGATGCTCATGGCGAACGAAGCATACGACTGGCCGCTGACCGCGCAGATGAAGAAGCACCATGTACCGGCGCGCGTCTACGAGCGAGGACTGCTGCCGCTCGCCGACGCCCTTGGCTACGGCGCAGACCTCTCCGACGAGGAGAAGAAGACCCTCCCGCCCGGAGAAGCGCTCACCCTCATGCGCAACAGGCGCGAACGAGGCCGGCAGGTCATCTCCCGGCACATATCGGCGCTCAAGAAGAAAGGCTTCGTACTCGAAGTGCGCCCGCCACGATGGTCAAGCAGCAAGAACACCAACGCCGCCTATCTGCTGATGATCGGCGACGAAGAGGAAAACGAGCAGGTGCTCGCATGGTGGAAGCAATGCGAGGCCGAAGGCTGGAACCAGCGATAAGGCGGGGCTGGATAACCGTCGCCAACCGCGCTCATAGCGACACTTATCCGATTATCTGTCGCTATGGGATTCGTTAGCGACATTTAGGCCATTCGGGACATGAAAAGACCCCGCCTGGTTCGCTCTCCCGAAGAGATCGCGCGCGGGGTGGGAGGGGGCAGCCACATGCTCCGTGGGCATGTAGGCTTCACCGACCACTGCCGGTTTATACCCCTTACCCGCCGAGTACGCCTATAGGGGTGCGCAACCCGGGAGGCCACTACTGTATAATCAGAATCGTTGGAAACCATCAACGCCCTAGGCACACTACGATGGGACTGCTATAACAGTTGAGCGCCGCCAACCCAATCAAACGGGTTGAGCGGCGCTCACTGCGTTTTCGCCTGACATAGGGGCAAACCCACATCACGAGACGGTCATACTACTGTTTTTCGACGCGAAGATGCGTCTCTGCGGTGTCGTAGTTGCGGATGACCGTCCATGACCAGGAATACCCGTCCACGTCCATGCCTCCCTGCAACGCCTTGCCGCCATGCGCCTCCGAATAGGATTTCCCACGTTGCTCATCCTTCTCCAACTGCTCATAGGCGGCGTCCGGCATGTGGTTCGTGACGCATTGGACCTCGTTGTAGTCCGATCCGACCGACGTACCGTAGATGTACGTGAGTTTCTTGCCTCGTTCAGACTGGACACCGCAGTCCGTCTCGATCTCCTTGAGCACGTCAGCCTTCGGCTGCGAACCGCACGCCGCACCGGCGAACACGAGCGCACCGGATAAGACAAGAGCGGCCGCCGTTCTCAGGATGTTGCTTCTAGCCATGATAGTCTCCTCTCTCTTTTGGCTAGTGTTGGAATGACATATTTTTGATAATCGGTGATGATGTCAGGGCAGATGCCTAGTTCGTGGGCCATGAGCCACACGTCGCCTTCGTACATGGTTTCGGCTTGACGGTAGGCATCCGGTCGTATGAGCGTTTCGGCCGTCAGACGACGTGCTTCGCATTCCCGCTTGCCACCGTATGGCGGCCGTGAATCATCGTCATACACCCAATGGGCGAGTTCGTGCACGAGCGTGCACTTCTTATCGTCGAGGATCATGTCGCGGTCGATGGTGATCGCCTCTAGATCGGCGTCGTAACATCCCATGAGGCGCCCACCTAGTTGCGCGGACTGCACGACGAGCGACGGCGCCAACGAGTACAGAGCCATGCGCATCCGACCGTACGTCCCCTCCTGAACGGCCCGGTCGAACGCGCGACGCCGGTCACGCACCCCAGTCATCCTCACTTCGCTTATCCCCTTCCATTGCAGCCAACCCGTATTCGGCAGCACGCTGCGCACGCTCAAGCGCGAGCTTCGCACGATCCTCTGCGGACATTTCGGACTGCATCTGTGCGTCGGCTTTCTTGGCCGCCTCGTACATGAGTTCAGCTGGGTCAATGCTGATTGCCTCGCAAATGCGGTATATGTCGTTTGTGTTGAATGGAGATGCCCCGCGCGTTCTTTTGTAGAAGTAGTCCATCGACATCTCAGCCGCTGTGAACACGCTCTTCTGTGACATGCCAGACGCATGGATCGCTTCGACGACGCATTCGACGACCGCTTTGCTAAACGGATCATTTGCCTGTGCTGCTACTCGTCCCATGCCGTGATATTAACTCAAATACGTAGCACGACACGCCGAAAACATTTTATTTTTCAACGCTTCACTCCGTATATGCGTAGTGCAAGTACGCTCTCGACTTGACAAACACTACGTAATTACGTAGTCTGTAAGCATGGACAGACAAACCGACCCCACAAGCAGGGGAATCGCCGATGCGGTGCGCGCCGAAGCGGCAAGAGCGCACATGGACATCAACAATCTGGCCTCGGTCATCGGCCGTTCCCAGTCATATACGTACGAACGCTTAGCAGGGCGAAAAGCGTTCAACACAGAAGACCTCAGCAAGATCGCAACGGCGCTTCACATGCCACTCACCATGCTGTTCGACAGCTACATGCTAGGAGAACGGATACGAGCACACGAAGAACACACCGAAGCCGCCTGAAAAAGAAAAAGGCCGGCGCTGTCACACCGGCCAAATCCACAGAATTGAGGTAATTCAAATGAACTCTACCAATCATAATACAGCTAACGATAACTATCGGCAAGTACCAACAACATTCGTGCGTACCATCACACCGGGCGACGCCAAGCGACTGCTGGAGAACAACACTCGCAACCGCAACATCAACGAAAGGCTTGTCAGTGCTATGGCACGAGATATGGCGAACGGCAGTTGGGTGTTCAATGGTGAGAGCATCAAGATCAGCGACACTGGTCGCCTCCTCGATGGGCAACATCGTCTCAGTGCTTGTGTTCGGGCAGATATCCCGTTTGAGACCGTTGTAATCGAAGGGCTACCGGAATCAGCTATAGATACTGTTGATGCCGGTCGTAAGCGCACAGCTGGTGATGTGCTGAAAATGCATGGCTACAACAACAACAACAATCTGGCTGCGGCAGCTAAGACGATACTTGACTACGAAGATCATGGGCTCAGGCCAGCCATTGCCAACTCGTCAGCCTATTCCAACAGTGAGATTCTTGCGTTCATCGACAAGAATCCTGAAGTTACCGACATCTGCAAAAGGGCAACGCAGTTTAATTCCGTTACAGGCGGGTTGATGACACCATCAACAGCCGCACTGGTTTACTACATGTTCACGCGAGTAGACCGAGCTGATGCCGACAGGTTCTTCGATCTCCTCCAAACAGGTGCGGGACTTGACGAATTGAACCCAATTCTCAAATTACGTAACTATCTGATTGCCATCCGTACCGTACATGCCGGGCGACGCATTACGAACTTCAAGGTAACTGTACTTGCAATGAAGTGCTGGAACAAATGGCGTACCGGGCAGTCGGTAGTGAATCTCCGTTTCAGGGAGAACGAACAGATTCCGGAACTTATCTAGTCGAAGCGAGAACACCATGAACAACACCAAGATCACCCCATTCAATTTCCACGGCAACGCCGTGCGCGTGCTTATCGACGAGGACGGGGAACCGTGGTTCGTCGGCAAGGACGTCGCCGAAGTCCTCGGCTACGCCAACCCGCAGAAGGCGATTCGTGACCATGTAGATGATGAAGATCGGACGGTGAACGAATCGTTCACCGTCAACGGGACGCAGGGAACTCTTATCAATGAGTCCGGTATCTACTCGCTCGTGCTATCCAGCAAGCTCCCTTCCGCCCGTGAGTTCAAGCGTTGGGTCACGAGCGAGGTGCTTCCGAGCATCCGCAAGCATGGCGCGTATATGACGGAGCAGACCGTTGAGCAGATTTTATCCGATCCGGACACGCTGATTCGTCTTGCGACTGACCTCAAGCATGAGCGAGAGGCCCGCAAGCAGGCAGAACAGCAGGTCATGGAGCTTGAACCAAAGGCTCAAGCGTTGGACGCATTCGTTTCCGTCGAGGGTAGTCGCAGTATCAGCGAGACAGCGAAAATCCTTACGAACAACGGCGTGACCATCACTGGAACCCAGCTTCGCCGGTGGATGGCTGACAACGGTTGGATTTTCCGCAGCGAGGGCCATTGGGTCGCCTACGCGAAGGCGGTCGATAACGGATGGCTGATGATGCGTGAATACGAGGCTTCAGGCACTCGTTCCAACGGGGAGCGGTTCGCGTTCGCGCCGCAGGTGCGTGTCACGCGCAAGGGTATGGAAGCGCTGCACAGGAAGCTGTTCACCTTTGAAGACTCGCTTTTCGAGCAAGAGGAGGGGACCTGGGATGACTGAGTTCAGGACAGCTGCCGAGTTGGTGCCGCGTGATGTTTCGAGGCGAACCGGCAATTATGCCCGCATGTGGGCAATGGAGGAGGATTTCATCCGTGACCTTGCCGCCAATGAGGGCAAGTATGCGCGTTATCCGAAGTCGTTCGCCTCGTACGAATCCGCTGACATGTTCGCCCGTACCGTGACGAACCGTAGGCGTCATTCGTTCAGGCCGGAAGTGTGTGGCTTCCCCGGAAGTTTCAAGACCATCATCACCAAGGATGGCGACGAGTACCACGTATGGGTCGCCTACGAAACGAACACAGGAGAGGAGGCTTCTGATGCTTGATCAGAAGAACGTATCCGCTTATGCGGATGACCGTAATGGTTTTGGGCCGCGTCGTGTGCGCTACGGCGTGGTGAATGTGTTGGCTGCGATTGTGGCGGTTGGCACGCTCGGGCTGATGGTGTTTGGGCCGGGTGCGTGCGCGAGGCCGGCACGCTACTTGTTCGGGTGGCTTGTGCTGCTGACAAGCACGCTTATCGCGGTGGCGCCGTTGATGGACATGCTACCCGACGAATACTTCGATGACGAAGAAGAGGAGGAATGATGGGTGACCCATTGTATTTCGTCGATCATGACGGCGACCCGTATGTTTCCGTGGCGTCCTTGCTGCGGTTCCTTGGCCGCAAGATTGAAGCGTTGGACGTGACGTTGAAATCCATGGCGGAGAACAATGCGATCGATGGCGTGAGCTTACTTACAGGCATGCGGCTTGAGGTGGCGGGTATCCGCGCTCAGATTGATGACATGGTCACGCTTCGCGACGATCGTATCGAACAGCTTGTGGATGACTGATGGTGTCGAAGCGTAATCGTGAGCGGATTCTCAAGTGGGTTGCGGATGACGTGCCTATCAGATGAATCGCGAAGAACACGGGACTGACCGTTGCTGAGGTCGAGGTGATTGTCGCCCAGGAGGAGCAGCGGCAGGCAAAGGAGTGGCGGTCATGATGACGTGGATTGAGGCCGACCGGCTTGTGTGGCCGCATTACCTACGCATCGAACCGGAAGACGATTACGGCTGGCGTCTGATCGCAGTGTTCAAACCCCGTCAAGGACAAGACGGTAAAACCCTCGCATAACTGAATAGGGGACGGTCGTGTCCGAGTTCTCAACGCACCGTCCCCACCCCTCATTCTTTACTGGAAAGGAAGCATCGACTTGGCAAAGGAACACTACGAACGGTTGGACATCCTGTCTTTGACCGAAGCGTCCGACGTGTTCGGCATCTCGGTGAAGGCGTTCCGCTACAACTTCAGCCACATCATCCACTCGTTGCAGAAAACGAAGCAGGGCACCGGATGGGTGCGCTACGGCGACCTGTACGACGCTTTGGGTGACATGCCGATTCTTCCCCCGAATGAATAAGCCTCGTCCGTCATGGCCGTCGCAGGTTTGCCCCATGCACAACACCACCCGCAGGGGGTGTCGAACGCTGGAGCCGGTTCGATTCCGGTGCGGTCAGCTAAGCGGGGTGGGCGTCAACGCCACGCGAACCCGGTTCTCGAGGATTGGCCGGGCTGACGCGAACGATGCGTTTGCAGCTAACGATCGTCGTCCTTCCATGACGGTCAGCCTTCCTGGACTCCTGTGGGGGATACGCCGCCGCAGCGTCCACACCCGCACCAGACGCACACACACCAACAACACAGAAAGGAAACACGATCATGAAGACGCGTATCACGTCCATCGAGCAGCTGCGCAAGGCGCTCAACGCGGAGGTGGCGGAATGAGCGGGAAGAAGAAGCCGATGCCGCAGGATGCGTTGGTTCCCGACGAGCTGACGCCCGACATGACGCTGATGCTGATGAAGCCGGCGGCGGATTTGTACAAGGCGTGCGCCGCATACCTGATGAAGGTGCGCACGCTCATGGAAACCCGTGACAAGGATTCATGGCGTGAGAAATGGCCGGATTCGGAAATGAGCGAATGCGTCGAGGTCGTGTACGACACGGCCGACATGGCGCAGCGCATGTTGAAGACCGCGCAGGCGATCAACACGATGCTCACCACCCCGTTGAACAGCCATCATGCTGTCCTGTTGGACGAGCTGCGCAACAGTCTTGAACCCGACGACGTGGACATGGACACGGGCGAACTCCAGTGAAAGACAGTAACGAACGCCCGTTGCCCAGTGGTGTGCCGGTGGAGGACACGTTTACAATCAGCGAGTTCCTCCACTCGGTGCACCACCCCAAGGCGGACATGACGCGCGCGACGATCCGGTTCGGACAGTACGCGTTCAACCAATACCGCAAACAGTATGGGCGACCACCGTACACGCGGCGCATCAACGGCAACGGGCCCGTCAAAGTCTACCTAGACCCAATCGATTACATCTTCCTGAGCCACACGTACGAACAGTGGCGGCGTAGACACCAAGGAAAGGAACACGCATGAGCGGCACGGTCGAATATGTGGAAGTCTACCCGGACGGACACGAAGTCGTACACGACGATTTCCCCATGACAGAGCTAATGAGCCGTCACATATGGGAAGATGACGAACTCACCTACGAACGAGTTGAAGATTCCATAGCCATGCGCACGCCTCTGAGGTTCGTCTTATCCGGATACAGATTCGCGGCCGACCCCCTGCATCTGGAATCATGCATGACGTACAAGGGAGACATTGACGTATCCATTCAGGACGGCGCGTATTACCGTCTCACGAAAATCGTGCACCATGTCGAGTATCCCGACCCACCAACAACGGGTTTGTGGCTTGACCGTGAGAACAACGTGGTCTGGTTCGACCATCCGCACGAGTATTACGCGCTTCTCGCTGACTGTGGCTGCGACTACCTGAATGGCCTCGACTATACGCCGAAACCACCATTCAAACCCCTTATCACCGCAATGGAAATCATCAACAAACAGGAGGAAGCATGATTACCAGCAAAGTTCACGAAACTCACCCTCAGTGAGGAGTAGTCGTGGACGCTCAACGAGACGCACGACGACGGAACGAATGCGAAACCGACCGTCTCATCCACTACGCATCCCACGCCGCATCCGCATACGGCAACAACTACACCACCCACCTATGGCGGGAACTACTCAGACAAGGCATGACCGTCACACCCATAAGGAGCACTAATGAAGCAGACAGATGAAGCGTTGATCGAGCATGTCGAGAACATGAGCACGCAGGAGGTGTTGCAGAACATCGCCTTGTGCAAGACGCTCATGGACAGGCTCAAGAAATACGACAAGGCATTGCGTGAGGAGTACCGGGAGCATCACGCGGACGTGGACGAGGCTGTAGCCACCGTCAACGGCATTGCTGTCGGCCATGTCACCGTCACGAAGGACGGACTGGACACGTATGTGGTCAAGGACAAGGTCGCCTACGGCGCGTTCCTCAAGGAAGTCGGCGAGGTCATTGCGGGCGGTTTGCAGGCGTGGGAGGAACGCCCGGTGGCCCGGCCGGAGGCGTGTACGAACGGGTATCTGCGCACCGTCGTCGAACGCAACGGCGGGGAACTGCCCGACGGCGTGGACGTGCGCCCTGGCCGTCTCGCGACCGTCGTCTACAAGCAGACCGTCAAAGACTATCCCATCAGTGCAACGGACGTGCAGAACGTCCTTATCAAGGAGATCGAAGCATGAATCAGGAACTCACCACTGGTAATCGTCTGGGAATGCAGACGGTGCCGCGCACGTTCGGCGAACAGATGCATTTCGCCGAGGTCATAAGTCAGGCCAAAGGCATGTTGCCGCGCGCCTACGAGGGCAATCCGGCGAACGTGCTTGTCGCCGTTCAGTACGGTGCCTCATTGGGTATCGAACCGATGGCCGCGTTGCAGAACATCGACGTCATCCAAGGCAAGCCGACGTTGAGCGCGAAGGCGGTGGCCGCGTTGGTGCGCGCCGGCGGACACAAACTGTGGATCGCGGAGGACGAGGCGCGTAAGAGCGTGACGTGCACGATCGTGCGCGGAGACGACAAGGAGCATCCGTTCACCGCGACCCGTGACATGGCATGGGCGCAGCAGATGGGCCTGACCAGTAAGGACAACTACAAGAAGCAGCCGATGACGATGCTCATGTGGCGCGCAATCACCGCCTGTGCGAACAAGGCGTGTCCCGAACTGTTCCTCGGTCTTGGCGGCGCGTATACGGCCGACGAGTTGCATGACATGGATACGCCTGTCGAGGCGACCGTCGTCGAGGATGATGCGGATGCGTGGCCGGCGTCGAAGGTCCACCTCGTTAACCGTGTTGACGGGCTGATTTCCATGCTGGGCATCACGAAACCGCAAAATCGTTTGCGCGTCTACGAACTGCTGCACGAAGGCCCGGTCGAGGACCCGCTTGCTGACATCGACGAATCCGAACTCGCCATGTGGGTGCAGGGCGGCGACGAGTTCCTTGAAAACCGCATCAAAACCCTCGTACAGCAAGCCAAGGAACGCAAACACGCACACGAGGAAGCACAGCAGGAAGCCGAAACACAGAAGGAGGAGAAGTAATGGCTGGAGAAACCATCATCACGATCGCGGGTAATCTGACGCGCGACCCCGAACTGCGCACCGTGGGCAACGGGTCAACGGTCGTCAACTTCACCATCGCTTCGTCCACGCGTACGTTCAACCGGAACACGAACCAGTGGGAGGACGGCGACACGCTGTTCATGAACTGCTCGGCGTGGGATTCGGCGCATACGTCGCTGGCGTCGAACATTGCTAACTCGCTGTCCAAGGGCATGTCCGTCATCGCTCAGGGACGCCTCATGCAGCGCTCGTATCAGGCGCAGGACGGCTCGCAGCGCACCGTCGTCGAACTGCGCGTCGAGGACATCGGCCCTTCGCTGCGCCGTGCGACTGCGCAGGTACAGCGCCAGTCCTCAAGCTCCGGCTTCGTCGGCAACCAGCAGTCGGGCTTCAACCACAACGGTGGCTTCCAGCAGCAGCCAGCACAGCAGAACGGTTGGGGCGCACCCCCACAACAGCAGGCGGCCCCACAGCAGGCGCAGCAGCCGGCAAACGACCCGTGGGCCAACGAACCACAAGGCTTCAAAAGCGGATTCGGAGCGCCCGACTGGACACCGAACAACAACGACGACGACTTCTAAGGAGAACTCATGCCACGCGCGGACGTCACCATCCCAAACATACAAATGACCCGAAAACAACGCTGCACCGCCATCGCCAACTACCGCAAACGCAACAAGTGGGCATCCGACTACGAGCCGGACACGCTACTCGACGCGAATCCCGGCATGAGCGTGCAGGAAGCGTTCGAACAACTAAAAGCCGAAACCGAACGGGAACAAGCCATCAAGGAGGAACATGACCGGCGAAACGCGCGGCGCGTCGCCACGCACCTCTACGGCACCCGTTACAGCTCGCTGGACGAGATGGAACGCATCCAGTTGCGCGTCCTGCTCGAAAACGCGGGGCGCAGAGACGTCGCCGACGCATTAATCGACAACATCTCATGCAGCGCACAGTCAATGATCAACCATCTCGACAACGGTGAACAGGGTCGCGACCCGGAAACGGACTGGCTCACGATCCTACCCATACGGGTCAAGCCCGACACGGACACGGGCCATGTCGGACAGTTCCTCGCCGACTTGCGTTCGCATCGTCGCAAATGGCGCATGTGGGGCCGTTACCCCACTCCGTCCGGTGCCGACCGTGAGGCGCAGATGCTACGCCAACAGGCCGGGCCTGGCTTCGACGTTCACACCGTCACCTACCGGGCGGACGGCACCACGGGCGTATTCGCCCGACGACCATAAGGAGACGAAGTGAGCAATCCGAGCAAGGCCAAGGGTACGCGCTTCGAGTCGGCCGTATGCGACTACCTGCGGTGGGCGTTGGATGACGAACGCATCCAACGGCTCACCCTGCACGGCGCGAAGGATGTTGGCGATATCGGCAACATCTACTTCCACGGCGCGCCGGTGGTCATCGAATGCAAGGCTACGCGCACACCAAACTGGCGCAAACACTGGGCCGAGTGCGAAGTCGAGATGGGCAACCGCGACACCGAGTTCGGCTGGATCATCCGCAAACGCCCCGGCCTAGGCGTTGACACGCGATCCAAGGTGGGAAAGCATCTCGCCTACACGCGCAAACAAACGTACTTCCAGATGTGCGACATGGCCGACGCTGATCTCGACCATTTGACCGAGAAAATACCCCGCAACCCGCTGCTGATCGGCCTACCCGTCGAACAACTAGCCCTACTACTCAACCACATGCAACCGTTAGGACCCGAAAAGGAGGAAGCATGAGTATTCGCATCTACACGCCCGAAGACGTGCGCGACATGCCCAAACCCGTCACCCTGTGGGCGGTATGGGAAGACACCGAGGGGGAGCACCACGAGAGGGCGTTCACATACGTTGATGAGAGGGAGACCTACCCAACGATGGGCGGTGGCAGTATCACGTTTTACGGGAAGCATACGCTGCTCACCGACGACTACGAGGAAGACCCGAAGCAAGTGCTGCCGGGCACGCTGCGGTTCATCCACATCGAGGACTTGTCCAACGTCACTCGCATCTGCGATTCGGCCGGTCGGGTATACGCACTGTCGCATCCCGCATACACGTACAATTCAGGCCTCGTCGTGTCGTCGGAGACGTTCAACGGTATGTGTATCGAGGTTCACGGAAGCTACACGCTTCTCAAGGCAATGAATGGTGTCGAAGCATGAGCAGGGCGACGTTGAAGCAATGGTGGAAATACAACAAGATCAACACGCTGCTCATGGTGGCATGGATCGCACTGATCGTCTTCTATTTCGCCGCGTCCCATAGTTTCGGGCTTGGCGACGCGATCATGATGCTGATCGGCGGCATATGCATCGGCGTCGTCCTATGCAACATGACATGCACCTGGCTATGGCAGCGCACCGCCTACGACTTCTCCGACCGGCTCGACGAAGCCGCAAGCGGGGAAATCACAGTGAACATTCCACGCGATATCGAGTTCAAAGATTCCACATGGCGCATGGCCCGCATGTCATATGCGGGCATCCACGCTGGACACCACAACTGGAAAACGTGGGACCAACTCACCAAGGAACAGCAGTGGGCGCTCATGGCACACGTACACGCCGGCAGCCTCATGACACTCGAACTCGCCAAACGATGCAACGAACCGGAGGAGGAAGCATGACCACGATCAATCTGGGTGAGTGGGAAGTATTCGACCCGTCGCATCAGCGGCAAGACAAGTGGCAGGCGCTCAAAGTGCTCGAAGAAGCGTCGGAGCTTGTATCGGGCGCCAAGCTCACCATCAACCGCTCCGACGCCGGCTATGCGGCAATGGCATCGCACAACACCCTCGCCTACGACGTCGCCGACCTGTTGCAGACCATCGTCAACCTTTGTGCCGCGTTCAACATCACCGAAGACGATCTAGCTTGCGCGCAGGAAGAGTGCAACCTCAAGAACACCGAACGCGGCATGTTCCAGCCCGGACCACGCACACACATGCACAGGGAAGAAGACAACGAATGACTGACAACGTAAACCATCCCGCACACTACGAGAACGGCCCGTTCGAGTGCATCGAACTGACGCAGTTGTACTCGTTCTGCCTCGGCAACGCGATCAAATACGTGTGGCGGCACAAGCAGAAGGGCAAACCACTCGAAGACCTCAAGAAAGCGTTGTGGTACATCGACCGCGCCATCGAAAACCACGAATACATGCCGTCCTACGAGCCGGGGCCGATTGCGTGGAAATACGAGCGGCTGCAACACGAACCGAATATCGGATGGTCCCGTTTCTGGATGTTCGCGAAACTCGGCATGTTGCCCGAAATGCGCAAAAGCGTCCAACACCACATCAACCTACTCGAAGAGGGGATCAACCCATGAACGGCACGTACGGTCATGTGCGCGCATGGCGGCAAGGCGAAAAACTGTTCGTACTACGCAAGCACAGCATGACGCCCGCGATCGTGGGCGAAGCCATGCGACAACGTGGCTTCGACTGGAAAGACGACACCATCCGCCGTATCGAACAAGGCGAACGCCGCATTCACCTCGACGAAGCCATCGCCCTGCTCGAAACCTACGGCTACACGCAAGCCAACATGTTCACCGCAATCAACTTCATCCTGAAAGAGAGCGTCAACAATGAGTGACAACAACAAGCATCTGCTGCTGTGGATCGACGTGGAGACCACAGCCATCAGGCCCGAGGACGGACAGCTACTCGAAATCGGTATGCGCATCACCAACCTCGACGGCACAAGCCCGCACGACTCGTGGGACAGTCGAGACCCGTACAAGTTCAGCACCGTCATCCCACACTCGCGCATCAACTACACGCGCGACACCGCGCACGCGATCCACATGCATCAGAACAACGGACTGCTGGACGAAGTGCTGGACAAGGAGCAACCCGAGAAAGAGAACATCTGGCTGGTGGAAAGCTTCGATAGGTTGGCGGCCGTGTCCGGCGGTCAGCATATCACGCTGCACCCGGCCGGCACCAACGTGGACTTCGACCTCACATGGCTCAAAGCCTACGGAAACCTCAACTTCGCCGCCCCGGCGTGGAACAGCAATGTGTCCTATCGCAAACTCGACCTGACCACAATACGACTCACACTCAACGCAATAGGCATCAACCCCTACGGCAACAGCAAGGAAAAGCCCACACATCGCGTGGACGACTGCCTCAACCGCGACATCCGCGACTGGCAGCAGTGGTACGAATGGGTCAAATCTCGTGAACTGCTCGACGACAATGGCCTCACCAAGATCGAAGGACTTTCGCCCCTTCTCAAGCGATCACTGTGCGAACGATTCGGAAGCAAGGAGAACGCATGACTGATTGGCTCAACGACGACCAGCTCGAAGCACGCATCATGCGCGACCATCTCGTCGAACCCACCGACACGGCGCTCAACAGCATCCAGCCGGCAAGCATCGACGTGCACCTAGGCGACTCGCTGCTATGGCAGAAACCGGGACAGGTCATCAACATGCAGCATCCCGAACGCATCCAATACGTCGGCCACGAACACGTCGGCGAGTTCGAGATGAAGCCAGGCGCATTCGCATTGGGCACCACGATGGAGACCGTCAACTGTCCGGTCGATCTCGTCGCCCAGCTCGTCGGCAAAAGCACCGTCGCCCGCCACGGCCTCTTCGTGCACGTATGCGCCGGATTCATCGACCCCGGCTTCTCCGGGCAAATCACGCTCGAACTGTACAACGCAGCCGCCAACACGCTCGTGCTCACGCCCGGCATGACCATCGCACAAATCGTATTCAGCAAGATCGACACGCCTGCCAACCCGTACGGCAGTGAGGAAGCCGGCTCACACTACCAATTCCAGACCGGCGCGACCGCACCGAAAGGAGACCTGAGATGAACCAGATTCACGCACCACTGTTCAGCGACCATCACTGTGAGCATTGCGGCCGACCCTCGATAGGCGAGAACCGCTGCCCGCACGCCATCGACCGGCGCTACCCATGCCCAAGACACAAACAGGAAGAACAGCAACGACACGAACGACTCAGACACATGGGGAGATGAACGCATGGACAATGACCTCCGTCAACGATTGGCCGACGCGATACAAGGCGTCCTCGGCCCCGTCCCCTACGTGCTCGTCGCCGACACATCCACACCGGAGGAAGCATTCGGCGACGAGGACATCACCCGCATCCGCGTCACATCACCACCACACCAACCCGCCTACACCACGATCGGCCTATGCACATGCGGCCTCGACCTACTGCGCTACGGCAGCGACGACGACTGCGAGGACGCCTGACGGTATGGAAACACTCCTGCTCATAGGCTTCCTCGCCACCCTACTACTGATCTCATGGTGGACCGACACCCACCACTTCTAAAACCAAGGAATTGCACATGGACAACATCGACAAGTGCCCCGAATGCGGAGCAGACGTCGAACCCGACACCATCCCAGACACCGGCGAAGAAGACGACATCCGAGAATACAACCAACAGCTGCAAGCCATGTACGCGCGCGGCTACCGCGAAGGACGCCTCGCCGGATACGCGCAAGCACTCACACAGAAAGCACAATCATGACAGTCAGCAAAAGACTACGATTCGAGGTCATCAGACGCGACGCGTTCAAATGCCACTACTGCCACCGTGCGGATATCCCTCTCACGGTGGATCACATCATCCCCCGCGCGCTCGGCGGCCCGGATACGGCGGAAAACCTCGTGGCGTGCTGCTCGGACTGCAACATCGGCAAAACATCCATCAACCCGGACGAACCACTCGTGGCGGAAGTCTCGCAACAGGCGGAAGCATTCGCGCAGACGCTCGCGAGAGCACGCGAAGCGGTCGCATGCGACATCGAGCGTGAACGCGAATACGTGGACACGGTGAGGCGCCTATGGGAAGACATCACCGCGTTCGATGACGCATACTGCCTGCCGATGCCTGACACGTGGAAGTCAAGCGCGCGCTACTGGGCGCAGCTCGACGTGCCGCGCACGTTCCTCGAATACGCGTTCGAGATCGCCAAGGAACGATACGACGCGCGACGCCTCTCTGCCCGCAACGCATTCGCCTACGCGTCGGGCATCATCGGCAACCGCATGGAAGAAGCGGCAAGACTGGCTCAGAGGGAAGGACGCTGACATGCGTATCCGTAGCATCAGACCCGAGTTCTACGACTCGGAAAGCATGGGCGCCGTCTCATGGGATGCGCGCTTCGTGTTCGAGTGCCTGTGGTCGTACGTGCAGGACAACGGCGTGAACCGCGACAACGCGCGCATGATACGCGGCACATGTATGCCTTACGACGGCGACGACATGATCCCGCGCATCGAAGCCGCGTTGGACGAACTGGAGGCCGTCGGCTGCATCATCCGCTACGAGTGGCGAGGCAAAAAGCTGCTGTGGTTGCCGAACTTCCTCACGTATCAGCAGATCGCCCGGCCGAGCAAGTGTCTTTTCCCCACCCCTGAACAGTTGGAAGATGCGGAAGACTCAATGGATACTCGCGAGACCCCATCGAACACTCATGAGCCTTCACTACACACTCATGACACACTCATGAGTGATCGCTGCACATTCACTACCGGAGTAGGAGTAGGAGTAGGAGATAGGAGTGAGGATATTTCTAGTAGTGGAGGTGGTAGTAGTAAAAGTACCTTAACGCGCGCGCACGCGCGCGAGGCCGCCGCCGCCCCCACCGGGGATGATGCGCGACGGGAGGAGGCGCTGCTGGAAGCTTGGCTGCCGACCAGCGACGACCTGGCACACGCGGCAAGCTTGGGCGTGGACGGCAAGACGCTTGCGGACAAGATGCGCGACAAGCTCACCCGCAAGGGTTTCGACGCGTGCGGCATCCACCGGCGCACCCCGCAAGCGTTGGACGCCATGTTCCGCACATGGATCGAACATGAGGCGCAATGGGCGAAAGAGAAACCGAAACAGGTCAAACCACCCGACCCAGTGCACGTCGCGCCGCCACGGCACTCATGGTGCGGGCCGGAAGTGCGCGCCATCATGACCCCGTACCGCGACCGGTTCCCCGAACCAAATCCGGGCGACGTCGGCCCCGGACAGGCATGGTTCGAAGCGTGCAAGGATGTGGCACGGCGCCTCGATGACGGCGAGGACGAAGCCTCGATCATCGAATGGGCTGACGCCACCTATGGCGCCCTACCAGCCACGACGGCCACAAACACCTCGTGAACCGCCGAACATGCGGCCATGTGATAAACTATGCGCATCGGGCACGAAACGCGATTGGGGACGCCATTACGCGACGCACAAGCGTATCCACGCCACCACGGGTCCCCGTTGAGAACAAGACAGGATTGCTTCTCGACGACGAAAGGAACCGCCCGCGTGACATGCCCGATGTGCCACAACCCCGCAACGCCAACCATCTGCGACGAGTGCAAACACCAAACCGCCCGTGACCTCACATGGCTCGCCACCAACTGCGACGACCTCGAAACCAACCGCATCAACCGCGCCTACGGCACACACAAAGGCAACGGGGGAGGGGGACGCCGCAGCGAGGCGCCCACGCCCGTACGCGAAGCGATCGCAGACGCCCTCTACCTCGACCGCACACGCAACCTCAAACAGACGCTCAACACGTGGGCACGATGCTTCAATCAGCCACCCGCACCCGACGGATGCCTCGCCAAACAGGCGCGCATCCTCAACAGTCTCGACCTGTGGGCGCCGCACAAGACGGCAGTGAGCGCCATCTACTCGACCGAAATGCATCGCATCGTCGTCCGTCTCGCCGCGATCGTCGCCAACATGGACGAAACCAAAATCCGATTGGGCACATGCCCCAACCCGGAATGCGGCAAACCCGTGTACGCGCCAGCCGACGCGCGCGAAGCCACCTGCGCCCACTGCAACAACACGTGGACCGCAACCATCCTGCGCCGCGCAACCGACACGGAACTATGCGAAACGGACGCGGAAGGCACAGCCGGCGAACTCGCCGTCATGCTCGACACGTTCGGCATCGAAATCGCACCGAGCACGATCCGCTCATGGGCATCACGAGGCAAACTCATGCCCATCCTCGACAAACACGGCCACGCCACCAAACACTACCGGCTCGCCGACGCCTACAAGCTCACCGACACGTACAAGCAGCAGCACCTCGACTGAAAGAACAACGATCATGCGCACCGACGATGACAGCCTGGACATGGACGACACCATCATCACCGACCCCTACATCGAGGAAACCACGACCGACCGGGCGAACAACTGCCTCGACGCCGCAGTAAGCATGCTTCTGCACCTGAAGCGCACAACCGAAGCGTCATCCTTCCCCCTCAACCGCGACCAACAGCTCGCCTACGCGACCGCATGCGCACAAGCCGGCGTCGGCTACGCCATCCTCGCCGCCAACGAACACGACGAAGACGACGAGCCGGACGTCGCCGAACTGCTCACCCACAACATCATCACCGACCAATTCAACAACTAACATAAAAGAACCCCCCACATCCGAAACCGGACATGGGGGGTCTTTTATGAGCGCCACACGCGCACCGTATCCTTCAACACCAACGGCCTATCCGCCGGCCCTTTCACGTATGGCGCGATCCACTTGCGTCGCCGCTCGCTACGGTTAGGCCCGTACGGCTGCTCACGCCAATGACCCGACACAATGAACCGATGGTCATACGGCTTGTACTTACGGCCCGACGGGTCACGTTCAGGCGCATCGTCCACACGCTCACGCACATCAACAATACGCACCCGCTTCGCCTGCTCGCTCACACGCTTGGCCACACGATCCAACGGCGACACGCGCGGCGCTGACGATTCCACCACATGCGGCTCAGCCCACAACGCGAACATCGCCCGCAGCAACGCATCTTCCTGATACATGCCATGCACATCACGCTTGCGGAACGCCGTCGCATCCCGACGGACATCCACCTGCGATCTGTGACGCGGGCTCGGAATCCTTACACCCAGCTGGGAAAGCAGCACATCGGGCATGAGCGAGACCTGCAACCCGCCATTAACATGCCACCACACCAAGCCGTACGCGGTTACAGTGTCCGGCCCGTCCACGCCCAGCGGGCGCACTCCGTCTTCCAACAGCAGAAACCCGCTATCGGAAGGCGCCGGCACATCAGGAACGTCGCCATCCAGCATCGCCGCCACAGCCAGCGATACCATGTCGGTGCGCGCATAATACAAGTCGGCCGACCGCATGGCGCGCGACTCCTCCTCGATGTCGTCGGCAAGGACGGCATACGCCGAACCCGCAGCGCCACGGAATCTCGAAAACATCACGGACTGGTCAGCCAAATACCGGTCACAGTACCGCTCGAAAACAAGCGGCTCATACAACGGACTGAACGGCAGCAGACTCTTCTTGCCGCTCATGCCACGGCCTCGCCATCATCGTGGTGCAGTCCCGTATCCAGTTTTTCCAATTGGACGTCGATGTCATGGACGCGCGCCAACAGTTCGGCACGCTCACGCTTCAACGCCTCGACACGTTGCGTTTCCGGCGTGATAACACGCCAGGCGTCCGCAGCCACATTGTCCTTCAGCCATGCAATCTGCGCCGGCAGCACGTCACGCACACGAAGCCACACGTCATGCCCCGCCCACACGGCCGGGTTCGCACGCGACCCACCCGACGCGGACAGCTCACCACGAATCACGGCCACGTTCGGCGCCAACCGCACCGGATCATCCCGGTAACGGCGCCGCGCGATCGCGACACCACCCAACAGCAGTTCGCCATCCTCCTCGGGAAGCACGCCCGCGTCAACCTCAATCGACACCGGCGCCGCATTCGGCTGCTCGACGTCCACGCCATACGCCTCGCGGACGGCACGCCGAGCAAGGTCAGCATTATCCTCAGCCCACGCCCACTCACGCGTCGCCGCATTCCATCTCGCACCCGACTGCTTCGCCAACGTCACAAACTGCGGCGAATACGGCGATTTCACGAACACCCGGCCATCCGCCTCACGGTACGTAATCTGCTCACTCATGACGCGCCTCCGCTCCCTTGCGCGCACGCTCCTCACGCTGCCGCTCGCCATACTCCGACGCGCCACTGAACGAACTAATCGTAACCGTGATGACCGGCCGCCCGATACGCTTCTCGATCAGGCTCATGCCGATACCCAACTCGGGATGCATATCGAAACCGAAACGCGCACACGTCGATGACGACAGGTACTGCGCTTCACGATACCCGTTGCCCACATTCGCATACCCCCAGATCGTGCCCGACGAATCAACGACGGCGACACGATGATTGCCCGGCAGCTCATTCCAGTGTTCCGCCCATGCGGCCAACGCGCGCATATCCGCATCCGCGTCGAACCGCTTGGCCTGCTTCAACGTTTCGGCCTTCTCGACGTAGTACGGATGCACGGCATCCAGATCACCCAACTGCGTCAGGTCGGCCGACCGCACAGTCTTGCACAGTTCAGCCGATTTCACCGGATCATAGCCGCGCACAGCCTCAACGCCGTACACATCCTCAACAGTCATGTTCGCCATTGCAATCACAATCCTCATGTGTGATATGCTCGAAACGTATCCGAGCACATCGAAATACCGGAAATTAGTTTCGAGGCCGCCACCCACATGGCGGCCTCACTAGTATTCTAGCCCAGCATTATCGCCCTGGGCGGCCGCACGCCGAACTCAGTCAGCGCTAGAGCAGAAGCCGGCCGCCCATCCGCGCGCCAACCCCGTGAACGCCTCAGCCGTGTCCAACAGATGGTCAGTGCGCTCACCGACGAACGTACGCACACGACGGCCACCAGGCTCGACAGCAGCAACCAACACACGGCCGCCCACAATGTTGACTTGGACGGAACGCACCGGCAGATCGAGAGCGCCATCCTTGAACGCGCCAACCTTGCCGACGACGTCAGCATCAGCAGTAAACGCGTGCACACACTGATCCCGCATGACGCTCACACCTCCCAAAACTCGGGGGACTGCCGGTCAACGCCGAACAGTCGCGTGAACTGATCGAAAAACGTCGCCGCGATCCCATCGTCAGGCCACGTGTTTTCATCCCTCGGGTCGAACCCGGCGTCAACCTCAACGACCAACCCCACGACATCCGCGCCGAAACGCTCATCCAGCTCTTCCAACTCGGCCAAGAACTCATCCCACGCACCCGGATTCCACCCGCCGTCGGAAACATCGAAGTCATCCGCGTTGACGAAACACGTCGCCACGTCGCCATCATCCGCGAGCAGCGAATCAACAATGCCCATGATAATCTGCCCATAGCAGCCATTCAGAGCGTCATCCAAACTCAACGGCTCAAACTCATGACCCTCGATAATCATCTTTCCCATGATTCTTCTTCTTTCACATAGCGCCGTCTGCTATCATGAGACGGCTGACAATAAAGGACAATCAGCATCGAGCGGCAGCACGCAACCACGACGGCTGCCGCTCACTTCATATATGAAAGAGCACGAACTTACTCAGTGCACTCAGACACAAGGAGCCAGCCACGCCAAGGACGCCCCATATCCCACACAGTCCAGGTACCATCACCGGTAAGCACGTACAGATACTCGATACCGTCGTCAGCTTCCTGCACGAAACTACCGTAATGATTAGTGTGGTGAACCGCATTGCCTTCCATGCCACGCCCATCGGTAACAGCAAACGACGAGCACTTCGTCGGATACTTTACGCGGCGCCTAATCCGCTCCACCAAGTCACGGTCGTATTCGGCATTATCAGCAAAGGGGACCGGCTCAACACCGATACTGCTCAGATCACCAAGAGCGAGCAGCCGCTCAGCTTTCTCATGGGTATCGTAAAACGCTTCAAGCGCCTCGCCAACGTATGACGGATAACCATCATTGTGACAGTAGATGTAATCAATCGGTGGCAGACAACCATAACCGCCACGACGGGCAACACCGATTAGACAACGAGTGGACATAATAAACACCTTTCACTAGTTTGGTTTGAGTTTGGAAGATGCATCCGCCGCAACAGCGGCTACACCACAGATCAAGAACCGTCAGGCGGGTAGTAGAGCGTTACGCAACAGTGCGAACCAATCAGCCGACTCGCAGCCGTCCGCACCATACCATCCGTCATCCGTCTCATCCCACACGCCACACGACGCGCACTCGACATAGCCGCTTACGCTCACTTCGTAACCGGCCCACGCCCACACGGAACGCTCACCAATCTGCACACGGAATGCCCAGGAACGCCAATCACGTTCGCCGTCGAACCCGTCCGGCTCGAACCCGATACCGTCAACACGCTCAACGCCAAACGCCATCACAGCAAGCGACCAAACATCAATCAGTTTTTGCAGCGCGCCCGCCATGCCCGCAAACACAGCAATCGGTTCATTAATGTCTTCCATTATGACAACACCTTTCAAAAATCGAGATAACAGTTTCGTGTGGGTGCAGCCGCCGCATGGCGGCCGCACCACAGAGCGAGAGAGGTCAGGCGAACACCAACATCGGGCAGCCGACAGCATCGCAGAACATGTCAAGTTGCGCGCGGTTGTACTCTCGCCAACCACGTCGGCGCAGACTCTCCGCGAACGCGCTCATAGCCTTCTTGTTCGTCGGCACGTCGCCGAACAGCGGCAGCACCGACACGTCAACCGGCTGCCCATGCTCGGTATCGTCGTACAGGAACGTTTTCGTAGCCGGATCGAAGACGAGCGTGGAAATCTTGTAAGTGAGACGAAACATAATGAATCCTTCCAATGGGAACGGTTTGAGTAGATGTACCGGGGGATGGCCGCCGCCACGATAGCGGCGGCCATGAGAGAGACAATCAAGCGACGGACGCGTAGTAGGCACGTACCTCCGCATCCAAGTCGGCGTCCTCGTGTTCATACCACGAGCGCCACAGGATGAACGCGCCGCTATCCGCGCGCACCACATACGCGCACCTACGGCCGCGCGCATCCCTAAACTGCCGGATACGCTTGCGCGGAACATCACGCGTCAGCGCGAACTCACGCAACGTGACAGTGGCGGGAATGACGTGCTCGCTCGTGGCGACCACCTGGGCAGTTTCCGTCGGTACCGGCGGTACCTCCGGGATCTCTTGCGTCTCCGCACTGCACTCCGCCGGCAGCGCCGGCGCCGACTCTACCGTGCGCGCCGCCACTGTTTCGGGCACGTCGAAGTCGTCATCCGCGTCCGCATCATCGTCAGCGCAGTCGCCGCGCATCGTCAACCGCACCATGAGCGCCGTCTCACTCGGCAGCGGATGCGAAATAACCGACGGCCTTGGACACATCCAACCGGCGGCCGCATCAGCGGCGCACGCCACAAGCTGACCATTATCGAGCGCCGCCATATCCTCGGCCACACGGCGCGGGATACCGCACGGGAACATGTCCCGATACCAAGCGGTGTAGGCGTCCTCGTCGCGCGCAACATCGTTGTTGCCGCTGACCATGAGCCAACCGCTCTCACTGAGCGCGGCGAGATAGCCGCGCACGTTGCTCGCCGCAATGTTTTTCGCCGTCCATGTCTCCGCCGTATCGGACACGCGGCGCACCCACAAGCGGCCACGCTGAGTATCCGCATACATGACATCACCGGTTGCCGCGTTCTGCCACAGTCCCCGGCACTGAGTTTGAGTACGCATGTTTGATCTGCCTTCCAAGAGGCCCGCCGCTACAGCGCGGCGGGATGGTTGATTAAGTGTGGGGCTGCCGCGCCGTGTGACGCGGCAGCAAGAGGTCAGTCAGTCGGTGACGATCGGCGTAGAGGACACGCGGCGCGGTTTGCGCTCAACGCGCCGCCCCAAGAGAAACGCGGGAATAGCGCATAGCACACCGAACGCCAACAGCATCACGCCTTGCACGCTACGCGGGTCGAAAACCGAACGCGCAATGTAGGCAGCGAACGCGACGTATGCGGCAGCGGCGACCGCTTTCAGGACGCGACGCATGTCACGCCGCCTTACCATTGAGCATGACACGCTTCACGTAATCCTCGGTCGCGCCATGCAGCCCCGCGTAAAGCGTTTCGGCTTCGACCATGATCACGGCTGTTTCGTCGTCCGTCCATGTCGTATCAATCTCGATGTAATCGAGTACGTCCGTGTAGTCGTCGCCGTCATGCTGATAGACGGCAATTGTGCCGCGGCCCGGTTCATCGATCAGGATGCTGAACGTCAGCCACGCCGCCGGCGCGCCGCCGCGCCAACGTTGCGCGACAACATCCCAAGAGCGCGGTTCATCGCCCATGTAGAGCGCGATAGACGCGCCCGCCGACTCAGGCGGATTAGCGTCAATAGTCTGGACTTGGTAGCCGACGGCGACGGCGACGCCGTCCATGTAGACGCAGTCCATGTAGACGCCGTCCATGAGTTCGCGAACAGCTTGCTCGATGTCCTTGATATCAGTACGCATTTTAGATCGTTCCTTCTATGAGCGGCCGCAACCATGCGGCCATGAAATGAATTGTGAAGTAGAGAGATGCCCGATATGGGCGAGAAGGGCGGCACTGCCGCCGCCCTGGAGAGAGAGTCAGCAGTAGCGGTAAACGCTCTTGCTGAGACGATCCGGCGAGATGGACGTGAGTTCGTTGCCGCTCAGCCGCTCGTAACCGCCGATGGAGCGGTTGAACGACATGGCGTCACGAACCCGCTTCCAGACGATTACCCCCCGCATATCATCCGCGAGGGTATCCGTACCCGTCACCTTCCAGCGAGCAGTACGGGTAGGACGTTCGAATCGTGTTTCGATAACACGCATGGTAATCACCTCTGATTAGCTTGCATCGGCCCCCATGTGATACAATCAGAGAGCCGAAAGTGGTTAGTATTTTTGGCTTCTATCCCCTGAGATGTTCCCGCATCTCAGGGGATCATTGTATTAGCCGTGCGCTAGTCCGGTTATGAGCCGGTAGGGCTAAACCAGCTAGCGCTAGAGCCTTACGGCTCTCAGTCTAAGAGTTTCCGCAAGTCCCTTACTTTCAGCGCGTCAGCAAGGCGCACCGCCGTGCCTAGCGTCATATCGCTAGCGTCGCGCGCACCGCGCTCGATATTAGCGATACTCACATATGGCACATGGGCACGCTCTGCAAGAGCGCGCTGGGTAAGTTTCTTACTCTTACGTAGCTCGGCTAGTCCCATGTCCTTTCACCTCCTTGCTTTCAATGGTACTAGCGAGGCCGTATATATCCGATATTCAGTTGTCCCGCGCTCTGTGAGCTAAGGGGAGTTCCGGTTATGTCCTGCCGTTCATGTGGCTGCGATTCATGTAGTCACTGCCGCCATGTCACGCTACATGGCCTACATGCGCTTGCCTTCAATCGCGGTTAGGGGTTTACGGGTTCGTCCCCAGCGAGTCCGGTTGCCCGGCGGTGGTCGTTGTTGTCGTTTCATCTGTATCACCTCCTTGCTGTGTTCTGTGGTTGATGGCTCTCACTGTACACGCTTGCAGTACTGTAAGCAAGTCGGCGGCGACGGAAAGTATTGCAAGCCGTTGGAAACACTAGCATTCATCGGCGTGTCGCGCGACGTGTATCAGGGCGCATGGCAGGCTCACGGGCGGCCATATCAGGCGGCGTGCATGTGCGCGTGCGTGCATGTGCGCGTGTGCGTGCATGTGCGCGTGTGCGTGCATGTGTGCGTGCGCGTGCATGTGTGCGTGTGCGTGCATGTGTGCGTGCGCGTGCATGTGTGCGTGTGCGTGTGCGTGCGCATAGGGGCGGGGGAGGGTACCCCGTATAATATAGAAATGGCCGCTGGGGGTTCTGGTTCTGACTGTGAATGCCTCCTGAGACCTTTTGGAAACGGCGTAACACTTTTCTCGAATCCCAATCGGCAGTAGGGCTGATGCTGCAACACCGACTGCAACGCTTACTGCAACGTTCACTGCAACGCGCGCCGCAACAAAAAGTGTGGTATGATGCCTATGGCATTAACATGACGTTCGACCGAAGCACGTCAATCATTCCCACCACAAACACTATCCCGGGTTGGGTTCCTCACTATCTCTTTCTGGAGGTGGCCGTCATGGACATTGGTGGATCAGGGCCGACGCTCACGGTCAACTTCACCGACAAGGACTGCGACAACCCATTCGGCAGTGTTGAACTGCTGCTTCCGTTGAAGCGCATCACTACGAGGCCGGGTGCTGTCTGCGTCATAGTTGATGCCGACGAAACGAGTCGGCGCCTGCGTGAGGCGATGATCGCGTTCGCGCAGGCGTTCGACGCGTCCTGAATATATATGCCGGTAGTTCAATGGTAGAACGGTGGTCTCCAAAACCACGGATGCGGGTTCGATTCCCGCCTGGTATGCGCCGGTGTAGCCCAATTGGCAGAGGCGGATGACTCAAAATCATCTCAGTAAGGGTTCGAGTCCCTTCACCGGTACTTGGCCGCGTCACGCGCGAGGTTTTCTTTATTCCTTACTTTCCCCTCAGCGCGTGGTGCGGCGTCCTGGAACCGTCCGGTCTTTCCCTTTCCTTCTCTTCGGACGGTTCCCTTTATCTGTGGGCGGCGGCCCGGCCGTTTCCGGCCGGTTCGTTTCTTCTTGCTGACGTTAGTTGAAATACAAACAATGGTCGCCGTCCTTTTGCTTGTGTTGGGAGGGATGCTTCATGCCGTGGTCGTCGAGTAATCGTAAGAAGCGGTTTAACAAGGGGTGGGCGAAGGTTCGTCTGAAGGTGTTGGAGCGTGACGGGTACCGATGCCAGTGGCCGGTGACTGATGCGAACGGGTTTCCGGCTGGCAAGTGTGGCCAGCCGGCGAATGAGGTCGATCATATGAATCAGAACATGGTGCATGACGATGACCGGTTGAGTCGCCTGTGGTCGTTGTGCCATGAGCACCACAACATTAAAACGCAGTGTGAGAGTACGCGTGGCAAGCGGCGTGCGGCCGAGCGGCGGAGGGATGCGGCGTTCTTTGAGCATCCCGCGTTCAAATGACGTGTTCGGTTGAGGGGTGTACACGAGACGAGTGTGCGCGTGGCTTGTGTCGTAAGCATTATGACATGGTTCGGTATCATGGGCGGGTTGTGAAGCCGGTGCAGAAGAAGAAACTGTGCTTCATGTGCGGCACGTATTTCGACGTGGGGTCTCAGCCGAAGGATTTCTGCGGCGCGGCTTGCCGTATGCGGTATATGCGTGCGAAACGTAAAGGTAATGCGCCACGTCGTGGGTTGAACAAGGTGATAACCACTGAGGATGTGTTCAAACCTGAACCGGTGGAACCTGAACCGGTGACGATGGTGTTTTCGAATGCTGACGTATTGGCCGCGTCTGATGGCGTGTGTGTCGAATGTTACAAGCTGATTGATCGTAGTGGCCCGTGTGCGTCTGGCTGGTTGTTGCCGTTGGAAGCTGGTGGTGAACCGGTGTTGGCTAATCGTGTGCCGTTGCATATCGCGTGCAAGGCTCGTTGGGAAGCGAGGACGGCGAATGGCAGGGCAAGGAAGAAGCGCATCGCGGGTAAACGGCGAGACGCTTAAATGGGATGGTTTGGTGCGTGGCCCTGAGATGCCGGGGTTGCGGCCTGATGGCAAGGAATGGTTGCCTAACTCGATTGAGTATTATGAGGAGTTTCGTCGTAGTCCGCAGGCGTTGAAGATGGGCACTGATTTGGATTGGCAGTCGGTGCTTGACTTGGTGTTTTTGAAGGATTGTTTCTATCGGCGTCCGGGTGCGCAGATGGCGGCTGAGATTCGTGCGCGTGAGAACGCGTTCGGTATTACTCCGATGGCGCGGCACGCGTTGAAGTGGGATGCGCCTGACCCGAACCAGATGGCTGCCGGTGGCGGCGCTGTGGTGAATGATGTGAGCGCGGAACGTGTGGATAGTTGGCGTAGATCAGTCCTAGGTGAGTGACGCGGCTGGGGGTGGTGTTCGGTGCATGACATCATCCCCAAGGTCACGTTGGAGCAGAAGCGCCGCAGCATGGGCTTCTTCGCCTGCTGGTGGATTGAGACGTTTTGTCTTGTCGGTTCCGGTGATGCGAAGAACAAGCCGATGAAGTTCTCGCTTGAATACACGGATTTCATCGTGAATTGCTATGCGTTGGCCAAGGATGGGCGCCGCCTGTTCGACCGTGTGTTCCTGAGTCGGGCGAAGGGCAGCAACAAGAGTGGTTTGGCCGCGTATATCGCATTGTTTGAATCGTTGGCGCCGTGCCGGTTCGACCATTGGGCTGAAGAGGGCGAAACGTACACGTTCCTTGGGCAAACGTACCCGTACCGTAAGGGTGAGCCGGTTGGCCGTCTGATTCGTGATTCGCGTGTGAGCCTTTCCGCCAACTCAGAAGACCAGACCGGCAACGTGTATGACGTGATCTACCACAATTGCATGCATGGCCCGTTGGCGCAGTTGCGTGGCGTCGGATTGGACGTGGGTCAGACACGCATTCTCATTCCCGAAGAGTGCGGTGGCGGTGAGATCAAACCGGCCACGGCCGGCGGCGCTTCGAGTGATGGTGGTTTGCAAACATGGGCTGAATTTGATGAGTCGCATGAGTTCACGGGACGGGCGAAAGCCGCTGCCGAGTTTTTGGCTCGTAATCTGGCCAAGAGGAAACTTGATGCTGAACCTTGGGCGTTGGAGACCACGACGATGTATCAGCCTGGTATGGATTCGATGGCTGAAGAGACGTATAAGACGGCGTGGTCTGTTGCCGAGGGCAAGGTGAAGCACGATCAGCGTACGTTGTTCGACCATCGGTATGCGGTATTGCCGGTTGAGGAACTTGGTGACGAGAAGAAGCTCAGGCATGCGCTTATGGAAGCGTATGGCGCGTGTGCGATAAGCACGGACGGCAAGGACCATTTGATTCTTCCTGATGGTAGGGTCACGGCCATTGACCCGCGTACAGGCAAAGACCCGGAGGGGTATTCGTTGGCGATGGAGGGTGTCGAGCCGGGCCCGTCGAAGGACGGGTGGGTTGACCTTGATGGCCCTATGAGTCTTATTCTTCGCGCTAACAGTGACCCGTCAAGTTCGATTCGTTTCTATTTGAACTCGTTGACGTCGAGGGTGGATTCGTGGCTTCCTGAGTCGCAGATTCAGGCGCATTTGGTGGGTAAGGACATGTATTTGTCTGGTGACCGCCGGCAGATGATGGATGCTTGGAAGAATGTGATTCATGCTGATGATGAGATCACGCTTGGTTTCGATGGTTCCATCAGTGATGATTCCACGGCGCTTGTTGGGTGTCGTGTGCGGGATGGTTTGTTGTTCCTTATCAAACTGGAGCAGAAGCCGGATGATGCTCGTGCTGCTGATTGGCGTGTGGATCGTGAGGCGTTCGATGGCATGGTCAGGTTCATGTTTGAGCGTTACAACGTGGTCGCGTTCTTCGCGGATGTGAACCCGTGGGAGAGCATGATTGACGCGTGGGAGCGTGATTTTTCGGACAGGCTTGCGGTTGGCCCGCGTGGCCGGAATAGTACGAAGATCAAGTATTGGACGAACAATTGGTCTCGTGACGTGTATCAGGGTTTGGTGAACATGGCTGCGAACTTCACGTATGAGATGAAGCAGGTTCCTCGTCATGCCGAGCCTGACGTGTCGTCCATTGCGTTGCTTGCCGACCCTAGGTTGGTGGCGCATTTCCGTAATGCGCGTAAACGTGAGCGTTCGTTCGGCTACTTGGTGTTCAAGGAGACGCCGAACTCGCCGGAGAAGATTGATGCGATGATGGCTGGTTTGCTCGCGTATACGGCGCGCAACAGGTATTTGACCGACGGTGTGAAGGAAGAAGAGCCTGAGCAGTTCATTCCGTTCCGAGTGTATTAAAGGGGGTGTTGGCTTGTGTCGTTCAATAATCTGATAGTTGATGCTGCGGATGATGATGTGGATGCGTATTGGCTGAGTGTGTTGGCTGGCAGGCTTGCCGACCGTACTCCTATGCTGTGTACGTTGCGCACGTTCTATGATGGGCGTGAGCAGGTTCCGACGAATGCGATTCCTTCCGGCACTGACCAGAAGTCGTTCGCGATTTACAGGCGGTTCCTGGAGTTGGGCACGGTGAATTACGCGCGTATCATCACGGATAACGTGTCGAGCAGGCAGAAGCCTGTCGGTTTTCGGCAGGTGTCCGACCGTGTGATGCGTAGTGTCGAGGCTGATACGACGTGGCGTCATAATCGTATGGATTTGAAGTCTCGTCAGGTGTTCCATGATGTCGCCTTGTATGGTTCAGGGTATCTGCTTGTCACGGCAATGGGTGATGATGCGCGTATTGATGTGCTGACGCCTTGGAATACGTATGTGAGCGCTGATGATGATGTCGCGGTTCATTATTCGTATGATGACGTGAACAAGGTTGAGCGCATTGGCTTGTTCAGGTGTGAGCGTGACAATGATGGTGTGGTGTCGAGCGTGTATTGCCGTTCGGCGTCGAGGACTGCCGATGCGCGCACTCTGTTCGATGAGTCGGATAGTGAGGGGATTTACGGGTATTGCAATAATGCTGATTCCCGTTCCATTCGGTTCGAACAGAACTTCGAATGGGATGGTGGCCGTCAGAATTTGGATTATGCGACGGAGTGTGGCTATCTGCCGTTGATTCGTCTTGGCTCTGGCAGTGGCATGGGGCAGTTCGAACCGCATATTCCCGCGTTGAGTGCGTTGGATCAGCAGAAGTTCGACCGTTTCTGCATTCAGACGATGCAGGCGTTCCGTCAGCGCGGCATCAAGGGTATGAAACGTACCGTGTACACGGAGAATGACCCGCAGGTGAAGGCTGGCATGGCTCAGGCCGGTGATCCGATTGATTTCGGTGAGTTGTATGCGATGGGGCCTGCCGCGTTGTGGATGTTGCCTGATGGTGCTGACGTGTGGGAGTCCCAAGTCACGGATATTACGCAGTGGTGTACGGCTTCGGCGCATGATGTGAAGCAGTTGGCTGCGGCGACAGGCACTCCGTTGGATATTCTCAGCCCTGATGTGGCAGGTAGCGCCGAGGGTGCTTCGTTGAAGCGTGAGAGCCTGCTGTCGAAGGTCGAGGATTTGAATGCGCGTGCGAATGATGCGTTTGTGCGTGTGCTGCGCATGGCAATGGTCACGTCCGGGAATGCTCAGGCCGTTGATGACGAGTTCGAGACGGTGTGGGCGCCGATTGCTATGGACAGTGACCTGAACATGGCTCAGGCTGTGAACTATGTGAAGGATGTGCTGCCGGTCAAGCTGATCATGCGTCGGTTCCTGCATATGACGGAGACTGAGATTTCCGAGGCCATGCAGGACATGGCCGATTCGACGTATCAGACTGCGCTCGTGTCAGCGTCTGCTGCGGCTTCCGCTGCGGAACGTACCTCCGAGCAGACTGGAGGAATGGTGAGCGTCGATGATTTCGATGACGGTTCAAAGGCGCTTGTCGATGTGGGTGGTGAATCCGATGGGTAGGTTGACGCCGCGTGGACGGAAGCGTATCAAACGGTCTAATTTCGCGTTGCCCAAGGAGCGTAAGTATCCGATTCATGATCTTGCTCATGCGCGTAATGCGTTGGCTCGTGTGGCCCAGTATGGGACGGCGAGTGAGAAGCGTAGGGTGCGTGCGGCTGTAGCAAGGAAGTATCCGAGTTTGCGGAAGCGGGGCCGTTGATGGCGGTGTTGACCCGTGTCGAACAAGCTGTGGATACGTTTGCGCAACAACGGTCTGAATTGATCCAAACATATGTTCGGCAGGTGTGGAACATATGGAAGTCGTTGACGCCTTCGGATTGGTGGAATGATGCCGTCACTTTGGGTGCCGCCTCTCAGGCCGCACGGTTTGAGATGGCGTTTCTTGAGGCGGTTGGCCGTCTTGGTGTGAGCTATGCGGATGCGATGCTCGGCATGGGCGGTGTTGAGTCGGGTAGCGCGTTCGATACGGCGTATGTTGCGCCGCGTCAGAACACGACGCCTCTTGATGTGATGCTGCGCGTTCCGGGTGAGTATCGGCATATGGCGGTGCAGTCGCCGTCTCTCCGCCCGGATTCATGGGATGCGATCGAAGGTGCGGACCTGTCCACTGTGACGGGTTGGTTGCGGGCGTCGCTTGACCGGCTTGAGGACATTGCGAACACGGATGCGCAGATGACCGCGCATCGTGTCGCGTTGGGCAGGTTCAGGGAGAATGGCGTGACGCAGTATCGGCGTGTCATCCATCCCGAACTGTCGAAGACCGGTACGTGTGGCTTGTGTGCTGTGGCTTCCACTCGCGTGTACAGCACGCGCTCGTTGATGCCGTTGCATTCGAACTGCAAGTGCGGTGTCGCGCCGATTACGACGGTGAACGATGTCGGCAAGGATATTTCCGAAGCTGATTTGCAGCGTTTCTACGACTTGGCCGGTGGTAATACCGCCGCCGACCTGAAAAGCATCCGCTTGCAGGTGCAGACCAATGGCGAACTCGGCCCCGTGCTGGCGGACGAGGCTCGCAAGTCTGGTCGCACTGTGAGCAACTGGACGCCGCCTGACCGCAAGACCACGCGGGAACAGGCGAAACGCATCATACGCAACTATCGAACCTACGACGCCATGTACAAGGAACTGTTGGACGGCAAGGAACAGGTCAAAAAGACTGTTGACGGCCACACTCGCATCTTCAAACAGACACGTCGGGCGACGATGGTGCAATCACGAAACTTCTACAGGAATTATGTTCAGGCCCTTCGCAACGAGTGGCCTGATCTGTAAATCAACTGGCACACAATCGGAAGGATTGAACATGCCCCAGGAAATCAACAACAGTGAATCCACTGCCGAAAAGGCCGTGGAAGCTGAAATCAAGGACGCTGCGACGAACATCAAGGCGTCCGAGCCGGAACCGGACACGGAATCCTCCGGTGACAAGGTGAATGACGAGGTGGATGCGCCTGAGTCAGACCTTGACCACTGGAAGCGTATGAGCCGTAAGAACGAGAACGATTTCAAGAAGGCGAGCAAGGAGCGTGACAGTATCGCGTCCCAGCTCACCGAGGCTAATCTTCGTATCGCCCGTCTGACCGCGCAGCGTGAGCATCCGCAGATCACTGACGAGATGTTCGACAAGCTGTGTGGCGCGTCCACACCTGAAGCGGTGGCCGAATGGGCTGAATCGTTCGCTGGTCTTGTCTCCAAGCAGGATGCTGTGAATGAATCCCCGCATGAGGCGAACGAGTCTGCTGAGCCTACTCAGTTGCAGCTCATCATGCAGGGTGTGCGCGCGAACAAGGTAGGCGGCGGCAAGATGAAGGGTGCTGTCGAATCCGAAGAGGATGGGCGTGCAATCGCCCGAAAGCTCAATGAGAAACGTATCGCCCGCGCTCATGGCCGTGTATCGTCCGGCGATAAGTAAACAAGTTTAGAAAGGATTATTTCATGGTCAACATGATTCATAGCACTGGTGTGCGTAGCGTCATCGACGATCAGACGTGGCGTTATGGCGAGCAGCTGCCGGGAACGGTGAGTGTCACCCTTGACCTTGCCACGTTCTCCACTGCGAAGACGGAAAACAAGAAGAAGTATCTGACTGGTCTTGATGATTCCGCCACCGAGGTGTACATCAAGTCCGGTGTGCCGCTGGCTCGTATCACCTCCGGCGCTTCCAACGGCTTGTATGGCCCGTATGACCCGGAGGCGAAGGATGGCCGTCAGGAACGTGTTGCAGGCTTGCTGGAATCGCAGATCAAGGTGAACGTGACCGTCGGTGGCTGGGAGGTCGAGGACAGTGAAGTGGTCGGTATGCGTTTCCGTGGCAATGTGATTGTCAAGAATCTTCCAGTCGTTCCGGCTGACACGGTTGCGTGGAATGGTGATTTCGTGTCTGTTGACCCGGATACCGGTACCACGAAGCGTCTTCCCAACACGGTTACCCCCGGTGCGTGAGGCTGCGATTACAGGCATTGAGTTTTGAAACCCGCCCATTGTGGCGGGTTTTTGCATATTTGAAAGGAATTAACCTATGGCTACTGTTGAGAAGACGATTCTCAGCCCTTCGGCTGCGTCCGGTCTGGTGGACGAGTCGTTTAACGCGCTTGATGCGAAGCTGCCGTTCTCGAACGTGCTGCCGGTCGTGTCGAACAATGGTGAGAAGACCGTGCGTTGGACGCCGTACATTCCGGCCCCTGCCACTGATGCGATGACAGTTCGCGCGTGGGATGCCGAGGCTGGCTATCTGAAGACCACCGAGCAGGCTGGAGAGAAGTTTGCGGGTCTGCTGCCGATGTCGAAGAAGGCGCATGTGTCGGAACGTGACCTGATCGGTCGTTCCGGTGACACTGCTTTCCTGCGCACCAAGCTGGCTGAGCATTTTGACCAGTTGGGTCGTGAGGCCGCCGTCAAGGTGGAGCTGCTGCGTATCAATGCGATGGTGAACGCGAAGATCGTGCTCAATGAGAACGGTGTGAACGCCACGTATGATTTCGAACGTCCTACCGCGTTGAACGATGTCGCTCCGACGAAGAAGTGGAATGTTTCGGGCGCCACCCCGTTGAAGGACATCAAGAAGTGGGTGAAGCTGATTACAGACAATCATGGTCGCACTCCTTCGGCTGTGCTGACCACGAGTGCGGTCATTGAGGCGCTGTCCACGAATGAGGAGATCATCACCGCGTACACGGGTCAGAGTGCGGCGAATAGCCCGTCGTTCATCTCCCCTGATGCTGTCAAGCAGGTGCTTGCCTCGTATGCGGGGTTGACTTCCGTGCAGGAAATCGACCTGATGTACACCCAGTTGGAGCGTGACAATGGCATTCTTCTGCCTGTCGCTGTGAACTCGCTGATTCCTGACGCGACATTCCTCATGTTCTCCAGCTTCAATGACACGACGCTTGGTTTCACCGCGTCCGGTCCGACCGTTGAGGCTGACGACCCGGAGTATGGCATCAACCGTGCGGACAATTACGGCATGATTGGCCTGGTCATGGCCGAGGCCGCGCCTACCCGTTATGACGTGTGGGTGAACGGCTCGTACATGCCGATTCTCCAGCAGGCTGTCTCCACGTGCAAGGCGAACGTGTTGTGATCCTGTAAGGGGGGTGGTCGCTGATGGCGGTGAATGTCGAAGACATTGATTGGGTTGACGCGATCCTCACGTATGGCGGGAACACGCCGGAAGTGTTCATCGACCGTTTGGATGATGAGAAGTGGATTATCCCGCATTGTTTGACGGCGTGTGACATTGCGTTCGCTGAATGCCCGGCTGCCCGTTACAGGTTGGATAGTGGCGCATTGAGCGAACGCACGTTCACGTATGTGATTTGTGCGATGGTGTTGCGTGTGGCGCGTTGGTCGATGCGTAAGAGCGAATCGAACGGCGCGTACACGCGTACCGATCAGGTCATGGACATGAGTCCGCCCGGTTGGGAGGCCAGCCCGGATTTGCATGTGACGAAGAAGGAGCGGGCCTTGCTCACCGGTGTGAGTGAGGATTCCGCACCGTTCGGCACGGTGAAGTTGGGTCTTGACCGCGCGTATGGCAGGTGATGCCGAATGGCGTACTTGTTTTCGTCGGACAAGCCCAAGGAGCCGGTCGATTCTTCGTTCGAGAATGAGTCGTTCGTCAAACTGACTGACTTGCTTTATACGTCGAAGATCATTGTCGCCCCGTCCACTATTAGGCGGAGTGCGCATGGCGTGACGTATGAGTGGGGTGAGCCGGCGTGGTGTTGGTGTTCGCTTGAGGGTCGTGAGCAGCAGGCGGGCATGTTCTCGATTTCCGGTGCTGAGGATAAGAACCCGCAGTCGTCGGGTGGTTTGCGTGAGGTCACGGTCAAGCAGATTCAATGCCGTGAATGGCATGGTGACATTCACACGTTCGTGTGGATTGACGGCGACCTGTACGACGTGGACGGTGCGCCGGAACATCGTGAGCATGGCAGGACGCACCATTGGGAGATTCATGTGCGTCGCGCCGCCGATATGGGCATGATTCCCGAGGAGTTTCGGCTTCGGCCGAAGCTGCCGGCGGATGATGCGCCCGTGTGGGGCGAATCGAAGGAGGCGTTGGCATGGTACGAGTCCGGCTCGATAGGCACCTGAGCACGAGGATCGCGGAGGAGTTCGGCCCGGCGTTGACGCGTGCCGAGGGCAAAAGGGTGTTGGCGAGGGCGAAGGCTCTCGCGAACGCTGCGGCCATTGGCCGTAATCCGGGTCATTCCGTCGCGGATCGTATCGAATGGGGCATCAAGTATCACGGTATTGACACGACGGTGGGTATGACGGTCATTGGCCGTGACGGCTCAGACGTGTCGATGGCGCATGAGGTCGGCGCTTGGAACAAGCAGGCGGGCCGGTTTGTTGAGGGGCATCATGTGATGCAGCGTGCGGCGAGGGGAGGTTGACCGCAATGGTTGCGCCTTCCATTGATTTGAACGTATGGCCTGAGCTGCGTCCGCAGTTGGATGCGGAAAGCCTGGTCATGGAACTGTTCGAGCAGGGATTCGCACAGCCGCCGGAAGGGTCGGTTGGCGAGGAGTTCCGCACGCGAACCAAGTTGGAGACCCGGGGGGCCGGCGAGCCGAACGACAGTACGAGCGTCCTGTCGGTGTCGGACGGTTTGCCGAAGGTGCTTGTGTTCAACGAGATCGACGTGGACGTGGACGCGTATGTGCAGGCGACCGATGTGGTCGTCTTCCATGTGGAGCCGCCCGAGTTCGCCTCACGGAATCATCAGGGCGCGTTCTGGGATGTGTCCATGAGCGTGCTTGTCGAATCCGTGGACGCCGATCGTGCGTTTCGTCTCGCATCCTATGTGCGGCAGCTGGTCATGTGCTGGCCGTTCATGGGCGACACGGACGCCGGTCGGGTGGTGCAGATTCGTACGCCGCCCGCGTTCGCGAAGGCGGCCGGCGGCAAACAGGCCACATCGAAACGCGTCAAACAGTATTCGACCGCATCGGTGTGCGAGTTCGTCGCCCGCGACAACGCCTCATAGTCTCTTCCCTCTGTTCTCTTTTTCTGCCCGCATCGCCTCGCCGGTGTGCGGGCTTTCGTATTTCAAGGCCATTCCGCCATGTGCGGGGTGGTTTTTCGTGTTTGAAAGGACACAATCTTATGGCGATCAATGACAAGTCCGTGCATAAGAGCACGTATGGCACGATCTTCTACGCTCCGGTCGGCACCGCGCTGCCGACCAATCCGTTGGAGGCGTTCAAGATCAACGCCAGTGAGGTCAACGCCGGCGGTGATGGCGGCTCGGCGAAGTGGAAGAACCTCGGCCACACGTCGGCGAACAACATGGCCGAGCTGACCATCAACCCGGGTGACGCGAACTCGTCCGACACATGGCTCAAGAAGAACTTCCGTACCACGTACGGTGATGCGTCCGCGCAGTTGAGCGTCAAGGCGTTGCAGATCGACAAGGAGACGTTGCAGCTGATCTACAACGGCACCGCCGACACCGACGGCGGCGGCGTCGAGGTGGACATCGCGGCGAAGCCGAATGTGCTTGCCCTTGTGCTCGTCGCGCAGGAGACGCCGGACGATACGGACCCGGCGAAGTGGCTCGTCGAGATGCGCCGCACGTCCATCACGCCTGACGGCGGTCCTACCCTGTCGCGTGATGATTTCGTTGAGCAGGGTCTGATCGCGCAGATCGAGGATCCGGGCAACAACAAGAAGCCTCTGCACTTCGTGCTGCCGGCTGCGGACTGATTAATACTTCCCCTTGTGTCTTCTCTCCCGCGAGACACGAGGGGAACCCTTTTCGTAGGCGGGGGATTGTTGATTGGTATTCAAGGCGGGAGAGAAAGACATGGCGAACGATAATGGCGTGCAAGTCGAGAACATCGAAGAAAAAGAAGAAGTCCACATCCCAGAAACGTGGGAAGCGCTCGTAGAGGATACTCCGATCCTGACTGGTTTGCCGGAGCCGAAGCCGGCGCGTGAGTTCACATTCGCTGATGCGTGCGCGTTCAACGAGGCGCATACTGAACTGGTCGCGGTGTATGCCGCTCAGGAACGTAAGCGGCTTGATGCGGATACTGCTACGGCGGAGACGGCCGTAAGCATGGTGAAGGAACGCAACAAGACGGTCGGGCATATGCTGGACTTCCTCAAGTCCATTGTGCCCGACCCGGCCGGCGTGGATGCGTGGACGACGGGCATGGACCCTGACATCATGTTCCTCGCGTTCCTGAACGTGGTCACGTATTATGCGGGCCAGTTGGGAAAAGCGTCGGCGTCGAAGGCATCTTCGACGGGTACGAAACAGAACTGACCGCTGATTTCCAACGGTTCTACGGGTTGGACGTGACCGACCCGTCCGGGTTGAACGCGCTGCGCCTGACCCGGCTTATCGAGGGGTTGTGCATGATGCCGGACAGTCTGTACCGTGCACGCCTGCTGTCGGAAAGCGACACTGACGACGAAGGTTCGGATGCGAAGAAGCCGGTGGTGTTGCCGTGGCTTGGCTGGGATGCGAGGACGATGCTGCTCACCGATGTGCGCAACCTCGTCGAGGCGTGGAGCCTCGCGCAGTGCGGTGATGGCAAGACCGACCCGGCTCCGGTGCATTACCCCTCGTATAAGGAACCGTCCGAGCTGCCTCGTGGCGAGGTCGGGTTGGACGATTTCATGATGACGGCCCAACTGTTCGGCATGGGCTGACATCATCATTGCCCCGCCCATGTGGCGGGGTTTCGCTTATGTACGCCAATTGGCAGAGCGCCGCATATGTGGTTGCGGGTATACCGGTTCGAGTCCGGTCATAGGCGCTGGTATTTCATTGCGCGCACAGCAGGGGGTGTGGGTATGGCTGACGGGTTCAAGGCGGGTACCGTCTACATCGACGTCGAACCGGAGACGCGTGGCTTCTATGCGAAAGTCAAGGCCATGTTGGAGCGTCTGGATGATCAGACCATCCATTTGGATGCGGACGTCGATATGGCGGCTGCCCGCGCCCAGCTGGAACGGTTGCAGCGTTCGGGCGGCACGATTGATTTCGATGCGCGGGTGAACACGAGCGCGTTCGACAAGGTGCACAAGCAGCTTGCTGAAATGGCGTCGATCGCCGACATCGGCCTGACGGCCGACACCGACGATTTCGACAAGAAGGTCGCTGCCGCCTTTGACACGATGCGCCGCAACCATGCGGAGGCCGTCAAAGGCATCGACGCGGATTCGTTGAAGGAGTTCAAGGCGCAGCGCAGCCGTCTTCGTGAGCTGTCCGACGAGCGCAAGCGCGCGTTGGTGGAGGCGTCCGACTATACGAAGCGGCTGGATAAGAACCATGCGATGCTGACGAAGACGATCGAACGCAACCGAGACGAGTATGCGAGGCTTGCCGCGCAGATCGAGGAGGCTCGTGGGCGGCGCGACGCGTTCAAGCGCGGCACTGAGGACTTCCGTTCGGCAAGCGCCGAAGTGAAGCAGCTTCGTCAGGCATACGCCGATCTGGGCAAGACCATCAAGGGCGAGGAGCGCACGCTCGCAAAGATGGAACGCGACCGGGCTAAGTATCTCAAGCAGCATGAGCGTTCCGTCAAGAAGATCGAGACTGAGTACAAGAAACTGTCGAAGACGGTTTCCGAGGGCGCGGACGCATTCAAGTACGCGAAGGACAATGCGGGACGCTTCAACAACGTGGTGCGTGCCGGCAATACGCTTATCGACCGTAACGGGCTGAGCGTGCAGCGTCTGAGACGTGACCTTGAGGGACAGACGGACGCGTTCCGTAAGGCGTCTCAGCAGGTGCGTGACCATAATGCGCGTCAGCGTGAATTGTCGAAGTCGTTGCTTGCGACCGAGGGCAATGTGGATGCGTTGCGTCGCACGTTGGGCCGTGTCCAGTTCGTGGATACGAAGTCGCATGTCAAGGATTTGGATGCGATGACGGAACGCGTATCCGCATTGCAGAAGGAACTGCTGAAGGTTCGTAACAATCCGTCGGCGACGCTCAAGTTCAAGGCGGAGCTGGAAGAGGGTACGCTGCGTGCGGACTTGGAACGGTTGAGCCGTGACGTGCAGGTCGAGGTGCGTGTCAACGCACAGCAGATGGCGCTTGAGAATCTTGAACGTGAACTGTCCGAGCTTGAACACAAGCGGGTGAACATTCCCGTCGATCTGAAGGTCGATTATGAGAACGCGATTGCGGAACGCAAGCGTCTGATCGAGCAGATTCGCAAGAATCCCGAACTTGACTGGGAGGTCAAGTCGGATGTGGACATCGATGAGGCGAATGCGCGTCGTAAGCTGCGGGACTTGCAGAACGACTACAAGAAGCTCGACATGGACGTGGATTTGGAGACCGCGTTGGCGCGCGCCCATCTGGCGTATTTCACGCGGCCCCGCACGGTTGACATTTTCGCGAAGTTCCACGGCACGGACTTGGGTAAGATTCTCAGCGGTATGACGGCCGGTGCGACCGGTTTGCAGGGTGTGCAGAACCAGTTCCAGAACTTGGTGAACCTGTTCGACCGGTTGGATAAGGTGGTTCCGAGGGTCGCGCTTGTGGGCACTGTCCTGTCGGATGTGGCGGCGGGTGCGATCAATCTCGCCGGCACGGTCGGTGGCTTGGGCAAGAGCATCGTGAGCATGTCGAAGGCGGCGTATGCGGCTCCGGCGGCGTTGACCGGTATGGGGTTGGCGTACGCTTCGCTGCGGATGATTATCGGCGACAAGGGCAAGGCGTGGACTGAGAACATCAATCTCGCCGGTACCGCGTTGGACGGTTTGGGCGAGAAGCTTCAGGACACGTTCTATAAGAAGGCTGGCCCGGCGTTCAAGGAGTTCGCCAATCAGGTCGGGAACGTGGTCGGCCCGCAGATGCAGAAGTTGGCGTCGCTTGAGGCGGACGTGTTCACGGGCATGTTGGACATGGTGAACGCTTCGCGCAAGGTGGGCCAGTTGGGGCGTGTGTTCACGCATGTGAACGATTCGCTTCGTCTGTTGACTCCGGGTGTGGAATCCGTGGTTGATGCGTTCCTGAACCTGTCGGATGCTGGTGGCACGTATCTGGCGCAGTTCTCGAACTGGTTGAGCCGTAACATGGAATGGTTCGCCACATGGTCGCGTGCCGTGCAGGCTGATTCGTCCACGATTGATGCAGCCATGTCTCAGGTCAAGGAGCAGGCCGGGTATTTGGCGGATTCGTTCTTCGCGTTGAAGGATATAGCCAAGGGCGTGTTCGGTGCTTTGGGGCAGAACCAGAACGGGCTTGAACGGTTCGCCGTGAACTTGCAGAAGGCTGCGCACGCGGTCAACTCGATCAGTTTCCAGGACACGATGAACGCGTGGGTGACTGGTGCGCAGAACGCGCAGCATGGAATGCGTGACGCGTTCTCTCAGGTGGGTCAGGCCGCGAACATCATGCGGCAGGACGTCGCCTCGGTGATGTCGAACCTTGGTGAGTTGACGGGCAACGTGTTCGGTGACGTGACCCGTTTGGCTGGTCGTGTCAGTCCGTCGTTGTCGAAGTTCAGCGACGGTGTGAAGCAGGGCATTTCGTCTATTTCGGATGCGTTGGCGGACGTGTCGCCGATGTTCGGCGAGCTGATCGAGATGGCTGGCAAGCTGTCGCGCACGTTCGGTGGCACGTTGGCGGCCACGTTGAAGGCTGCCGCACCGTCGATTGAGGCTATCGCGAAGGCTACGGGCACGGTTGCGGATGCGTTCAACAGGCTGCCTGATCCCATCAAGGGCGCGTTGGGCTTGTGGGTGACGTTCGGCAAGGCCGGTTCGACCGCGTTGACGGCGTTGAAGACCGGCATGTTGGACAACATTCAGAAGACGCTTTCGTATCGCAGGACGCTCGCCGACTTGGGTTTGAGCGCTGGGGATGCGGGCATCAGTTTCGGTAGGCTCGTGCAGGCGCAGGTCAAGATGCGCAGCGGCAACATCGCCGGTGTTCTGTCCGACAGTGCCAAGGGTATGAGCGGCCTGTCGTCGGCGGCGAAGGATGCGGCGCCGGGGATTCTCGCGGTCGGTACGAACATGGCGAAGAGCACTGGTAAGCTGTCCGGTGTCGCCAATGGTCTCAAGACGGCTGGTAGTGCATTGCTCGGTGCCGTTGGCGGTCTGCCCGGTATCGCGGTTTCTGCTGGTCTTACGGCCGTGGTCACTGCGTTTTCGAGCTATTCTCAGCATGTGTCCCAGGCGCGTGAGGTTCAGGAAGGTTTCAACGAGGCTGCGAGAGCCACGCCGGGCGCGTTGGCCGCTCAGGCGAAGACGTTGCGTGACTATCCGAAGCAGTTGGACAATTTCGCGGTGAAGGCCAAGGACGGGTTCGAGGCATCCCGTAGTTTCTGGGACAATCTCAACCCGACCAAGACGAACTTCGCTTCGGCGGCCGAGGCGTTGAAGGACGTCGGCATGAACGTCGATGACGTGGCGAAGGCTACGGTGTCGGGCCGTGGCGCGTTCGGCAAGTACGGCAAGTCGCTTTCCGATATCATCAACACGAATCGGGAACTGTACAATCAGTCAGACGGCGATGCGGCGAAGGCGTACAAGAAGCAGGCTGATGCGGCGCAGCTGGTGCTCGATAAGATGAACGAGTACCGTCAGCAGGCGTTGACGTCGTTGAAGGCGAAGGCCGCCGATGTCGGCAAGACCGCCGAATGGGTCGATCAGATGGACGAGGCTGGGCAGTCGCTCACGTCGATCTCCGAAGGTCTGCTGTCCGAGACGGAGCAGTCGGAACGGTTGGTGTCCGTCAAGGGCGCGTTGGCGCAGATGACGAAGCAGCAGCAGTCTGCGTGGATTCAGGCGCAGTCTGCCGGCAGCTCGTATTACAAGACGCTCGACCAGATGCCCGAGGCTTTGTCCGAGGTGAAGGCTCAGGTCGATGCGGGTAATTCGGCGTGGAAGGGCCTCGCCGAGGGCTTCGACCTGACGAGCGAGTACGGCCGTACCGCGTCGGATGCGATGAACGCGTTGGCGTCGAACACGACCGCGTACATCGATGCGATGATCGCGCGTGGCGACAGTTGGGATACCATCAACGGCAAGTATGGCGAGCTTCGCAAGAACCTTGAGGAGCAGGCGCGCGCCGCCGGCGTCGCCGAGGGTGACATCAAGGCGTACGTGGACACGTTGATGGGTACGCCTGAAGAGGTGAAGACGCGCGTCGAGCTGACTGCGGATCAGGCGAAGCTGAATCTGATTTCGCTCGTCGAGCAGATGCAGTACCTCTTCCCGGACGGCAGTCGCGACGAGCAGAAGCAGCTCGTCATCGACGCGATCACGAATGGCAAGCTGGATGTCGCCGGATTGAACAAGCTGCTGCTTGAGATGTCCGATAAGAGGCATACCGTCCATGTGGATGCGAACACCGGCACTGTGTATTCGACGTTGAACGGCGTCGAATCGTATCTGAAGCATATCTCCGGTGAGCGTTGGGATGCGTATGTGCAGGCGAAGATCAACGGCAAGGACGATGTGGACGCGTTAGCGGCCGCGTTGGACGGCGTGCCGAACGCCAAGGAGACACTGCTGAAAGCGAAAGAGGAAGGCAAGAGCCTTCTTGTTGCGTTCGTCGAACTGCTCGCTCAGCTTCCCGAGGCCAAGGACGTCAAGGTCGGTGCCGAAACTGACGAGGCGCACGAGAAGGTGTCGGCGTTCATTAATGATCCGTCGGATGTGAAGACGATTCCGGCTGATTTGACGCTTGGTGAGGCTGATGGGCAGTTGTCGGCTTGGGCTGCGGTTTCCGTGAAGAAGCCGGTGGAAACCGAGGTTGAGCAGCCGTCGCTGATTGGTACGATCGCGAGCATCACTTCGTTGATTACGTCCACGTTGATTCCGCCTGCGAAGGTTCGCGTCGAGGGTGATGATACGGATGCGCGTACGAAAATCGGGGCGATGCAAGCGTTTGGTGGTCAAACGTTGGCTTCCATGTTGGCGCTCATTCTTGGTGATGATACGCAGGCGCGTAATGCCATTGGTGGTGTGAGTGCGTTCAACGGGGTGACGATTGCGAATCCTTGGGCGCGTGTCTTGGGTGAGCATAATTTGGCTTCGGCTGCCATTCGTGCCATCAGCTCGTTCAATGGGCGTACGATTGCGAATCCGTGGGCACGAGTCGCAGGTGAGAACGTGTTGGCGAGGACGGCTATCAACGCCATCAGGTTGTTCAACGGTATGACGATCGCCCGTCCGGTGGCGCGTGTGCAGGGTGATGACTCCAGCGCCCAGGCTGTGTTCAGTGCGATTGCGAGTACGAATGGCTCCGTGTTGGCTACCCGCTACGTGGACATTGTGACGCGCGGCTCGGGGTCGGTGAAGGCGGCGACTGGTGGTCGTATTCATGGGCCGGGTACTGGTACGTCTGATTCGATCCCGGCGATGCTGTCGAATAACGAGCATGTGATTCGTGCGTATGCGACGGCGAAGCTGGATCGTGAGGTTGGGCCGAACTTCCTGAACGTGCTCAACCAGACGGGTGATCTGAGCAAGGCATTGGCGAATGCGAACAGTCATTACTTGGATTCGGCCCGGTCGTTGGCGCGTGGCGCGTACGCGACTGGCGGCAGGGTCAAGACGATGTTCTCGGGCGCGACGAACGTGCATGTCGATGGTGGCAAGACCGTGAACCAGACGTTCAATCTTCAGACGAAGGTGGTGCGTTCGGATCAGGATTTGCACGCTGCGGCGCAGATCGACCGTGCGGCGTTGATGCGTACCGCGAGAAGGGAGGCGAGGCTATGACGGTTGCGTTTCTTGAATTGTCGGCGAATGGTGTGGCCCCGGTTCGTTTCGAGTGCGAACCGGGGTCGGCACCTCGCCTGTATTTTCTTGAGGCGGGTATCGACGGATGGTATTCGACGCCTGATCTGAAAGTGTCCACGGTTGAACGCGGAACGGGTGATGGTGCGCATGATGTGCCGGAGTCGTGTATCGATTATGCGACGCGTACGGTGCAGGCCACGGTCGGCGCTTTGGGCGGCGACCGTGCCGAGACGTTGCGCCTGTGGGATTCGGTGCGCCGGTTCGCGCATCGGCTCGTCAAACTGCGGCTTGTGGATGACGACCATGACTGTTATGTCGAGGGCATGATGCGGCTTGAGGGGCCGGCCGAGTGGGAGGCCGATTGGATGCAGGGCGTGGTCACGGTCGTATGCAACCGGCCGGAAATCCTTGCGACGTCACCGCAGACCGGGCAGATGCTGCCCGTGTTGGATGTGGCTGACGGCAACGGCCTGTCCTACAACCAGCGTGGTCTTGAGACCTTCTGGACGGGGGAGCCGAACAATTCGCCTTCGGTGTTGCGTACGGATGTGCTGAGAGGTACGAAGGGTTTGGCGTATCCGTTGAAGTATTTGACGCGGCGCAAGATTGTGCGGCCGAATCAGGTCACGTTCACGAATCATGGCACGTCGCCCGCCTATCCGGTGTTCACTTGTAACGGGCCTATGCCGAACGGTGTCGATCTCGTGGTAGAGGGCACGGGCCAGTGGTTGCGTTGTTCGCAGCCGGTGTTCGGCGAACCGCTCGTGTTGGACTGCCGTAGCCGTACGGCGCAGGTGGGTGGTTTGGATGTGTCGCGCACGCTCGTGTCGCGTGGCTTCCCTGTCGTGCCTCCGCATGGGTCGGTGACGGTGACGTTGCGCACGGCTGGTGACGGCTGGGTGGACGCGTTGATGCGCGACACATGGATGTGACCTTCATGTTTCTCATTGTTCAAGGGCTGCACCGTTGTGGTGCGGCCCTTATCGTATTGGCTTTTCTTTGAATGGTGGTGAGCGTATATGACTACGGCTCTTGGCGTGTCCTGTGATGATGACGGCAACGGTGTGACGCCGTTGACGCATCGGCATATCATCGGCGGGTTCTTCCAGAACACGGGCATCATGGACGGACTTGGCGTGTCAGGTCGTTCCGATTTGACCTATCAGGTTGCGGAGGGTGTCGCCGTGTGTTCGCGTGGCGATTCGGACGGTAAGACGTTGGCGTATTGGCCGGGCGGCGCCTCACCTGCCGTGTCGGCTGGCGATCCGTCGAATCCTCGTATCGATGTGGTGTGGGTTCGGGCGTTGAACAAGCCGGAATATGCGGGTGATGCAAGCAATCAGGTCGAGGTTGGTGTGACGCAGGGTGTGGCGTCGGTGTCGCCGGTAGAGCCGACGATTCCGACGGATGCGACGCCGCTGCGCGCCATGCTGATGCCGGCTGGGGCGACGGCGACGCAGGCCGCTTCGGCGACGAAGGACGTGACCTACTGCATTCCGTTCGGCAGTGCGGGCCGTCAGGTTGCGTATTTTCGTATCGCGAACGGTTTCACGTTGTCGTCGAAGACGCCGGTCGCATACTGCAAGTGCAAGATCACGTTGCCGACCGACCGGCGTTTGCAGTTGCGGTTGTTGACTAATTTCTGCGCGTCGAAGTCGAATGGTGCACCGGACTTTTCCAAGTATTCGGAATTGTTCATGGCGTTCCGTATCGACGGCACTGAAGTGGGTAGGCGTCATTATGTGGTCGCCTATGGTTCGTGGGCGGATAAGCCGGCGGTCATCGAGGACGTGTCGTGTGGCCGTGGCGAGCACACGTTGGACGTCATCATGTGGGTCGGTAACGGTACGAGCGCGGACTTCCACGGTGGTGCGCTGCCGGGCGTCGTGCTGACGGCGACGGACTTGGGGCCGGACGAATAAACGATAGAAGGGGATGGCATGGCGTTTCGTGACGGCTGGAACTTCTTTCTTTATGACACGGTTACGGGTTTGCTTGCGGAGCAGATCGACGTACCTGCGTTCACATGGTCAATGAGCGTGTCCGACGCTTCCTTCTCGACGAGCAAGGATAAGGGTTTCGGTATCGACGACGTGTCGGGTCTGGAACTGCCGTGGGGGCAGATTCCGGGCGAGACGGCGGCGGCAAAGGCAAGCGCTTTGATGCCGTATAAGCGTGGGCTTGTCGCGTTCTGGCATACGAAGACGGATGATGCGAACATGCCGGGCCGTCCCGTATTGGGGGGCGCATTGGGTGTGCGCAAGTCTTCCCAGTTGGATGTGTCCATGCCGTTCGTGTCGATGCTCGCCATGCTCGAAGACCGGTACTTGGTGCATGAGGGCCGTTTCGGCAAAGGCAAGGGCAACAGTTCGCCGGACGAGTTCCGTTGGGTGAATCTGTCCTGGCGGGCGTTGGCGTGCGAGACGATCCGGCAGTGCACGGAGGTGAAACCGGGCGGCGCCTTGCCTATCGATTTGCCGTATCTGGGCGAGAAGGGCACGCATCAGCTGCCGGAAGTGTCCGGTGATGAGGAGGACACGGCGTCGTCGGACACGAAGACGGTGAAGAAGGTCACGAAGCCTGACGGTTGGGTGTCTACCACGACGGAGGGGGATACGGTCACGGTCGTGGACCATACGGAGAAGGTCACGTCTAAGACGGTCACTGTCAAGGAAAAGTATACGGTGTGGCAGAAGGGTAAACGCGTCCAGCGTACCCGCGACAAGCAGAAGACCATCCGCACGGGCCGTACCGTGACGGAGGTGAAGACGGTCACGAAGCCGAAAGGCAGTTACCGGATCGAGAAGACGGTGACGAAGACGATCACCACATACAAGTATGACGGCAACGGCAAGGAGACCGGCAGCACGAAGAAGACCGAGGGGCCGACGACGACGGTGGAGCAGAAGCCGGTCGAGGTGCGCTACAGGGATTTCAATGTGACGAATCATCGGTGTGCGGACATCCTGCGCGCCATCGCGAACAGTGCTGGCGGCCCGGATATGCAGTTCCGCCCGTATCTGACCGAGGACGGGCGGCATATCCGCTACCGGTTCCTCGCCGGCAGTGATGGTGACATCTACCTGCATCAGGACAAGCGATTGTCACTCGCGTATGCGGCGGGTGAGGCGTCCACTTTGGAGAACATCACGGTGGACAGGGCGCAGCCGATGATGCGTGTCTACGGTGTGGGAGCAGGCACCGGCAGTGGCACGTTGACGTATTTGGCGGAGGATTTGTCGTTGGTGAACCGGCGTGACCCGTGGCCGTTGGTCGAGACGACTTTTCAGGATTCCAAGGCGGAGGAGATCGGCCTGTTGCGCAGTGGCGCGACGGCGGTGTTGCACGCGAATCGGCAGCCGTTGATGCAGGTCAAGGGTGAAATCAACGCGTTTGATGAATCCGCTGGCATTCCCTTGCACCCGTTGGGCAGTTTCTGGCCGGGGGAGATGTTCGACGTTTCGATTCAGGGATTCCCGGACGTGCCGGACGGCGTGTACGGGATGCGGTTGATGCAGATGAGCGGTGATGAGACGGGCAAGGTCGAGTTGACGTTCGACATCATGTCCGACCCTGTGACCTGAGTTGAGGGAGGTTGCTGTATGGCGATTCATGAGGAATTGAACCCGGATGATGCGGCGCTGCCGTTCATGGCGGCGCGTGCCAACCGTCTGTTGGGGACGGATAATGCGGCGCGTACCGCTGGTGTGATCGTCGTGCCTAACCGTGACGGCACGGATACCGTGTTGGGTGTGAATGGCGTCGCCCCGTGGGTGGGGGATACGACGCCGCCAGGCCGTCCGTTGGACATCGAGGCGACGAGCCACTTGGGTACGGCCCTTATCCGTTGGGATGGTGCCCTTGAGGGTGGAATCCCGGAGGATTTCCGCTGCGTTCAGGTGTGGGCGAGACCGGCAGATGACGTCGAGGCTGTGAAGACGCTTGTGGGTGTGCTTTCGTCGGCGGGTGAGGTGAACACGGGCGTGTTCGACGCAGGCACCGTGCTGGATGTGTGGGCGACCGCGTTGGATGATGCGCATGATAGGGATGGTGCGCCGGCCTATAACGAATCCGAAGAATCCGAACATGTGCAGGTGGAGATTCTGCCCATCGTCTCGCAGCAGGAGTTTGACGAGGCTGCCGAGAACATCCTCGCGGCTGCTGACGAGTCTGTGAAGGCGCAGATCGAGCAGGTCAACAAGAACATTGCTGACACGTCCGACCGGATTGACACGAAGGCCGACGAGATTCTCGCGGCGGCCGCTGCGGATGCGACGAGCAAGGCGGATGCGGTTGATAAGAAGCTGGCCGAGACGAACGGGAAGGTGCAGGCGAACGCCGACGCCATTGAAGCGGAGGCGAAGAAGTTCACCGACTACGCGTCGGCGAACGATACGAAGATGGGCGAGGTCGATAAGGACATCGCGAACGCGAAGCAGGGTTTGACCGACCTGTCCGAGGCGACGTCGAAGGCCCAATTGGATGCGGACAAGGCGAACCGTGCGGTCGAATTGGCGCGTCGTGACGCGCAGGAGCTGCTGTTCAACGGCGGGTTCGAGGACGGCCAGGATGGGTGGAGGACGAACATCGCCGGTGCCGCGTTCACGCAGCAGTCGCCATGGTCGCGTTCCGGCGGCAGGCGAGCCTATCTGAACGGTTCGCTCGGCGCGTCCGAACTGGTGAGCCTGAAGCCGATCGCGGTGACGACAGGCCACCGGTATCGTTTCGACGCTTGGTACAAGCTGATGACCGCACTGTCCGGCGCCGGAGATGCCGGCGGTTTGAGATTGCAGTACACGGGCGACGTGACCGTGACCGATTCGACCGTATGGGCCAATTTCACGCCGGAAGCGGACTTCGTGTATACGGGCGACAAGTGGACATCAGCATCGCAGACGGTGCTTATCGGCGACGGTATGCGCTGGATTCGTGCCCGTATCGCGTTCCCACAGCCTGTGGACGCGTATGTGGACGACGCATCGATCATCGACTACACGCACATCTGGGAGCTTGAGCAGGCCGCCAAAAGCGCTCAGGACACGTCGGATGCAGCCAAGAAGGCAGCCGAGAACGCGGGCGATGCTGCGGCGTTGGCGAAGGCGACGGCGGACGGCAAGAACGCCATCTACCGTGCCACGACCGACCCGGCGGCGGATGCGGACGTGGCGGCGAAACTGACCGCCGGCGACCTGTGGTGGCAGACATCCTTGCCGAATCTGGAAACCTACTGGACAGGTGAGCCGAACAACAGTCCTTCAGTGCTCGTGGACCATTCGAATGAGATCGAGCACATGTGGGTGTGGGACGGCACGAAGTGGAACTCGCACACTCTGTATGCCGAGGATTTGCTGGTGAACGGTTCCATCGTGACGGAACTGCTCGCCGCCGACTGTGTTGAGGCGCGCAACATCAAGGCGGGTGCGGTCGAAGCGGACGCGATAGACGCCACCGCCCTGTACGGCAAGACCATCAAGGGCGGCGTGTTCCTCACCTCGAACGAACGGCTTGTCGTCAACAACGAAGGCATCCTGCTCAAGGGCGCTGGCGGGAATGCGACGATCACGATGAACGCGGCGAACGGCAGCGCCACATTCCGTGATGTGCTCATCGACGGCGGTTCGTTGACGACGCCGAGCATCACGACGGGTGACATCGACGCGTCCAGGATCCACGGTTCGACGGTGACGGGCGGCACGGTGCAGACCGTGAACGACGCGAACCGTGGCATCAAGCTCACGGGCGGTAACCTCGACATCTACCGGGCCGACCAGAAGCGTTTCCTGCGCGCCAACGAGGACGGCATCAGTGTTTCCGACGGCACGAAGAACGTGCTCACGTTCGCCCCAATCGATGGAGTATGGACGTTGAGCCTGGACGGAGCCATCCAGTCGGGCGGCGAAATCTCGGGTGCGGCCATCACGGGCGGCGTCATCCGCACGAACACCGAGTGGCAGTCCAGTGAGGCCGCGAAGAAATACCGTGGTCTGGTCATCACCGACGGTGGCATGTTCGCGTATAAGAACAATGGCAAAGAGGAATACTCGATGGCGTTCGACGCGGCCACCGGCGAGTTGACGCTCGATGGGGCTGTCTCAACAAATGCCGTGTTCAATGCGCCGACCATTTCGGCCGGTGAGATGGTCGGTACGAACATCTATACGAGCACGGACGCGGGCAACCGGGTGAGCATCACGTCTACAGGGTTGACGGTCACGCATGGCGGTCAGACGGTCATCAGTTTCGCGGCTGACGGTGCCGTGGATTTGGGTACGTCGGGTATCGCGTCGGACAGTCGTGTCTCCGACCTGACCGACGAGGTGCATGATTCGTATACGCCGCTCGCCACGTTCACGCAGACGGCCGACGCATTGGGTGAATCCGTCACGAATGTGCAGACGCAGGTAGGGGCGACCACGGACCGGTTGGACGAGGAGATCAACGCACGGAAACAGTACATGCAGTTCGACCCGGACACGGGGTTGACCATCGGCGACCTGACGAACACGGACGCGTACAGCGTGCAATTGACCTCGACGGCGATGCAATTCCGTGCGGGCAACACCGTCGCCGCCTACGTGTCGAACGACAGGTTGTACATCAACAACGCGGAAATCGTGAACACGTTACGTATCGGTAATTTCGCGTTCCTGCCACGTGACAACGGGCACATGAGCCTGCAATACGTCGGCGGCAGCGCAACGGTTCAGGAGGCATGACATGGCTGAGAGCCTGGGTAACATCGTCAATAATTGGCGCGTGCGAAACAAATCGACCGTGACCGCAACGGAAAACGGCCGTGTGCGAATCAAGACGGAATGCTTCATCAATTCCGCGAACGGATACTGGTTCTCAGGGTTGAGCGTGCATGGCGGCGCGGCGGTGAACGGGCAGTGGAGCACGGTCGATCAGACGAATGTGAGCATCGCGCAGAACTCAGGCGTGGGCTTGGTGGCGAAAGAAATCTGGGTTAATCGCACCAAGGCGACGCAAAGCGTTCTGTGTACCGCGGAGGCCCGAGTCAGCGGGTTCGCGGCAGGCACGTCGAGAAGCGACTTGCGTATCAGCGTGCCGCCATTGCCCTCGCACACTGTCTCGTATAACGCGAATGGCGGCAGTGGGGCTCCCGGCAGTCAGACGAAATGGTGGGGTGAGGTCCTCACCTTGTCGAGCACGAGGCCCACGCGCGCGAACCATACGTTCCTCGGGTGGGCGACGAGTGCGGACGGTGCGGTCATCTACCAGCCGGGCGGCCGGTACGGTGCGGACAACAACAACACGTTGTACGCGAAATGGAAGCTCAACGCGCAACCACCTACCATCCAATCATTCACCGCGCAACGTGTGAACGAGGCTGGCGATATGTCTGAATCCGGCACGCGCGTGAAATTGTACGTCACATGGAAATGCGACACATCCGGTGACAGTGCGAACACAGTGCAGTCGGTGACGATCGCGGTACAGGACGGTGGCACATGGAAAGAGACGCCGGTCACCGCGAGCGGCGCCACAGGCACGGGCACAGTCACCCTGACTGATTTGTCAGCGGACTCCTCATGGCGGTTCCGTGTGGTCGTGAAAGACAAGTACGGGACCGTGAACGCGTACACGACGGTAGGCCCGCAACGCTTCCTGCTTGACTTCTCGGCGGGCGGCAAAGGCATCGGCATCGGCGTCGGCGCCCCCACGGCGGGTGTCGCCATCGCGGGAATGCCGGTCAGTATCAACGGGTGCAACGTGCCGCGCATGTTCAAGGGCACGAAGGTCGTCACCCCGTCCGCGTCGTCCAATCGTCATGACTTGTTCACGGCGGAGCAGTGGGCGGCGATCGTCGGCGAGAACATCGACGCATCGACTGCGGTCGTGTTCGTCGCCAACGGCGACCTGAGAGCGAACAACATCGCGTTGACAGGTGCGGGCTGGAATCAGGACGACAAACGCTGGTATGTGTTCTGCTCCGCCTCAACCGGCACAACGTTCCGTGTCAACTACATGATCTTCATCTAAGGAGGCAGCATGACAGAAATACCAGCAGAGCAGCTGATCACGGCGCTACGTGAGCAGAACGCGCAGCTCGCATATCAGGTCGCGGTATTGACCGCGCAGGCACGCGTCCTACAGGCCCGACTAGGCGAGGAGGCGACTCATGAGTGAATTGCGTAATCTGCATCCGGACCCCCACGCGCGCAAAAAGTGCGCTTGTTGGGAGGGTGTGGCGACGGAGAACGGCGACAATTGGCGGTACGAGCTGGCCGAGGGTGCGAGTAATGGTACGGCGTTCGCATGGCAGGGCATGACCAATACCGAGTTGGCGGGCCGTGTGTTGTACGCGCGTGTCATCAGCGACAATCCGAACGTGCTCGACCGGTTGACGGTCGAGAATGGCACGCTGCTCGTCCGTAGGGATGGCTGGGTGGCGGCGCGCGTCGCTGACGGGAATAACAGCAGCCATACGCTGCCGCTCGTCTACGGCCCGTTCGTGCTGATGGAACGCGGCGTGTACACGCCGGAGGATTGGGAAAGGCTGTACGACATGGTGCAGAACGGCACGCTGAAATATCCTGAGCTGCAACGTCCGTGGTTCGCGGGCGACACCTTCCCCACCACGGGGGGGGGGCTTAGCTTCCTAGGCTTCTATCCACACCACCTCGAACTGGTGGTGGTGGCATGAGCGCGGAGAAACTGTTGTTGACGGGGGCGGATTGGGTAAACCACGTGCTGACGCCATCCCCGAACCTGACCATATCTTTCGGTCAGCAGGTGACGATCCCATGCGACTGGACTCCGTGCCCCCTCGAAGCGGGTACGCCGGTGAGCCTATGGATCCGGGCCGATGTGACCGATCCCATCGACGGCAACAACTACAGGGTGCAATGGACTGCCCACAAGTATGCGGGCACGCAGGATGTGACCGCGGCACGCATCATGGCAGGTATGCGCATCGACTGGATCGCGCAGGAGAACCTCGACGCCCCGAGACTCTCGCTGAGAGTACTCAATTCCGCACCGGCGATGATTGTGCGCGAGATCGCGCTCATGCGCTCGGACAACATGACCGCCGCGTTCGACATGGCACCGTTCGAGGAGTGGTACGGGAAGGCGTAGCCGCGTCCCATTGAAAGGTGGCCGCATGAGCGGCATCGCGGCGTCTCGGAACATGCACCCGCCAGTCGTCATACCATAACCAATCATCGAGGGGAGGTGAACATTTTTTGAATCTGTTGAGTGCGGAGGCTATCACCGCTCTCGCTGGCGTCGCCACCGGGTTGGGGGTGTCCGGCATCATCAGCTGGCTGTTGGGCCGCTACGACAAACGCCATCCGGCCGTGGACATGAACAAGATCGCCGAAAAACTCGACGGCCTCAACGCGGCCGTGGTCGAGCTTGCCTATCTGCGCATCAGGGAACGGCACGAGAGCGCCATGCGGCACGGCTGGTTGCACCCGAACGAAAAGCACGTGCTGGAACGTCTCTACACCGCCTACCATTCGATCGGCGGCAACGGTACCGGCACTGAAATGATCGAGGAGATTCGACGCCTACCATCGGTGCCGCCCGGCGGGGACGCGACCAGCCGCATGTGCGACGAAACCAACGAAGGCGACTACTAACCGCCATCAACAAGCCATAAGGCCACAGCACCACGCTGTGGCCTTTTTCATATCAGAAAGGAGCGCATGTTGATATCCATCAGACAGGACATTGTCAACGATGGGCACGGCCCACTCAATCCATCCATGCTAGCCGTGCATTCCACAGCGAATCCCGGCGCCACAGCCCGAAATCATCGCGACCTGTGGTCGCGCGGATACGACTATGCGGTGCACTACACGTCCGACTGGCGCGAGGCGTATCACACGGTGCCCGACAACCGCCTGTGTTGGCAGGTCGGCAACGGCAACGCGACGTGCGTCGGCATCGAAATCTGCGAAGCCACAAACAAAGCCGACTTCGACCGTGGTATCCAGATCGCAGCCGACGTGTGCGCGCAGATACTCAAAGCACACGGATGGGGTGTGGATCGGATGCATCCCCACCAGTGGTTCAGCCAAGTGTACGGTGGCAGCGACCATACCGACCCGTTCCCGTACTTCAACCGTTTCGGCTACAGCTGGAATGCTTTCGTCCGACTCGTCCAGGACAAGATGAACAACAAGCCCACCGCCGCACAGACGGTGGCGCAACTCAAAAAGGAGAACAAGAACATGCATGTCATCTTCCGCAAGAAGGGCACTCAGGAACTCTACGTGGCCGACATGGCCGCCGGCCAGTACCGTCACATCCCGTCCATGAACGTGCTCAAGACCATGAAATACGTCTACTCGAAGACCGGTGAGCAGTGCAAGACGTGGGCGCAGTGCGTCGGCGCCAAGGAGGAATACGGTGACGTCTCCCCGGCCGACATGGCCGCGTTCGGCGTCCTCGTCAAGGACGCCAAGTGAGGGGAGATCATCATGACCGATGAGCATATGAGCGACGACGACCTCGACCGTATGTACATGGACACGGACCAGCCACTGCCCGACAGTATTCCGCATGAGGAGCCGTATACGCCAGTGTTCGACCCGGCCGTGCGCACCGCCGTGTATGTGGTGTGCGCCATCGCCGGCGTCATCCTCACCGTCGCAGCTCCCGTCGCCATCGAAGCGGGTGCGGCGAAATGGGTGACGATCCTGCTGTCGTCGCTGGCCGGCGCGATTCCGACCGTGGCAGCGGCGTTCGGTGTCGCATACAATCCGAACCGCAAGTTGTGATATACTTGTCGTACTGTCTCGCCGAGCAATCGGTGAGTGGGTTGAAATATCTACTATTTTGTGGATACCACAATTAAACAGCACGGTTGCGTTTCCCTACGCTTGTTGGGATGATTCGTTAAATCGAATCGCGCGACAGTGTTCCCCGCATCACAGCGGGGATGACCCCCTAGATTGTTTGATGCAATCGTGTTCCCCGCATCACAGCGGGGTGGGTTTCAGAGGGCGGAGCCGAGGCGCCGCTCTCAACTAACGGGGCTGGCGGCCTGAGTGGCTGCCGGCCCCGTTTTTTCGTATCCAGACGGTGTGTTGTGCTTGTCTTGGCGGTTATCCGGTCGCGTGAACGGTGTTGATCTGTCCGATGCGTGTTTTCGTTAAACATTCATTAACTCTTCACGTCGTATGCGAGCGGTGCTAGAACCGGATGATTCTCGTGAATGTTGCAATCATTGGGTTTTAGCCGTGTTCTTACGTGTCGGACGACCGTCTTGATTGGATAACACCATCGTAGGGAGACGACATATGACCACAGCTGAATCCGGCAATGCAACCGCCATCACGTTGACGAACCTGCCACCGTTCGCACAGCGGATGCGCGACGCGGCGAACCTGGTATGGGAGGAGGGGTACCGCCAGCCGTTCATCCGCGAACTCGGCGCCGGCACGCTGCCGACGCGCAAGTTCGCGTTCTACCTCAAGCAGGACGAGCTCTACCTCAACGACTACGCGAAGGTGCACGCGCTCGCGCTGACGAAGACCGACGACGCGGAGATCATGAAGTTCATGGTCGACGTGCAGCGCTCGATCTTCGACGTCGAGAAATCACTGCACGGCGATTATCTGGCGTCGTACGGCATCACGCCCGAGGAGATGGCGCGCGCGAAGCAGTCGGCGTTCGCGCGCGCGTACACGACGCATATGCTGTCGGTCGCCTATGGCGGCGACCTGCTCGACGTGCTCGTCGCCGTGCTGCCGTGCGCGTGGGTGTACGCCGACTACGGGCAGCGTCTCGCGGACGAGTTCGCGGACACGCTCGGCGACAACCCGTACAAGAGCTGGATCGACACCTACAAGACCGACGAGTTCTGGCAGTCGTCGGCATGGCTGCTCGCACACATCGAACGGTTCGTCGCCGACGCCGATGAGCGTAAGCGCGAACAGCTCATCGAACTGTTCATCCACGGCGTCGAGAACGAATACATGTTCTGGGCGAGCGCGTACGACGAACAGATGAGCTGGAAGCCGCAGTGGGAGGCGATCGACGCGCAGTGACCGCGTGCCGATCGCGGGACGTGCATCCCGTAAAGGGGTGTGACGCCAGCAAGCAGGTCCTTCCGGTGACATCTGCCCATCAGGCGCATCGCCGTGCGCGGCCTGGCGGCGGTATGACGAAGGGGGGTGGATCCGCCATGATCGGCGGATCCACCCCCCTTTATCGTCTGCTGTATGTGTCGTCCGTCCGCGTGTCACTCGCGCACGAGGCGGATGTGTTCCACGTCGTCGCGCTTCGAGACGCGGAACAGGACGAAGCGGTTGCCGATGACCTGCACGACGTCGGCGCCGAGCGCGTCGGCGAGTCGTTCGGCGGCCTCGCGCGCGTCCATGCCGGAGCCGTCCTGGACCTGACCCTTGATCAGCTCGCGCTTCTCGATTGTCTCGTCCGCCTGCCGGATCGCGGAATCGGTCAGGTCGTTCTTGCCGACGTACACGAGCGGCTTGAGCTGGTTCGCCATCGCGCGCAGCTGCTTCGTCTGCTTCTTCGTCAATGCCATGGATATCGTCTTCCTTCTGTGACGTGATTCATCGATTTCATCAAGTGCGTAACCGCACCATCATATCCGATGCGTTCGATCGACGCCTGGTGGCAGACGACGTGCGTGTGCGCACACGCATGCGGCATGTCGCATCAGAAATCGAAATCGTTCGGGTCGGCGCCGTTGCGCACGCCGGTGTCCATCGTCGCGATCCTGTGCATGTCCTCGTCGTCGAGTTCGAAATCGAAGACGTTGATGTTCTGCTGGATGCGCGTGCTGCGCACCGACTTCGGCAGCACGATGAGTCCGCGCTGCAGATGCCAGCGGATGACGACCTGCGCCGACGACCTGCCGTACTTCTCGCCGATCTCGATGAGCCGTTCGTCCTTGAGCAGGTCGCTGCCGGTGCCGCCGAGCGGGCTCCACGCCTCGACGGCGATGCCGAGTCCACGGCAGTAGTCGACCATGTCTTGGTTCGGGAAGGTCGGGGAGGATTCGATCTGATTCACCGCCGGCTTGACGTCGGTGTGCGCCAGCAGTTCGTCGAGGTGGTTCTTCGCGAAGTTGCTCACGCCGATGGCCCGTGCGCGGCCGCTGCGGTAGATCTCCTGCATCGCGGTCCAAGCGTCCTGCCAGCCTTCGGCCGGCCAATGGATGAGGTAGAGGTCGACGTAGTCGGTGCCGAGACGCTCAAGGCTCTCCTGGAACGCGTCCATCGTGCGGTGCTTGCGGATGTCGTCGTTCCACAGCTTCGTCGTGATGAACACGTCCTCGCGTGGCACGCCGCTCGTGGCTACGGCCTCGCCGACCGACTTCTCGTTGCCGTAGACGCTCGCCGTGTCGATATGGCGGTAGCCGCATTCGAGCGCCGCGTGGACGGCGTCGACGGTGGCCTGACCGTCGGGCGTGCGGAAGACGCCGAGGCCGACCTGCGGGATGAGCACGTCGTTGTTGAGTATGACGTCATGTGTCGTGGGTTTCACGGTTCCTCGATTCCTCGTTCGCTGCGACGTCCCTCCGATCCGGCCGCGCATTCGTCCATGCGTGTGCATGCCGCGCCGGACGACGCCGGCGGATCGGAGGGACTTGTTCCTGTGCGTCCCATCGTAGAAGGCATGTGCGCGGGACGCATCGCAATCAGCGATGCGAGGAACGGCGACGCGGCGACAGGGCCGCGCAGACCGATTCGCTTACGGGCGGCGACCGATTACGCGGACGTATCGTTACGGGCGGCGATCCCTTACGGGCGGCGATCGCTTACGGGTAGCCGACCGCTTACGGGTAGCCACCGCCCGTAAGCGCGATTGGTCGCTTACGGGCGGCGGACGTGGGCCGCGGCTGCTTACGGGCGGCATCCAATCGTCGCCGGGCGCTTGACTACCCGTAGGAGCTGCGGTCCGCTTGGGGATCCGGGATCGTCGGTGTATAAGGTCAACCGCGAATGGCCGGCTACCCGTAAGGGCGAACGAATCGCCTATGGGCGGATGCGGGGCGCTGACGGATGTTCGTCCATCCGCCGAAGGTCGTTTGCGTCGGTCGCTCGTCGACGCAAACGCCGACGAATCATGGTTCGCGTATGCGCGGAGGATGCGTTGCACGATTATGGGCGGCAGTGCAAAAAAGATGTGCGGCTATCCGCTGTTGTCGGATGGCCGCACATATACGACTCGTGAAGGGAATCCGTTCACGGCTTGTTCCTTGTGGGAACCGTGGACGATGACTCCGCTCCGTTGACGTTATTCGTCTTCGTTCGCGAACAGATGAAGATTGTGTCAGCACTTGTTCGCTTGTCGCTGAATCACATGATGCCATACTGTGAGCTGATTCACGCGTTTTGTTCACATATTGAACACATGTCCCAGGATGACCAGGGCGATGACGATCGCGACGCCGCCGCAGAACAGCCAGTCGCGCGCGCGCATCTCCAGCGGGTGCCATTGTGTGCGCCGGATGCCCTCCTGATAGCAGCGGGCGTCCAATGCGAGCGCGAGGTTGTCGGCATGCCGGATCGCGCCGGCGAACACCGGAGTGACAATTGCGCACATCGCGCGCACCCGTCTGATTAGGCCGCCCGAGTCGATCGAACCGCCGCGCGCGGCCTGCGCGTCGCGGATCGAGACGGCCTCCTGGACGAGCGTCGGCAGGAAACGCAGCGCGAGCGACAGTACCAGGCAGATCTCCTGCACATGGATCCATCGGCGCAGCGGATGCAGCAGCCGTTCGAAGGCGTTCGACATCGCCGTCGGCGTGGTCGTCAGCAGCACGACCGCGCCGAGGATGATGACGAACGCGAAGCGCAGCATATAGAGGAGCGCGACGTGCACGCCGCCCGTCGTGATCGCCCAGCCGCCGATGTGCAGCAGCGGCGTGCCGCCGCGGACGACGGCGAGGTTGAGCAGACCCGTCACGACGAACAGCGCCAGGAAGACGCGCACCGACGAGAGCAGCCGGCGTACGCCGACGCGGCTCGCGCACGTGATCGCGGCGGTCGCGACGAAGCCGACGGCGAGCTGCGGCCACGTCGACATCGCGAAGGCCGTGAACATGAGCGCGAGGATGCCGAGCATCTTCGCGCGCGGATCGAGGGAGGATATCCAAGAGTAGCCGGTGTCGCTCATCGAGATCGCTTCGGGCGGCATCGGCTGCGACGGGCGGTCGCTGTCGCGGTCGTCGCCGGCGAGGGCGCCGTCGCCGCTTTCGGGGCCGCCGTCGCTACCGGTGGCAGGATGTGCGTCGCATGTGCCGTGTGCGTCGTGCGCATTGTTGTTATCGGTAGCGGTGCGCGCATCGTCCATGCTGCCGCTACCGGTAGCGGCAATGGTGCGCGCGTCGCCGATCTGCGTCGTCGAAGCGTTGCACGGAGGGAAGTCGACGACGGCGTCGGCGAGCGTGTGCGCCATCGTCAGGTCGTGCGTGATCATGACGATCGTGACGCCGCGCATGCGCAGGTCGCGGATGATGCCGCGGATGCGCGCGCAGGCGGCGTCGTCGAGCGATGCGGTGGGCTCGTCCATGACGAGCACCTTCGGGCGGCATGCAAGCACGCCGGCGATGGCGACGAGCCGCTGCTGGCCGCCCGAAAGCGTGAAGGGGTCGCGTTCTGCCAGATGCGCGGCGCCGACGAGCCGCAGCGCCTCGTCCACCCGTAAGCGCACGTCCTCGTCGGAAAGCCCCTGGTTCTGCGGGCCGTACGCCACGTCCTGCGCGACGGTCTTTGCGAACAGCTGCCTTTCGGGATGCTGCATGATGAAGCCGAGCCGGCGGCGCAATGCCGCGCGTTCCCTCCGGCTCGCGTGGACGAGTTCGACGTCGGCGACGCGGATCGAGCCGGCGTCGGGCTTCAGCAGCGCACACAGCAGCTTCGCGAAGGTCGTCTTCCCCGAACCGTTCCTGCCGACGACGGCGAGTGTGGATCCGGATGCCACCCGTAGCGAGAAGTCGTCGAGCACGGCGGTGGTGGCTCCGGGGTAGCGGAAGGTCACATGGTCGAAGACGATCGCCGGCGTCGACGTTACGGGCGGTACGTCGCCGGCGGGTGCGGACGGTGCGTCCGGTAAGGGATCGGGAAGGGCGTGGCCGGTCGCCGACGGTGCGTCCGGTAGCGGATCGGATCCGTCGTCTGCCGGCAGCAGACGGCCGTGCTCCAGACGCAGGACGTGCGTCGCATGCGCGAGTTCGGCGGCGTCGTGGGTCACGATGATGATCGCGGTGCCGCGCTTCTGGATGTCGTCGAGCGCGGCGAGCACATCGGCGCGCGCCTCGGGGTCGAGCATCGCCGTCGGTTCATCAAGGACGAGCAGCCGCGAACGCATCGCGAGCATGCCGGCGATCGCAACGCGCTGCTGCTGTCCTCCCGAGAGATCGGCGGGGTTCGCCTCCGCGAACGTCGTCATGCCGACCGTCGCGAGCGCGTCGTGCACACGTTCGCCGATCTGCCCGCGCGGCGTCGCGAGGTTCTCCGGGCCGAAGGCGACGTCCTCGCAGACGACGGTCGTGACGATCTGGTCCTCCGGATTCTGGAAGACGATGCCGATGTCGCGGCGCGCACGACGATAGGCGCCGGCGTGCGCGCCGGCGCCGTCGAAGACGAGTTCGCCGGCGAGTTCGACGGTGCCGAAGTCGGGGGCGGCGAGACCCGCGGCGAGCAGCGACAGCGTCGACTTGCCCGAGCCGTTCGGGCCGACAAGGGCGACGCGTTCGCCTTCGCGCACCTGAAGGTCGACGCCGTCGAGCGTCCAGGTCGCGCCGCCGTCGTAGCTGAGCCGCACGCCGCGCATGTCGACGACGGTGCGGGGGGAGGTCGTCACCGCTGACCCCGTTCGAGCAATGTGGAGATCGGCTTGTAGATCAGGAACGTGATGACGCCGTTGAGCACGAACTTGATGAGGTTGAACGGCAGCAGCACCGGGATGATGAGCTTCGCGACGTCGGCCATCGACATGTGCGCGTACATCGGCGTGATGACAAGGTTCGCGCCGATCGCGACCACGAGCGCGAGCAGTGCGCCGACGATGATGCCGACGAGCGCCGACGTGCGCGTGCGGCGGCGACGGTAGGTGACGGCGGCCGGCACCGAAAGCGCGAGCGCCACGAGCACCGCCATCAGCGTGCCCCACGGATTCGTGAAGAGGTGGGGGAGGAAGCCGAGGACGCTGACGATTGCGGCCGCCGACGGGCCGAAGGCGAAGCCGGCGACGAGGCAGACGACGCCCGAGGGATCGTATTTGAGCCACGGCGCCGCGGGCATGAGCGGGAACTCGATGAAGCTGACGGCCATCGCGAGCGCGACGAACAGCGCGTACATCGCGATGCGGCGCGTGGACCAGCGGCCGCCGTCGCCGACGCCCGTCGAATGCGCGTCGTCGGGCCGCCGGTCGCGCAACGTGCGCGCGGTGGACGTCGAGGCGGGCTTCGCGGCGCCGCCGGTAGCGGTCGTGTTATCGGTAGCGGCGGCGTTATCGGTGGCGCGACCGCCGTTGGCGACGCTACCGGTAGCGTCGTTGACGGCGTTGGCGGCGGCTGCGTCGTCGGCGGCGGGTGTTGCCGTACCGCCGGCAGCGGCGGGGGATACGGACCGGGCGTCGCCGTTGGTGATCGGGCGTTCGTCGTCGGTCGGCTGTTGGGATGCGGACATGAGGGCATCATCGATCGTGCTCATCGCAGAGCTCCGTTTCTTCCATCCGGACTGTCACCGTTGGCTTCGGAATCCGACCGAATCCACCGCTTTCGCGGGTTGCGGGCTTCGCCGTAGGCGCATCGGATGCGCGGCGCTACCGCCAGTAAGGAATTGCACCTTCCTTGAAACTACATGTTCCATCTGTATACGCAGGCCGGGATAAACAGACGCCGTCGATTGCGCGAAGTGCGCCTGAAGACGGGTGGAGGAGGGATATTCGTCGAGCAAACGATGGTCAGGGAAACCCTTGCGTGATGCGTGGATGCGAGGAAACGCAACATGACAATCGTTATCAGAAAAACATCGTTTCAGAATGTGGATAGTTTGCGAAACACCAATGTTTACTGGTTGAACTAATATATCATATAGTAGGGCAGTCATTCGCGGATGCATGGCGCATCGGCCGACGGGCCCGAGATGGTGAAATCACTGGGTGACACCCCTGGAAACGGTAAGGAAGGTTGACGATGATTGAGACGGCACAGGCGTTCGGCGTGGACATTGGAGGATCGGGCATCAAGGCTGCGCCGGTCAATCTGGAGAAGGGCGAGTTCGCGGAACCGCGACTGAAGATCCTCACCCCGGAGCATTCGACCCCGAAGGCGGTCGGCGACATCGTCCGTCAGCAGCTCGAGCACTTCGAAGTGCCCGAGGACATTCCGGTCGGCATCGCGTTCCCGGCGCCGATCAAGCCCGGCCAGAAGCTCGACTACATGGCCAACCTCGACCAGTCCTGGATCGGAGTCGACGTCACCGAGGTCTTTTCGGAGGCCTGCGGTCGTCCGGTGACCGTCGTCAACGACGCGGACGCCGCCGGCGTCGCCGAGCAGCGCTTCGGTGCGGCCGCCGGACAGGAGGGCCTCGTCATCGCGACGACGCTCGGCACCGGTATCGGCACCGCGCTCATCTATGACGGCGTGCTCATCCCGAACACCGAGCTCGGCCACATCCAGTTGCCGAAGGGCAAGGGCGACGCCGAGAAGTACGCGGCGTCGTCGGTGCGCGAGAAGCTCGATATGGGCTATAAGAAGTGGGCGAAGCGCCTGACGAAGTACTACAGTCTGATGGAGCTGTACTTCAGTCCGCAGCTGTTCGTCGTCGGTGGCGGCGTCAGCCGCGTCTCGGAGAAGTTCCTGCCGTACATCGACATCAAGACGCCGATCGTCGCCGCGAAGCTGCACAACGAGGCGGGCATCATCGGCGCCGCGTACTACGCGAGCAGGAAAATGCAGAGGAACGCCGACTGATTCTCGGTGCGTGAGGCGTCGAATGACGCCGCAGCATCCCGAGGGCGGCCGCCGGAGAAACACTCCGGCGGCCGCCCTTTGCCATGCGCCGTCTCGGCGAACCGTGCCGCCCGTCGTTACGGGTGGTCGTCGTTACGGGCAGCCGATTCTTACGGGCAGCCGTCATTACGGGCAGCAGTCGTTGCGGGCGGTCACTGTTGCGATGGGGGATCGGTTTGACGAAGTCCGCCCGTCGGATGGCGACTCCCATGGGTGGCGGCTGCTTACGGGTGGCCGCCATCTGCGGAAGATCGCCGAGCACCGAGCGAAAATGTGCGGGTGCGCGTAGATTGAGGATGTGCGTTTTTCCCGAAGAGTAGACATCGATGAACCCAATCCAATCGCGAAGGCAGAGGCCGCATTGAAGGCGGAGGGGATACGGCCGGTCGCGCTCAACGATTCGAACCCGACGAGGCATGGTCTGGCTCCGTCGTCGCTGCCGACGGTCTACGCCGCCGAACCGCGCGGACAGCGTTATGCGCGCGAGGCGATCGCCGACTACATCAACGCGACCGTCGAGCCCTACGTTCCGGATGCCGACGATGATTCCGCCGCGCATGCCTCCCGTAAGCAAACGCATGCGGATGACCTTATATATAAAGGTACGGGCGCAACGATCCTTCAAAGTGCCGCCGGTAACGACGATGCCGTCGACGATGAGACTGCTGCCGATAGCGTATACGCGGATGTCGCTACCGATAGCGCCGTGCGTGTGAGTGCCGCCGGTAACGGTGACGGCGTTGACGATGGCGATGCCGCCGATAACGACGACGGCGACGGTGCTGCCTGTAACGACGGTGCCACCCGTAACGATGGTGCTGCCCGCAACGATGGTGCCACCGGTAAACAGGAGGAAGGGGGTGCTTCCCGTAAGGACGGGCAGGCGAGGGCCGATGAGGTGTATCTGCTCAGTTCGACGTCGCAGGCGTATTCGTGGCTGATGAAGCTGCTGTGCGACGCCGGCGACGCGGTGCTCGCGCCGAAGCCCGGGTATCCGCTCATCGAATCGATCGCACGGCTCGAATGCGTCGAGGCGCGCTTCTACCAGCTGCGCTTCGACGGTTCGTGGTTCATCGACGTCCCGCAGATCGAACGGATGCTCGCCGAGGACGCCGACCGGCGCATCCGCGCGGTCATCGTCATCAACCCGAACAATCCGACCGGCTCCTACATCAAGCCGGCGGAACGCGAGGCGCTCGTCGCGCTGTGCCGCCGCTACGGCATCGCAATCATCGCCGACGAGGTGTTCTTCGACTACCCGTTGGAGCCGTTCGACGGCAACCGGAGGCTGAGCGGCGAGCCGCGCATGCTCACCTTCGCGCTCGACGGCTTCTCGAAGACGCTGGCCGCGCCGCACGCGAAGGTCGGATGGATCCGCGTGTCCGGACCGGACGACGACGTGCGCGAGGCGTGCCGCCGGCTCGACGTCATCGCCGACGACTTCCTGCCGATGAGCGAGTTCGTCGCCCGCGAGATCCCGGCGATGCTGCATGAGGCGCCGCGTCAGCTCGACGCCGTCGGCTCGCGCATCCGCGCGAATCTGGCGACGCTGCACCGGATGCTCGACGGGGACGACCTCGGCGTCGTCGACGTATTGCGCGCCGAAGGCGGCTGGAACGTGCTGCTGCGTTTCCCCGGGGTCATCGACGAGAACGACCTCGTGCTGGCAATGATCGACGCATCCCGTACGAGCGGGCAGCCGGGGTATTTCTTCGACATGACGTCGAACGGCTATCTCGCGATCTCGCTGCTGCCCGAGGAGGAGCTGTTCGCGCGCAACGTCGCGACCGTGCTCGACGCGGTGCGTCAGCGGCTCGGCATCGCCTGATACTTGCTGCGGATGAGCTGCGTGTAGAAGTCGGTCGCGTGCCTCGGGTCGCCGTCGAACACGATGTGCGCCTCGTCCATGACGAGCACGCGCCGGATCTCGTAGCGTTCGTCGGCGATGAGCTCGACGTCGTGCGTCGTGAACACGACCGGCCTGCCGTAGCGGAACAGCCGTTGCGCGACATGCGCCGAACTGATCTCGTCGAGGCCGCGCGTCGGCTCGTCGGCGACAAGCATCGCCGGCAGATGACAGCAGGCGACGGCCATCGCGAGCAGATGCAGCCGTTCGCCGTCGAGTGCGTCGAGACGCATATGGCGCACCTCGCCCAGGTCGAAGGCGGCGAGCAGGTCGCCGATGCGTGCGGCGCGTTCGGTCGGCGGCACATGATGATGTTCGAGATAACCGTCGAGCGCGTCCTCGACGGACTTCGCGCGCTGGAAATGGGCGCGCACATGGTCGAGGCTGACATAGCCGATCGCCGAGGCGACGACCGGGCGGTCGGCGCGGCGCGACAGCTCGCGCGGCTCGCCGTCGACGATGTAGTCGGCGGCGCCGGACGTCGGCGACTCCTGCGCGCCGACCATCCGGATGAGCGTCGACTTGCCGGCGCCGTTGAGACCGATGACGGCCACGTTGCCGCCGTCGTGCGCGATGCGCAGGTCGGTGGGCTCGCAGCCGACCGAGCCGTCCGCGTAGACGTAGCCGGCGCCGTGCAGCTCAATGTCGACGGTTTGCGCGGGCGGTCGGCGTCGGCGTGAGGGGAACAACGAATCGAAAACGCTCATACGGCCATTGTATCCATGCGCGTTCATGCGTCGCCGCCGCGTCCGACCACGGGCGTCGGCGGCGGAGTCCACATCGGCGATGATGACGACGGCGTGCAGGATGCCGTCGGTAAGTGCGGGAGTGCCCGCGTCCTGAAGCCTGCAGCGGCCTTGTGTCTACGGCAACGCGAACCAGCAGCGCACACGGTGGAAGAGCGCAGGATCGTTGGCGACGAGCATGTCGTCGCGGCCGACGACGAAGCAGGAGGCGACGGCGAACACAAGCGCCGCGCCCACGATGACGGCGACGAGCGCGCGCGTCCACGGCCAACGACGCATCATCAGCGCGGCGACGGGCACGGCGGCCACCATGAACAGCCATCCGAAATCGGCGATGTAGCGCCATCCGAGGCCGCCGACGAAGGCGTCGAAGACGACGAGGGCGGCCGCGAGCGTGAGCGTCGTGACGAGCGTCGGCCACCAGACGCCGCAGCGGCGGCGCACGGCCGGCCACGGCAGCGCGAACGCGCACAGCGCGAGCGGCATCATCGTGAACAGGCCGCCGACGCACGGCTCGGTGAACGACCAGCTCGGCAGAGGCGTCGGCGACAATGCGAGGAACGGGAACATACCGGTGAGACGCGGCGGCAGGAACAGATAGTAGAGGACGGTCAGCGGCATGTTCCCGGCCGGCGTGTGGAAGCGCGTCATGTCGGTGACGGTCAGCTGGTAGGCGTTGCCGAAGTCGAAGGGGGAGCCGAAGCGCAGCTGGTTGTAGACGAGGACCGGCACGGCGGCGGCGAGCGCGGGCAGCAGCATCGCCGCCGCGAAGCGTCCGATGCGCCCGCGGTCATGCGCCCGCGCCGCGCGCAGCAGGTCGGGCAGGAACAATGGCAGCGCGAACAGCGCCGTGAACGTGAAGGTCGGACGGCAGCCGATCGTCGCCGCAATGCACAGCGCGCCCCAGGCGACATGCGGCATCGAGACGATCCGCAATGCGCGCTCGCCGCCATCGTGATCCTTGCCGTCCGCGTCCGCCGTGCGCACGGCGCCGAGCCACAGCCACAGGCCGAGCATCGCGAGCAGCAGCCCAGAGGAGAAGGGGATCGAGTAGAAGTTCGTACGGAACCACAGGTACGGCAGGTTCGCGCCGAGCATCGCCGCGACGCACAGCAGCATGGCGGCGGCGAGCGACGTGCGCGGCGCGACGCGGTCGATCAGGCGGATGACGAGCAGGCAGGCGACGACGCTGACGCCGGCCATCAGCCACAGCTGCGCGCAGGTCGTCGGCAGCATCAGGCCTCCGGGCGTGAACCACGAGGTGACGACGCGGAACGGCAGGAACAATGCCACAGCCGGCAGCACGCCGAAATACGAGTACCAGCGGCCGTCGTGGAACGCATAGTCCCAGTAGATCGGCGTCGCGCCGTCGGCGAGCATGCGCGCGCGTGCGGAGGGATCGTAGGGGTCGGCGGCGGCGGCGAGCGCGTCGGGGACCGGAAGGTCGAGCGCGACGCCGCCGTGCAGCAGCGCGTCGGCGAGATGGCCGTACTGGTCGAAGTCGAAGGTGTAGTCGCCGTCCTTGTGGAAGACGAGCGGATGCGCCCAGCCGATGATCATCGCGCTGCGGACGGCGACGTAGACGCCGAGCGCGCCGGCGGCGAGCGCGAACGCGAGACGCTGGCGCCGGCTCGAGACGTCCAATGCGATATGCCACAGGCCGGTCGACGGCAGCAGCAGGATGATGAAGGCGGCCGCCGCGGCCATCGTCGCGACGCGCGCCCAGTCGAAGACGAAGGGGACGCGCACGTTCGCGCGGAGGTTCTCGATCGGCACGAGCGTGCCGCGCGGCTCCTCGATCCAGACACGTACGAGGCCATGCGCCGGCGCGCGGAACAGCAGCGCCGACGGCGTCGACGGCGAGACGACGACTGCGGGGGAGCGGAACGCCCAGCTGTCGCCGTCGCGCGTCGCGACGCGCAGATGGACGGTGGAGACGACGTCGTCGCCGCGCGCGCCGTCGCGCACGGCCCGCACATGCGTCTGCGGCGTCGCGTCGGCGCGCCAGTACTCGCTGCTGCCGTCCGCCTCGACCTCGACGTAGGCGCCGGCGGGGTCGCGCACCTCGAGCAGCCCCTGCGCGGTGCGCGACAGTCCGGGCCCCAACGCGTTGGACGCCGACGCGGAGTCGGTGGACGCGCCGATCGAGCGCCAGTGCGCGAGATTGCACACGACGCATTCGACGATGAGGATGAGCGCGATCGCGACGAGCGCGGCGCGCAGGACATGCATCGGACGCGACCGATGGGCAGAGCGGGAAATCACAGCCATTATTCTAACGGCACCGTGGGTATCGGCGGGCACGTTGTACATTAGTCGTATGAGACAACGGCACGGAGCACAGGGACGACGGGGACGGCTCGAAGGACGGGGCCGTGGGGACGCGCAGCAGACGGAGCGCATGGCGGCGCAGTCGCGGCGCGGCGGCGAGACGACCGTGGCCGCGCTGCCGCAGCCGCTCGAACATGCGCTGCGCGCGCTGCGCGCCGTGTTCCGCTGGAGCGACGACGTCGCGCCGGACGCGCAGACCTACCGCGTCGGTGCCTTCGCACGCCGCCATATGTTCGACGGATTCCCCGGGGAACGCCACGACGCGACGCCCGGCTGGCTGCAGATCCCCGGCACACGCACCTTCGCGATCGGCCTGTTCGTCCGCCACGACCGTTTCGTGCAGCTCGCGCTCGCCGACGACCGCGGCCGCGTATTCGCGACCGGCGAGCCGCGCGCCGACCTGCAGGGCCGCGAACCGCGCCTCGTGTTCGACGCCGACGCCGCACGCGGGCGCCGTGACGGCGTCCGACGCGGCACAATCACGGCATTCGACGCCGGTGGCGACGTCGTCGTCGGACGATGGACGAAGACGCGCTCCGGCTACACGCTCGGCTCGATGCGCGCGGCGCTGCCCGACGCGCTGCGCACCGGACTCGGCTACCGCGACGCCGTGACCGTCGCCTTCTTCGCCGCCTACCTGCAGCCGCGACTGCGCGGACGACTCATCCCCTTCGGCTCCGACGACCTGACATGGCGCCTGTCGCGGCAGGCGCCGCTGAGCGCGATCCGCACGAGCGTGCGCGACGAGGAGGAGACGAGGATGCTCGGCATGCATGTGTCGGGCCTCGAGGAGTACGCGATGCGGCTCATGCGCGAATCCGGCGCGCTCGACGACGTGCCGGGACTGCTTCCCGACCACGGCGCCGAACCGATGCACACGCTGCGCTCGCCGTACTCGGGCTGCTACTTCCTGACCTGGGACACGTCGATGCCCTTCGACGCCGCGCTCACGTCGCTTAAGATCGAAGGCTCGCTCAACCGCATGGCCGCGCTGCGCGCATGGCTCGACGCGAACGCGGCGCGCGGCGACGGGCCGACCGAGGACGCGGCGAGCGCGGCACAGCTCGCGCTCGCCGACCGCACGTTCCTCGAGAACCCGGCGCTTGTCGCCTTCGACGCGTCGCGCGACGTCGACCCGGACGACGCCGATTTCGGCGTCGTCGCCGGCTTCCCGGCGTTGGCGGAACTGACGGCGCAGGCGCTCGCGATGCAGTATCCCGACCCGGTGCATACGCGGCCGGAACACGACGCCCCGCTGTTCGCCGAGGACCTGCACGGCGGCGTGGCGGACGACGCCGACGACGCACATGACGACGGCGCGGCCGGGGACGGCCGGCGCAGCGCATGGGTCGTGCGCCAGACGCTCGCACGGCTCATCCGTTCGATGCGGCTGCCGTACCGCTTCGACTGCGACTTCCGACTCGACCCCGACGGCGGCGCCGCGCTGGAGTTCACGGCGGCCGGTCTGGCGCTGATGCCGCGCGGCGTCTACGACGCAGGCCGCGGACAGTGGACGAAGACCGACGCCGCATGGCGCGCGCGGATGAGCGCGCGGTACAACCTGCGCGTCGGCATCATGCTCGCCGCGCTCGCCTTCGGCGTCGACGAGCGGCTCGACGAAGTGGCGATACGCATCGACTCGCTCGGCCTCGAGGAGGCGATCGCCGAACAGGACGACGTCATCCGCTCGACGATCAGCGACGCGCTCAACGCCTTCGAACATCTCGGCGACGCCGGCCGCGAGCATCTCGGCGGCAAGTCCGACCCGAAGGACGGCGACCGGCACGGCAATCCGACGCGCATCATGACGCCGCCGAACATGCCTCCGATGGGCGCCCCGCGCGACGGACGCGGCGAGGAGCCCGCCTCCGGCGGCGACGATGACTTCGACGCGCTGATGCGCGGCGGCGGCATCGACGAGGTCACCTTCGCCCTCGACGACATCCACGGCGACGGCCACGACGGCGACGTGCCGCCCTTCGCCGCGACGCGCGGAGCGGATGCGGCAGCCGACGCCGGCGTCGGCGGTGATGACGGTGCGGAGAATGGCGCCGCGCAGAACGCGGACGGCGCCGATGGTTCCATGGAAGCCGGCGACGGCGAGGCGCCTTCGGCGTCCTCCGGCGATGATGCGATCGAACGGCTGCGTCAGGGGCCGACGATGCGCACGCTGACGACGGTCGTCTTCACGCGCGCGATGTTCCTCGAGCGTCTGTCCCGAGACGGCCTGGCCGACCCGGTCGGCACGTACCGGATGTTCGGCGCGGCGCTCGCACTCGACGATGACGGCGGACTGGGGCCGGTGGACCCGGGATTCTCGATCTCGGACGCGCGCTTCTCGCCGCAGGGCGCGCAGGATGCGCCCGAGGAGCACAACCGCAGGCTCGACGCGGGGGCTGCGCATGTGCTCGGCGCCGACGACACCTTCGGACTGGCGATCCAGCGCGACGACCTCATCAGCAATGCGCTGGCCTGCTTCCACACGCTCGCCGCCGACGCACGGATGCCGTCGGCGCTCAAGGCGCAGCGCGCGATGGACGTCATCGAACGGATCGGCGACCCCGAGCTGCTCACGCACGCGACCGACGTCACGTCGGCGCTCATCGACGGCGACGACACACCCGACTTCACGTCGACGCTGCTCAGAGACCTCGACGACGCGCGGCTCAAGGCTCGCGACCTCTTCTTCTCCGGACAGCCCAGGCAGGCGCTCGCCGGCGTCGAACAGGCCGTCGCCGCCCTCGACGACATGTACCGCGATATCGACGGCGTGCCCCGCTACTTCAACTCCTACGCCGACCGCGTCGTCTACAACCGGCTGTTCGCGCTGCCGGACGAACATACCGTGCTCATCCCGGACACGTTGTTCTACGCGCATCTCGAACTCGCCGACGCGCTCGGCCAGATCGAGGGCCCCGAGGCGGCGCTCAGGCATCTCAACGCGCTCGTCTCCTACGCGCCGTCCTACGCGCTCACGCATCTCAAGCTCGCGGTGCAGCTCGCGCAGAACGAGGACTGGGATTCGGCGAGGGCCGCCTGCCTGAACGCGCTGCGCGTCTCGCTCGACCGCTCCGACGCCGCCTACGCCTACTACCGCCTCGCGCAGGCGGCGTGGATGCACGACGAGTTCGACGTCGCCTACGCCGCATACATGCTCAGCGGGGCGATCGGCGACGACACGGCGACGCGGGAGACCGAGATGAACGAGGTGCGGGCGCGCGCGCTGTCGCAGTGCATCCGCCTGCCGATGACGCTGCAGGAGGCGACGGCCACGCTCGAGGCGCACGACGTGCCGGTGTGGCCGCGCACCGAGGTCGCGCCGATCGTGCTCGACGCGGCGCGCGTGTGCGTCGACCGCGCGATGTTCGTCCCGGCGCGCACGCTCGCCGTCGCCGCGATGCGCCTCGTCGGCGACGACACGGACGCCGTGCAGCTGCAGTTCCTGCGCTCGCTCAACGCGTAAGGTTTTCGCGCCGCCGGCGGCGGGTCGGCGTCGCACGGCCGATATATTGGAGATGGTCCGGCCGCACGTCGCCGCGGGCGACGCGGACGGCGCGCGGCCGGACCGGAGAACAAGGACGGAAAGGTGCGGGACATGCAGACGGCAGCTCGGGACGATGCGGACATGAAGGACGGGAAGGACGTCATCGGATCCGACCGGTGGATCGACGCGCTCCGGTACGACGACAACGACGCGATGGACCTCGACGACCTCGACGTGGACGCGCTGACCGCCGAACAGGCGGCGCGGCTGTGGTCGCGGCTCGCGGCGTGGGTGGAGACCGACCAGATGGCCTACTACGTCGACGACGCGCCGGTCTCCTCCGACGCCGCCTACGACGCGCGCATGCGCTGCCTGCAGCGGCTCGAGGCGGCGTTCCCGCAGCTCGACTCGCCGTCGTCGCCGACGCGGCGCGTCGGCGGCACGTTCTCGAACGAGTTCGCCTCGGTGCGCCATCCGTCGCGCATGATGAGCCTTGACGACGTGTTCTCCTACGAGGAACTGCGCGCCTGGTACGACGGCGTGCGCGCGGCGCTCGACTGGCCCGAGGGCAAGCCGCTGCCGATGACCTGCGAGATCAAGATCGACGGCCTGGCGCTCAACCTCATCTACCGCGACGGCGTGCTCACGCAGGGACTCACGCGCGGCGACGGCGTGACCGGCGAGGACATCACGATGAACGTGCGCACCTTCGCCACGATCCCGGCCACGCTCGGCGGCCCCGAAGGCGACGTCCCCGAACTCGTCGAGATCCGCGGCGAGGTGTTCATGCGCTGGGACGACTTCCATGCGCTCAACGAACGTCAGGAGGACGAGGGCAAGGCTCTGTTCGCCAATCCACGCAACGCCGCGGCCGGTTCGCTGCGCCAGAAGGACCCGCGCATCACGGCGAGCAGGCATCTGAGCTTCTACGCGCATGGCCTCGGCGAACTCGTCTGGGGTCCCGGCAAGCCCGTCGACGTCGCCGACGAGGTGCACGACCAGTCCGAGGCGTACGCGCTGTATGCGAAGTGGGGCGTGCCGGTGTCGCCGCATACGCGCGAGGTGACGAACTTCGACGAGATCATCGCTATGATCGAATACTACGGCGAGCACCGCTACGACATCGAGCACGCACTCGACGGCATCGTCGTCAAGGTCGACGACCTCGCGCTGCAGCGCAGGCTCGGCGCTACGTCGCGCGCGCCGCGCTGGGCGATCGCCTACAAGTACCCGCCCGAGGAGGTGAACACTGAGCTGCTCGACATCGTCGTGCAGGTCGGACGCACCGGGCGTGTCACGCCGGTCGCGATCCTCAAGCCTGTCTACGTGGCCGGATCGACGGTCTCGCGCACGACGCTGCACAACGGCTACGAAGTCAAGCGCAAGGGCATCCTGATCGGCGACGTCGTCGTCGTGCGCAAGGCCGGCGACGTCATCCCCGAACTCGTCGGCCCCGTCCTCGCGCGCCGCAAGGGACGCGAGGGGAAGCTGCGCGAGTTCCACATGCCGACGCACTGCCCGTCATGCGGCACGCTACTGCGCCCGATGAAGGAGGGCGACAAGGACCTGCGCTGCCCGAACGCCGAATCGTGCCCGGCGCAGCTGACGGAACGCATCATCAACCTCGCTTCGCGCAAGGCCTTCGACATCGAGCATCTCGGCGAGCAGAGCGCGATCGCGCTGACGAACCCGGAGGACGACCGCCCGGATTCGGTCGAGGCCTACGCGCCGAACATCGTCGAGGTGCGTGTGAAGCCGGGCGAGGAGCCCGAGCCGTACATCGCCCCGGAGGGATTGGCGCTGCCCGACGCGCAGCAGCCGGTGCTTTCGAGCGAGGCGGACGTGTTCGACCTCGACGCGCGGCGCCTCAAGGACGTCTACGTGTGGCGCGAGGCGCCGATCATCGAGATCAGCGAGAAGGTCGAGAACGGCAAGCGCCGCAAGGTGCGCAAGCGCATCGGCGGATCGGGGCTGTGGCACCGCGTGCCGGCGTTCTGGACGACGCCGACGAAGGCGAGCGACGCGAAGCCGGTGCCGGCCGACGGCGTCGTCGTCGGCGTCGACGGGCGCAGCGGCCGCGGCATCTACGTGTGTCCGACGGAGACGACGCGCAAGATGCTCGACGAGGTCGACAAGGCCAGACACACCGACCTCGACCGCGTGCTCGTCGCATTGTCGATCCGCCGCCTCGGGCCACCCACCGCGCGTCTCATCGCGCAGCATTTCGGCACGCTCGACGCGATCGAGGACGCGGACGTCGACGAGCTCATGCAGATCGACGGCATCGGACCCGAGATCGCCGAATCGGTCGTCGACTGGTTCGCCCAGGCGAAGGACCCGACGAGCTGGCGCGGCAAGGTGCTCGCCGCATGGAAGAAGGCCGGCGTGGGCATGGAGGCGGATAAAAGCGACCTGCCGCAGACGCTCGCCGGACAGACGGTCGTCGTGACCGGATCGCTCGAGACCTATTCGCGCGATTCGGCGAAGGAGGCGATCATGGAACGCGGCGGCCGCGCCGCAGGGTCGGTCAGCAAGAAGACGGATTGGGTCGTCGTCGGCGCCAACGCGGGCTCGAAGGCCGCCAAGGCCGAAGCGCTCGGCATCCCGATGATCGACGAACGGCAGTTCGACGAATTGCTCGCCACCGGCACCGTCGAAGGCGTCCGTCAGGCGAACGCGAGCGAGCGGAGCGTGTCCGCGGAGGCGTGACGGCGATATGTCGCCGCCGGCGCATCGCCGACGCGCACATCGCGCACATCGCGCATGGCTGCGCATGGCCGACGGCATCATCTTCGTCGGCCATGTTTCGTCAGTGGTGATTTCGTCGGTCGTGCGCGGTCGATGCCGATGACGACCTGCGGCGCCGGCCGTCGTCGATGACGGTGTCGCCGACGACGGCCGCGTCAGCGTGCATCGTCGGATGCCGGCGCGGGGTCGGCGTCGATGAGCGTGCGCGCAAGACGGACGAAGGTGTCGCCGAAGTCGTCGTCGCGCAACGTGCCGTCTTCGTTGAGCACGGCGGGCCGTCCTTCGGTCTCGCCGATCTCGCGGATGCGCGGATCGAGCGGCAGCTGCGCGAGCAGCGGCACGTCATGGCCGAGCGCGCGCGACAGCTGTTCGCTGACGCGCGCGCCGCCGCCGGCGCCGAAGATCTCGAGGCGTTCGCCGCCATGCTCGAAATAGCTCATGTTCTCGACGACGCCGCGCACATGCATCGGCACCTGCAGTGCGACGAGCCCGGAACGCACGGCGATGTCGGAGGCGGAGGGCTGCGGCGTCGTGACGACGACGAGTTCGGCGTTCGGCAGCGCCTGCGCGACGGAAATCGCCATGTCGCCGGTGCCGGGCGCCAGATCGAGGATGAGGACGTCCGGATCGCCCCACCACACGTCGGCGAGGAACTGTTCGAGGGAACGCTGCAGACGAGGGCCGCGCCACAGGATCGCGCGGTCGGAGCCGGCGAACATGCCGATCGACATGAGCTTGACGCCCCACGACGTGACCGGCATCAGCATGCCGTTGAGATTTGTCGGCTGGCTGTGCACGCCGAAGAGGCGCGGCAGCGAGAAACCGTAGATGTCGGCGTCGATCGCCGCCGTGTCGTAGCCGAGCGCGGCGAAGGTGGCTGCGAGGTTCGCGGAGATCGACGATTTGCCGACGCCGCCCTTACCGGATGCGATCGCGAAGACGCGCGTTTTGATGCCCGGCTTGTTGAACGGGTTCTCGCGGCGTGCGGCCTTGAGGTCGTTGACGAGCGCGTGCAGCTTCTCGTCGGCCATCGTGCCGACGTTGATATGCGGCGTGAGCCGCGCGTACGGGTAGCTGGTCACGGCCTGCTCGATCTGCGCGGCGATCTGTTCGGACAGCGGACATCCGGGCACCGTCAGCTCGACGTCGACGACCACGTCATAGGCGCGCCGCGCCCCATCGCACCCATCGCCGGCATCGCTACCGGTAGCATCGCCGGCATCGCTACCGGTAGCATCGCCGAAATCGTTACGGGTGGCATCATCGACATTGTTACGTGAGGCGTCGTCGCTACGGGTGGCATCGCGATCGGCAGCATCGTCGTTACTGGCAGCGGCATCCGAATCGTTACGGGTGGCATCGCCGGTACGCGGAGTGCCGCCCGTAAGCATGGGGGAGGAGATACCGCCGGTAGCGTTTTGGGAGGCGCCGCCGGAGGTCGGGATGACGGTGACGTTGGCGATCATTCCCAATTGCGTCACGGAACGGCCCAATTCGGGGTCGATGACATGATCCAGGCGTTCCATGATGGCGTGTTCAATGATCGTCGTCTCGTCGCTCATTCGGTTTCGATGCCTTTCTGCATGCATGGGGGACAGGACCCGAGGAAGATTTCGTCGGGGTCGAACAATGACCCACTGTATTGCATGCGGGGATGACGCGCCAGAGGCGGACGAATCGTTACGGGCGGCACGATCACGACGAGGGTGATCGTGCCGCCCGTAACGGTGTATCGTATGCGGGGCGCAATCAATGGCGTCTCATCGATGCGTCCCGTAAGCAGCGTGTGCGCATGCGCCGACGGTTACGGGATGCATCCGCAACGCGCCGGACGTCATCGGCGTCCGGCGGCGAAATGGTCGAGCGCGCCGGTCTTCACCAGCATCCGGTAGAGCGCCCAGCTCAACGCGCCGGCGATGAGCGCGCCGGAGATCACCGACGTGCCCAGATAGATGCCTGCACGCAGAGCGCTCCAGCCGGGATTCGTGACCCAGTAGTAGATGCCGCAGCCCAGCCCCGCCAACGCTCCGGAAAGCATCGTGGCCGCCAGATTCCACACCCGGTAGGCGAGCAGCGCGAAGCCGAGTTCGGCGCCGAGGCCCTGCATGATGCCGACGACAAGCGAGCCGCCGGCGCCCCACTGGTTGCCGAGCAGCAGCTCGAGCATCGCCGCGACGGTCTCCGCATACAGCGCCGCGCCGGGCTTGCGGATGATGATGGCCGCGAGCGGGCCTGCGAACAGCCAGAACGCGTTGAGGATGCCTTCTAATCCCGGGGTGACGGCGCCGAACAGCGCCAGCGGCGCGGTGCAGATGAGGTCCCACACCCAGAAGATGAGGCCAGATGCGGCGGCGATGGCGGTGGCGGTCACCAGATCGACGACGCGCCATCGGCGCGAAGCGTACTGGATCCGTGCGGCGTTGATTTCGGTATCGGTCATGAAAAGTGCCTTTCCTGATCATATCCATATGTGGTTCATATGGGGAAGGCACGGGGAGAAGAGACGTCCGTGCGTCGGCATTATCCGATTCACGTTCATGCGGTCGAAGCTCATGCTTCCTCTCAGCCTGCCTGGGCAAGCCCCCGTGTCCGCATCCAGTAAAGCAGAGGCCATGCACTTTCGGCCGGCCGATCGCATGGCGAAGACGACTCAGGGGGGGTGACGTCGAACGATGTCACCCGCCCCCCCTGTCGCTTCGCTATCGGAGCGGAGAATGGATCAGATGTGGAAGCCGAGGATACCGTCTTCCGCTTGACGCGCCGAAACTGCGTAATATAGCCGCAAAAGCGTTGCGGGACAACGCTTTTGCGGTCTTTCGCGGCAATTATCAGCCGCCCTTTTTCGTGACATGCGATGACATGGGCCTGCCAACTAGGTGCAGTATTAGGTGCAGCGCGTGCGCGCATAGCCACGGGGCATGAACCGGAAGACGAACATGCCGCGATACACGCTGACGCTCATCGACTCCACCAACCAGACCCCGCCGATTGTGCTCACCGCCGAATCCACCAGAACCATCATACGCCAGCTGACGAAACGGCTGGACCCCACGCCCGAACGCAGGCGCGTGCAGGGCTCCGGAGGATTCACCATGGAGCGCGGACGCGTCAAGGCGTTCCGCGAGCTCCCGCCCGACCCCGCGACCGGGAACCGCCGGCGCGCCACCGCGTTCGGCGCCACCAGGGCCGAGGCGGAGCGCAGGCTCAACGAAAAGATAGCCGAGCTCCAGCGCGTCGGACGGCTCGGCTACACGAAGCCGCCCACCGTGGCCGAATGGTGCGACCACTGGCTGAACGACATCTGCAAACCCCACCTCAAACCCCGCACCTGGGGCACGTACGCATCCGTCATCGAACGCAACGTCAAGCCCGCCATCGGCGCCGTCAGGCTCGACGAGCTCAAGCCCGCGCACTTCCGCCGCATGGAACGCTACGTCATGGAGGAGCAGGGCAAAAGCTCCGGCACCGCGGGCAGCGCGTGGCGCACCCTGCACAAGGCTCTGGAGGACGCCGTATTGGAGGGCGTCATTGAACTTCAACCCCCTCGGGCTGAAGAAGCTCATCGCCACCTGCTACTCGGGCTCCCCCATCGCCGGCGGCGAGTACCAGCCATCCCTGTTCGACGATGACGTGGACGAGAATACGGGACGACACCGCAGGGCGTACAAGGCCGTCGTCAACGTGTTCCGCGACACCACCGGCGATGGCGGGTTGGACATGGACGACATCAGAAACCTGCTGGACTCCGGGGAGAACGAACTGACGGAGCTGCACGGCGACGGAACATACGGCGCGTGCGACTTCAGGTCCAAGGAATGCCTGGAGCTGCTCGACGAGGCCGACATCGTCGTGACCAATCCGCCGTTCAGCCTGTTCCGCGAGTATGTGGCGACGCTCGTGGAACATGGCAAGAAATTCGTCATCATGGGCAACATCAATGCCATCACCTACAAGGAAATCTTCCCGCTGATCCGGGATGGCAGACTCTGGCCAGGTTTCTCCTTCAACAAGGCCATGGAGTTCGCCATGCCCGAGGAATACGAATCGAAAACCGGCGAACGCGATAAGTACGGGCGGAAGATAAGCAAAGTCCCCGCCATCGCCTGGTACACCAACCTGGACATCGACAAGCGCCACGAGGACCTCATCCTTTACCGCCGCTACGCCGACGACCCGTCGAAGTACCCGCATTATGACAACTATGACGCCATCGAGGTATCGAAGGTCAAGGACATTCCCGAGGACTATTGGGGCGTCATGGGTGTGCCCATCACGTTCATGGACAAATACAATCCCGAACAGTTCGAGCTGGTGGGTTGCTCATACAACTACGGACGCCCCAAGGAATGGCCAGAGGATACGGATATGGCACCGACCGTTGGCGGCAAGAACCTCTACAAGCGCCTGTTCATCCGCCGTCGCGCCTGATACAATGGTCCCAAGCCCTTGGCGGGGTCTATAACCCTCCCGCCGGGGCCGACGGCCCTGACCGCATGCGCGGCCCGGCAAGTCGAAAAACCCCGGCGGATTTTTTATCACTTCCTTCCGCCGGGGCCCGTTTTCATCCGACAGGACATTCCGCCTTTCTCATATCCTCGATGATGTCCCACACCGTCTGATACCGGTCGGCGGGGTTGGTGGCCGAGCATTTCTGGATGATGGAGCCCAGCCGCGATCCATCGGTGACAAGGTTCTCCTTGCCAGTGAGGATGTAGTTGAGAATGAAACCAATCGAATATATGTCGTTGACCGGCTTGAAGTCCTTGAACGATTTCAGGGCCGGATCCTCTATGGAGCCTTTCATCGAAGAGCCCGTGCTTGTGAGGTCCGAGTTCCTCTCCTTGGCGAGTCCGAAGTCGGCGACCTTGACCATGAACGCCTCGTTATATGTATGGACGAGCACATTTCTGTAGCTGAGGTCGCGGTGGCACACGCCGCGCTTGTGCAGGAAGTTCATCGCGTACAGGAACCGCATCGCCATCTTGCGGCGGACCCAAAGGGACATCTTCGCATTGAGCCCGAACGGCCGATGCCCCCTATTCCCAGGGCGCTCCGTGCCGCCGCGTTATAATGCTGCAGACGCATTTGTATTGCATTTCGAGCGATGGGAGCGCAGATGCCTGACAGCTACAAGGAGCTCATCAAGGGCAACCCCGACGAGACCGAGATCAGAAGCTTCCTGGTGGACGGCGACCAAGTCTCCGTGACCCTGCGCATTCCCGACACCCTGCGTGACGCGGCCAAGGAGGAGGCGGCCCTGCGGGGCATGAGCTTCTCCGCCTTCGTGCGCACGCGCATGATCGAAGAGCTCGCGAAGAAGGGACGATAGCCCGTGACCGAGCCAATCCACGACATCTCGGTCGAAGGCTTCATAGAATCCTTCGACCGACGATACCCGACTTTCATTCTCAAGACGTTGCTGCGCGACCGCACGACGGGGCGCAACATCATATGGGCCGACAACGAATACGAGGCACTGGGCGACGGCTACATGGGCGATGACGAGATAACCGTCGAGAAGATCACAGGCATGAACTCCGGCGTCATCAAGCCGCGCATTGCCAAGGAGCAGGAGAGGCAATCCCAGCGTACCAAGAGCCGCGCCGAGGTGTTCACCCCGTCTTGGCTGTGCAATCAGATGAACAACGACCTGGACGAGGTATGGTTCGGCCGGCGCGATGTCTTCAACACCGAGATCGTTGCGGATGGTGGCGCCAATACATGGACGCCGACTAGCGATCCGATTGAATTTCCCAAATCCAAGGGACACGGCTGGCGAGCATACGTGGAAGCGCCGCGGCTCGAGATCACGTGCGGCGAGGCGCCGTTCGTGTGTTCACGCTACGACACCGTAACGGGCGACGAGCTGTCCGTAGGTGAGCGCGTAGGATTCCTAGATCGTAAACTTCGCGTCGTGACCGAAAAGACCAAGACTCGCAAGGAGTGGGTGCGCCGCGCCCTCGACGCGCTGCGCGCGACATACGGCTTCGAGTACCAGGGCGACAACCTGCTCATCGCCCGCATCAACGTGTTCGAGACGTTCGCCGAGCATCTACGCGACCGCTGGGGTTCGGACCCCCAACAGGACGAGCTTGAACAGGCGGCCTGGATAGTTTCCTGGAACTTCTGGCAAATGAATGGGCGAACTTACGCTGTGCCCACCAACAAGATGGGCGCCGAGGTGGAGTCAACTCTGGGAACGTTCGAGGAGCCCGAGCCGAAACCGATACAACCGTCGCTTTTCGACCTGTTCGAGGGCGTGTTCTCCGACGAGATAAACAAAGAAATCGAAGAAGAGGAGCCTAAGGAAACGGTTCCTCTCTGTGTGATATACGACTGGCGGAACGGCGAGCCCTTTGAGTTCGCCTCATTGAAAGGCAAGGCAAGTGACATGGGAAAGAAGTTCTATGCAGTAATAGGCAATCCACCTTACCAGGAGGAGAATTCGCAAGCTAAACCTAAATCAAATGGTCAAAAGCCAATGACAAATATTTTTCAGTATTTCCAAGAGGTCACAGATCAGGTCACCTCTGATTGCGCGGTACTTATTTATCCCGGCGGTAGATGGATCCATCAATCGGGAAAAGGAATGAAAACTTTTGGACACAAGCAGATTAATGATTGCCATTTGTCGGTAGTTAAATTATTTCCAGATGCTTCTGAGCTGTTTGGTGATGCGGCTCAACTTGCTGATGGCATCACGATAGTCGTGAAAGACTACAGAAAAAAAGAACCAGGCTTTAAGTATATCTATTCAAAGGCTGGAAACGAGACAGCTGTCCAAGCTTTAAATCCTGGCGATAAATTAATGCCGCTCGATCCCAATGATCTTCCGCTGGTTCAAAAAATCGATGAATCCGTGAGAGAGCTTGGAATCGGCTTCCTCCACGATGCCATACTACCGCGTTCGCTTTTCCCCATTGAAAGCAATTTCGTTGAAAATAATCCAAATCTGGTTCGTAAATACGAGAATGATGCTGCTGTAGATTACTCACATGAAATCAAACTTTTCACCAATGATAAGGCTGGCAAGACAGGCCGCGCTATGTGGTTTGTGGCAGAGAGAAGCATCATTACAAAGAACCAGCACCTTATCGATGAGTGGCAGGTTGTAGTTTCCAGTGCTAACGCTGGAGGACAGAAGCGTGATAATCAGCTTGAAATAATCGACAATCACTCTGCCTTTGGGCGATCGCGCGTAGCCCTTAGGTCATTCAAAACAAACGATGAAGCAATTAACTTCTACCGTTATGTAAAAACGTACATTATCAGGTACGCATTCTTGTTGACCGATGAGGCATTAACGTCATTAGGAAAAGAAGTACCCGACCTTGGCGATTATTCGAATGAGAATAGTCTCATAAATTTCGATAAAGATATCGACCAACAGCTCTGCGAACTACTGGGTATCGAAGATCATGAGTTTAGCTATATTAAAAATCGCGTTGATTCGATTAGAAATGGCAGTAGCTCCGAATCGGGGGTGAACTAGCATGGCGAGCATCGACATCACCCAGATCATCGAGACCACAGTGCCTGCGGTGCCTCAGATTTACGCCTATACCACGCCCGAGATTGCCCGCCATAACGGCTGGACCAAGATCGGCTACACCGAGCAGGACGTGCGCGAGCGCATCAAGCAGCAGACGCATACCGCCGACGTTCAGTGGCATCTGGAGTGGAGCGGCAACGCCACGTGGGAGCACCGCGCGGGTACGTTCCGTGACACCGACTTCCATGCCTACCTCGAGAAGCAGGGCGTCGAGCGCGAACCCAAGAAGGAATGGTTCAAGATCAGCGGCGAGGAGTCGCACCAGCAGTTCTACCGGTTCCGCGACACCGACGGCGTGCTGGATACGCCCGGTGCCGCCTCTTACACCCTACGCGCCGAGCAGCAGCGCGCCGTGGAGCAAACGAGCGCCTTCGCCCGCGCCCATTGGGACGAAGGTGGCGCGCACGGCGGCGAATTCCTGTGGAACGCCAAGCCGCGCTTCGGCAAGACGCTCACCGCGTACGACCTGTGCCGCGGCATCGGCGCGCAGAAGGTGCTCATCGTCACCAACCGCCCCGCCATTGCCAATTCTTGGTACGACGACTACGTGAAGTTCGTTGGGGTAGAGGGCGGCTACCGCTTCATCAGCGGCGTGGACGCCCTGGCCGGCAAGCCCTACTGCCTCAGCCGCGAGGAGTACCTTCGCGCCATCCGCAACGACCCAGAAGGCCCTAAGGGGTTCATCGAGTTTGTGAGCCTTCAGGACCTCAAGGGCTCCATCCGCTTTGGCGGCGTGTACCAGAAGCTTGATGAGGTGGCCGACCTCACCTGGGACGTGCTCATCATCGACGAGGCACACGAGGGCGTGGACACCTTCAAGACCGATGTGGCGTTCGACCACATCAAGCGCCGTTTCACACTGCACCTCTCCGGCACGCCCTTCAAGGCCATCGCCAACGAGAAGTTCGCCGACGACGCCATCTACAACTGGACCTATGCCGACGAGCAGCAGGCCAAGCGCGACTGGCCCGCCGACTCCGAACAGCCGAACCCCTACGCCAACCTCCCCAAGCTTAACCTGCTCACCTACCAGATGAGCGACATCGTCGAGCAGGAGGCCCGCGGCGGCATGGAGATTGACGGCGAGCAGACCGAGTTCGCCTTCGACCTCAACGAGTTCTTCTCGACCAAGCAGAACGGCGGCTTCGTGCATGACGCCGACGTGGATAAGTTCCTCGACGCGCTCACCACGCAGGAGAAGTTCCCGTTCTCGACGCCCGAGCTGCGCGACGAGCTGCGCCACACGTTCTGGATGCTCAACCGCGTCGACTCCGCCCGCGCCCTCGCCAAGAAGCTGCAGGCGCACCCCGTTTTCAAGGATTACGAGGTGGTACTCGCTGCTGGCGACGGCAAGATCGACGCCGACGACGAGAACGAGAAATCGCTCGACAAGGTACGCCGCGCGATCAAGGACCACGACAGGACCATCACCCTTTCGGTCGGCCAGCTGACCACGGGCGTGACCGTGCCGGAGTGGACCGCCGTGCTCATGCTCTCGAACATGGCGAGCCCCGCACTGTACATGCAGGCGGCCTTCCGCAGCCAGAACCCGTGCCTGTTCGACCTGGGCGGCGGCAACTACGCGCGCAAGGAGAACGCCTACGTCTTCGACTTCGACCCAGCGCGCACGCTTACTATCTTTGAGCAGTTCGCCAACGACCTGTACGGCGAGACCGCGCGCGGTGGTGGCGACGTGGAGACGCGCGAGCGCCATATCCGTCAGCTGCTGAACTTCTTCCCCGTCTATGGCGAGGACGACGAGGGCCAGATGGTCGAGCTCGATGCCGAGCAGGTGCTCAGCGTGCCGAGGCGCATCCACGCCCGTGAGGTGGTCAAGCGCGGCTTCATGAGCAACTTCCTATTCCAGAACATCGCGAGCGTCTTCCGCGCGCCGGCAGAGGTCGTGGAGATCATCCAGCGCTTCGACCCCTACGAGCAGGGCAAGGCGCAGAACGCCGAGAAGAACAAGGTCGAGATCGACGAAGGCACGGCACGCGATCTCTCCATCAACGACGAGGGCGAGGTGGAGATTCCCGACGAGCAGGTCGTAGGCAAGGCGGCGGACATCTTCGGACCGAAGGTCTACGGTGATGTCGTCGTTGAGTTCTCGGGCCAGGTCCAAGATATCGCGAAGGCACACGCAGCCGATGACGACGACAGGGCGATGCTCGACAACCTCAAGGAGGCCTTCAAGCAGAGCGTGACCGCACCTTTGGTTCAGGCCGCCAAGGAGAGCTACGGCAGCGAGCTCAAACCGCGCCAGCAACAGCAGATCGAGCGCAAGGTCCAGGCAGACGCCGACATCCAGCTCAACCGCCAGGTCGGCGACTACCAGATCCAGGCGCGCCGCATCGAGCAGTCGCGCAAGGACGAGCTCAAGGCGGCAACCAGCGCAGCCGAGCGCGCCGAGGTGAACCAACGGCACGACGAGCAGAAGGCCGAGGCGTTCCAGGCGCTCGCCCAGAAGCTCGAGGACTCCCGCGAGGAGCTCGTGCAGAGCGCCGGCGAGACCGTGGTGCGCGAGGTGGAGACCGCCAAGAAGGAGGAAGAGAAGCAGGGCATCGAGGACAAGGTGCGTGCCCACCTGCGTGGCTTCTCTCGCACCATCCCGTCGTTCCTCATGGCATATGGCGAGGAGGGCACGACGCTCGCGAACTTCGACACGGTGATTCCCGCCGACGTCTTCCTGGACGTCACGAGCATCACCGTGGACGAGTTCCGCTTCCTGCGCGATGGCGGTGACTACATCGACGCCGAGACCGGCGAGGTTAAGCACTTCGTTGGGCACCTCTTCGACGAGGTGGTGTTCAACGACTCCGTGAGCGAGTTCATCAAGCTGCGCGAGCGCCTGGCCAACTACTTCGACGAGTCCCAGACGGAGGACATCTTCGACTACGTGCCGCCCCAGAAGACCAACCAGATTTTCACGCCGCGCAACGTCGTGGTCGAGATGGTGGACCTCTTCGAGAAGGAGAACCCGGGCTGTTTCGATGACCCGAGCCACACCTTCGCCGACCTGTATATGAAGTCGGGTCTCTACATCACCGAGATCATCAAGCGCCTGTACCGAAGCGAGGGCATGAAGGCCGCCTTCCCGGACGACCGCGAGCGTTTGGATCACATCCTGGAGCATCAGGTGTTCGGTATCGCGCCTACTAAGATCATCTACGAGATCGCCACCCACTTCATCCTGGGTTTCCACGACGAGGTCGGCCAGGGATGCGACTCGAACTTCGAGCTTGCGGACTCCGCGGAGCTTGCCAAGGAGGGTACGCTGGACGCTTATGTCGAGCGCGTCTTCGGGCCCAAGCTGGGCGAGGCGTAGCGCGTGGCGGAAGTAGTCGACAGCCGGCAGGACGAGCGCGCGCAGGCGGCGCGCGAGGCGGCGGATGCTGTGCGGAGCGACGGCACCGAGCTGTGCGCCCGCCTAGTCTTCCGCGCCTCGCGCAACGAGCTGAGGCGCGCGGGCATCGCCACACCCGCCGCTCTCTACGATGAGCTGAAGCAGGTCTTCTGGAACGCGGACGAGGGCGTCACCCTGGGCGACCACCTCTCCGTCGGGTTCGGCAAGGTCGACCGCCGCCGCCAGGTGCGTGCCTTCGCCGAGTGCCATGCGGACGAGCCCAGGAACGTCGTAGCGAAAGCATATGAGCGCGAATACGGCTTCAGCGCGGGCATCGCCGCGATATGGCTCGACCTATTCGCCGAGCCCGCGGACGTGAGCTTCTCGGAGTGGCTCGGCGTAGAGGTCGTTGAATGCCCGGCGGACGCCCAGGCCTCCCGTGCGGACGCGCCCGAGACGCGCGGCGTCGAGCGCGAGACACCCACCCTCGAAAGCTTCCTCGCCCGGGAGCTTGCCGGCCGCATCTGCGACGCGGAGCTCGTTCGCAGGCGCTTTGCCTTCGAGTTTCCCGATGAGCACCCTGAAATGCTCGACCGCGGCATCGAGGGCGCGGGCTACTACGAGGACCGCGGCCTGCTCTTCCGAGAAGGGAGCATCCCGAGCGACCACTTCACGCGGCTGCTGGCCGAGCATCCGTCCTTCGCGAAGGGCGACGCCGGCTTCGAGAACGCCGTGTGGCAGCATCCCGCCTTCCGCCACGTGCTGCGCCAGGCGCTTTCGGACCACCGCGTGCTTCTCTACGAGGGCGACAGCTATATCTCGTTCGCGCGGCTGCACGACGTGCTGGGCGCGCGCATGGCGGACATCGAGTCGTACGCGCCTGCGGTGAGCGTGGACGCGCCCGAGGGCAAGCCCTTCACTGTGGCGAGCCTGCGCGCGGGCGGTGCCGTATCGCATCCGCTGTACGGGCTGGACATGCCCGACGACTTCTACGAGGGGTTGCTCGACGCGGGCGGGCTCCTGCGCAGCTGTACGCTCGCCGGAACCAAGGTGTTCGTCGCCGGAGGCGAAGGGCGGCTTTCCGCAGCCGACCTCATCGAGTGGATCGTCTCCCAGAACGAGGGGATCGAGCGCAACGACCTGCCGAGGCTGCTCGCGAACGATCTGGGCATCACGTGCCCGGCACCGCTCCTGACGACGACCATTTACAACTCCGACGTCTACTACGACGACATCGGAGACGCATACTACTCATCCATGGAGGCATGGAAGAAGGAGGCACGAAATGAGCTTGCTTGAGGAAGGGATCGCGACCGGCAACGTCCTGCCGACGGGGCGCAAGGAGAAGCACTCCATCGACAACGTGACGCGCGACTTCGACATCTACCGTATCAAGTGCGACCTTCTGTTCTACAACGACCAGAACGACCGCATCGCCACTTGGGTGAGCGAGTACAACTCCGCGCAGGGCGCGGACCTGCTCGCCCTCGGACGCGACGAGTACAACGGCGTCATCGAGGACTTCATCGTCGAGAGCAACCCCGGAGCGCTCAGGAAGACCGAGAAGAGCATAGCGCTTCGCGGCCAACTTAGGCCGGGCATCGTGCTCAATGACGGACGCGTCATTGACGGCAACCGACGCCTGACCTGCGTCCGCCGCCTTGCGAGGGCGAACAACGAAGCGGGCTGGTTCGAGGCCGCCATTCTCGACGACGCCACCGGCAGCGACCCTAAGCGCATCAAGCTGCTCGAGCTCGCCATCCAGATCGGCGAAGAGGAGAAGGTGGCGTATGACCCCGTCGACCGACTCGTCGGCGTATACCGCGACGTGGTGAAGAACCACCTCATCACCCCTGCGGAATACGGCAACGCGACGGGCATGACCGAGGCCGAGGTGAGAAAGCTCGTCGACCGCGCCCAGTACATGGAGGAGTTCCTCGAATTCTGTCAGGCTCCCGAGCAATACCACCTCGCCCGCGCCCTCAAAGTCGACGGCCCCTTGGGCGAGTTCAGCCGCGTGTTGAAGAAGTACGACAGCAGGCGCGACAAGCAGCTCGTCAAACAGCTTATGTTCGCCAACATGGTGGTGCAGCCCGAAGGCGACATCACCCGATACGTGAGAGACTTCGGCAGCGTGGCAGGCACGGACGCAGAGGCCGACTTCAAGGCCGCCGAACTGCAGGCCATGTCCGAACTCCTCGAGAAGATGGGTCCCGACGCCCTCACGCGCGAGAAGGTGAGCGAGCTGCGCTCGGACGCCAATCTCGTCAACGGCTTCCAGCGTGCCGGTGACCGTGCAAGGGAAACCGTGCGACGCGTCAAGCTCATGGACACGCCCGCCAAGAAATCCGCCGACTGCCTCTCCGAGCTCGAGAAGATCCTTCCCGAGATGCTCGACGTACTGGGGCCCGACGAGCTTGAGAAGGTGCGTCGCAACCTCGTTGCCGTCGCCGACAAGGTGGAAGAGCTGATCGGTGAGATCGATGAGCGCGCCTAGGGCCGTCGTCTGCTACGACGAGGCGCGGCCAGGCATGTACCTGCGCATCGAGGGGCAAGACGTCGCCTCGTTCATGGCCTCGGCCGCATGGCGCGCCTGGCTGTACTACCCGGCGAGCGCCGTCGACGGCACCGATCGCAACCGCATCCTGCTCGACGGCGGCATGGGTCTTCGCGAGTGCCAGGACATGCTCGAGGCGATCATAGAGGCCGACGGCCACGGCGTCGAGATCGCGGTGGACCCAAGCTTCGGCGCCTTCGTGAACGCCGGCGAAACCTACATCCGCGAGCGCTCCGAGGTGGGGTTGGCCATCAAGGCGCAGACCGCCGAAGGCATCGCCGACGACCACCAGTTGGGGCCGCGCTTCCGGGAGTTCCGCGACGTGGTGAACGCATCGATGGTGCGCCCCCTGCGCGACCGGCAGATGCTCGACGCCTTCTTCATGGCGACAGTTGGGCGCGCGGCCGACTTCTCGGTGCCCGGAGCCGGCAAGACCGCGACGGTGCTCGGCGTGTTCGCCTACCTGCGCCATTTGGGGCTCGCGCGCCGCATCGTGGTGGTTTGCCCCAAGAACGGCTTCGAATCGTGGGAGAAGGAATGGGTCGCCACCTTCGGGGATAAGCTGCCTTTGAGCTGCTTCTCGCTGGGAGATCCCGCCATAGCGGCGATGTCGACCGAGCGCAGGCGCAACGCGCTATCGCTCGACAGCGGCGCATGCAACCTGTTCACGTTCAACTACGAGTCGCTCTCGGGCTACGTGCGGGAGTTGCATGCCATCATCCCCGATCAGACCCTGCTCGTCTTCGACGAGGTGCACCGGGTGAAGGCCATCGGCGGCAGGCGCGCGGAAGCCGCGCTCGAGGCGGCCGACGGTGCGAAGTTCGTGATCGCCCTTACGGGAACGCCCATCCCGAACACTTACCAGGACATCTACAACCTGCTGCACATCCTGTACCCCGATGACTATGACACGTTCTTCGGCTACGAACCGGGCGAGCTCCGCGCGCCCGATGCAGACCTCCAGGCAAGCCTCAACGACAGCCTGGCACCCTTCTTCTGCCGAACGAACAAGGACGATCTCGGCGTGCCTCGCCCGGAGCCCGACGAGATTGTAGAGATCGAAGCGACGCCCGACGAGGACACGCTGCTGCGCGTCCTGTACGCGTCTTGCCCCAACGCGCTCGCGAGGATCATACGCACCCTGCAGCTCGAGAGCGATCCCGAGATGCTTTGCTCAGCCGTGGACCCAGGCGACCTCGAGTACGTGCTCGACCAGGTCGGCGACGACTACTCGGATATCGACTACGTCGACTTCTCTCAGACGTTCTACGAGGCCATCGAGCGAAGCCGCCCGAGCTCGAAGCTCGTGGCGTGCGAGCGGCTCGTGGAGCGCATCGTCGCCGAAGGCCGCCCCGTCATAGTATGGTGCATCTTCGTCCGCAGCATCGCCAACCTCCGCCGCGACCTCGCCGCCATGGGGATTCCGGCAGAGGCGATCTACGGCGCCACGCCACAGGAAGAGAGGCGCGAGATTCTGGACGACTTCCGCGCGGGGCGCTTCAGGGTGCTCGTGACCAACCCGCAGACGCTTGCCGAGTCGGTCTCCCTGCACAGCGTCTGCCACGACGCGGTGTATTTCGAGTACAGCTATAACCTGGTGCACCTGCTGCAGTCGAAAGACCGCATACACCGCCTTGGCCTGCCCGACAATCAGAAGACGCGCTACTACTTCATGCGCGAGAAGTTCATGCGCGACGGCAGGGAGCTATCCCTCGATGCCGTAATCTACAATCGCTTGAAGGAGAAGGAGCAGACGATGCTCGACGCCATCGACCGCGGCTGCCTCGAGGGCGGCTACCTCGATGACGAGGACCTGCGCATCATCTTCGAGCGCCTGCTGGGAGAAGATGCCAAGAGCCTGGAATACTAAGAGGCCGAATGGCGCATTGACGATATTGGCTCATAAGTGATAACTGCGAAGGATAGATAGGGCTTTAAGGATGGATGCAGGAAAAGCAACGATAAGCGGCGTGTTCAACGGATCGCGCCTGCTCGAAATACCCTTCTACCAAAGGGCGTACGTCTGGGGAGAAGAGCAGTGGGAGCGCTTCCTCGGCAACATGGAGTTCGTCACCGCCTCGAAGCGGCCCTACTTCCTGGGCTCCATCATCCTGAAGCAGGAGTCTTCCGGCAATACCTGGTCGGAGGTATCCGAGGTGCGCACCGTCATCGACGGACAGCAGCGCCTCACCACCATGATTATCTTCTTCAAGGCGCTTTGCGCGAAAATCGGCGCCGGCAAGCTGTTCGAGCGGGACTTCATCCTTGAGACCGGCGACGTCGCTCTGAGCCACAGTAGATACGATAGAGACGATTTCAAGAAGGTCGTTGATGCCAAGGGCAGCGAGCCGATTGACGGCTCGTCGGCCATCATTGGCGCCTACAACTACTTCCTCAAAAACATCGACTCGGAACAGGTCGACAGGAACGCGATCAAGTCGAACGTTCAGTTCGTTTGCATCGATCTCACCGAGGGCGAAGACGAGCAGCAGATATTCGACACCATCAACTCGCTCGGGGTGCGCCTGACGACGGCGGAGCTCCTCAAGAACTACTTCTTCAACCACGAGAACGAGCAGGCGTTCAAGGAGTGCTGGGAAGATGTCTTCGAGCCCACGGCGGAGAAGAGGGAATATTGGGAGCAGGAGGTCGTTACCGGGCGCATCAAGCGCACGCTCGTCGATCTGTTCTTCGACGCGTTCCTCCAGATCCTGGTTCAGAACAAGGAGCGCGGCGTCACGACCGAGGACAAGCTCTTCTATTCGCGCACGTCCAACCTCTTCCAGTCCTACAAAGACTTCATCGCCAGGTACTGCGATGGGAGCAAAGATGAGGTGCTGGGTGCCATGAAGGCCTACGCCGAGGTGTTCGAGTCCACGTTCGACCCCACCTGTTGCGACAGGAACGTCTCCTCCGCGCCGTCCGCCGAGCGCATGAACGTGCTGATATTCGGTCTTAAGAATTCGACGCTCATCCCATACGTATTGTACGTCCGCAAGAACGTGGAATCGTCGGATGAGCAGGCGAAGATCTTCGCCACGCTCGAGAGCTACATCGTCCGCCGAATGCTGGTCAGGGCGACCACCAAGAACTACAACAGGCTGTTCACCTCGCTGATCCTAAACGAGGCAAAGGACGCCGCCGCGCTGAGGACCGCGCTTGCCGCCGACGCGGAGGCGACCACCTATATGCCGAGCGACCCCGAGGTGCACGCCGCGTTCGGCGAGTCGTGCCTGTACAACCTCCAGTCCAAAGGCGTCCTCTATCTGCTGGAAAGCGCCATCAGACCGAGCATGAGCAGCACCGCGCTTCTCGGATTCAACCAGTACACCCTCGAGCATATGATGCCTAAAAAGTGGCGCAACAAGTGGGGAGCCCTTGATGACGAGGCTGCTACGCGAAGGGACAGGAAGCTCCTCACGTTCGGCAACCTCGCCATCATCACTCATTCGCTCAACGCCTCCATCCGCGATGCCGAGTGGGTCGTCAAGAAGCAAGGGAAAGGATATAAGGACGGTCTGGCGCTCTGCGCCGCCGGCCTCGCCACCATGGATGGCGTCCTGGAGAAGGAATCATGGGGCGAAGAGGACATCGACGAGCGCGCGGAGTGGCTTGCCGACAAGGCCCTGACCGTCTGGTCGTAGCCTCTCCCGCGCCCCATCCCGAAAATGCTCACGTCGTCGTTGACGCGGGCTTCAGGTGCCTCTGGCACAGCCGGGGGCACCTTCATTCGCGGCTCTTCCTCCGCTGGCGTATCAACCCCCTCGCCAAGCGCCAGGAAGAATCTCATAACGACTTCGATCCTCTGCTGCAGGGTCTCGCTCAGTTCTCCGTAGGAGGCAGCCAACCGCACTTCCTTGGCCAGCTCCGTCATCGAAGCCCTCAGCGCCTTCGCACGTTCACGTGGGTGCCGATCGCCTGCACCGGGCATTCTGGCCGGTCAGAACATCGTGGTGAACGGCCATCTCCTAGCTTGACATCCTCTCCCGCTTGAAGGCGGGGATTCCCGTCGCCGGTCGGACTCCCTGAAGGACTTCCGGCCGGCGGAGCGGGGTCGCAGCGATCCAGCCGGATGCGCCGGAGCCGCAACGCCGTTGAATCCTCGCGACGCATAGCCGCTGCTATGACGGAATCGAAGAAGACACTTGAATCCGAGGGCACTACGGCCAGACCGAAGGAAAAGCCCTACGTGCCCATCGAAAACCGCCCGCTGCTGGGTGTGGATGAAGTGGAGGCTCTTACGGGCGTTCCCGCCAAAATCATCCGGGCCAACGTGCGCAACGGACTGCTGAAGGCGTGCCTGGCGGGCAGCACGACGATGCGCATCCGACGGCGGGATTTGGACGAATGGCTTGACATGTTGCCAGCGTGGCGCGCCTAAAGGAAAACCCCACTCGCGCCCGATTGTGGACGAAGTGGGGTTCTTCAGAACACCATAGGTGCAGCATAGGTGCAGTGGGCTATTCTGGATACCGCGAAAGCCCTACTGCCGGCTATGTTCCGCCCTATGCGGCCGTCAGATGTGGAAGTAGAGCTCGTACTCGAGCGGGGTCGGCTGCAGACGGGCCTGATCGATCTCGCTGCGCTTGAGGTCGATCCAGGTCTCGATGAGGTCCTCGGTGAAGACATCGCCGGCGGTCAGGAAGTCATGATCCTCCTCGAGCGCGTCGAGCGCCTCGGCGAGTGAGGACGGCACCTGCTTGATGCCGGCGTGCTCCTCCGGAGGAAGCTCATAAAGATCCTTGTCGACCGGCTCCGGCGGCTCGATGTGGTTGAGGATGCCGTCGAGGCCCGCCATCAGCTGCGCGGAGAACGCGAGGAACGGGTTGCAGGACGGATCCGGGGCGCGGAACTCGATGCGCTTGGCGGCCGGCGACGTGCCCGCGAGCGGGATGCGGATCGCGGCGGAGCGGTTGCGCGCCGAGTAGACGAGGTTGACCGGCGCCTCGAAGCCCGGGACGAGACGATGGTAGGAGTTGAGCGACGGGTTCGTGAACGCGAGCACCGACGACGAGTGCTTGATCAGGCCGCCGATGTACCAACGGGCCATGTCGGACAGGCCGCCGTAGTTCTTCTCATCGTAGAACAGCGGCTTGCCGTCCTTCCACAGCGACTGGTGGCAGTGCATACCGGTGCCGTTGTCGCCGGCGATCGGCTTCGGCATGAACGTCGCGGCCTTGCCGGCGAGCGCGGCCGTCTCATGGACGACGTACTTGTACTTCATCAGATCGTCGCCCGCATGCTGCAGCGAGTTGAAGCGGTAGTTGATCTCCTGCTGGCCGGCGCCGGCGACCTCGTGGTGCGCGCGCTCGAGGATGAGGCCGACCTTCTGCAGGTTGGCGACCATGTCGTCGCGCAGGTCCTGCGTGTGGTCGATCGGCGGGACCGGGAAGTAGCCGCGCTTGACGCGGTTCTTGAAGCCGATGTTCGGCGTGCCGTCCGCTTCGACGTCGAGGCCGGAGTTCCACGGCGCCTCGACGGAGTCGACCTCGTAGAAGGAGCCGCGCATGTCGTTGCCGAAACGGACCTTGTCGAAGATGAAGAACTCGGCTTCCGGCGCGAAGGAGGCGGTGTCGGCGAGGCCGGTCGACTTCAGGTAGGCCTCGGCCTTCGCCGCGACCTGGCGCGGATCGCGCGAGTACGGCTCATCGGTCAGCGGGTCGACGATCGAGAACGCGACGTTGAGCGTCTTGTGCTTGCGGAACGGATCGATGTAGGCGGTCGTGATGTCCGGGACAAGCTTCATGTCGGACTCGTTGATGGCCTGGAAGCCTTCGATGGAGGAGCCATCGAACGGCATGCCCTCGTCGAATGCGTCCTTGAGGAATTCGCTGGCAGGGACCGTGAAATGCTGCTGAACACCAATCAGATCGGTGAAGCGAACGGAGACATATTCAATGCCTTCCTGATTGATCAGGGCCTCGGCGTCTTCCTTGGTTTCGAGTGTGGTCACGGGACCGCTCCTTTCAATAAATGGTTACGTCTATCAGCATAGGTCACAGCGTTTCGCTCACTCGAAGTTTGAGTTACGAACATGTTTCGTGCAGCGCGAACAACGTCGTCGATACGGCGGAAACGTTGGAACGACGACGATGCTTTGCCGAAGCGGCGACGACGCGTGCACCGTGCGGCTGCGCACAATGTGGACACCGCGTCGTCGCCGCGACCGTTTACGGGAGGCGGACATCCTTTGTTCGTTCGTTTGTCCGTTACAGGTAGCGGACGTCATCGTTTACGGGTGGCGGGACGTCCGTTGTTACGGGCAGGCATCCGTCGTTACGGGCAGCGCATATCTATCATTACGGGCAGCGGCGTCCGCCGGGGAGACGATCGCCGATGACGGTCGCGGAAACGATGACGGTCGCGGGAAAAGGGGAGACGGGTGCATCGACGGATGAATGCAACGAAAAAAGGACCGGCGAAGCCGGTCCCAGAATGAGAAAAGCGCGTGCGGTCAGCGTCCGCGCATCGCGCGCTTGCTGACCTTCTGCATGCGCATCGGGTCGATGCCCTTGGGGATGCCCATGCCGCTCTTGCGCTGCAGCGTGTGCAGACGCTCGTTGAGCGTGATGAGCTGGTCCTTGGTCATCACGAAGCGGCGGCGCTTCTTGACGGCGCGCACGAGCTTGTTGGAGCTCGTGTTCGGGATGTACGTGCGCTTCTTGAGGATGACGTTGCGCAGGTCCTTGAGACGCACCTGCTTGGGGCCGGTGCCGACGCAGATGCGGTAGATCGGGATCTGCGAGCCCGCGGTCACGCCCTTGATCAGCTTCTCCTGGTGGTCCATCGCACGCATGACGCGGCCGTAGTCGCCCTCGCCGATCAGATAGATGCCCTGATAGCCGGTGCCGCGCCAGATCGCGTCATGCGATCGCGGGTCGACCCACACCGGTTCCTGCGGGAAGTCATAGCCGGCCCTCTTCATGTTGCCGAGGACGCTGATGGACGCGCCCGGCTGGCCCTCGAGCTGCTTGAAACCGATGGCGTCCGCACGGCGGGTGAGCACGATCGTGGCGAACAGCAGGCCGGTGACGGCGGCGAGGATCATCCAGCTGACCCAGCCGAACCAACCCCAGTGGAACACGAATCCGCAGACCAGCGCGATCACGAGCGGGACCGCGAACACGCCGCCGACGATCCACGGCAGCGCCTTGTCCTCCCGGTGCGTGAACTGGTAGATCTGCTTGATCTGGCTGAACATGCCGCGCTTTTTCTTCTTCGGCTGCTCGTCCTTCGATGCCATGAATCGCCTCTCCTGTCACTCTGCGAACGCTATCGATGCGTGCTGTTGCAATGGTTCCATACTCTATCAGCTGACCATCCCCATCCGTTTGCCTACGGGCGGCAGTCGGGAACGTGGGACGTCGACGATCGGCTCGGAATCGTCAGCGGGTGTGCAATGGTCGTCCGTCGGCCTTGAGCAGCGTCTCGCCGATCATCTCGCTGAAGGTCGGGTGCGGGTGGATCGCATTGGACGCCTCGTGCAGCGGGATGCGGTTGGCGACGATCTGCTGGGCCTCGGCGATCATGTCGCTCGCGTCCGGTGCGACGACGTGCACGCCGAGCACATATTCGGTGTCGTCGCCGCCCGCGTCGCGCCCGCTGACGATCGAGAACGAACCGCCGGTGGCGCTCATGACCATGCGCGGGTTCGACATCACCGGGAACACGGTCTCCCGCACGTCGGCGTAGCGCGCGTCCGCCTGCGCCTGGCGCAGCGTGAGGCCGACGGTGGCGAACTCCGGCGAGCTGAACACGATGTTCGCGATGGCGTCCTCGTCCACCGGCTTCGCCTTGAGCCCGGCGATCGTCTCGGCGATGACGAGTCCCTGCGCGAAGGCGCGGTGCGCAAGCGCATGGCCGGCGGTGATGTCGCCGAGCGCCCAGACATGGTCGAGGTTCGTGCGGCCGTAGTCGTCGACGACGACCATGCCGGCGTCGTCGAGCGCGACGCCGCAGTCGGCGAACCACGGCTCGTCGGTGTTCGGCGTGCGCCCGATCGCGCCGAGCGCGATCTCGGCGCCGATCATGTGCTCCTCGTCGTCGTCGCCGAGCGTGTAGCGCACGGTCACGCCGAGGTTCACGCCGGTGTCGATGCCGCGCACGTGCGCGTTGCGGATGATGTCGATGCCGCGGCGTTTGAGTTCGCGTGACAATGCAAGCGCGGCGCGGCGGTCGCTCTTCGACAATACGCTGTCCTTGCGGATGAGCAGCGTCACGTCGCTGCCCGCGCTGTTCCAGATCGACGCGAATTCGAGCGCGACGGCGCCGGAGCCGATGATGACCGCGCTGTGGGGGAACGTGTCGATCGACAGCGCTGCCGTCGAATCGACGATCGCGCCGTGGTAGGCGGTGCCGGGAAGCTCGCGCGGACGCGAGCCGGTGGCGAGCACGACGTCGTCGGCCGTGATGTCGAGGTCGCCGGCGATCTCGTCGAATCCGCCGTTCTTCGCGAACCTGCGCACATGCTCCTGTCCGGCGGATGGCACGACGTGCACATGATGGTCGGCGCTGAGCGACGCGTCGCCGCGGTAGACGGTGATGCCGCGGTATTCGACGAGCGCGCGCAGCCCGTCGACGAGCGTCGCGACGGTGTGCTCGCGGTAGTCGCGCAGGCGTCCGAAGTCGATCTCCTCGAGCTTGGAGACGATGCCCATCGATTCGCCGTGCGCGAGCGCGTCGAGCGTGCGGGTGGCGGTGATGAGCGCCTTCGACGGGATGCATCCGCGGTTGAGGCAGGTGCCGCCGAGTGTTTCGTCACGTTCGATCATGACGACCGATCTGCCGAGTTCCGCCGCGCGCAGGGCGGCGGAATATCCGCCAGGGCCGGCGCCGATGATTGCGATGTCGAAATGTAGGGATGCCACGATGCCTCCAGGAAGCTGCGATGTACGACCGATAACCGGCAACCATTGTAGTGCAACCCGTAGCGGGGGATGTTCGGGTTGAAGGGCGCGGGGGAGGAGGCGCGAACGGAAAAGGGCCGGGACGAAGCATGCGCTTCGTCCCGGCCCTATGCACGCGGAGGATGGTCTACTTCGGCCAGTGGCCGCGCTTCTTGTAGCGCGGCTTCGGCAGACGCCAGCGGCGCAGCTGGATCGCGCGACTCCACGCGTAGGACCCGGTGCGCATGCCCTTGGCGACGGCCTGCTCGCCGTACTTGGCGACGAGCAGCTTCTTGAGCTTGCGCCACATCACGACGACGTCGACGATGATCGCGAACAGATACAGGTACAGCAGCGTCATCAGGATCATCGTGATCTGGATGCTGTAGGGGATCTGCCGCGCGAAGGCCGTGACGATGACGGACAGCACGAGGATGACGAGCGCCACCGGGATGAAGAACTCGCCGATGTTGAAGCGCGCGTCCACATAGTCGCGCACATAGACGCGCCAGGGGAGGCGTTCGGCCTTCGGCATGTTCTGCAGGTCGCCGGTGCGCATCGCCTCGTATTCGCGGTTCTCGCGCTCGCGCATGCGGCGCTTCGCCTCCTTGCGCTGTGCGGCGCTGTCCTTCGGCACGAGCGGTCGGATGTTCCTCGCCTGCGCGTCCTTGCGCTTCGGCGTCGGCCGTCCCTTGCCGGCCTGCGCGTTCTTGTCGTGCACGCTGCGCGCGACCTGTCCTTCGTTGCCTTCGTCCTTCTTGTTCACTGCCATGAGGCACGAGCGTACGTGAAGACATCGACGCCGCCGGCCGCGTCGCCGCCCTCGGCGCAGGGCGCGGCGCGGGGCGAGAGAGCCATCTACAATCGACATCGGAACATACGACCCGTAAGCGTCCGGACCGCCGGTGCGGCCGGCGGCGGCGAAAGGAACGACATGGAGATATCGGCGAAGGAGATTCGCGCGCGTGTGGCGGCGGACTGGCAGCAGATCATGGACGTCGTGCGTCAGAAGGTGGCGCTCAGATCGGTGTCCGCGCAGGGCATCACCGGCGACCATATGAAGGAGTCGGCGCAGTACGTCGCGCGGATCATGCGCGAGGTCGGCGTCGACGCGCGCGCCGTGCAGTCGCACAACCCCGACGGATCCGCCGGCGCATGGGAGGTCATCGGCTCGCTCGAAACGAATCCGGACGCGCCGACGGTGCTGCTGTACGCGCACCACGACGTGCAGCCCGTACCCGATCCGGACGAATGGGACACCGACCCCTTCGAGGTCACGCAGGTAGGCGACCGCCTGTACGGACGCGGCACCTGCGACGACACCGGCGGCATCGCGATCCACTACGGCGCGCTCAAGGCGCTCGGCGACGACCTCGGCGTCAACATCAAGATCTTCTTCGAAGGCGAGGAGGAGATGGGCTCGGCGAGCTTCATCCCCTTCATCGAGGAGCACCACGACGAATTCGACTCCGACGTGATCATCGTCGCCGACTCGGGCAACTGGGCGCCCGACGTGCCGTCGCTGACGACGTCGCTGCGCGGCAACGCGACCTGCGACGTGCATGTCAAGGTGCTCGAGCATCCGGTGCACTCCGGCCAGTACGGCGGCCCCGTGCTCGACGCGAACACGCTCGCGGCGATGCTCATCGCGAAGATGTACGACGAGGACGGCGCACTCGCGATTCCGGGCGTCGAGGGCGGCGAGCCGATCGGCGGCCTGCAACGCGACGTCGACGAGACGGACATGCGCGCGGCGGCGGGCGTCGTAGACTCCTACCGGCTCGCCGGCGACGGCTCGCTCGCCTCGCGGCTGTGGACGAAGCCGAGCGCGACCGTCATCGGCTTCGACGCGCATCCGGTCGACGGCTCGTTCAACGTGATCAGCCCGGAGACGACGTTCCGCGTCAGCCTGCGCGTCTCGCCGCTGCAGGACCCGCACGCCGCGATGAACGCGATGGTCGAGTTCTTCGAAGGCAATGCGCCCTTCGGCGCCGACGTGCACGTCACGCCGCTCGACGCCGGCATGGGCTGGGCGATGGACCCCGACTGCGAAGCGAGCGCCGACGCGGCCGCCGCGCTCGAGGAGGCCTTCGGCGTCGCGCCGGTGAACAAGGGCGAGGGCGGCTCGATCCCGTTCATCCCTCAGCTGCAGAAGATCTTCCCCGACGCGCAGGTGCTCGTCACCGGCCCCGAGGACCCGATCTCGAACGCGCACAGCCCGAACGAATCGGTGAGCGTCTCCGGACTCGAGAAGGACGTCGTCGCCGAGGCGCTTCTGCTTGATAAGCTTGGCAGGAACTGAAACCGCGGATGATCCCGAATGGGATCATCATGAATAAAGGAGAAGATCATCATGTCCATTGCCTCCATCATCGCCTCCATAGGTCTGGTATGCTCCATGCAGGTCGGCACGATGACCGCCGCCGCGCCGACCACGGCCGAATCGGGCAGGGGCTGCAATGCGATCATGCATTGGCTCGGTCTGTGTCTGGTCTGAGCGGCGGGAGGCAGATGGCATGATGTCGAAACCGCGCGGTACGAAGCGCATCCGGCACCCGTACAGGGCGTTCTTCATCATCATCTTCTCGCTGCTGTATGAGCTGAACGTATGGGTGTATGCGATGCCCAAGCCCTCCCCAGGCACCTTGGTGTGGCTGATGGCGGCCCAGGCCATCGTCGTATGCTGCTACTGGTTCCCGGTATGGGCGTCCGTCGCGGTGCTGCTGCTCAACGGCGTCGGCGAATACGCCATCCCCGGCTATGGGCAGTTCACGGCCTACTTCATGTTCCTCGCCGTGGTGCTGATCAGCTACAGGACGTCGGCCCGGATCGCCGCGGCCCTGTGGTTCGTCATGGCCGCATATACGTGCATAGAGACAAGCGTGCGGCCGGACGCCTTCTCCCTCTACGGCTGCACGGCGTTCTGCATGGTGTATCTCGTCATGGTCGTCGTCGGCCGGTTCCTGGTCTGGAATGACCAGCGCAACGAGCAGCTGCGCAGGACCGTGGAGCTCGAAGCCAAGGTCAGGCAGTTGGAATCGAACCAGTATCTGGCGGCCTATCTGCATGACGCCCTGTCCCAGGAGCTCGCCCTCATCGCCATGGAGGTGCAGCTGCGGAACGCCGATCCGAGCAGGTCCGACGACGAACGGTGGGAACACGTCGGGGAATACGCCGGCAACGCCCTGGACGACCTGCGTGAGATCATCATGAACCTGCGCGATGAGTCGATGTCGCTGCGCCTGTCCGAAAACCAGGACAAGGACATCGCCACGGTGCTGGAACATCAGGGAAGAGAGGGTGACGAGCTGCTGCACAGGCATGGATTCACCGGCGACACCGAAGTGGACGTCATACGCGACGCGGACGTCCATGACGGCGACGTCAGCGGACTGGTCACATTGATCTGCCACGAGGTCTATGTCAACATCCTCAAGCACGGCGACGCCGCCGGACGATACCGGGTGCGTATGGAGGAGACCGCCGCCCGCGTCCGCATCGACTACGAGAACGACATCGCCGAAGCGGACGAAACGAAGACGCACGGAGGCAACGGCATCCGTGCCCTGCGCTCGCTCATCACGTCGATGGGAGGCACGCTCAGCCATGACCGGGCGGACGGCGTCTGGAAGGGCCACGTCGAACTGCCGATCGGAGCGGATGCGCGAGCGCGCACGGCGCCCGCCGTCAATGCCCCCTCAGCAGCAGCCTGACGACGTTTTTGGGCGAGTCCATGCCGTATTTGGCGGCGATGCCGCGCATGTAGCCGCGAACGGTGGAAGCGCTCAGACCCATGCGCGCGGCGATGGTTGCGCTGTCCGCGCCGTACCGCCTCATTAATGCGAAGGTCGTTCGTTCCTGAGGTGTGAGTCGGCTGGACGGAGAAGAGAAGGGCCGGCATCCGGACTGCCCTGCCTGGTCGGGCGTCTCCACAATCGCGGCATGCGCGTCGCGGGCGGTCTGGAACCGGTAGTCGATTCATCGACGGTGCGGCACGCAGGCGCTACCGGTTGCCGCGGCGCAGCAGCAGACGCATGAGGTCGTTCGTCGTCGGCAGGCCGAGCTTGCGGCGTATCGCACGGATGTGGGTACGCACCGTCGACGGCTTGCTGCCGAGCTGGACGGCGATCTGCCTCGGGTCGTTGCCGTATTCGCCCATCAGACGGTACACGTTGCGTTCGGTCGGCGTCAGCACGTCCGGTATGTCGTCGTCCGCGGTCTCCGGGCGGGCGTCGTTCGCGAGCACGGCGCGCTGCGCCGCGTCCGGAGGCAGGTATCCCGGTTCGGCTCCGCCGCGCAGCAGCCGGTTGACCATCGCCAGCAATGTGGCGAGCTCCTCCTTGTGCACGAGCGCCTGGCCGCCCGCCTCCCTGAACTGTTCATCGTAATAGGCCTTCGGGAAGCAGGACATGCCGAGCACAGGCGTGCGTCCGTTGGTCCTGCGCAGCCTCGCGCACAGTTCGGGCCCCGATTCCTCGAACAGCTGCATGTCCATGACGACGAGGTCCGCGGCGTCGCATTCCTCGATGATGTTCTGTTCGGTGCCGCGCAGCTGGTGGATGATCGCCTGCGGATAGGCGAGCTTGATGAATCCGGCGACGCTCTCCGCGGCGCGCGGGTCGTTGTCCACGATGATGAACTGCATATCCGCCTTCCGTCCGGTGCGGCAAGCGGTTGTACGCCATGCCTCCCATAAGATCATACGGTACCGAGTACGACTATAGTCGCCGTGGCGACCGTCGACGCCATATGGGCGCCGCCACGTGCGCGTCGGCGTGGCCGGGCGCCCGAGGTCGTCGGGTCGCAATAGACTTTCGGGCGACACGGGGGCTGACGTCCCGCGCGATGACGTGTGCGCGCGGGACGTCGGCTGAGAGAGGGCGAACCTCGACCGATTGAACGTGAATCCGGACAATGCCGGCGCACGGACGTCGTAGATCTCCCGTGCCTGACCATCCATGGCGACCATCGCCATGGCGAGATTAGAAAGGCACAAGTTATGTCTGCTTCCGTCATCGAAGCGAAACCGAATATGAAATGGCGCGTCGTCGACATCGCCGTGGCATCCGTCATAGGCGTCGCGTCCGCGCTGATCTACTGGCTGGTCGCCATCTTCTCCACGGCCCCGTGGGGCTTCCTCGAGGCCGTCGTGCCGGGACTCGCCGGCGTCATCAACGGACTGTGGCTGTTCGCCGGACCTCTGGCGGCGGTCATCGTGCGCAAGCCGGGCGCGGCGCTCTACGCGGAGATCGTCGCCGGCGTGCTCGAGGCGCTCATGGGCAACATGTGGGGAGGCGTGAGCACCTTCCTCATCGCCTTCGTCCAGGGTCTGGGCGCCGAAATCGCCTTCGCGGTGTTCCTGTACCGCAAATGGAACCTCGGCACGACGGTGCTTTCGGGCGCGCTGAGCGGCGTCGGCTGCTGGGCATACTCCTTCTTCACGAACCTGCAGGCGATCGACGTGGGCAAGACGTACGGCGTCGTCTATCTGCTGGCGACCGTCGTCTCCGGCGCGCTGATCGCCGGCGTCGCGATGTGGTACCTCTATATCGCGATCGCGAAGACGGGCGCCCTCGACAACTTCGAATCGGGCCGCCGGATCCGCCGCGCGAAGAAGAAGCCGACGCTCGGCCGGTGACGCCACCGACGGCGGCCGCGAACGGGACGACGGCGAATCGTTACGGGTGGCCGTCGCTGCGGGTGGCCGTCGCTACGGGCGGTCTCCGTTACGGGTAGTCGTCGTTACGGGTGACAGCGCCGTTATGGGCGGTCGAATTGCTATGGGTAGCCGTTGCATCAGGCGGGACGGTTGGTCGAATCGTTACGGGCGGCAGCGTCGTTACGGGTGGTCGGATCGTTACGGGTAGCCGTCGCATCGAACAGCTGCATCCGTCGTCACGGGTGGCACATCGGAGGGTGCCGCCGACGTCACGGGATACGGCGGGGGATAAGCCGTATCCCATCGTGAGCCAACGCTTACGGGCAGCGCATCGGGGATGCCGCCCGTAAGGCCATGGTGGAGCGGACGTCATGCGATGAAGATCGGACGCCGGTCGGACGGACACGGCGACGGCGGCCGAGGCGGCATGCCATCGTTCGCCGCCCGTAAGAGGAGCGGTCGGCGGGATTCACCTCCGGCAATGGGCTGTATATGCCGCCGGTAACGCAAACGACGTGTCGCGCGACGCCATGCATTGTGCAGCCTGTAACATGACGGCGCGTGGCGACCGGCGCGCGGCATGGCGGCGTCCGCGGCGAAAAGAGCGCGTATCGTGACGACGAGTGCCGCCGGTAACGTTATGGACGGCGTTCGCGGGCACGTGTCGGCGGCGGACGCACAGCAAGTCAAGCGAAGGAAACGGATTCCAGTGTCCCAGACAATCGAACACACATCCACGTCGGCGACGCATGCGGGCGGCCGCGCGAACGACGGGGAACACACGGCGCGGCGCGGCGGCAGGCTGCGGATGCGCAAGTGGGGATACCGCCACGCGTCACGCGAATGCTTCGCCGTGCGCGGCCTCGACCTGACGATCGAGGCGGGCGAGCATGTGCTGCTGCTCGGCGCGTCCGGCATCGGCAAATCGACGATACTCGAAGGCGCCGCGGGGCTGCTCGGCGACGAGGACGCGGCCACGCTCGCCGAACACGACGGCGACGAGCCGGTCATGGACGCGGACGGCGGCGTCACCGAAGGCTCCATCGATATCGATGGCGTCGAAGTGCACCGCGCGCGCGGCGCCGTCGGCCTCGTGCTTCAGGATCCGGACGCACAGGCGATCTTCCAGAGGATCGGCGACAACGTGGCGTTCGGCCCCGAGAACCTCGACGCGCCGCGCGACGAGATATGGCGGCGCGTCGACGCGTCGCTCGCCGCGGTCGGACTCGGCGGACTGCAGCTCGACCGCTCCGTCATGCATCTGTCGGGAGGACAGATGCAGCGCCTCGCGCTCGCCGGCGCGCTCGCGATGGAGCCGAAGGTGCTGCTGCTCGACGAGCCGACGGCGAACCTCGACCCCGACGGTGTCGTGCAGATCGTCGGCGCCGTCGGCGCCGTCCTCGAGCGTACGGGATGCACGATGGTGCTCGTCGAACACCGCGCGGACCGCTGGATCGACCTCATCGACCGCGTCGTCGTGCTCGGACTCGAGAAGGACGACGACGAACGCGCCGTCAACCAGCAGGGATACGACGACGAGATTGCGCGCGACGGCTTCCGCAACACCGTCGTCATCGCCGACGGCACGCCGGACGAAGTCTTCGGCGACGACACGATCGACTTCGCCGAGCTCGGCATCTGGGTGCCGCAACGCTACCGGCGGCACGGCGACGAGATCGTGCGGATGCACGTCGACGGCGAACCCGACTGCGACCCCGCCACCGGTAGCGGCGACGTCGTGCTGAGCACCGACGACCTCGGCATCGGCAGGAACGGCGACGCCATCGCCGAACACATCGGCGTGGCGTTCCGCCCCGGGCAGATCACGGCGCTCGTGGGTGCGAACGGCGCCGGCAAATCGACGCTGTCGCTCACGCTCGCGGGACTGCTCAAGCCGGTCGTCGGACGCGTCGTCGCCGGAACGTCGCTCGCCGACGGCGCACGCGGCGCATGGCCGATCGACTGGAGCTCGACGGAGCTCGCGTCGCGCATCTCGTACGTGTTCCAGAACCCGGAGCACCAGTTCGCATGCTCGAGCGTGCTCGACGAGGTCATGCTCGGACCGCAGCGCACCGGCGTCGACGAGGAAACGGCGCAGGCGCGTGCGAAGGAACTGCTCGGACGGTTCCACCTCGAGCAGTACGCGGACGTGAACCCGTACACGTTGTCGGGCGGCGAGAAGCGGCGGCTCACCGTCGCCGCCGCGCTCGCCGCCGCACCGAAGGTGCTCATCCTCGACGAACCGACCTTCGGGCAGGACCGACGCACCTGGATGCAGATCGTGCGGCTCATCCTGGGACTGCGCGGCGACGGCGTGAGCATCATCGTCGTGACGCACGACCGCGAACTTGTGACCGCGCTCGGCGCGCGCGTCGTCGAATTCGTCGCAGACGCGCCGAGCTCGCATGACGATGCCGCCGATGCTGTGGATGTCGCGGATTGCGTTATGGGCGGCGCTCCTTCTAGCGTTGCCGCCGCCGGCTTTGTTACGGGCAGTAGTAGCACCGACGTCGCCGTTGTCGTCGCCGCCGATGCCGTTACGGGCGGCACCGCCGGCGCTGCCGGCAGCAGTGCCGCGGATGGTCGTGCTGCCGATAACAATGCTGCCGCCGATTGCGTTACGGGTGGCAGCGCCGCCGTCGTCGCCGTCGCCGCCGTCGCCGACGATGACGTCGATCGTGCTACGGGCGGCATCGTCGATGCGGCATCGGCTGTCGCTACCGGTAGCGGGATGGATGATGCCGCCGGCAACGATACGACGACGCAGCAGACGGAAGCGACGACGGCACGTCGTGCTGCCCGTAACGATACGTCGGCGCCGGCGGCGCGCGTGGATGTGGCGATGCACGGCGAACAGGTCGTGCGGGTGAGTCCGGTCAACGCACGGCACGACCGCATCAAGCCGGCGAGCCGATCGCCGTATCTGGCGTCGCTCAACCCGGTGTTCCGACTCGGCGGCGCGTTCCTGGCGTCGCTGCCGCTGCTGCTCAGCCTCGACTGGGTGTCGGCGGCGGTCGCGCTCGCGGCTGAATTCCTCGTGTTGCTGGCCATCGGCCTCACGCCGTGGCGCGTGATCAGATCGACATGGCCGATTTTCATCGGCGCGCCCGGTTCGGCGCTCGCCGTGCTGCTGTATGGCAAACAGGGCGGCGACGTCTGGTGGCAGTGGGGATGGATCGCCGTCACCGACCGTTCCGCGCAGCTGGCGCTCGCCACGGCGCTGCGCATTCTCGCGATCGGCATTCCGGCGATCATCGCCGTGCTCGGCATCGACGCGACCGATCTGGCCGACGGATTCAGCGAACTGCTGCATCTGCCCGACCGTTTCGTCTACGGCGGATTGGCCGGCATGCGGCTGTTCTCCGTCCTTCAGGATGACTGGACGGCGCTCACGGCGTCGCGGCGTTCGCGCGGACTCGGCGACGACAACAAATTCACCGCGTTCTTCCCGCAGGCCTTCGCGTTGCTCGTGCTGTCCATCCGCAGATCGACGACGCTTGCGACGGCGATGCAGGCGAGGGGATTCGGCGGCATCGCACCTCGCAGCCACGCGCGTGTGAGCGAAGTGCATGCACGCGACTGGTGGTTCCTTATCGGCTGCGCGGCGCTGCCGACGATCGCGCTGCTGAGCGCGGCGTTCGCCGGAACGTTCTCGTTCATGGGCAACTGAACGATCGCCGGGGATCAATTCGTCGAGCGCAATCGTCGTTCCGGCGTACCCCGGCGCTACCGGTAGTGGCTGGTCCGGTCTGCCGCCGGTAAGCGACGAGGACGCGGATCGCTTACCGGCAGCGGCAATGGATGCGCGCCGCTGGTAGGCGGTGACGATGCTGCTGCCGGTAGCGGTAAGCGCGCCTTGACGAATCGTTCAGCGCGGCTGCGGTTTCAGCTCGAACACCGTATCCGATTGCGCGGCGATCTGCGGGCTATGCGTGACGATGATGACGCAGCGGCCGTCCCTGTGCGCCAGGTCGGTGAAGATCTTCATGATGTCCGACTGCGTCGCACCGTCGAGGTTGCCGGTGGGCTCGTCGGCGATGATGACGCGCGGGTCGTCGCTCAGCGCGCGGGCGATCGCCACACGCTGCTGCTCGCCGCCCGACAGATGCAGGATGCGTTCGTTCGCATACCGTTCGGGCAGATGCACGCGCCCGAGCAGTTCGAGCGCGATGTCCTTCTTCGGCCGGTCGAAGCGCTTACCGGATGCATCCATCGTCAGCATGATGTTCTCCAGCACGGTGAGCTGCGGCAGCAGGTTGAAGCTTTGGAAGATGACGCCGATGTCGCGGCTGCGGTACCGGTAGCGGTCCATCGTCGCGAGATCCGTGCCGTCGAAGAGCACGGCGCCTTCGGTCGGCGTGGTCAGGCCGCTGATCAGCGACAGCAGCGTCGTCTTGCCGGCTCCCGACGGTCCGACGATCGACGTCACCTCGCCGCGGTGGAATGACGTGCTGACATGGTCGACGACGCGCCTGCCGCCCTTTGCGTAGGCGTAGCTGACGTCGTCCAGGACGAGTATCGGCGTATGGGTGGCATCGTCATTGTTGTTTGCGTCCGTTCGCGACGCTGAGGGCTTCGTCATGATGTGCTCCTTTGGAATGTGCGAAATGTGCGATGTGGGATGTGAGAGATGAGATCGTCGGCGTCCGGATGCGGCGCGTTATTGGCGGCACTCGGCGGCATGTGCCGCCGGTAAGGGACGCACCGCCGCTAGGAGATGTGCCGCCGGTAAATAATGTGAGGCGCTACCGGTGGCACGGATGTGCCGCGTGCCGTCGGCGGCGCATCCGCAATCGTGTCCTGCGACGTATCGGAATCGTTATCGGCGGCATAGCCGGAGTGCGCCACCGATAACGACGGCCGCCGCCGGGGCGACGGATGTCGGATGAACCGAACTATGGTCGGTGCCGAATTGAGGTCAGAATTGGTGCGATCATGAGCGGTCGGCCAGGATCTGCAACGGTTCGTAGCGCATGACGAACACCGCGGCCACGAGTGCCGCCAGTAACGTCAGCCCCAGACCGATGAGCAGCATCCATCCGAGCGTGGCCCAATCGACGGTCGCGTTGATTTTCGCGATCACCTGCGAGGCGTTGCCGAAACCGTCGCGCATGCTGTCCGGCTGCCGCCCATTGCCCATAGCGCCGTCCGTGGCATCTCCGCCATTGCCGCCCGTAGCGTCGTTCGACGCGTCGTCGGGATTGGTGCCGCCGGATGTGCCGCCCGTAGCGTCGTCGGCATCCGGACGTTGGCCAGGACCGGACTGCATGTCGCGGCCGAACTGGTCGCGCTGCTGGGCGATCTGGGCGCTTTGGGCCTCGACCTGAGAGGAGAGCAACGCGTTCGACACCGGCATCGACGCGGCAGCGCCGGCGCCCACGCCCACGGCGAGTCCGATGAGCGTCACGGCGAGCAGTTCGACCGCATACTGCGTCGCGACCTTGATCTTGTTCACTCCGATCGCCGTGAGCACGCCGATCTCGTACTTGCGTTCGCGGATGTTGAATATCGTCAGCACGACGAGTACGACGGCGCCGACCGCCAATACCACGATGAGCAGCGTCTTCGCGAACTTCGCGACGTTCTCTATCGGCAGCAGGCTCGATTCGTATCGCTGCACGTCCTGAGAGACGACCGTGTACTCGTCGCCGAGCCCCGCCTTCTTCACGCTGCGGACGAATTCGTCGTATCCGTCCTTGCCGTCGAACACGTAGGTGTAGCTGAGCGTCGCCGCACGCGTCTCGCGCGTGTCGCCATGCGCGTCGGTCACATCGATCGTCTTATCGGCGGTAAGGCCGAGCTTGTCGAGCGTGGACACGGAGGTGTAGATCGCGTTTGCCGGATCGTTCGTCGTCGACGTCATCGGGCCGCCCATCGGCGTCGACGAGTCGCTCGCGTCGCTGTAGATGCCCATGACCTTGAACGTGTACGTCGTGTCCTCGTCGGCGACGTTCGCGACGGTGATCGTGTCGCCGACCTTGACGTCGTTCGCCGCGGCGAGCGTCTCGGAGATGATGACATCGTTGTCGTCGCCGGTGTCGTATCCGAAGACATGGCCGTCGTCCATCGTGAAGGCGCCGTTCGGCGCGTTCGCGACGGCCTCGTCGCTGGAGAAGCCGATGAGCGAGAAATCGCCGACCGTCATCTGTGCTCCGGCATCGCCCCCTGCGTCCATGCCCGTGACTCCGTCGGGCATCTGCGGCGGATTGCGCTGTCCGTCGACGCCGCCGCCCGACTGTGCGCCGTCATTCGTGCCGTTTGACTGCTCCGACTGCTTCGAGCCCGTCTCCTCCTTGACGGTTCCGCCATTCGAGTCGACCGCATCGATGCCATCGTTTGCGACGGCGACGGCCGCCGTTTCGATGTAGTACGACGACTTGACGCCGTACGACGCCTTCGCGTATCGCTCGTAGTCGGCGAGCGTCAGTGTCTTGTCGGCGACCGACGCGCGCATCGCGTCCATGTCCGGTTTGCCGTCGGCGCCGTCGGAGCTGGATCGCGCTTCATCCATCAGTGCGCGACGGTCGAGCGTGATCTGCGCCGAGATCGTCGTATTCGCGAGTGCGTCGGTCCGTGCGCGCTGCGCCGCCTGTACGATGGCGAGCCCGATCGTAGCCGCTGCGGTGACGATCGCGACGATGATGATCATGAGCGCGCTGCGCCCCTTGTTTCTGGTGATGTTCTTCAGCGCGTTCCCGATGATGAACATGGCCGTCCTTCGGTGTTCCGTTGATCTGTTGGCTGTGCACGAACGGTTGTCGTATGCCGTCAGCGTAAAGTCCCGAGTTGGATGACGTCGGAGGAAACGCTGGAACGATGCCGAATCGTTGCCAACGGTTTTCTGGAAACCGACTGTGCTTTCCCTGACAGCCGCGTCCGCGCACTGCACGGCGGCGGCGCATGCGCCGCCGCCGTATGCGCCGTCGGCTGTTCACCACCCGTGGTCGCCGCCGCCGTCTCGTTACCGGTGGCATGTGGGCGCCAATCGACCCGCCGTCATCTCGTTACCGGCAGCAACCGTGCGATTGGTGGCATTCTCGTTACCGGCGGTGCCTTCGTCATCGGTGGCAGCGCGATCGCTTCGGCATCATGCGTCGCCGATGCGTTATCGGCGGCATGCTGCCCGTAAGGGGTGCTGCCCATAAGACGTAAGGGATGCTGCCCGTAAAGAAGAGCACCGCCTGTGGGAGGAGTCCGCTCCCTGTAAGACAAGCACCGTTCATAAGAGAAGGCGCGCCACCCGTAAGAAGGCGCACCACCCGTAAGAGGAACACCACCTGTGGGAGGTGTCGGCCGTCGCGCATCCGGGCGTCGTCGATGCGGCAGCGGGCTTACGGGCAGGACTGGGTATCACGGTAGTGTGGCGGGTATGCCGATCGACAACCATGTAATCACGAACACGAAGTCCGAACGCGTGCGCAGGCTCGTCGAGCTTGCATCCCGTAAGCACAGGGAGCACAGCGGACGGTTCATCATCGAGGGGCCGCAGGCGGTGCGCGAGGCGCTCACCTGGCAGCCGGACGTCGTGCGAGACCTGTACGTCGCGGCCGACGGCGACGCCACGGACGCGGCGTTCGCGAACGCGACCGTCGCGTCACTCGCCGGACTCGCGATGGGCGAGGGCGTCTACGTGCACAAGGTCACCCGTAGCGTGGTCGACCATGTGAGCCGGGACGCGCAGGGCGTCTTCGCCGTCGGCGACCTCGAACTGTGCCGCGAACGGCTGTCGGCGCTGCCCGAAACGCCACGGCCGTTCATCGCTGCGTTCTGGCAGGTGCGCGACCCGGGCAACGCGGGCACCGTCATCCGCAGCGCCGACGCCGCCGGATGCGACGCCGTCGTCTTCGTCGGCGACTGCGTCGACGTGTTCAACCCGAAGGTCATCCGCGCGACGACCGGATCGCTGTTCCATCTGCCGGTCGTGCGCATGGATGAGGACATGTTCTTCGCGACGTGCGCCGCCCGTAAGGCGAGCGTCGTCGCCGCCGACGTGTACGGCACCGAGCAGATGCCGCCCGTAAGCCTTCCGGACCTCGTGCGCCAGGGGGATGTGCTTGATGGCGCGAAGGCCGTGCTCTTCGGCAATGAGGCGCGCGGACTCGACGACGCGCTGCTGGCGCGCGCCGACGTCGTGTGCTCGATTCCGATCTACGGGAAGGCGGAGTCGCTCAATCTCGGCACGAGCGCGGCGGTCATGCTGATGACGCTGGCTATGTCGAGTCGTATTGAAAGAATGTGAAGTCGATAAAACGTTGGAATGACGCGATTTCGCGCCAGAAGACGCCTGTTGATGAAAGGTAACTCGTGGCAGGGAACACGCAATTCGATGCCGATGCGGTGCAGCAAGCCGTCGCCGAAGGCATCGCCGCAATCGAACAAGCCTCCAGCATGGAGGAGCTCAAGGCCATCCGCAGCAAGTACGCCGGCGCGCAGTCGGCGATGACGCTCGCCAGCAAGGCGATCGGCTCGCTCGACAAGGACCAGAAGAAGGAAGCCGGCAAGCTCATGGGCAAGCTGCGCGCCGACTTCGGCCGCGCGTACGGCACGAAGGAGACCACCGTCAAGGCCGCCGAGGAGGCTGCGGAACTCGCCTCCGAGACTGTCGACATGACGCTGCCGGTGCGCCGCAGGCCGCTCGGCGCGCGCCATCCGCTGCCCAAGCTCATGGAGGACATCGAGGACTTCTTTGTGGGCATGGGCTGGCAGATCTCCGACGGCCCGGAGGTCGAGACCGAATGGTTCGACTTCGACGCGCTCAACTTCGGCCCCGACCATCCGGCGCGCCAGATGCAGGACACCTTCTACGTCAAGGGCAATCAGGCGAAGGACGCCGCCGGCTTCGTCGGATCGAACATGGTGCTGCGCACGCAGACCTCCTCCGACCAGGTCCGCGGCCTGATCAACCACGGCGTCCCGCTGTACATCGCCTGCCCGGGACGCGTGTTCCGCACCGACGAGCTCGACGCGACGCACACGCCGGTCTTCCATCAGGTCGAGGCGCTCGCCGTCGACAAGGACCTGATGATGGCCGATCTCAAGGGTGTGCTCGACAAGCTCGCCGTGGCGATGTTCGGCCCGGAGGCGAAGAGCCGCCTGCGCCCGAGCTACTTCCCGTTCACCGAGCCGAGCGCCGAGATCGACCTGTGGTTCCCCGACAAGAAGGGCGGCCCCGGCTGGATCGAATGGGGTGGCTGCGGCATGGTCAACCCGAACGTGCTGCGCTCGGCGGGCATCGACCCGGACGACTACACCGGATTCGCGTTCGGCGTCGGCGTCGAGCGCACGCTGCTGCTGCGCCACGACATCAACGACATGCACGACCTCGTCGAAGGCGACGTGCGCTTCAGCGAACAGTTTGTGATGGGGGAGTGATACCCAATGCCAATGGTAGATATTGACTGGCTGCGCGACGACGTCGAGGTCCCGCAGGGCCTGACCTACGAGCAGCTCGCGAAGGACCTGGTCCGCGTCGGACTCGAGGAGGAGGAGATCCACACCTCGCAGCTGACCGGCCCGATCGTCATCGGCTACGTCGTCGACGCGACGCCCGAGCCGCAGAAGAACGGCAAGACGATCAACTGGTGCCACGTCGACGTCGGCGACGAGTACAACGACGTCGACGAGAACGGCAACAAGGTGCCGCGCGGCATCGTGTGCGGCGCGCCGAACATGAAGGCCGGCGAGAAGGTCGTCGTCACATTGCCCGGCGCCGTGCTGCCCGGCGACTTCCGGATCGAGCCGCGCAAGACCTACGGCCACATCTCCGACGGCATGTGCGCGTCGGAGCGCGAGCTCGGCCTCGGCGACAGCCACGACGGCATCATCCTGCTGCGCGACTACGGCTTCACGCCCGAGGAATACGACTCGCTCAAGCCGGGCGACGACGCGATGCACCTGCTGCACCTCGACCAGCCGATCCTCGAGATCAACGTGACGCCCGACCGTGGCTACGCGTTCTCCTACCGCGGCATCGCGCGCGAGTTCCACAACTCGACCGGCGCGAAGTTCACCGACCCGGTCGTCGCGCTCAACGAACGCGTCCCGCACGTCGAGAACACCGGGGACGCGAAGCGCGACGTCGACGTCATCATCGACGATGACAACCCGATCCACGGCGTCGTCGGCTGCGACCGCTACTACGCGCGCGCCGTGCACGGCTACCAGCCGGGCAGCACGACGCCGAACTGGATGCGCCGCAGGCTCACGCGAGCCGGCATGCGCTCGCTGTCGCTGCCGGTGGACGTCACGAACTACGTCATGCTCGATCTGGGACAGCCGATGCACGCCTACGACCTCGACAAGATCGAGGGACCGATCGTCGTGCGCCGCGCGAAGGCCGGCGAGAAGCTGACGACGCTCGACGGCAAGGAGCACGACCTCGACCCCGAGGATCTGCTCATCACCGATTCCCCCAACGGGCAGCAGGGCTCGCGCATCCTCGGCATCGCCGGCGTCATGGGCGGCATGTACGGCGAGGTGACCGACGAGACGACGAACATCCTGCTCGAGGCCGCGCACTTCGACCCGATCACGATCGCGCGTTCGGCGCGCCGCCACAAGATCCCGTCGGAGGCCTCGCGCCGCTTCGAGCGCGGCGTCGACGACAAGCTGCAGCCGGCGGCCGCGCAGATGGCGAGCGAGCTGCTGGAGAAGTACGGCGAGGCGACGCCGTCGCTGACGCCGGAGGACGTCGACACGACGAAGCGCCGCACGCCGATCGTCTTCAAGGCGAGCGAGGTGAAGCGTCTGGCGGGCCTCGATCTGGACCTCAACGAGATCAACGGCATCCTCACCGACATCGGCTGCGTCGTCGGCGGCGGCGGCAACGGCGAATTCACGGTGACGCCGCCGTCGTGGCGCCCCGACCTGACCGAGGCGTGCGACCTCGTCGAGGAGATCGCGCGCATCTACGGCTACGACCGCATCCCGACGCGCGTGCCGCACGCGCCGGTCGAAGGCCACGTCGGACTGACCACCGACCAGAAGCACAAGCGCCAGGTCGCCAACGAACTCGCCGAATACGGTCTCGTCGAAACGCTCAGCTACCCGTTCGTCGGACCCGCCGACTACAAGGCGTTCATGATCGACGCCGACAAGGTCGAGCCGGTGAGCGTGCAGATCGTCAACCCGCTCGCCGACGACCGCCCGTTCCTGCGCCGCGAGCTGCTGCTCACGCTCGCGCAGACGGTGCGCCGCAACCTGCGCCGCGGCATCGAGAACGTCAGCTGCTATGAGATCGGCCACGTCTACCTCGCCGACCCGAACGCGCCGGCGATCCCGGCGCTGCCGGGCGCCGTCAAGCCGACCGACGAGCAGCTCGCCGCGCTCGACGCCGGACTGCCCGAGCAGCCGCTGCACGTGGCCGCAATCATGACCGGCCTCGCCGAGGACGACGGATGGCTCGGCGACAAGCGCGCCGTCGACTGGAGCGACGCCGTCGAGGCGGCGCGCCGCGTCGCCAAGCGCCTCGGCGCCGACATCGTGCTCGACCAGCCGAAGGCCGAGGACGTACCCGCGCAGTGGCATCCGGGACGCGCCGCACGCATCGTCGCGGCCGGCGAAACCGTCGGATTCGTCGGCGAACTGCATCCGAAGGTCGACGACGAGCTCGGCTTCCCGCACCACACGGCCGCCTTCGAGATCGACCTGACCGCGCTGTTCGCGACGCTGAGCGACAAGCCGGTGCAAGCCAAGCCGATCTCGACGTTCCCGCCGGTCAAGCAGGACCTCGCGTTCACGATGCCGGATTCGCTGACCGCGCATGAACTCGAGGAGGCGATCCGCCAGGCCGCCGGCGACGTGCTCGAATCGATCGAGCTGTTCGACGTCTACGAAGGCGACCAGCTCGGCGAAGGCAAGAAGTCGCTCGCATACGCGGTGACCTTCCGCGCGCCTGACCGCACGCTCACGAGCGAGGACAGCGAGGCGATCCGCGCGAGGATCGTCGAACGCGCGGCGACGCTCGGCGCGCAGCTGCGCGCGTAGCGTCGCGAGGCGGGGACGTCGGCGTCAGAAGGACTCCTGCGTCCCCGCTGCCCGTCGTCGCTGCCTGTTGCACCCCGTCTGCCGGCTCTTCCGCCCAGTCTCAAACGCGTCGCGCTTGCGGTTCTTGTCGCACCGTGTCTTACGGGCGGCATCCGCCGCATACGGGAAGCGGTGATTGTTGCCGCACGCCGTGTCTTACGGGCGACACTTGCTTACGGGCGGTATGCGCTTACGGGCGGTATCGATTGCGCAGGACATCGTCTACGGGCGGCATGCGTCCGCCACGCAACGGGTGGCATCGGATGAGCGGCGCCTTACAGGTTGCATGCGCCGTCCACCCGATGATTGCGCTTACGGGCAGCACGTCACCCGGACGTTTTCTTCTACTGGTAGCGTGTGTAGCGATGAACGCCGGCAGCGCGACAGCCATGGAGCCGCGCGCCGAGAATCCGCGATGATGCCGCCCGTAACGTTTGGCTGGCTACGGGCGGCATCGTCGGTTGGATGACCGCGGACGGCAGGCGACGGTCGCCGATGGGCGAGATACGGCTACCCGTAGCGGGGAGGTCGGCGGCATCATATATGTCGGGACAACGCAGGAACGGACGTCGCAATCGACGACCGGTAAGGACATGAGATGAGCGAACCGGAACAGAACAAGCCACAGGATGCATCCGAGTATGATGCGCACGCCGTGCCGACCGCGTCGCATCCCGATGCGTCCGTGGCACGGACGACACAATCGACGCAGCCTGCCGCAGCGCAGCCGACGGTTCCCGACGCGCGGCACGACACGGCGACGCCCGCGACGACGCAGTCGCCGATTGATTCAAAGGACAGGAGCGCCGCGGACATTCCGGACTCGGAGGTGTCGCAGGCCATTCTGGAGACCGACATGCCGGTCGAAGGCCCGCCGAACGGACTCGCATACGGTGCGATGGACAGCCAATTCCCGCCGGGCTACGACCCGTACATCTTCGGACGCCCAGAGAGCGGGGAGACGCACGAACAGGTCGAACGCGAAGCCCGCGACGAGGAGAACCGCATCGAACGGCGTCGCGCGGATCTGCGGAAGCCGAACCCGATGGCCACGCCGCCTGCGGGCTACGGGCAGCAGAACGGCGCACCGTGGTCGAACCAGAACGCCGACCCGAACGCGCCCTTCGGCGACCGACGCAACTACAACGCCGACAACCGCGGCAAGCTGCCGCGCTATGTGCAGGGCATCGACCTCGACGACCCCAATCAGAACGTGTACTACGGGCGGTGGGACACGAGCTCGATCATCGCGTTCGCGCTGTCGCTGCTGCTGCCGGTGCCGTTCCTGCCGGCGCTGCTCGGCGCTTTCGGGATGTACCGCACGAAGCTGATGAGGATGAAGGGCTTCGGCTTCGCGTTGGCGGCCGTCATCATCAACGTCATCTATTCGATCGCGATGATCTGGATGATGATCAACGGCGTATCCACCCAGGACGTCCTCAACGACATGCTGCACATGCTGGGGCTCAGCGGCCCCACCGACAGCCCCTCCACGACGCCGACGCCCACTCCTACCGATACGGCCGCGCCGATGCCTTCGCCGTCGTCTACGGGCGGCACCGCCGGTGACGGTGTGACGTCCGCGATGGGATTGTGACGGAGACGTGCGCTGACCTTCGGCGACGTCGTTCATGATGCCGCCCGTAACCCGATGCCGATGACATCGTCGGCGCGGGGATACGGGCGGCATCGTCGTTGATGCCATCACCGTCGGTGCGTCGTAAACGCCATGTGTGCCGGTGCCGGCAACATGGCTGCCGCCGGTAACGCGGACGCCGTCGGCAACATGGCCGCCGCCGGTAAGAGCCGGCAGGGCGAGAGCGTGCGGTGGACGGCGTGCTCGTCGTCGGCACGTCGGGGTCATCGGCGTATCAAAGTCGCAAACGTATCGGGACCGGTCACGCCTCATATGCGTGTCGGGCGGTGCCTTTCCACGGCGGGGATGCGGATATCACGGAAGGCGAACAGGGGAAGACGAAGCCCGGAGGAGTTATCCACAGCGACACGCCGTGGAAATTCCGTCGACACGCCGTCGACACACCCATCCGGTCACATACCCCCATCCGAGTGGACACGGCGCGCGCCGCGTCCGTACCGTCGATACATGGAAACGCAGACGTATGGGCCGGAGTACGATCCGGCCGGGCATGAGGACGGATACGAACGCAGGCTCCGCGAGGGAAGCCCGCCGAACCTGCTGCCGATGCGCCTGCAGCTCATGGAGCTGCAGGCGCATGAGATCGCGCGATGCCTCGAGGCGCGGTCGCGACTCAGCCGCGACCTGCTGTTCGGCGGCTTCACCGCGCTGCGGCTGCAGGGGGTGCCGTTGCCGTGCACGCTGCCCCGATACGGGGACACGGTCGGCAGCGACGACCTGTGCGTGCTCGCGACGCGTCGCAATACGCGCAGTCGATTGCAGGGCGCGCGCTTCTACCATATGAACATCCCGCTGCGGATCGTGGAGCCGATGCCAGGCGTGCGCTGCGTGGACGTCGTATGCGCGTGGTTCATGATTGCCCGATTCCTATCGTTGGAGGAACTCGTGACGCTCGGCGACTGCCTGCTCATGCGCAGCGCCGTGCACGATCGGGTCACGATCGGGGATTTCGACGCGTTCGTCACACAGATGGAGAAGCTCGGCAAATCGCACGTCCTCGGCCGCAAGCGCGCTCCGCGCGGTGTGAAGAAGGCACGTCGCGCCATCGCCCTGCTCCGGGGGAACATGGAGTCGCCGCAGGAGGCGCGCCTATCACTGGAGCTGAAGAAACGCGGACTGCCGGAACCGTCCGTCAACCTGTCGATCATGCTGTACGACGGTTCCGTCGTGCGCGGCGATCTGGTGTTCGTCGAGGCCGGCGTCGTCTGCGAATACGACGGCGCGCACCATCTCAGACAGCTGGAGCAGGATCGCATACGCCGTGCGAAGATCGAATGTTCCGGCTGGCTGTATGTGCAGGTGACGCGCGTCGACATGGCGACGCCGGACGCGCGCGCATGGATGGCCAGACGTGTCGCGGACGCGCTCGAGGAACGCACCGGCGTGCGATATCCGACCGACGACGTGATCCCGCTTGAGGCGATCGCCGACCATGCGCTGCGCATGTCGGCGGCCGCTTGGGATCGTGTGGCGTAGATCTATGGGATGCGGAAAATCAGGGAGGATGCGCGTGCGGAGCAGTTGGTAGGAACTCCGGCTATCAGAGCACGCAGAAGATATGCGTTGCGGACGTGGAGCGTGGAGAAGGGACGGACGTGCGGAAGAGTCGGTTCGTTCGGTTCTTTGGTCGTCCGTTGCGTATGGGCGGTCGACGGTCGGCTGAATGCCTTACTGGCGGTCGTGCGCATCTATGGGTGTGGGCGGTCTTACGGGCGGCGGCCAGCCGAATCCGCCTGATGTCGCCTTACGGGTGGTGGACGTCTGTGTTTACAGGCGGCGTCGTCTTATGGGCAGCGTCGTCTTATGGGCAGCGTCGTCTTATGGGTGGTCATGCTCGCGAGCGTGGGGCAATGTGAGCGATGCCATGTCTTCGCCCGTGCGATTATGAATGCATAATTATGCAATGTACTGCATAAAGAGTATCGTCGTTCGCATAACCAAAAAGTTGGTCGCATCGATCACCGACTACTGCCGCTACCGGCGGCGTATGTGCGGATGTCCGTGGACGTCGTGCCGCCCGTAACGATGGGACGTCGCCCGCAGCGGCGACACATGAAGCATGATGCCGGATGCGGAAAGCGGCGGGCGCCGCCCGTAACGGATGTCCGTCGCTCGTATACGCTCCATGCGGGCGTGCGCCGCGGGCGCATATGCATATGGACATACGCGGTGCCGCCAGTAAGAGACTGGCGCATGTGGACGACGGACGGCGGGTGCCGCCCGTAAGGAACATGCGGCGCGCGGCATGTGGCGGATGGTCGGCGACCAACGGAGAACACTGACGGCACGGCCCCGGCGGGGTCGGGAAAGAAGGCATCGGGAATGACGAAGTACACCGTCGCGGTCGCGGGCGCGACCGGTTACGCGGGTGGGGAGGCGTTGCGCATTCTCGCGGCCCATCCGAATTTCGAAGTGACGACCGTCGCCGGCCATTCGTCGGTCGGCGAGAAGCTCGGCGTCTACCAGCCGCACATCCCGCAGCTGGCCGACCTGACCATCGTCGACACGACGGCCGACGCGCTCAACGGCCACGACGTCATCATCCTAGCACTGCCGCACGGCGCATCGGGCGCGCTCGCCGCGCAGCTCGACGAATCGGCGACCGTCGTCGACCTGGGCGCCGACCATCGCCTGGAGATGCAGCAGGCATGGGACGACTACTACGGCGGCGTGTTCTACGAGCACTGGACCTACGGCATGCCCGAGCTCATTCTGGGCAAGGACTCCAACGGGCAGTACCTGAGGCAGCGCGACGTCATCAGCGGTGCCGCGGCGACGGGCGTGCAGCCCGTAAGCGGGACGCAGACGTCGGACGACGTGCGGCCCGTAAGAACGGGGACGCGGCGGATCGCCGGACCCGGCTGCAACGTCACGGCCACGACGCTCGCGATGCAGCCGGCGATCGCGGAGAACCTCGTCGTGCCGCACACGATCGTCGCCGATCTGGCCGTCGGCTATTCGGGGGCGGGCAAAAGCCTCAAGCGTACGAATCTGCTCGCATCGGAGGCGCTCAACTCGGCGACGCCGTACTCGGTCGGAGGCACGCACCGCCACATCCCCGAGATCCTGCAGAACTTCGCGCACGCGGCCGGCCTTGGCGCCGAGGCCGCGAACGAATTCACGCTCGCGTTCACGCCGATGCTCGTGCCGATGTCGCGCGGCATCCTCGCCTCGGTGAGCGCGAAGCTCACCGACAAGGCGCTCGACATGGACGACGACGCCATCCGCGCCGTATGGACGAAGGCCTATGAGAGGCAGCCGTTCGTGTTCGTGCTACCCGAAGGCGTGATGCCGGCGACGCAGAACGTGCTCGGCTCGAACGCCGCGCACATACAGGTGGCGGTCGACCGACGAAGCCGGACGCTGCACGCCTTCGCGGCGATCGACAACCTCAACCGGGGAACGGCGGGGCAGGCGGTGCAGTCGCTCAACCTCGCGTTCGGACTCAACGAAGAAACAGGACTCAGCAAGATCGGAGTGGCACCATGAGCGTAACGTTCGCACAAGGATTCACGGCCGCCGGCGTCGTCGCCGGCATCTCGTCGGTGGAGGGGAAGAAGGACCTCGCGCTCGTCGTGAACGATGGACCGCTCAAGGCCGCCGCCGGCGTCTTCACGACGAACCGGTTCTGCGCGGCGCCGGTGCAGTGGTCGCGTCAGGTGGTCAAGGACGGCCGCGTCGACGCCGTCATCCTCAATTCGGGCGGCGCCAACGCCTGCACCGGCGTCGAAGGCTACGAACAGTCCTCGAAGACCGCGCACAAGGTCGGCGAGCTGCTCGGCTGCGACGCGGACGACGTGGCGGTGTGCTCCACCGGACTCATCGGCGAGCTGCTGCCGCTAAGCAAGGTGCTCGCCGGCGCCGAGGCCGCATACGCCGCGCTCGACGACACCGTCCAGGCCGGCGAGGACGCGTCCCATGCGATCATGACGACGGACACGAAGCCGAAGACCGTGACGCGTCTGGGCTCGAACGGGTTCCGCATCGGCGGCATGGTCAAGGGATCGGGCATGATCGCGCCGCAGCTGGCGACGATGCTGTGCGTGATCACGACCGACGCCGTCGTCACGCCCGAACAGCTGCGGAGTGCGCTCGACGCCGCCGCCGACACGTCGTTCAACCGCATCGACGTGGACGGCTGCATGTCCACGAACGACACCGTGCTGCTGCTGGCGTCCGGCGCCTCCGGCATCACGCCCGACGCCGACGAGTTCGACGCGATCGTCGCCGACTGCTGCTCCGCGCTCGCCCGACAGATCATCGGCGACGGCGAAGGCGCGAGCCACGACATCAAGATCACCGTGGACGGCGCCACCGACGAGGACGCCGCGCTCGCGTGCGCTCGCGCCGTGGCCGCGTCGAACCTGCTCAAATGCGCGATCAGCGGCAACGACCCGAACTGGGGACGCATCGTCAGCTCGCTGGGCACGGTGCCCGTGGACGTCGCCCCCTACGATCCCGACCAGGTGACCGTCGACGTCAACGGGGTGCGCGTGTGCGACGGCGGCAAGCCCGGTTGTGACCGCAGCGAGGTCGACATGACCCCGCGCGAGGTCGACATCGTCATCGGGCTCAACGTCGGCGGCGCCCACGCCACCGTGTGGACCGACGACCTCACCCACGAATACGTGCACATCAACGCCGACTACGAAAGCTGACCGTCGCATCCGGCGGTGCGCGCCACGCGCCACGGGATGCGGCACCACCCTTACGGGATGCGACTCCCTACGGGCGGCGGTCCGCGGCGACCATCGCGGAAGGCCATCCGTCGTTACGGGCGGCATGCGCCATGGCGCCGCGGATCTCCCCGCCAGCTACGGGCGGCACCGTTCGCCATGCCGTTACGGGAGGCGGACGGCCGATTCCGCGGCGCACCCTCGGCGGCATGCCACCCGTAAACGGGAACGCCGCAACCGCCCGCATGTCGCATGCCACCCGTAAGCGACAGGGGGCGGACGGCGACTATCGTGGCCGTATGGGCCGCCGGCGGTGCAGGCGCAACGGCGCGAGAACAGGAGAACGATAAGGAATCATGACGAAACAACTGAAAGGTCCAGGCTTCCATCTGGACGTGCACACGGACCTGCGTCCGGACCAGAAGGCGGAGGTGCTCATCGAGGCGCTGCCGTGGCTGGAGGAGTTCTACGGGAAGACGGTCGTCATCAAATACGGCGGCAACGCGATGGTCGACGACCATCTCAAGAGCTGCTTCGCCGACGACATGGTGTTCCTGCGTCAGGTGGGCCTGCATCCCGTAATCGTGCACGGAGGCGGCCCGCAGATCTCGCAGATGCTCAAGGCGCTCGGCATCCATTCGGAGTTCAAGGGCGGCCTGCGCGTCACGACGCCCGAGGCGATGGACGTCGTGCGCATGGTGCTCACCGGCAAGGTGTCGCGCGAACTCGTTGGCCTCATCAACGCCCACGGCCCGTACGCGGTGGGACTGTCCGGCGAGGACGGCGCGCTCTTCTCGGCGACGCAGCGCATGCCGATCATCGACGGCAAGCCCACCGACATCGGTCTGGTCGGCGACGTCATCGGCGTCGACGCGTCCGCCGTCATCGACCTCATCCATTCGGGACGCATACCGGTCGTGTCGTCGGTCGCGCCGAACGAGGAGGACGCGACGGAGGTGCTCAACGTGAACGCCGACTCGGCGGCCGCCGCACTCGCGACCGCGCTGGGCGCGCATAAGCTCATCATCCTCACCGACGTCGACGGCCTGTACGCCGACTGGCCGGACCGCGACTCGCTCATCGGCCGCATCGGCGTCGAGGACCTGCGCGACATGCTGCCGCAGCTCGAAAGCGGCATGCGACCGAAGATGGAGGCGTGCATCCGCGCCATCGACGGCGGCGTGCAGCAGGCGCACATCATCGACGGCCGCAAGCCGCATTCGATACTCAACGAGGTATTCACAAGCGCAGGGATCGGCACGATGGTCGAACCCGGCGAGGGACTGGAAATGAGGAACTCATATGACAACCGAGCATGACACGAACGCGGCATCCGCTACCGATGGCGCGACAAGCGGCGCATTGACCGAGGACAGGCGGCTGCTCGACGAATATAACGACGTGCACATGCACGTCTTCGGCACGCCGCTGCGCGTCCTCGACCATGGGCAGGGCGTGCACGTCTGGGACGTCGACGGCAACGAATACCTCGACTTCCTCGCCGGCATCGCCGTCAATTCGATCGGCTACGCGCACCCGAAGTGGATCGAGGCCGTCGCCGCGCAGGCCGCGCAGGCCGCGCACGTGAGCAACTACTTCGCGACGCGTCCGCAGATCAGGCTCGCGGAGAAGCTCATCGAGCTCGCCGGAGCCCCGAAGGGATCGCACGTCTACTTCGGCAACTCAGGCGCCGAAGGCAACGAGGCGGCCCTCAAAATGGCCAAGCTCTACGGGGCGCGGCTGCGCGACGAGCTCGGCACGGACAAGCCGTACCGCATCATCGCGCTGACGCACGGCTTCCACGGACGCACGATGGGCGCGCTCTCCGCGACCTGGAAGCCCGCGATCCGCGTGCCCTTCGAGCCGCTCGTGCCGAACATCGAATTCGTCGACGCCAACGACATCGACGCGATGAAGGCCGCCTTCGACGCCGCCGACAAGGGGCCGGTGGCCGCGGTCATCATGGAGCTCGTGCAGGGCGAAGCCGGCGTGCTGCCGCTCGACGCCGATTATGTGCGCGGCGTGCGCGCGCTGTGCGACGAGCGCCGCGCGCTGCTGATCATCGACGAGGTGCAGACCGGCATGGGACGCACCGGATCGTGGTTCGCGTTCCAGCGCGAGGACCTCGGAGGCGTCACGCCGAACATCGTCACCTTCGCGAAGGGCGTCGCCGGAGGTTTCCCGATGGGCGGCATGATCAGCTTCGGCGAGGAGCTGTCCTCGCTGTTCTCGCCGGGAACCCACGGTTCGACCTTCGCCGGCAACCCGTTGGGCGCGGCCGCCGCGCTCGCGACGATCGGCGTGATCGAGGACGAGGGGCTCGTGCAGTGCGCGGAGGCGCGCGGCGAGCAGCTGCGCACCGACCTGCGTGCCACCGACAACCCGTTGTTCGAGCAGGTGCGCGGACGCGGCCTGCTCAACGCGATCGTGCTGAAGCGTCCGTGCGCGCACGCCGCCGTGGACTGGGCGCTCGAACATGGCCTCATCGTCAACGCCTGCGCGCCGAACGTCCTGCGTCTGGCGCCGCCGCTCGTTGTCAGCGAGCAGGAGGTGAACGAGGCGGTGGTGATCCTCTCCCAGCTGCCCGACGATCTGCCCGACGACTGATCCGCGCACTTACGGGCGGCATCGCCTACGGGCAGTGCCGCTGCTGCGGGCGGCACTGCCGATAAGCGGCGCCGCCCGCCGCCCGTAAGCGGCGTGACCGCACGAGGCAAAAGGACACCGCGCATACGTGCCGCAACAAGCAAGCAAACAATCGCAACAACCAACATCAGGGAAACAAGAAGGAGGCCATCATGGGACAGCTCCGTCACATGCTGCGCGACGACGACGTCAACCATGACGAGCAGAAGCAGATCCTCGAACTCGGTATGAAGTTCCGCGAGAACAGGTTCTACCACCGCCCGTTCGAGGGGCCGCAGGGCGTCGCCGTGCTGTTCGACAAGCCGAGCACGCGCACGCGTTCCAGCTTCTCGATCGGCGTCGCCGAACTCGGCGGCTACCCCCTCGTCATCGACAAGTCGGGATCCCAGCTCGGTCGCGGTGAACCGATCCGTGACACCACCGAAGTGCTCACGCGCATGGCGTACGCGCTCGTGTGGCGCACCTTCGAGCAGTCGCGCATCGAGGAGATGGCGCGCGTCGCGACGGTGCCGGTCGTCAATGCCCTCACCGACGAATTCCATCCGTGCCAGGTGCTCGCCGACTTCCTGACGATCGCGCAGTTCAAGGGCGGCGTGGACGCGCTCGAAGGCATGACGATCGCCTACCTCGGCGACGCGGCGAACAACATGGCCAACTCCTACCTGCTCGCCGGAGCCGTCGCCGGCATGCATGTACGGGTGGCGGGGCCCAACGGCTTCCTGCCCGACGACGCCATCGTGCAGGACGCCGAGGCGATCGCCGCCACTACCGGCGGTAGCATCCTCGTGACCACCGATCCGCAGGAGGCGGTGCGCGACGCGGACTGCGTCTTCACCGACACGTGGGTGTCGATGGGTGAGGAGAGCCAGTACGACGTGCGTTCGAAGCCCTTCTGGCAGTATCAGGTCAACGAGGAGCTCATGGCGCTCGCCAAGCCGGACGCGCTCTTCCAGCACTGCCTGCCCGCCTACCGCGGCAAGGAGGTGACCTCCGCCGTCATCGACGGTCCGCAGTCGGTGGTCTGGGACGAGGCCGAGAATCGTCTGCACGCGCAGAAGGCGCTGCTGACATGGCTCATCGGCAAGCAGCGCGGCGACGAAAGCCTGCTCTCCTGATGACCGATTCGACGACTCCGCTGCAGCGTCCGGCCAGTCGCGCCGCACGCCTCAACGCGATCGAGCAGGCGCTCGCCGACCATGTGGTCACGTCGCAGTCGCAGCTCTCCGAGATCCTCGCGGACCAGGGGATCGAGGTGACGCAGGCGACGCTCAGCCGTGACCTCGACGAGATGAACGCGACGAAGACGCGGCTTCCGGACGGCAAGGTGGCGTACACGATCGACGACCAGCCGATTCCTGCCGCCGGCTTCGACGGCGACGAACGCTCGCAGCAGCAGATGACGCGCATCCTGTCCGGACTCGTGACGTCGGTGGCCTGCGCCCGCAACCTCATCGTCGTGCACACGTCGTCGGGCGCCGCGCAGTACGTCGCGAGCGTCATCGACAAGCATCCGATAGGCGGCGTCCTCGGCACGATCGCCGGCGACGACACCGTGCTCGTCATCTGCGTGGACGATGCGATGGCCGAGCGTCGCTCCGCATGGCTGCTCGAGGTCGCCTCCACGCAGAGCTGAGCGCGACCCGTCGTCGCGAACCCTTACGGGGAGTGGCTGTGCAATGCCCGCCTGACTGCCGGCTGCCGATAATCGGCAGCCGGCAGTCGAGTATTTGATGCGCCATGCAGAACGCGTCGTACGCCGCATCCCGTAAGCGGCATGCGGCGTACGACGTGCGCTGTGCATGACGTGCGCTGTGCATCACATGTCGTACATGTCGCTTATGGGAAGCAATCGTCGCGGACGGCGGATGGCCGATCCGTCGGCGCCGCCGGTAAGCGGATGCCGTCGTTATCGGTGGCGGATGCCGTTGCTCGACGACGAACGTTGACGCTACCGGTAGCGGAGGCAGTTGCCGCCGGTAGGAGATCGATGGCGGGACGACGGATGACGGTGCTGTCGGCAGGCGGGCGACGGCGCCAGTGGGGGATTGATTGTGACGTCGATAGATGCGTGTGCTACCGGTAGATGATCGGCGGTGCTGCCGATAGACGATCTGCGATGCGGCCCGTAAACGCTCGCCGATGCATCCCGTAAGCGTTCCGCAGTGGCCGCTCGTAAGCGATGCGTCCCGTAAGCAAATGCCGCACGCAGGTGATTGGGGAGGTTGCGGTCATGGACACGGAATGAATATTTATACAGAGGACTGTATATACTCATGAATATCTGAACAGAAAGGTCAACCCATGAGCGAACAGAATCGCATTGTGCTGGCGTATTCCGGTGGTCTCGACACCTCGGTCGCCATCCCGTACCTCAAGGACCGCACGGGCAAGGACGTCGTCGCCGTCTCCCTCGACGTTGGTCAGGGCGGCGAGAGCCTCGAGACGATCAAGGAACGCGCACTCGCATGCGGCGCCGTCGAGGCCTACGTCGTGGACGCCCGCGACGAATTCGCGAACGAATACTGCATGCAGGCGCTCAAGGCGAACGCGATGTACGAGGGCGTGTACCCGCTCGTCTCCGCGATCTCGCGTCCGCTCATCACGAAGCACCTCGTGCGTGCCGCCCACCAGTTCGGCGCCGACACGATCGCGCACGGCTGCACCGGCAAGGGCAACGACCAGGTCCGCTTCGAGGTCTCGATCCAGTCGATCGACCCCGAGCTCAAGGCCATCAGCCCGATCCGCGACCTTTCGCTGACGCGTGACGTCGAGATCGCCTACGCAAACGACCACAAGCTGCCGATCGTGCAGACCGAGAAGAGCCCGTTCTCGATCGACCAGAACGTGTGGGGTCGAGCCATCGAGACCGGCTTCCTCGAGGATCCGTGGAACGCGCCGACGAAGGACTGCTATTCCTACACCGACGATCCCGACTTCCCGCCGGTCGAGGACGAGGTCGTCATCGAGTTCAAGCAGGGCATGCCGGTCAGGATCGACGGCCGCGACGTCACCCCGCTGCAGGCGATCGAGGAGATGAACCGCCGCGCCGGAGCCCAGGGCATCGGCCGCGTCGATCTCATCGAGGACCGTCTCGTCGGCATCAAGTCGCGTGAGCTGTATGAGGCGCCGGGCGCGATCGCGCTCATCACCGCGCATCAGGAACTCGAGAACATGTGCCTCGAGCGCGAGCAGCACCGCATCAAGCGCGACATCGACAAGCGCTGGGCCGAGCTCGTCTACGACGCGCAGTGGTTCTCGCCGGCGGTCAAGTCTCTCAACGCGTTCATCAACGACACGCAGCAGTACGTTTCCGGCGAGATCCGCATGGTCATGCACGGCGGCCGCGCCGTCGTCGTCGGACGTCGCTCCGCGGAATCGCTTTACGACTACAACCTCGCGACCTACGATTCCGGCGATACCTTCGACCAGAACGCGTCGAACGGCTTCATCGAGATTTACGGCCTGCCGACGAAGGTCGCCGCCGCGCGCGATGTCAAGTTCGGCAACGGCATCGAGGTCCCGGACAACGACGTCGAGTGACGTTGACTCGTATCGCGCATGAACGTTCCGATCGATGAACGTTCCGATCATGGGGAGGGCGGCAGCCGCGCGCTGCGCGTCCTCCTCGTTTTTCCGCCGCGTTCGCCTCCCGTAGGCGACGTCGCCTCCCGTAACGGATTCGCCGTCGCGGGTGCATGCGACCCGTAACGACGAACGATGGCGGGACGAACGGCAACCGGGAGCATGCATCCCGTAAGGACACGGAGGGTGCGCAGGACGCTCGGCGAGCCGTTCGAACCGCTCGCCGCATCCCGTAAGGACTAAGGACAGAGAGAGAATGCGTCCCGTAACGATAACGATGTGGGGGATGCATCCCGTAGCGACCACACCGTAACGATGCGGCGCGTACATCCCGTAATATCATCCCGTAATAGATGACGATAGATGACGCAGGACGTACGTCCCGTAACGGGCCGTGACGACCTTCGGCGGCCGGCGGACGTGGAAAACGGCGGCGGATTTCGACGAACACCGGTAGGATGAACACCGGCAGGAAGAAAACACAGGTGCGCCTGACGTCGCGCGCCACTGCATATCACGTCGTCGGCATGGCGACGAAGGAGACATGGAGACATCATGAGTGACGAACGCATCGTCGGAACGACCGACATCGAGACCTCGCCGACCGCGCAGCAACAGCCGTCGGGGGAGCATCTCGCGTTGTGGGGAGGCCGTTTCTCCTCCGGCCCGTCGCCCGAGCTCGCGCTGCTGAGCAAGTCCACGCAGTTCGACTGGCGACTCGCCGACGACGACATCGCCGGCTCGCGCGCCCACGCGCGTGCGCTCGGCCGTGCGGGCCTGCTCACTCCCGACGAGCTGCAGCGCATGGAGAACGCGCTCGACGAATTGCAGCGCCGCGTCGACAGCGGCGAGTTCGCGCCGATCGAGGACGATGAGGACGAGGCGACGGCGCTCGAGCGCGGACTCATCGACATCGCCGGCGACGAACTCGGCGGCAAGCTGCGCGCCGGACGTTCGCGCAACGACCAGATCGCGACGCTCATCCGCATGTGGCTGCGCCGCCACGCACGCATCGTCGCCAAGCAGGTGCTCGCGCTCGCCGACGCGCTGTGCGAGCAGGCGAAGGCGGCGGGCCGCACCGTCATGCCGGGGCGCACGCACATGCAGCACGCGCAGCCGGTGCTGCTCGCACATCAGCTCATGGCGCACGTGTGGCCGCTGCTGCGCGACGTCGAACGCTTCATCGACTGGGACAGCCGCGTCGACGCGAGCCCCTACGGCTCCGGCGCGCTCGCCGGCAACACGCTCGGCCTGGAACCGACGGTCGTCGCGCGCGAACTCGGCTTCACGAAGGTCACCGAGAACTCGATCGACGGCACGTCGAGCCGCGATCTCGTCGCCGAATATTCGTTCGTCGCCGCGATGATCGGCGTCGACATCTCCAGACTGTCGGAGGAGATCATCATCTGGAACACGCAGGAGTTCGGCTTCGTCACGCTCGACGACGCGTACTCCACCGGCTCGTCGATCATGCCGCAGAAGAAGAACCCGGACATCGCCGAGCTCGCGCGCGGCAAGGCCGGCCGTCTCATCGGCGACCTCACCGGCCTGCTCGCGACGCTCAAGGGCCTGCCCACCGCGTACGCGCGCGACCTGCAGGAGGACAAGGAGGCGGTGTTCGACCAGACCGACACGCTCGAGGTGCTGCTGCCCGCGTTCACCGGCATGGTGCGCACGATGCGCTTCAATGCGGAGCGTCTCGAACAGGAGGCGCCGACCGGCTTCGCGCTCGCGACCGACATCGCCGAGTGGCTCGTGAAGAACGGCGTGCCGTTCCGCCATGCGCACGAACTCTCCGGCGCATGCGTCAAGCTGGCCGAAAGCCGCGGCGAGGAGCTGTGGGACCTGTCCGACGACGATTTCATCGAGATCTTCCGCGGTTTCGTGGCGCCGGAGCAGGCGGTGAAGGTGCGCGAGGTGCTGTCGACGGAGGGTTCCGTCTCCGCGCGCGCCGGCAAGGGCGGCACGGCGCCGACGCGCGTGCGTGAACAGATCATGTCGGCGAAGTCGCAGATCGAGCGCCTGCACGGCATGTTCCAGGCCAAGAGCGACGGCATCGCCTACAAGGCGGCCGGCTCCCTCGCGAAGAAACAGTGACGTCCGCCTGACGCATGGGCGCGCCGCACGGAGACCTCCGGCGGTGCGTCCATGCGTTCGCGCGGCGCACACGGCCGTCGACATCGCCGTCGACTGCCGCGTGTGCCGCGCATATATCGTCCCGCAATCGTCTACGGGCGGCAACGTTCGGAGCACGGCGCCGTCTACGTATCGCCCGGGGATTGAGCACGGCCATCGCTTACGGGCAGCGGCGTCCGTGAACAATATCGTCTGCGTCCGCATGCGCTTACGGGACGCACTGTCTAGGGAGGCGTTCTCTTACGGGATGCATCCCGTAAGAGAACGGCACCGATTGCGGATGGCCGCATCATGGTCGGATGAATGAAGGGGGAGCGCATGCTGAGTCGGGAACGCATCGACGCCATCGTGCATCACTACGGGCAGGACATTCTGGACCACGAGCACATGGAGATCGAAAAACGAAGTCTGCAGCACGGCGACGTCACGACGTACGAGCATTCGCTGGAGGTGGCGCGACTGAGCGTGGCGATCGCCGATCGGCTGCGACTGTGGAACCATGTGAACCTGCGCGCGCTCGTACGGGCGGCACTGCTGCACGACTACTTCCTGTACGATTGGCACGACTACGACGACGGCAGCCATCGGCTGCACGGATTCCGCCACCCGTACGCCGCCGAACGCAACGCGCGCACCGATTTCGAGATCGACGACGTCGTCGCGAACAGCATCCGCACGCATATGTTTCCTCTGACGCCGATACCGCCGAAACATCTTGAGGGGGTCATTGTGAACGTCGCCGATACGGCGAGCGCCATCCAAGAGACGCTCGCATCGTGGATGTCGCGGCTGTTGCGGCGTAAACGTGCGGATGCCGCCCGTAAGCGTCAGCGACGTCGCCGGTAGGGGGTACATGATGCTGCCCGTAAGGATTTGCCCATCGATGACGCCGTCGATGGGCAATCGGGGGCGCTGCCGATAGGAATCCGATGATGCCGCCCGTAAGGAATCTGTCGGGAATCGACGATGCCGCCCGTAAGAGGTGCTACCCATAAGTGTTGACGGTGAATCGATGGTGCCACCGGTAGGGAATCGGGGGTGCAGCCGGTAGGGAAGGCACTGAGGGAGAGCGGTCTCGCGCGGGGCGGCATGGTGCATCTCGGGGAGTCGACAGGCGAGTGGATGCGGCCGTGACGCCGTCGGCGCAGTGTCGGCGAGGTGTGACACACTGGCAGTGTTTGCTCCGCGCCGACCGGACGGCGGGGAGCACCTTCGAAAACTTCACAAGGAGATGTTTGGCATGGCTCACGTCATCGATTTCAAGGAAGCCGGATTCGACTCCGTGCTCGATGAATTGCAATGGCGCGGGTTGATCTCGCAATCCACCGACAGGGATCGACTCGCCGAGACATTGAACGGGGAGCCCATCTACTATTACTGCGGCTTCGATCCGACGGCGCCGTCGCTGCACATCGGCAATCTCGTGCAGCTCATCATCATGCGCCACCTGCAGGAGGCCGGCCATCATCCGATCGCCCTCGTCGGCGGCGCCACCGGCCTCATCGGCGACCCGCGCCAGTCCGGCGAGCGCATCCTCAACCCGAAGGACGTCGTCGAGCAGTGGTGCGAGCGCCTGCGCATCCAGATCGGCGACATCCTCGTGCAGGAGGGCGACAACCCGGTGACCTTCGTGTCCAACTACGACTGGACCGCGACGATGAACGTGCTCGACTTCCTGCGCGACGTCGGCAAGAACTTCCGCGTCGGCACGATGCTGTCGAAGGACATCGTCGCCCGCCGCCTCAACTCGGAGGAGGGCATCTCCTTCACCGAATTCAGCTATCAGGTGCTGCAGGGCAACGACTTCCTGCATCTGTACGACCACTTCAACTGCGTCCTCGAGCTCGGCGGCTCCGACCAGTGGGGCAACCTCACCTCCGGCCTCGACCTCATCCACAAGGTGCGCGGTGTCAACGTCAACGTCATGGCCAGCCCGATCATCACCGACGCGACCGGCAAGAAGTTCGGCAAGTCCGAAGGCAACGCCGTGTGGCTCGACGGCTCGATGCTCAGCCCGTACAAGTTCTACCAGTTCTGGGTCAACCGTCCGGACGCCGAGATGGAGCGCCTGCTCAAGGCGTTCACGTTCCTGCCGAAGGCGCGCATCGAGGAGCTGCTCGAAGCCACCGAGACGAACCCGGGCGCCCGCGAGGCGCAGCGCGCGCTCGCATGGGAGGTCACGAGCCTCGTGCACGGCGAGGATGCGACGCGTCAGGCGATCGAGGCGTCCACCGCGCTGTTCGGCCGCGGCGGCGACGTGGCCGAGATCGGCGAGGACATCCTCGAAGCCGCGCTCGAAGGACTCAAGGTCGAGGACGAGGACGGCGCCAAGGCCTTCGCGAAGGCCGCTGCCGGCGACCGCGTCAGCGAGGCCGGCGTCAGGGCCGGCCTGTTCAAGTCGATCTCCGAGGCGCGTAAGACGATCAAGTCCGGCGGCGTGTACCTCAACAACGCGCGCGTCGAGGACGAGGAGCAGCTGCTCGGCGGCGACGACTTCCTGCAGGGACGCTTCGCGATCCTGCGCCGCGGCAAGAAGGCGCTCGGCGTCGTCGAACTCGGCTGATTTTTTGCACACCGACAGCCGAAACGGCGGATCCGGACCGCTGATTGGCTACACTGGAAGACAATGACGGACGAGGCGGGCGACATGCCCGCCTCTCGATTGAAAAGGTACGAACATGGCAGACGAACGCGGATCACAGCATCATTCCCAAGGCGGCAACCGCCGCTACGGATCGGGCAACGGCGGCCATCGTCACGGCTCCGGCGGCGGCTTCCGTTCGCGCGGCGGCTCGGACTTCCATCGCGGCAACCGCAACGGCGGCGGACGCAACTTCCACCGCAACGGCAACGGCGGCGGCAGGAACAACGACTTCCGCCGTGACGGCGAGGGCGGCGGCGAGTTCCGTCGTGACGGCGACGGACAGCGTCGCTTCCACCGCAACGGCAACGGCGGCAACGGCGGTCAGCGTTCCGGCAATCGTTTCCGTGGACGCGACGACGAGCGCGGCGGACAGCGCCGCGACTTCCATCGTGGCGGCAACGGCGGTCAGCGTCGTGACTTCCGCCGTGGTGACGACGATCGTCGTGATCTCCGTCGTGACGGCGACGGCCAGCGTCGCGGCTTCCGTCGTGACGACGACCGCCGTGACTTCCATCGCAGCAACCGCAACGGCGGCAACGGCGGTCAGCGTCGTGACTTCCGCCGTGGTGACGACGATCGTCGTGATTTCCGTCGTGACGGCAACGGCCAGCGCCGCAATTTCCGTGGCGGCGACGACCGCCGCAATTTCCGCCATGACGACCGCCGCGACGACCGCCGCGGCCAGCGTCACGACGCCGCCGAGCGCCAGGCGCCCCACGACCGCAAGCGCGCCGAATACATGGCGCATTCGCGCAAGAACTCGGACGGCACCGTCAGCTTCCCATCGCAGAACCCGTACACCGACCGCCGTCCGGGCGAGCCGGTCATGCCGAAGGGCCTCGAATGGAACATGCTGAGCAAGGACGAGCGCGAACGTCTGCGCGGCCTGTCGAAGGAGCATGCCGAGAACATCGGCCTGCACATCCTCGCCGCGTACACGCTCGAGGCCGACGACCCGCAGGCGGCGCTCGCGCACGCCAAGTGGGCCGCCAAGCAGGCGTCGCGCGTCGACATCGCCCGTGAGACGCTCGCGATGGTCGCCTACCGTCAGGGCGACTACAAGCTCGCGCTGCGCGAGTTCCAGACGGCGTTCCGCATGAACGGCTACCTCGACTACCTGCCGTTCATGGCCGACTGCGAACGCGGACTCGACAAGCCGAAGAAGGCGATCGAGATCGCGCTTTCCGACAACGCCAAGCGGCTCACCGGCGAGGCGAAGGCGGAGATGTTCCTCGTCTACGCGGGCGCGCTCAACGACATGGGCATGGTCGACCAGGCGATCGAGGTCGTCTCCAAGCTCGTGCACGCCAAGGGACTCGCCGGCGAATACCGCATGCGCGCCGCGCAGGCCGAGCAGTACTTCCTGTCCAAGGCCGGACGCGACGACGAGGCAGTCGCGCTCGACGAGCTCATCGACGATCTCGAGGCGCGTTACGCCGACGCCGACGAGGACGAGACGAGCGACGACTTCGTCGTCGACTACGACGTCGAGGACCTTCCGGAGGACCTGCAGGCGAAGCTCGGCGTGACGCCCGACGACGCGCAGTACGCGCCGCTCGACGACGAGGACGGGGTCAACATGGACGACGAGACGCGCATCCCCGAGGAGGAGCAGCGCGCCGGCGCCGAGATGGACATCGAACCCGCCGAGATGGAGGACCGCAACACGCGCCGCGACGAGGAAGGCGTGATGGGCGATCCCGACCTGACCGACGCCGCTGACGACGCGGACGAGGAGAACGCCGAGGTCGGCGACTACGAAGAGCAGCTCAAGAGCGAAACGGAGTGAGCGCGGCGTGCTGAAACCAACGAACACGCCGCTGTCACGGCGCTACCGTCTCGCGCTGCTCGACCTCGACGGCGTCGTCTACTACGGCAAGCAGCCGGTCGCGCACGCCTCCGACGCCATCCGCGACGCCGAAGGCCACGGCATGACGATCGAGTACACGACGAACAATTCGTCGCGCATGCAGGAGACGGTCGCCGAACAGCTGCGCGGCTTCGGGCTCGACGTGGCCGCATGGCAGGTGATCACGTCGTCCGTCGTGGCCGCGCGCATGGTCGCGCGCCACGTCGACGACGGCGTGGACGTGTTCGTCGTCGGCGCCGACCATCTGCGCGACGAGGTGCGCAAGGCGGGACTGCGCATCGTCGACGACGGCGTGGACGGCGCCGGCCGCGCGCCGACCGCCGTCGTGCAGGGCTGGTATCCGCAGATGACGTGGCAGCAGCTCGCCGAGGCGTCGTTCGCCGTCGAACGCGGCGCGCAGTATTTCGTGACGAACCGCGACCTGACGATTCCCCGTGAGCATGGCGTCGCGCCCGGCTGTGGATCGATGATCCAGGCCGTCGTCAACGCGACCGGCGTGGAGCCCGTCGCCTCGGCGGGCAAGCCGGAACCGGCGATGTACGACGAGGCGCGCATGCTCGCCGCGCACGACGACGAGGACATGGTCTCGGTCGGCGACAGCCTCGCGATCGGCGACCGGCTCGACACGGACATCGAGGCCGGCAACCGAGGCGGCTACGATTCGCTGCTCGTGCTCACCGGCGTCACCGATCCGGACCTGCTCATCCGCGCGCCGAAGGAGCTGCGGCCGACCTATGTGGCGCTCGACCTGCGCGGACTCAATGAGGCGCAGCCCGCCGTGACGCGCGAACACGGCGGCGCGGCCGGCGCCGGCGTGCGCGGCGATGTGTTCCGCTGCCGCGACGCGAAGGCATGGTTCGTCGACGACGCGATCGTCGTCGACGACACAGCGAGCGTCGACGCGCTGCGTGCGGCCTGCATGCTCGGATGGAGCCTGCGCGACGCCGGCGTCGATCTGGACGGCGTCGCACTGCCCGCGTTCTCCTTCGCCGGAGCGTGACGTGGGCGCGGACGAACGGCTCGACGTCGCGATGACGGCGCGCGCGTTGGCGCCGTCGCGCGCGAAGGCGCGGCGCCTTGTCGACGACGGCCATGTGTACGTCGACGGCGTGCGGGCGGGCAAGGCGTCGATGAAGGTCGGCGATGACGCGCGCATCGAGGTGCGCGATGCCGACGACTATGTCTCGCGCGGCGCCTACAAGCTGCTCGGCGCCTTCGACGTCTTCGCCGCCGACGGACTGACGGGGCCGCGGGGGCTTGACTGCCTCGACATCGGCGCGTCGACGGGCGGCTTCTGCGACGTGCTGCTGCGCGGGGGAGCGCGCCATGTGATCGCGCTTGACGTCGGCCACGGGCAGCTCGATTCGAGGATCGCCGACGACGCGCGCGTCATCGAGATGAGCGGCGTCAACATCCGCAACGTCGAAGCCGACGATCTGCCGTACCGTCCGCAGATGATTGTCTCCGACGTCTCCTTCATCTCGCTGACCTATGTCCTACCGGTAGTGGCCCGTATCGCGGCACCCGGCGCGCAGGTCGTGCTGCTCGTCAAGCCGCAGTTCGAAGTGGGACGCGCAGGGCTCGGCAAGCACGGCATCGTCACCGATCCGGCGAAGCGCCGCGCCGCCCTCGACCACGTCGTCGAATGTGCCCGCGCCTACGGGATGCACGTCGTGGCGACCGCCCCGTCGCCGATCGAAGGCACCCACGGCAACATCGAATATCTGCTCTACGCGCGGACGGACTGAAGCGCCGTCAAGACGCGCGCCGTGACTCTGTGATCCTGCGCTCCGTCGCCTTCGTACCTTTTCGGCGCTCTCGCGCTTCCGACGCTTACAGGCGGCATCGTATACGGGTGGCTAACTGTGCTTACGGGCAGCTGCCCGTGCCATGCCTATGGGTAGCCGTGTCTGGCTTGTAGCCGCACCTAACTTACGGGTTACTGCACAACCATTCTCTTACGGGCAGCTCTGTCGTCGTGTCGACCGAGCTGTTCTCCTTACGGGCGGCATCTGTTGCGAAAGCCCGGCTCCATCTTCCGACGGCGGATGCCTTCCGTGTTCGTTTCCGCAATGCCGCTACCCGTAGGCGAGACTGAGCGGAACGATGCGATGCGACGCGACGTCGGAACGACATCCGTCCGTAGACGGTGCGACCTGTAAGAAGGCAAAGACGCAGATGCCGTCCGCGTCATGCGACCTGTAAGCAAGGCACGAACCGTAAGCAGTGATGGGCGCGACAGTCAGGATGACGCCGTGCCGCCCGTAACGATCGCACTGCCCGTAACGATCGCACTGCCCGTAATGGGCGTGCCACCTATGACCGGGCGGAGCGCATCCCGTAAGAAAGGCGGGGCGCATACCAGAACGGGCAGTGCCGCCGGTAAGAGGAGGCACTGCCCGTAAGCGATGACGCTTCCCGTAAGTCTTAAGGTACGGCAGCGATGGCGCGGCCTGTTCGACGTGCGCGGGCGGATTGCCGCCTGTAACGGATCAGCCCCGGATAAAGTGGTCGATCTGGTCCTGCTTGCCCATGATGATGAGTTCATCGTTGCGGCGCAGCTCGAGGTCGTTGGACGCGTACTGGAACTCGTGGCCGGGGGATTTGACGCCGACGATCGTGATGCCGTAGCGGTCGTGGATCTTCGCGTCGCCGATCGTGTAGCCGACGAACTGCGACGGCGTGTGGATCTTGACGACGTTGTATGCGCCTTCGAGCTCGATGTAGTCGAGATAGTTGCCGGAGACGAGATGGCCGACGCGTTTGCCGGCGTCGGTCTCCGCGTTGATGATGTGGCGTGCGCCGATGCGCTGCAGGATGCGTGCGTGCTCCTTGGACACCGATTTCGCCCAGATGTCGGAGATGCCGGCGTCGAGCAGGTTGCCGGCGGTGATGACGGAGGCTTCGACGCTGTCGCCGATCGCCACGACGGCGATGTCGAAATCGGAGGCGTTGATCTGTTCGAGCGCGAGGACGTCGGTCATGTCCGCCTGGACGGTGGGGATCTGCGCGGACCAGCGGTTGACGAGCTCGGCGTCCTTGTCGACGGCGAGCACATCCTGTCCCATCTCGTCGAGCGTCGTGGCGACCGCGCTGCCGAAACGGCCGAGTCCCACGACGAGCACGCTGCGATTATCTGCCATCCTGACCTCCTAAGGTCTGTTGCAGGTCCGCTACCGGTAGCCGATGTGCCGACTGCGACGCGCTACCCGTACGCCTGCTTTTGTGTTCCGCTACAGCATGCTACCCGTAACGATGCGCAATCGATGATGATGGATGCGTCATCGATAGCGGTGTCGCTACCGGTGGCGACACCGTCTCCCGTAGTGATGTGCATCCCGTAGTGATGCGATGGTGTGCATCCGGTGACGTTGCGCCGCCTGTAGGCGATGCCGCCCATAAGGACGCACTGCCTTATGGGCGGCAATACGCTGCCTGTAACGATGTGCTGCCGATAACGATAATGATGCGCTGCCCGTAACGATGTGCTGCCGGCGGCGCATCGTTGCCGGCAGATGGCGCGGTCAGCCGACGACGATCTGGTCGGTGGGGTAGCGCACGAGCTCGGCCTGACGCGGACGGCTCACGGCGTACGCGAGCGTCATCGGACCCATGCGGCCGACGAGCATCGTCGCGGCGAGGATGTACAGGGACGGGGGATTGTTCACGTCCGCGACGCCCACCGTGTATCCGCCCAGACCGAAGGCAGAGCATGCGTCGAAGACGGCGTGGCTGAACGACGCGCCCGTGATGAGCATGAGCGCCATCGACGCGAAGAGGACGAGCACGAAGCAGGCGGTCGTGATGCTCACCGCCGTCATGACGACGTGCGTGTGGATGCGCCGCTTGAACGCCGTGACGTCGCTGTGTCCGGTGAACGCGGCCTTGCACACGAGCAGGATGACGGCGAAGGTCGTCACGCGGATGCCGCCGGCCGTCGACGTGCTGCCGCCGCCGATGAACATGACGACGCTCATGAACACCTTCGTCGCCTCGCTCACCTGCGGCACCCACGACAGGTCGAAGCCGCTCGAGCGCGGCATCACGGCGGCCACCATCGCGCGCCGCATGCGCGTCTCGACATCGGCGTACTTGAACAGCGCCGGATTGTCCCATTCGACGGTGAGGAACCAGATGAGGGAGGCAAGCACGATCGCGAAGGTCGTCACGAGCGTGACCTTCGTGTGCAGGCTCCAGCGTTTCGGGCTCTGATGGCGTCGCGCCGTGCGGTAGATGTTGAGGATGACTGGGAAGCCGAGTGTGCCGCAGAACGCCGAGAGCATGATCGGCATGCCGACCGCCCAGTTGTCGACGTACAGGCCGGCGCCGTCGGGCGTGAAGCCGGAGTTGTTGTACGCCATCACGGCGAAGAAGAGCGACTCCCACAACGTGTTGCCCACGTTGCCCTTGTTGACGTGGAACAGGCCGGGGAACAGCGCGATGAACGTGATGAGCTCGATGACGAAGGTCGTCGTGAGGACGACGGCGAGCACGCCGCGGATCTCGCTGAGCTTGTTCGTGCCGAGTTCGTTCGCCGTGAGCAGGCGTTGCATCGCCTTGAGGTGATGGTTGACGGCGAGCGCGATGAGCGACGCGAAGGTCATCACGCCGAGGCCGCCGAGCTGAACGGAGACGATGAGCACGGCCTGCCCGAAGTACGTCCAGTGCGTCGTCGTGTTCACGATCGAGATGCCGCAGGTGGACAGCGCGGACACGGCTGTGAAGAACGCCGTCGAGAATTCGGTCCTCTCCCCGGGCTGCGTGGCTATCGGCAGCAGCAGCAGCCCCGTCGATACGCTGATGAGCAGCAGGAAGTAGAGGATCGTCAGCCTTCCGGGATGCGAGTTGATCCGGTAGGAGAGCGAACGTTTGCGGGGATGGCGTTCGTTAGCGGCTGCTTGTTCGAAGGTGTCGCCGGAGAACCACCAGGCGTATCCCTTCGACGCGTCGCTGTTCGACGCCGATTCGTCGAACAGGAGATTGGCCATGCTGCCTCCGATTGGTCGCCATCCTTGTTTTCAGTACGCTGCTCATTGTAGAGGGGTCGGTGACGTTTCGTCGACCCGCGCATCACCGCGGACGCCTGCGGGGAGCGCCGCGGACGCCTGCGGCGATCGCGTCACATGGCGTGCGGCGCACGGCGTCCGCGGCCGGGCGCGATTCTTCGGGGGTGAGGCGCATCCCGTAGACGTGAGCGCCGGATGCGCGCGCCTACGGGATGCACGTGCCGCCCGTAGGAATCGGCGGGGCGGCGCATGGCCGAGGGGAAAACCTCCCGCATGCGTCGGTTCCGTTGCGCCGGCGGTTCCATTACACTGTGAGTGGAAACATCATGCGTAAAGGGGTGTCCATGCAGGCAGCGGAAACGAAAGGGCCACGCCATGTCGTCGTCGTGACCCACGAGAGGCTCCGGCGCAGCACGGTCGTCGAGAACGCGATCGCACAGCTGCGTGACGAGGGATTCGACGTCTCCGTCATCGACAACACGGAAGCGCCCGATTTCGGCTCGCCGTCGCCGAAGGTCGACCCGGACACCGAGATCGTGCTCGTGCTCGGCGGCGACGGCACGATCCTGCGCGCCGCAGAACTCGTCACCTGCACGGACGTGCCCATCCTCGGCATCAACATGGGGCACGTCGGCTTCCTCGCCGAATTCGAAAGCTTCCAGATCCACGAGGCGATCCACCGCATCGCCGTGCATGACTACAGCATCGATGAACGCATGATCGCGCATGTGGACGTGTGGCTGCCCGGCGCGTCGGCGCCGCTCGGCGACTGGGCGCTCAACGACATCACGATCGAACGCGCCGACCGCGGCAAGATGGTCGAGCTGTCGATCGCCGTCGACGGCGTGGCGATGAGCTCCTTCGGCTGCGACGGCATCATCGTCTCCACGCCGACCGGCTCGACCGCGTATGCGTTCTCGGCGGGCGGCCCGATCATCTGGCCGACGGTGGAGGCGCTGCTGCTCGTGCCGCTCGCCGCGCACGCGCTGTTCTCGAGGCCAATCGTCATCGGCTCGGATTCGACGTTCTCGATCCGCATCGACGACGATTCGACCTCCGACGGCTGGATCTGCTGCGACGGCCGCCGCCAGCGCCCGCTGCCGCGCGGCGCGCGCGTCGACATTCGCCAGTCCTCCGGACGGCTGCGCCTCGCACGGTTGTCCGACGCGCCGTTCACGAGCCGACTCGTCACGAAGTTCAATCTTCCGGTCGTCGGCTGGCGCGACCTGCATCCGGCCGCCGCCGGCGCGCGCGTCGACACGTCGCTGCGCGGTCAGGGCGATTTCGACGATCCCGAACGCGGCGACGCGACGGACGAAGGCACGACGACGGAACAGGAACGGTGACAGGTGCTGGAAGAACTCGAACTGCGTGATCTGGGACCGATCCGCGAGGCGAAGCTCGTGCCCGCGCGCGGCATGACGTCGATCACCGGCGAGACCGGCGCCGGCAAGTCGATGCTGCTCAGCGCGATCAGGCTCATCTCCGGCGGCGCCGCCGACTCCGGCCGCGTCTCCGCCGGCGCGAAGCAGGCGTGGGCGCAGGGCATCTTCCTGGCCAACGAGGGCGACGCCGTGCTCGCGGTTGCGGAACAGGCGGGCGCCACCGACGACGACGGGGAGATCTTCGTGTCGCGCACGGTGCCCGCGTCGGGACGTTCGCGCGCCATCCTGTGTGGCAGGACGGTGCCGAAGTCGGTGCTCGCCTCGATCGCGGGCGAACTCATCACAATCCACGGTCAGAGCGACCAGCTGCGCATCGCGTCGCCGTCGCGCCAGCGTGAGTTCCTCGACCGCTGCGCGAACAACGAGAAGGAGCGCCGCGCCTACGCGAAGGCATGGAACGCGTACCGCGAGATCGACGACCGTCTGCGCAGGCTCAGCTCTCAGGAATCGTCGATGCGCCAGCAGGCCGACTATCTGCGCGAATCGATCGCGCGCATCGACCGCGTAGACCCGCAGCCGGGCGAGCTCGAGGAGCTCAAAGGCCAGCGCGAACGCATCGAGCACGCCGCGCAGATCAACGCGGGCGTCGCCGGCGCGCTCGCCGCGCTCGACTCGTCGCAGGGCGACGGCGGCGAGTACCGCGGCGCCGACGAGCTCGTCCGCTACGCGTCGCAGGCGCTGCGCGGCATCCGTCTGGGCGGCGTGTTCGAACAGTGCGCGGACCGTCTCGATTCGCTGCAGGCGGAACTCGAGGACATCTCGTTCACGCTGTCGCAGCAGCTCGACCTCGACGAGTCAGGGGAGGACCTCGACACGATCAACGGCCGCATCCACGAACTCGACGAGCTCACGCGCCGCTGGGGTCCGACGCTCGACGACGTCATCGCATGGCGCGACAAGGCGCGCTTCGACGTGGAGGACCTGGACGCATCCCCCGAAAAGCTCGAGGAACTCGCGGCACGGCGTGACCGCTGCCTCGAGACCGCGCGCAAGGCGGCGGCCGCGTTGACGAAGACACGCGAACGCGCCGCGAAACGACTGTCGAAGGACGTGGACGGCGAACTCGCGCAGTTGGCGATGGCCGACGCGTCGCTGACGGTCGCCGTGCACGCGCGCGACGGCGCCGACGCGCTCGACATGAACGGCGGCGACGACGTCGAATTCCTGTTCACGCCGTTCAAGGGGTCGCCGGCGCTCGCGATGGGCAAAAGTGCGTCCGGCGGCGAACTCAGCCGTCTGATGCTCGCGCTGGAGCTGTCGTGCGCCGGCGAGCGCGCGACCGACGAGTCGGACAGCGACGACGGGGCGGTGCCGGCGATGACGTTCATCTTCGACGAGATCGACGCCGGCGTGGGCGGCAAGGCCGGGGTCGAGCTCGGCAAAAGGCTCGCCAGACTCGCCCGGCGCGCGCAGGTGATCGTCGTGACGCATCTGCCGCAGGTCGCGTCGTGGGCCGACAGCCAGTTCGTCGTCGGCAAAAGCAAGGACGACGACGGCACCGTGAGCACACATGTGCGGGAGGTCATCGGCGACGCGCGCACCGAGGAGATCGCGCGCATGCTCGACGGCAGCACGACGCCCACGTCGCTCGAACATGCGAAGGAGCTGCTCGCCGCCTCGAAGCTCACGTGACATGGCGGCACGGCGCGCCCGCGCGGCCTCCGTTCGCTTACGGGCGGCATCGCCTGCATGGGTGACGCCCCCCGCTTATGGGCGGCACGGCGCACCTACGGATGGCGCTGTGCTCCTATGGGTGGCATCACACGGCACAGCCTGCTTACGGGCGGCACCCATCAGACGGCGATTCGATTCGACGGTTCGACAGGAGGAATGCAATGGACGATGCACTTACCGGCGGCACGCGGACCGACGACATGACGGCGGGCGGCGCCGCCGATAACACGGGGCGCGCCGCGATCTTCGATCTGGACGGCACGTTGCTCGATTCGATGGGCGTGTGGGACCGGATCGACGAGGAGTTCCTCGCGAAGCGCGGCATCACGGTGCCGGACGACTACATGGCGAAGGTGAGCGCCATGCAGTTCATGGAAATCGCCGAATACACGATCGAACGGTTCGGGCTGCACGACACGCCGGAGGCGCTCGTCGCCGAATGGAACGACATGGCCAGGCGGATGTACGCGCAGGCCGTGGAGCCGAAGCCGCACGCCGTCGACTATCTGCGCGCGCTCAAGGCGAGCGGCGCGCGGCTCGCCGTCGCCACGACGATGCTGCCCGATCTGCGCACGCCGGCGCTCGAGCATGCGGGGATGGCTGATCTGTTCGACGCGGTCGTCGGCGTGGACGATGCCGGCGACCGCGGCAAGGAGCATCCGGACGTGTATCTGCTGGCGGCGCGACAGGTAGGTGTCGACCCGGCCCATTGCACCGTGTTCGAGGATCTGCTGGCCGGCATGCGTTCGGCGAAGTCCGCCGGGATGCAGGTGTGGGCGGTGCACGACGATTCCTCCGACCACGACTGGGACCGCATCTGCACGCTCGCGGACGGCGTGCTCTTCGACTTCGCCGACGCGCCGCGCCGGCTGCAGTGAGCCGATGCGGCGCTACCGGTAGCGACGGCGGATCAAACGACGCACGACCCGTAACGCACGACCCGTAACGCACGACCCGTAACGCACGACCCGTAACGCACGACCGCCCGCAGTCGTGAGGACTGCGGGCGGTCGTGCGTTACGATGCTACCGGTAAGGCGGCACAGGTGTCACAGGCGGTCGGCGCATTGTTCGACGTAGTGGCCCATGTCGGAGATCTCGACGCAGTCGCGGAAGCGCACGTCGGCGGTCTCGAGGCTGCGCAGCATCGGCGGGATCTCGGTGCCGGTCTTCTCGCTCAGCTCGTCCATGCATTCGAAGTCGGTGCCGTCGTGCTTGAGGCCGAGCGCCTCGTTGACGACGCGCGGGAACTTGTACGGGCTGGCGGTGCTCAGCAGCACGCGCGGCACGCCGGGATCGGCGGGCATCTGCTGCATGACGAAGTAGCCGCATGCGGTGTGCGGGTCGAGCACGTAGCCGTGTTCGCTGAAGCATTCGGCGATCATCCGGCGCACCTGGTCCTCGTCGGCCCAGCCGGTGGCGAACAGGCGGCGGATCTGGGCGAGCAGCTCCGGCGGCACCTCGAACGCGCCCCATTCGGCGAGGTCGTTCATCAGGTAGGCGGTCAGGCGCGGGTCCTTCTCGCTCATGTAGTAGAGCATGCGTTCGAGGTTCGAGGAGATGAGGATGTCCATCGACGGCGAGATCGTCTCGTAGAACGGGCGCTTGCGGTTGTAGGTGCCGGTCGTCAGGAAGTCGAAGAGCACGTTGTTCCTGTCGGAGGCGACGACGAGCTGGCGCACCGGCAGGCCGAGCATCTTCGCGTAGTAGCCGGCGAGCACGTCGCCGAAGTTGCCGGTGGGCACGACGAAGTCGACCGGGTCGCCGACGTTGACGGCCTGCTGTTCGAGCAGCTGCGCGTATGCGGAGAAGTAGTAGACGACCTGCGGCACGAGGCGGCCGACGTTGATCGAGTTGGCCGATGAGAGCGCGACGTGCGCGTCCTTTTCGAGACGCGCGGCGAGGTCCCTGTCGCCGAAGATCTTCTTGACGGTGGACTGCGCGTCGTCGAAGTTGCCCTCGACCGCGCACACGTTGACGTTGGAACCCTGCTGCGTCGTCATCTGGAGTTCCTGCACGCGGCTGACGCGGCCCTGCGGGTAGAAGACGGTGATGCCGGTGCCCTCGGCGTCGGCGAAGCCGGCGAGCGCGGCCTTGCCGGTGTCGCCGGAGGTGGCCGTGACGATCATGATCTTCTCGTCCGGGTCGCCGTCGGCGGGCGTCGTGCGCGCCATGAAGCGCGGCAGGATCTGCAAGGCGACGTCCTTGAACGCGGAGGTGGGGCCGTGGAACAGTTCCATGACCCAGTCCTGTCCGAGCGGCTTGACCGGCGTGATGCGCTCGTCCGACCACTGCGGCCCGTAGGCCTTGGTGATGCATGCCTTGAGTTCTTCTTCGGTGAAGTCGTCGAGGAGCACGGAGAGCACGTCATAGGCGATCTGCTGGTAGCTCCTGCCGGCGAGGTCGTCGATGGGGACGAGGCGTTCGCCGAGTTCGTCGGTGACGAAGAGGCCGCCGTCGTCCGCGATGCCCTTGCGGATGGCCTGCTTCGAGGTCAGTGAGTCGGTGGTGCTGCGTGTGCTGTGGAACTTGTTCACTCGTCCGTCCTTAACGATGTAGAGAGATGAAGTGTGTGGATGATTTCAGTATAGGGTTCACAGACGAAAGTCGCGTCGACGCTGTCCGCGTCGCGGAACGGGCGGACGCGCGCGGCCAGGCGACCGTCCCGCGGACGTGCGCGCGCATGAGGGCAGGGCGTCCACTAATGTGCAAGTATGACGAACACACAGAGCGAACACAACAAGGTCAGCGACGACGTCTTCGACGCGGTGTGCGCGATGGCCGACCGTGCGGGCGCCGCGCAGGCGAAGCTCGCGAAGGCCACGACCGACGTCAAGAACGGCATCCTCAACGCGATCGCCGACGCGCTCGACGCGCGCGCCGACGAAATCGCCGGCGCGAACGCGCTCGACATGGACCGCGCCTTCGAGGACGGCATGGACGCCGGCAAGCTGGACCGTCTCAAGTTCGACGTGACGCGCGTCGCCGCGTCGGCGGACGACATGCGCCACGTCGCGACGCTTCCCGACCCGGTCGGCCAGGTCGTGCGCGGCTTCGAGGCTCCCAACGGCCTGCGTCTGCAGCAGGTGCGCGTGCCGATGGGTGTCATCGGCATGATCTACGAGGCGCGGCCGAACGTGACCGTCGACGTCATCGCGCTGTGCATCAAGTCCGGCAACGCGGCGATTCTGCGCGGCGGCCACGCGGCGGAGCGCACGAACGCGGCGACGCTCGCCATCGTCGGCGACACGCTGCGCGAACTCGGCTTCGACGACGCGCTCGTCGGCTCCGTCGACGCCTACGGGCGCGAGGGCGCGACGGCGATGATGGAGGCGCGCGGCCACATCGACCTGCTCGTGCCGCGCGGCAGCGCCCAGCTCATCCAGGCCGTCGTCGAGAAGTCGAAGGTCCCGGTCATCGAGACCGGCGCCGGCAACGTGCACATCTACGTCGACCGTTCCGCCGACCTCGCCAAGGCCATCCCGGTCATCCTCAACGCGAAGACGCAGCGCGTCGGCGTGTGCAACGCCGCCGAGAAGCTCATCGTCCACCGCGACATCGCCGAGGAGTTCCTGCCGGCCGTCGCGAAGGCGCTCGCGGACGCCGACGTCGTCATGCACGCCGACGAGGTCTCGTATAAGATCATCGGCGACGCGAACATCCGCGACATCAAGCTGTTCGAGGCCGACGAGACCGACTGGGGCACCGAGTACCTCGCCCTCGAGATCGGCGTGCGCGTCGTCGATTCGATGGATGAGGCGATCGCGCACATCAACCGCTATTCGACGCACCACACCGAGGCGATCCTCGCCGAGGACTACGGCGCGATCGAACGGTTCACGAAGGACGTCGACTCGGCGGTCGTCATGGTCAACGCCTCGACGCGCTTCACCGACGGCGGCGTGTTCGGCTTCGGCGCCGAGCTGGGCATCTCGACGCAGAAGATGCACGCGCGCGGCCCGATGGGACTGCAGGAGATGACGACGACGAAATGGATCGGCTACGGCACGGGACAGGTGAGGGCATGAGCGTGCGCAACGACGGCGTGAACGACGGTGCGGACGACGTCAGGAACGACGACGGAACGATGACGTCCGCCGACGCCGCGAGGAACGGCGTTGCGAAGAACGACGCGCCGGCGAACGCCGGCGTCGCGGACAATGGATCCACGGCGCGCGACGACGCGGCGACCGTCACCTTCGACGACGCGCATGTGCTCGCGAACCCATGGGGCGTCGACCTCACCGACCGGCGCAACCTGCTCAAGGTCGCCTCCGAACGGCTCAGCCTCGTGCGCTACGTGTTCCTCGTGCAGATCGAGGACGGCATCGCCTCGGCGGCGCAGCGCGCGTCGCTCGAGTACGCCGACGCCGTGCTCATCGGATGGCCGGAGACGGACGCCGCCGACGTCGTCGACGTCGACGACGAACGCTACCGCGAAGTCGTCGAACAGATCGTGCTGATGGAGGACTACATCGACCGCTTCCGCACGATGGAACGCGACAACGACATCGACGGCATGACCGACACGCTCATCCGCATCACCGAACGCGTCGCCCATGTGCGCCGCGCGTTCCAGCCGAGCTTCCTGCTGCCGACCTTCGCCGAGATCCGGCGCGTCGTGCAGGACGAATGGAATGAGGACATGGGCAAGATCGACCCCGACGGCGACGCCGCCGACGACCGCGCCCAGGAGCTCACGTTGCAGCAGGAGATCGATCGCGTCGCCGCCGACAGCGCCGCGGCCGGCGCCGAGGAGAAGCGCTGACATGGCGGGCAGCGACAACGGCGACGCGTCGCGCGTCGCCGACGCGCCACGGCGCATGGCCGAGCTGTCGGTGTCCGACGCGGCCACGGCGCACCTCGTCTCGCCGCCGGGGCGCCGTTCGCCGCGCGGCAACTGGCACACGCGCCCGCGCATCGGCATCATGGGCGGCACCTTCGACCCGATCCACAACGGCCATCTCGTCGCCGCGTCCGAGGTCTCGTGGGTCTATGACCTCGACGAGGTCGTCTTCGTGCCGACCGGGCGTCCGGTCTTCAAGCTCGACAAGCATGTGACGAACGCCGAGGACCGCTATCTGATGACCGTCATCGCCACGGCATCGAACCCGAAGTTCACCGTCTCGCGCGTCGACATCGACCGTCCCGGCGTCACCTACACGATCGACACGTTGCGCGACCTGCGCGCGCTGTATCCGGACGCCGAGCTGTTCTTCATCACCGGCGCGGACGCCGTCGCCGAGATCATGCGCTGGAAGGACGTCGAGCAGATGTTCCGCATCGCGCACTTCGTCGCCGTCACGCGCCCCGGCTATTCGTCGGCGGTCACGCTGCCGGCGGGGCGCGTCGACATGCTCGAGATCCCGGCGCTGGCGATCTCGTCGACCGACGTGCGCGACCGCGCGACGCACGGCGAGCCGGTGTGGTACCTCGTGCCCGACGGCGTCGTCCAGTACATCGGCAAGCACGGCCTGTACCGCGGGCGCGGCTGAGGAGTCCCCTCCGCCCACGTCAGCTGCCGGCACTACACTGGGGACTCGGCTACGAACCAACCGACGTTTGGAGATACGGTGAGCGCAATCCTCGAAGGCAAACCAGACAAGAACCTGATACTCGTCACCGGAAGGGCGCATCCCAAGCTCGCCCGTGACGTCGCCGACCAGCTCGGCATCGACGTGCTCGAGACGACCGCCTACGACTTCGCGAACGGCGAGATGTACGTGCGCTACACCGAATCCGTGCGCGGCGCCGACGTCTTCGTGCTGCAGAGCCACAGCAACCCGGTCAACCAGTCGATCATGGAGCAGCTCATCATGATCGACGCCCTCAAGCGCGCGTCGGCGCGTTCGATCACGGCCGTGAGCCCGCTGCTCGGCTATTCGCGCCAGGACAAGAAGCACCGCGGCCGCGAGCCGATCTCGTGCCGTCTCGTCTTCGACCTGCTCAAGACGGCCGGCGCCGACCGCATCATGAGCGTCGACCTGCACGCCGCGCAGTCGCAGGGCTTCTTCGATGGCCCGGTCGACCATCTGATCGCGATGCCGGTGCTCGTCGACTACATCCGCGACCGTTTCTCCAACCAGCTCGACAATGTGACCGTCGTCTCCCCGGACGCCGGCCGCATCCGCGTCGCCGAGCAGTGGGCGCAGCACCTCGGCGGCGGCCCGCTCGCCTTCGTGCACAAGACGCGCGACATCACGAGGCCGAACCAGGCCGTCGCGAACCGCGTCGTCGGCGACGTCAGGGGCAAGGACTGCGTGCTCGTCGACGACCTGATCGACACGGCCGGCACGATCGCCGGCGCGTGCAAGGTGCTGCAGGAGGCCGGCGCGAAGTCGGTGACCGTCGTGGCGACCCACGGCGTGCTCTCCGGCCCGGCCGTCGAACGGCTCAAGAGCTGCGGCGCGCGCGAGGTCGTGCTCACCGACACGGTGCCGATCCCCGAGGAGAAGCGCTGGGACGGCCTGACCGTACTGTCGATCGCGCCGCTGCTGGCGAGCGCGATCAAGGCGGTGTTCGAGGACGGCTCGGTCGCCAAGCTCTTCGAGACCTATCCCGAGCACCACGGCCAGGGCTTCCTCTTTGCCTGACCCGCCACGGGGTCGCGCCCATGGTCCGGCCCTATGGCATAATGAACACTTGGCGGGTCCGCCCGCCGTTCCCCCATGGTGTAATGGCAGCACACGGGTCTTTGGAACCCTTTGTCTTGGTTCGAGTCCAGGTGGGGGAGCCAGCGGCGTCCGCATCCGGCCTTCGGCGTTTGGATGTGGGCGCCTTTCGCATCAGGGACCATGACGGGGCGATCGGCCCCGTCCTCGCAAAGGAGAACAGATGACGGTAACCGCCGCAATCGTGCTGGCAGCCGGCGAGGGCACGCGCATGCGCTCGTCGAAGCCGAAGGTGCTGCACACCTTCGCGGGCAAGACCTTCCTCGAACGCGTCATGTCCTCCGTCGAGGCGCTCGGGCCCGCTACGCTCACCGTCGTCGTGCGCCATCAGGGCGAACGCGTCGCCGAGGCGGCGCGCGGCTACGACCCCGACGTGACGATCGTCGAGCAGGACGACATCCCCGGCACCGGCCGCGCCGTGCAGTGCGCGATGCGCCAGCTGACGGCCGGCGGCGACCTCGACGGCGACGTGCTGATCACGGCGTCGGACATGCCACTGCTCGACACGGGCACGCTGCGCGCGCTGCTCGACTACCATGCGGCCAGCGGCGACGACGCGACGGTGCTCACGACGGTGCTCGACGACCCGACCGGCTACGGACGCATCATCCGCGCCCCCGACGGCGACGTCCTCAAGATCGTCGAGCAGAAGGACGCGAACAGCAGCGAGCTCGCCGTGCGCGAGGTGAACACGTCGGTGTACGTCTTCGACGCGCATGCGCTCGCCGCCGCAATCGCCGACCTCGACGCCGACAACGCGCAGGGCGAGTTCTACCTGACCGACGCGCTCAAGGCGGCGAAGGCGAGCGGCAAGGTCGGCGCCTTCGCGGCGCCCGACCCGCTGAGTGTCGAAGGCGTCAACGACCGCGTGCAGCTCGCCGCGCTCGCGCGCGCCCACAACCTGCGCGTGTGCGAGTACTGGATGCATGAGGGCGTGACGATCCTCGACCCGTCGACGACGTGGATCGAGGACGACGTGACGATCGGCCGCGACGCGACGATCCTGCCCGGCTGCTTCCTGCAGGGGGGCACGGCCGTCGGCGAGGAGGCCGTCGTCGGCCCGTACACGACGCTCATCGACGCAACCGTCGACGCCGGCGCGCACGTCGAACGCTCGCGCGTGCAGGAGTCGCACATCGGCCGCGACGCGAACATCGGGCCGTGGACGTACCTGCGTCCCGGCAACGAGCTCGGCGAGGGCTCGAAAGCGGGTGCCTTCGTCGAGATGAAGAAGGCGCACATCGGCGACGGCACGAAGGTGCCGCATCTGAGCTACGTGGGCGACGCCGACCTCGGCGAGCGCACGAACATCGGCGGCGGCACGATCACTGCCAACTACGACGGCGTGCACAAGAACCACACGACGATCGGCTCGGACGTGCACATCGGCGCCGGCAACCTCTTCGTCGCGCCGGTCGAGGTCGGCGACCATGTCACGAGCGGCGCCGGATCGGTGATCCGCCATGACGTGCCGGACGACGCGATGGTCTATTCGGAGAACACGCAGCACATCGTGCAGCATTGGAAACCAGCTTGGGAGCGTTGATATGACGGCACTTGAATCATCCATCGCATCGGTGCGGATCGCGGCCGCGGCGGCCGACCGCATGAAGGCGTCCGACATCGTCGCCTACGACGTGAGCGACCTGGTCGGCATCACCGACTGCATGCTCGTCGCGTCGGCGACGAACGAGCGCCAGGTGCTCGCCGTCGCCGAGGAGATCGAGAAGGACCTGTACACGAAGGGCGGCAAGCTCAAGCCCCAGGGCCGCGAAGGCATCCAGGAGGCGCAGTGGATCCTGCTCGACTACGGCGATTTCATCATCCACGTCATGCATGAGGAGGCGCGCGACTTCTACCGGCTTGAACGCCTGTGGCGCGACTGCCCGCGCATCGACCTCGAACTACCCGAGGCGGCCGACGCGGCCGCCGACGCCGACTGACCGATGGGGGAGCGACGATGACGGCGATCGGGACGGTGCGTTCGATTACGCTCGTGCGCCATGGGCGCACCTCCTACAACCTCGCCGGCCGCGTTCAGGGCAGCATCGACATCCCGCTCGACGACGTGGGGGTCTGGCAGGCGCGCCAGACCGGCGACGCGCTGCGCAGGCTCTACGTCGAACGCGACCCCGTCGCGCGGCAGCTCGTCGTCGCCTCCGACCTGCGGCGCGCGAACCGCACCGCGCATCTGTTCGCCGACCCGCTCGGCCTCGAGGTCCACGCCGACCCGCGGCTGCGCGAACGCAGCTTCGGCGACTGGGAGGGCATGTCCGGCGAGGAGCTCGACGCGCAGTGGCCGAAGGACTTCGAGCTGTGGTGCCGCGGCCTCGGCGGCGAGATGCGCCACCGGGCAGAATCCCATGAACATGCCGGCGAACGCGGCGTCGAGGCGCTGCGCGACTGGTCGCACCGGGCGGACGCGGACACCGATCTGTTCGTGTTCTCCCATGGCGCGCTCATCGAGAACATGCTGCAGGTGCTGTTCGGCATCGGCTTGGCGCTGCCGGACTTCGTCTCCGTCACATCGATGCGCAACGCGCACTGGGCGCGTCTGGTCAACGCGGGGCTCGACGACCCCGACCGCTGGATCCTCGTCGACTACAACCACGGGCCCGCGCTCGCCGACACTGAGCTGTGGGAGAACCCGACACGGCATAAGGCCGACGGACGGTGAACTGGTCTATGCTTATGGCAGTTCTGCCCACCGACGCGCCCGACGGTCCAAGCGGCCGGCGGGCGCGCCATGATCGGATGAATCGACCGTGAAGAATTTTTTCAATGGACTATCGTTCTCCCAGCTGCTCGCGGGCGCGCTCGCGGCGGTCACGTCGTTCCTGCTGTCGTCGAAGATCGGCATCGCAGGCTCGGTGATCGGCGTCGCCGTCGCCTCGATCGTGTCGACGTCGGCATCGCAGATCTACAAGAACGTCATCGACGCCTCGAGCAAGAAGCTGCAGGACGCAGCCGCGCAGCAGCTCGGCGAGAAGGATGGACGGCAGGAGGGGACCTCCGATGCGTCCGACGACACGCAGACGATCACCCCGGTCGGCCGGCCGGCGCAGGAACGCGGACGCAAGGGCCGCGTCGTCGCGTCGAACGGCGCCGGCGCCTCCACATCGGGGAAAGCGCCGGCGAAGCCGGCTCCCTCCGGGCCTCAGCTCACCGGTCATGACAAGCGCGTGGCGATCGTCGTGGCCGTCGTCTCCGGTCTGGTCGCCGTAGCCGTGACCGCCGGCGTCATCCTCGCGCTCACCGGCGGCAGGGGCACCGATTCGGTCGTCCACGACATCGTCAGCCCGAGCGTGACGAGCGAGGAGGGCGGCGACGTCTCTCCGGCGCCGTCGCAGAGCGTCATCACGCCGACGCCGGAGCCTTCGGCGTCGGATACGGCGTCGACGCCCTCGACGGACGACCGGCGTCAGGACGGCGGCTCGGACACGAAGGACGATCAGGGCTCGAACTCGCCGGTCGTCGAACCGAGCGCGACGCCGTCGCCGTCGCAGAGCGCGGGAACCGGCGACGGGTCGCAGAGCGCGGGAACCGGCGACGGGTCGCAGAACGGCGGCTCCACGGACGACGGGCAGGAGGGCACGACCACGCAGGGCGACTCCGGACACAAGGACGACACCGGCCAGCAGACCCAGTGACGGTGTTCCGACAGGGAAGGTCCGGCGTGTCGCAGAGTGCGACACGCCGGACCTTTGCATATTGGGAATCCATGATGTACACTATTTCGAGTTGGCTGAAAAGCCGATGGGGCTATGGCGCAGCTGGTAGCGCATCTCCATGGCATGGAGAGGGTCAGGGGTTCGAATCCCCTTAGCTCCACGAAGGTTCCTGGCATCAGGTTCCTCCCTATTCGGGGCTATGGCGCAGCTGGTAGCGCATCTCCATGGCATGGAGAGGGTCAGGGGTTCGAATCCCCTTAGCTCCACGATCGACACCCGGCTTCGGCCGGGTTTTTCGTTATCGGCACCCTGCACGACGGAGAGCGTCCGACGGGCCGCGACGGTGCGGCATCGGTGTGAGCGGGCTCACATGTGAGCAGCATGACATGCGTCGCGCTCATTCCACAGCGCAACGGGGCATGTGGCCGGCCGCGGTCGCGTAGTGTGGGGAGTGTACAGAAAGGAGCCCCACAATGGCACAGCTTACTGAAGCGATGAAGGATTTCATCAAGGACAACCTCGCATGGGTCGCCACCGTCAGCCCCGACGGCGTGCCTGACCTCGGACCGAAGATGAGCATGTTCGCGCTCGACGACGAGCATCTCGCCTACCACGAGCGCACCGCCGGACAGACCTACCGCAACCTCGAGAACGGCAGCCCCCTGGTCGTCGCGTTCGTCAACTTCGAGCAGAAGAAGGGCTACCGCTTCCGCGGCGAGGTCATCCTGCACACCGACGACGCGGTCTACGACGAGCAGGTCAGGCTCGCGAAGGAACGCGGCACGAAGGTCCCGGCATGCGTGCCGGTCATGACGATCGACACGATCGAGGACCTGTCCGCCGGCGCGCACGCCGGCAAGACGATCGCGAAGGACTGAACCGGCCCCGTCGCCATCCACGAAGCGTAAGGAGTCACAAGGAAAGATGATCACCGACATCGTCATGCTGCGCCACGGGCGCACCTCGATGAACCTCGAACGCCGCCTGCAGGGCCAGGTCGAGGTCCCGCTCGACATCGTCGGCCAATGGCAGGTGGACCAGAGCGGCCTCGCGCTCGCGCAGCGCTACTACTGGGCGAAGGTGAGCAATCTGGCCACCCATCCCGAGCTGCTGCCGGAGGCGCCGGTGGCGGCCGTGCGCGCCGTCGACGCCGAGGAGTACCGCAAGGCGCCGGCCTCGCAGCGCACGATGGTCGTCGTCAGCTCGGACCTGTTCCGCGCGCAGCAGACGGCGCACGTCTTCGCCGACATCCTCGGCCTCGACGTGCATCTCGACCCGAGGCTGCGCGAGCGCGGCTTCGGCGAATGGGAGGGCATGACGCGCGAGGAGATCCGCGAGCGCTGGCCCGAGGACTTCCGCTCCTGGAGGCGCCACGAGGGCGGCGAGCTCGCCCACGGCGTCGAAAGCCGGCGCGAGGTCGGCGAGCGCGGCGCCGAGACGATCCGCTCGTATGTGCGCCAGGCGCGGGACGTGCCCGGCGAGGAGACGCTGTTCGTCGTCTCCCACGGATCGTGGATTGTCGCGACGATCGCGACGCTGCTGGGCATGGACGTCGACGCCGCCAACGGGCTCGACGCCATGCGCAACGCCTTCTGGTCGCGTCTGAGCCTCGAGCACGGCGCCGACGGCGACCGCTGGCTGCTCGCCGAGTTCAACCACGGCCCGCAGATCGCCGAGTTCGTTGACTGGGAGAACGGCCCCGAGCAGCTGCGCAACCCCGACATGCCGATGTGGAGGCCGATCGCCGGCTGAAGCCGCCCGCATGGCGCCCACGCCGCCCGGCCCCGCCCGGGCGGCGTGTCTCATAGGTGCGGCTAAGCTGTTGATGTTTGCACAAGGACAGGCCGCGTCCGTCGCGCGGCTCGGCGAATGAGAGGCGGGTGATCTCATGCTGCGCATGTTCAGTACCGTTCACGGACAGGTCGAACAGATAGACAAGCCGGAGAACGGCTCATGGCTCGCGCTGTGCGACCCCACCGACGTCGAGCTCACCACCGTCGCCCAGGAGACCGGCATCGACCTCGCCGACCTGCGCGCCCCGCTCGATGACGAGGAGCGTTCGCGCGTCGACGTCGAGGACGACTACACGATGATCATCGTCGACATCCCGACGGTCGGGGAGCGTTCGGGACGCAACTGGTACGAGACGATCCCGCTGTCGATCATCGTCACGCGCACGCTCATCGTCACCGTGTGCATGCAGGACACGCCGGTGCTCCACCCGTTCATGGAGGGCACGATCCGCGGCTTCAACACCTTCATGCGCTCGCGCTTCATCCTGCAGATCCTCTACCGCAACGCGACGATGTACCTGCGCTACCTGCGCATCATCGACGGCGAGACCGACAAGCTCGAGCTGCGGCTGCGCCATTCGATGCAGAACCGCGAGATCCTGATGCTGCTCGAGCTGAGCAAGACGCTCGTCTACTTCAACACGTCGCTCAAGTCGAACGAGATCGTCATGGAGAAGCTCACGACGCTCTCGCGCATCAAGCAGTACCCGGAGGACGAGGACCTGCTCGACGACGTCATCACCGAGAACAAGCAGGCGATCGAGATGGCGAACATCTACAGCGGCGTCCTCGCGAACATGACCGACGCGTTCTCGTCGGTCGTCTCCAACAACCTGAGCAACGTGATGCGCATCTTCACGATCATCTCGATCACGCTGTCGGTCCCGACGCTCATCTTCTCGATGTACGGCATGAACTTCCAGAACGGCATGCTCGGCATGCCGTTCACCGGCTCGCGCTGGGGGTTCCTGATCATCATCGTGTTCGCGCTCGTGCTCGCGCTGCTCGTGCTGTGGTTCCTCACCCGTTCCCGTCTGTTCAAGTGAGGCAGCATGCGTAGCCGTGGAAGAATGAGGGTCCTTGCCGCGCTGTGCGCCGTGGCGGCCGTCTCGCCGCTCGCCGCGTGCGGCACGTCGGTGCAGGTGACGGTGCCCGGGCAGGCCGACGGCCCGATGGTCGACATCGGCGTCGCCGTCGACGAGCCCGGCGTCTCCTGGTACCACGAGGAGGGCTACAGCGGCCTGAGCGTCGACGTGGCCAAGTACGTCGCCGAGAAGATCGGCTACAGCAACCGCCAGATCGTCTTCCACGCGATGACGGCGGCGACGCGCGACGCGATGCTCGCCGACGGCACGATCGACTTCGCGATGACGTCGTACGCCTACGAGGGCGGCAAGGACGCGCGCGCGTTCACAAAGCAGCTCGCCTCGCGCGGCGGCGACGTGCGCTATTCGGGGCCGTACCTGATCGCCGAGGACGGGCTGCTCGTGCGCAACGACGAACGTGCGGCGATCCGCGGAGCCGGCGACGTGCGCGGCCGCAGCGTGTGCGTCGTCGCACACGACGGCGTGCGCGAACAGCTCGCCGCACACATCGACGGCGTACGCTTCCGCGAGGAGGACGACTTCTCCCGCTGCGTCTCCGCGCTGCTCGCCGGCGAGGCCGACGCCGTGGCCGGCGCGCGTCCGGTGCTCGCCGGCCTGCGCGCCCAGGCCGGCGCCGAATACGTGAGCCTCGTCGATGCGTCCTTCGGCGAGCGCGGCTACGGCATCGCGATCGCCGGCGGCGACGAGCTGCTCGCGCAGATGAACACGACGCTGCAGGGCATGATCTACGACGGATCGTGGGACCGGATCGTCGACGAGGCGGGCCGCGCGCTCGGCGTCGACGCGGACCTGAGACTCAACCCGCCCGACATCGTCGACTCGCGCTACGAGGAATGAGCCGCACGTTCGCACTGCGGACGGCGCGGAGGGCACTGTCCAGCTGAAAAACGATAATCGTGCCCTATGAGTGAGAACGAAGCGAGCGCGCCGGCGCAGGCGCACGATGCGGATCAGTCCGCATTCCGGTACAACGCCGCGATGGCGCAGACCATCGAAGGCAAATGGCAGAGGATCTGGGACGAGCAGGGCACGTTCTGGGCGGCGAACGTCGAAGGCGGGCTGACCGACGGCGAGGGCCGGCACGCGGACGGCCGCCGGCCGTTCTTCGCGATGGACATGTTCCCGTACCCGTCGGGCAAGGGCCTGCATGTGGGCCATCCGCTCGGCTACCTCGCCTCCGACGTCGTCAGCCGCTACCACCGCATGAAGGGCGAGAACGTGCTGCACGCAATGGGCTACGACGCCTTCGGCCTGCCGGCCGAACAGTTCGCGGTGAAGACCGGACAGCATCCGCGCGTGACGACCGAGCAGAACATCGCGAACATGCGCCGCCAGCTGCACCGCATGGGCCTGAGCTTCGACGACCGCCGCTCCTTCGCGACGATCGAGCCCGGCTACGTGCGCTGGACGCAGTGGATCTTCTCGCGCATCTTCGACGCATGGTACGACCCGGACAAGCGCAACCCGAGCGGTTCGATGGGCTGCGCGCGCCCGATCGGCGAGCTCGTCGAGCAGTTCCGCTCCGGCGCCCGCCCGATCGACGGCCATGAGGGCCGCGCCTGGGACGACCTGAGCGAGGCCGAGCAGGCGGACGTGCTCAACGAGTACCGCCTCGCCTACATCTCGAAGTCGCCGGTCAACTGGTGCCCGGGTCTGGGCACCGTGCTGGCGAACGAGGAGGTGACCGCCGAGGGACGTTCCGAACGCGGCAACTACCCGGTGTTCCAGCGCGAGCTGCGCCAGTGGTCGATGCGCATCACCGCCTACGGCCACCGCCTGATCGAGGACCTCGACACGATCGACTGGCCCGAGAAGGTCAAGCTCATGCAGCGCAACTGGATCGGCGAGTCGCATGGCGCGTCGGTGCATTTCAAGGTGCGCGCCGGCGACGGCCTCGAGGACATGGAGATCTACACGACCCGTCCGGACACGCTGTTCGGCACGACCTTCTGCGTCGTCTCCCCGGAGCATCCGCTGCTGATGCACGTACCCGAACAGTGGCCCGACGGCGTGAGCGGGCAGTGGACCGGCGGCTATGCGACGCCGCTCGAAGCCGTGGCCGCCTACCGCACGGTGGCGGAGTCGAAGACGGCCGCCGACCGCGTCAACGAGGCCGGAGAGAAGACCGGCCTGTTCACCGGCCTGTATGCGATCAACCCGATCACCGGCGCCGAACTGCCGGTGTTCACCGCCGACTACGTGCTGATGGACTACGGCACCGGCGCGATCATGGCGGTGCCGGGCGGCGACCAGCGCGACTACGACTTCGCGGCCAAGTACGGCCTGCCGGTCATCTACACCGTCGCGCCGCTGCCCGACGGCGGCGACACGCTCGCGAACTACGAGGGCAAGGCACCGTACACCTCCCATGACGGCGTCGTCGTCAACTCGTCGGTCGACGCCACCTGGGCGCGCGGCGACGCGCTCGACATCAACGGCATGGGCGTCGACGACGCGATCGCGGCCGTCACCGCGTGGCTCGAGCAGGCGCAGGTCGGCCACGGCACCGTCAGCTACCGCCTGCGCGACTGGCTCTTCAGCCGTCAGCGCTACTGGGGCGAGCCGTTCCCGATCGTCTACGATGACGAGGGCGTACCGCATCTCGTGCCCGATTCGATGCTGCCGATCAACCTGCCGGAGGTGCCCGACTACAGCCCGAAGACCTTCGACCCGGAGGACGCGCAGTCCAACCCGGAGGCCCCGCTGAGCCGCAACGGGGACTGGGTCGAGGTCACGCTCGACCTGGGCGACGGCCCCAGGCGCTACCACCGCGAGACGAACACGATGCCGAACTGGGCCGGATCGTGCTGGTACTACATGCGCTACCTCGACCCGCACGACACCGAGCACATGGTCGAACGCGACGAATACGACTACTGGATGGGCCCGAAGCACAATCCGACGGCCGGCGAATCCGGCGGCGTCGACCTGTACATCGGCGGCGTCGAGCACGCCGTGCTCCATCTGCTCTACTCGCGCTTCTGGCACAAGATCCTCTTCGACCTCGGCTACGTGGATTCGAGCGAGCCGTTCCACAAGCTGTTCAACCAGGGCATGATCCAGGCCTGGGCCTACACCGACGACCGCGGCGAGTACGTCCCGGCCGACGAGGTCGAGGAGGGTCCGGCGGACGCGTCCGGCGAGCCGACCTTCACGTGGCACGGCCAGCACGTCAACCGCGAGTTCGGCAAGATGGGCAAGAGCCTGAAGAACATCGTGACGCCGGACGACATGTACGACGACTACGGCGCGGACACCTTCCGCCTGTACGAGATGAGCATGGGTCCGCTCGATGAGTCCCGCCCGTGGAACACGCGCAACGTCGTCGGCGGCATGCGCTTCCTGCAGCGTCTGTGGCGCAACGTCATCGACGAGGCGACCGGCGAGGTCACCGTTGTCGACGAGACGCCCGACGACAAGACGCTCAAGCTGCTCAACAACACGATCGCCGAGGTGACGGTCGAGATGGAGGCGATGCGTCCGAACACGGCCATCGCGAAGCTCATCGTGCTCAACAACCATCTGACCGGCCTCGAGCGCGTGCCGCGCGCCGCGGTCGAGCCGCTGATCCTGATGGTCTCGCCGATCGCCCCGCACATCGCCGAGGAGCTGTGGAGCAGGCTCGGCCACGACCGTTCGCTCGCGCACCATCCGTGGCCGCAGGCGGACGAACGCTACGTCGGCCAGGACATGGTCACGGCCGTCGTGCAGATCAAGGGCAAGGTGCGCGCCAAGCTCGAGGTGAGCCCGGACATCGATCCGGACGAGCTCAAACGGATGGCGCTCGAGGCCGTCGCCGACCGTCTCGGCGGCGTGCCCCCGCGCAAGGTCATCGTCAAGGCGCCGAAGATCGTGTCGGTCGTGCCCGGCGACTGACCGCGACACGTCGTGGGGGAGGGCCGCCCGTCAGGGCGACCCTCCCTTTTTCGTTGATATGGCGCCGTTCTTGGCCCATGGCGGAATGTGGACGGAGGGGCCGTCCGTACACATGCTTCCGTCCGGATGGACACGGACACGTCCGGGCCGCGATAGTGGGGCCATGTTCGATGACGATGATGAGGGCCGTCCGGCCGCTCCGACACGGGGAGCCGACGCGCGCCGTTCGCGCCGGCCCGACGTGCCGCTGCCGCCGCGACCCGGTACTGCGCGGCGCGGCGGGCAGGATGGACGCAGTGGGCGATGTGAGCGCGGCTCGCCGGACGATCGCGGCGCGCGCGGTTTCGGTGGCGAGCGCGTCGGCCCTTGCGACGGCGCAGGGGACGCGGACACAAGGGCCGACGGTGCGGACGCCACCGGCGCGCGTGCGCTGCTCGAGGGCCTCGCCGGCGTGCACGCGGACGAGGAACGGCGGGGAAGCGAGCCCCGCACGCGGCCCAGGCTGAGCGTCGAACCGGTGCATGCGCTCGTCGTCATGGCGATCCTCGTCGTCATGCTCGCGGCGAGCCTCGCGCTGCTCGTGCAGCAGTCGGTCAATCTGGCCGCCGCCTCGCCCGAACCGACATCCATCGCGACGTCGCCGCACGCCTCCGGGGACACCGCCCCCTCATGCACGCCGAGCACGTCTGGCGCCCCGGATGCGCAGTCGCAGTCGTCCCGGACCGGCGCGGCGCAGGGACAGCAGGATGCGGCGCAGACGTCGCCGCAGCAGCAGCCAACGACGGATCCGGCGCCGCAGACGGCGCAGCAGGCCCTGCCGGGCACGTCGTCGCAGCCCATCGACCTCAACACGGCGACGCAGGAGCAGCTCGAGACGGTCAAGGGGATCGGGCCGGTGACGGCGGCGAACATCATCGCCTACCGCGCGGGCGTGGGACAGTTCGGTGCCGTCGACGAGCTGCTCAACATCGACGGCATCGGCCCCAAGACGCTCGAGAAGATCCGCGGACAGGTGACGGTGCGATGACCGGCGCGGGAACGATGACCGATGAGGGAACGGTGGCCGGGACGGCGCGGCGGCGACCGGCCGGCGGCGGCCACGTCGGCCTGCGCGGTCTTCCGGCCCGCTGGATCGACGGCGAATCGGGACACCGCGACCTGCGGATGCTCCCCGTCGCGCTGTGCCTGTGGGCGGCGGCGCTCGCGGCGCGCGCCGCGCTGCCGCCGGACGGCGCGCCCGGACTGCGTGGATTCGCCGCCGCGACGTGCGTTGCCGCCTGCACCGTCATGCTCGCGGCGCTGCACGGCGTGTCCGCCTGGCTGCGCCATGTGCGCGCCGGCCGCGCGCGTCCAGCGCTGCGCTGCGCCTCATGCCTGCTCATGTGCGCGGCGGCGGCGCTGACGGGCGCGTTGTCGACGGTCGTCGCGCTGACGCATGAGGCGGCCGATCCGGCGATGCGGCTGTCCCATGACGGCCCGTCGCGGGCGACCGTCGACTTCAGGGCCCGGGCGCCGGCGCTGCGGTCGTCGTCGCGTGCGGCCGCYSTGCACGGTGCGGGCCTCCACGCGCGCCGTGCAGGCGGCCGGCGTGCGCACGCCCTCGGCCGTCGACGTGCAGGCGCTGCTTCCCGAGGCGCTGTGCATGCGGATCGTGCAGGGCGGCGAATACCGCATGGCCGGCACGCTCGCCCGCGCGCCGTGGGACGCGCGCACGCTGCAGCTGACGGTGGCGCGGCGGGACGCCGGCTCGGCCCTCGCCCTGCGGCCGCCGGCGCCGTGGCGGCGCGCCGTGCATGCGATGCAGCGGCGGTTCTTCGACGTCGTCGAAGGACTTTCGGACCAGGGGCGCGTCCTCGTGCCCGGACTGACGCTCGGCGTGCTCGGACAGGACGCGCTGGGCGAGGGCGAACCGGTCGACGAGGTCTATGCGCGCCGGCTCGAGGAGGGCAGCCGGCGTGCGGGCATCATCCATCTGATGGCCGTCTCCGGCGGCCACTACGCGCTGCTCGTCGCGGCGGCGACGGCGCTGTGCTCATGGGCGCTCATGCCACGCTGGGCCGTCGCCTGCGCCCGCGCCGCCGCCGTCGCGGCGCTCACCGCCGTCCTCGTGCCGAGCGAATCGATCACGCGGGCCGTCGTCATGCATCTGTTCGCCCTCGGCTACGTGCTGCTGGGACGGCGCAGCCAGACGGCGCCGCTGCTGCTGTGGACGGCCATCGTCTCGATCGTCGCCAGACCGGCGCGCGCAGCCGATCTCGGCTTCGCATTGTCCTGCGCGGCGGTCCTCGGCATCGCGCTCGCCTCCGGTCCACTCGCCGCCGCGCTGCGCCGATGGCTGCCGCGTACGATGGCCGACGCGCTCGCGACGACGCTCGGCGCGCAGCTGCTCACGTCGCCGCTGCAGCTGCTCATGCAGCCGCGGATCGCGCTGTGGGCGGTGCCGGCGAATCTGCTCGTCGCTCCGTGGATGGACGCCGCCACAGTATGCGGACTCGTCGCGTACACGGTCAGCTGGTGCATGCCGCAGGTCGGCTTCGCGTTCGCGTGGTGCGCGTCGCTCGGCACGAAGAGCGTCGAGATCGCCGCCGACGTCTTCGGCGCCGAGGACGGCTCCGCGACGCTTGCATGGCCGTCGGACACGGTCGGCGCGCTGCGGATGGCGGCCGCCGAGATCCTCGTGCTGCTCATCGCCGTGCTGTTGCGCGCGATGGCGCGGCTGCGCGACGGCATGCCGCGCCGTCGCGCCTTCGCGTCGCCCGCGCCCATCGTCCGGTCTCGGCTGTGGTGGCGACGCACGGCCGCGATGCTCGTGCGCCTGCGCTGGCGTCCGCGCACGGCCCGCGCGACGGGGCGTCGGCGGCCGCATGGACGGGTCGGGGCGGGCTCACGGCCGCCTCGCCATCGGGCGTCCGGCGGCGGGGAGGGGAGCGGGCCGTGATTGTCCAACGATGCGCACACATTGGGACTATGGGAGTGAACAACGACGCGAACTGCGTCATCGTCTTCGGTGGCATCGAGTTCCTCAACGAACGCGAGGCGCGCGCCGACGTGCGCCGATGGCTCGACAACCACCGCGACGCCGACTTCGTCGAACTCGACGCGCGCATGACCGAAGGGTACGACTTCGACGAGGCGGTCAGCCCGTCGCTGCTGAGCGAACGCGCCGGCGTGCTGCTCACCCATCTCGAGGACGCCGACGAATCGCTCGGCAAGGCGCTCGTCGCCTACGTGCGCGACTCGGCCGGCGACCCGAACGCCTCGGGCGTCGTCATGCGCCACGCCGGCGGCGCCAAGGGCAGGCGCCTCGTCGACGAGCTGCGGCGCGCAGGCGCCGCGATGCAGCAGGTCGACGACCTCAAGGCGCTCAAGGAGAAGGGCGGCGTGCGCAACTTCGCGATCGGCGAATTCGAACGCCGCGGACGCCGCGTCGAACCGCAGGCCGCCGAACAGCTGGCTGCCGTCTACGGCGAGCACGGCTTCGGCGAGCTGTGCGCGATGGTCGGCCAGCTGTGCATGGACTTCGACGAGGACCCGATCACGCTCGAGCAGGTCAACCGGTACATGATCGGCAATCCGCAGGTCACCGGCTTCAACGTGGCCGACGCCGCGCTCGCCGGCGACGGCGCGCAAGCCGTCGTCATGCTGCGTTCGGCGCTCGTCCAGGGCGTCGACCCGATCGCGCTCGTCGGCGCGCTCGCGATGAAGCTGCGCTCATTGGCGAAGACGTCCGCCGTGCGCGCCGGGTCGATCACGGCCGCCGAGGCGAAGATGCAGCCATGGCTCATCCGCAAGACGCAGCGCCAGCTCGCCGGCTGGTCGTCGCAGGCGCTCGGACGCTGCGTGCGCAGGCTCGCCTGGGCGGACGAGCAGTGCAAGACGAACGGCGGCGACGCCGCCTACGCGATCGAGCGCTGCGTGGAGCTCATCGCGAACAAAGGCGTTGAGTAACATGGTGCGGGACAGCAACGGCAACATCGGAAGGTCGAAGGACATGGAATCGAAACGATTCGCGGTGCCGCGCGCCGAGGACATGCGCGCGCTCGGCGCCGTCGTGGCGCGGCGCATGCGCGGCGGCGAGGTCATTCTGCTGTCCGGCCCGCTCGGGGCCGGCAAGACGACCTTCGCGCAGGGTTTCGGCGCGGGGCTGGGCATCGACGAGTTGATTGTCTCGCCGACGTTCACGATCGCACGCGAACTGACCGGGACCTTCGCCGACGGACGTCCCGCACGCCTCATCCACGTCGACGCCTACCGTCTGGGCGGCGTCGACTACGCGCCCGGACAGGACAGCGTCGACCGGCTCCTCGACGAGCTCGAATCGCTCGGTCTGGACGAGGAGCTCGAGGATGTCGACGAACGCGTCGTCGTCCTGATGGAATGGGGCGAGCAGATGGCCGCCGCGCTCGCCGACGAACGGCTCGACGTCGTGCTCGAACGCCCCGCCGAGCGTCACGGGACGGCCGACGGGGCCGCGCTGACGAGCGACGGCGTGCGCTATGCGACGCTCACCGGCGTCGGCGCGCGCTGGGACGGCTTCCTCGACGACTTCGACTTCGACCCGCGCCGGTGACGACGACCGACGCACTACAACGAAAAGACGGAACATGCACACACTAGTCATCGACACATCGTTCGGCTCGACCGTGGGCGTCGTCGGACACGACCCGGTCGTCGAACACGACTCGCGCACTCATGTGGAGAAGCTGCGCAACGACATCGACGCCGCATGCCGGCAGGCGGGCGTCGCACCGCACGAGGCGGAACGCATCGTCGTCGGTGTGGGGCCCGCGCCGTTCACCGGCCTGCGCGCCGGCATCGTCACGGCGAAGGCGATCGCCTACGCGACCGGCGCGACATTGCTCGGACAGGACGACCTGACGCCGAACGCCGTGCTCATGCACTACGCCCACCGCCACGACCCGCGCTTCGCCGACCGCTTCGACTACGCCGACGTGAGCGTCGTCACCGACGGGACGCCGCGCGTCGCGCTCACGCTCAGCGTCAACGACGCGCGCCGCCGGCAGCTCTACTTCGGCCTGTATGCCGACCTCGACGCCGGCACCGGCGACCCGACGACGCTCATCGACATGGACATCGACGCGCCCGACCATATCGCGCGGCGCGTCGGCGAGGCCGTCGACCGCTACCGCGACGCCCACCCCGGCGTCGACGTCGTCCTCGACGTCGTCGGCCACGGTGCGCGCAAGTACGCGTCCGCATGGGACGGCCTCGCGCGGCTGGAGACGGTGAGCGACATCGGCGCGCTCGACATGGGCGCCGCGGGGCTCGCACTGTTCGCCGACGTCGCGCAGGCGCACGCCCCGGCAGACGAGGGCACGGGCGCCGTCGAGCCGCTGTATCTGCGCAGGCCCGACGTCAGCGTGCCGAACCCGCTCAAGCACGTGCTCAACCACGATCCGGCGCACGGGACGGGCGACGGGGCGGCGACGGCATGATCGTGACCGGCGACATGCTCGACCGCGCGACGGTCATCAAGGCGATGGGTGCGCTCGAACGGGACCTCTTCGGCGCCGGCGCCTGGAGCGAACGCGCCATCGCGCAGGAGCTCGACGCGCCCGCACGCTCCTACTACTTCGACGTGGACGACACGGACGACGGCGCGGGCGGAACGGACGACGCGACCCCGCGCATACGCGGCTACGCGGGATACTGGTACGACGGCTACGACGCGCAGATCATGACGATCGGCGTCGCCCGGGACCATCAGCGCGAAGGCATCGGCCGCGCGCTGCTCGAACGGATGGTCGCGGACGCGAAGGCGGCCGGCGCCGAACGCATGCTGCTCGAGGTGCGCGTCGACAACGATGCCGCGCTCACGCTCTACCGGGGCATGGGATTCGAACGGATGGGGCTGCGCAGACGGTACTATCAGCCCGAAGGCGTGGACGCGTACACGATGAGCCTCGAATTGAGGCCCCGCGTCGTCGGGTTCACGGCATGACGGCGGCAGGACGGGAACACATGACAGGACAAGGTGGAAGCATGGAACAGACAGCAGCGATGGACGGACCGATCGTCCTCGGCATCGAATCGACCTGCGACGAGACGGCGGCGGCCGTCGTGCAGGGCGGCACGCTGCGCTCGAACGTCGTCGCGTCGTCGATGGACGAACACGCGCGCTACGGCGGCGTCATCCCCGAGATCGCGTCGCGCGCGCACGCGCAGGCCTTCGTTCCCGTCGTCTCGAAGGCGCTCGCGGACGCCGGGCTGGAGATCTCGGACGTCGACGCGATCGCAGTGTCGGCCGGGCCGGGCCTCGCCGGATGCCTCGCCGTCGGCGTCTCCGGCGCGAAGGCGCTCGGATGGGCCGCCGGCAAGCCGGTCTACGGCGTCAACCACGTGATCGGGCATGTCGCGGTGACGCAGCTGCAGTTCGGCGCGCTGCCGGCGAACACGATGGCGCTCATCGTCTCGGGCGGCCACACGTCGCTGCTGCACGTCGAGGACATCGCGCGCCATGTGGACGTCGTCGGCACGACGCTCGACGACGCGGCTGGCGAATGCTTCGACAAGGTGGCGCGGCTGCTCGGCTTCCCGTATCCGGGAGGTCCGCACATCGACGCGCACGCGCAGCGCGGCGACCCGCACGCGATCCATGTGCCACAGGGGCTCACGCAGGGACGCGCCGGTAAGCAGCATCCGTACGACTTCAGCTTTTCGGGCGTCAAGACGGCCGTCGCGCGCTGGATCGAGGAACGGCAGGCCGCGGGTGAGCCGATTCCGGTGGACGACGTGTGCGCGTCGCTTGCGGCGTCGGTCGCCGACGTGCTCGCGAAGAAGGCGATGCGCGGCTGTGCGCAGTACGACGCGGACACGCTCATCGTCGGAGGCGGATTCTCGGCGAACTCTCAGCTGCGGCAGGCGCTGCTGATGGCGGGAGAGGAGCACGGCGTCGACGTGCGGCTGCCGCGCATCGCGCTGTGCACCGACAACGGCGCGATGGTGGCCATGCTCGGCTCGAACCTTGTCCAGTCGGGCGTCGCACCGTCGTCGCCGGACTTCCCAATCGACTCGGCGATGCCGCTCGAACGGATCGTGATGCCATGACGACGACACGCCGATTTGCATATTCGGTGCATGGCGCGTATATTGTTTTTTTGTTGCGTTGAAGAGATTCGATGCAAGCAGTATTCCTGCGTAGCTCAGTTGGCAGAGCATCCGACTGTTAATCGGACGGTCACTGGTTCAAGCCCAGTCGCAGGAGCCGACAAGCCGCCTTCGTGCGGCTTTTTTCGTTACCGTCGCGCATGCAGGCGCTGCGCTGTGGACGGATTTGTCCAAACCGTGAAGCATGTATGGGGAATTTGTATGCATGCGGGCGAAATCGCACCGCCTATGGGCAAAGCGCGTACAGTGGATGGTGTCGGTTCAAGGCCGACGGCGGAACGGATCCCGTCGGACGCATGGGTGGTTCGCGTCATTGGTTTCGGGGGCGCGGAATCCGCGACCCGTTCGCCGGCCTTGAACCGATTTTTTCGTTTATCTGCGACGGTTCCCGGCTTTGGCGAATATGTGCGACACGCCGATTTGCATATTCGGTGCATGGCGCGTATATTGTCTTTTTGTTGCGTTGAAGAGATTCGATGCAAGCAGCATTCCTGCGTAGCTCAGTTGGCAGAGCATCCGACTGTTAATCGGACGGTCACTGGTTCAAGCCCAGTCGCAGGAGCCAACAAGCCGCCTCCGGGCGGCTTTTTCATTGTCATGACCGGTGCGGATCGGCATTCGGCAGAGGAGTGCCGGCAAAACCGTGTGCGGTTGCGCCGTCCGCGTTTGCCGCGCCGCTCCGGCATGCAGATGCGGGGGACTGCGAATTCAGCCGCCTCCATTACGATGGAGGACATGAACGAACCGAACCATACGGCCGTCGTGGCCGATCCGTGGCCCGCACCGCTCGCGACCGCATCGCTGGACGCGACCGCCACGATCCCGGGCAGCAAATCGCTTTCCAACCGTTACCTCATCCTCGCCGCGCTGGGCGCCGATCCCGTGCGCATCCGCGGCCTGCTGCGTTCGCGCGACACCGACCTGATGATGAACGCGCTGCGCGCGCTCGGCGTGACCTGCCGGGAGGACGCCGACGACCCGACGACGGTCACGGTGACGCCGCCGCCGAACGGCGTGTTCACCGGCTGCACGGAGGTCTACTGCGGCCTCGCCGGCACGGTGATGCGCTTCGTGCCGCCGCTTGTGCTGTTCGCCGACGGCCCGGTACGCTTCGACGGCGACGAGCAGGCGTATGCACGGCCGATGGAACCGCTGCTGTTCGGCCTCAAGCAGCTCGGCGCCCATGTCGAATACCACGGTCAGGAAGGATGCCTGCCGTTCACGGTGACGCCGCCGAAGAAGCTCGGCTCGGCCGACGGCAAGCCGATCAAGATCCGCGTCGACTCGTCGTCGTCCTCGCAGTTCGTCTCCGGCCTGCTGCTCGCGGCGTCCCGCATCCCCGGCGGCGTGCTGCTGCGCCACACCGGCAGGACGCTGCCGAGCCTGCCGCACATCCGCATGACGATGGAGGACATCAACGCCGCCGGCGGCGACGTGACGATGCCGGAGCGGGGACGCTGGCTCGTGCAGCCGCGTGACCTCGACCTGCCGCGGACCGTGACCGTCGAGCCTGACCTGTCGAACGCCGCGCCGTTCCTGGGCGCCGCGCTCATCGCCGGCGGCGCCGTGCGTGTTCCGAACTGGCCCGCCCATACGACGCAGCCGGGCGGCCTGCTGCCGTCGATGCTGCACAAGTTCGGTGCGACGATCACGCTCGACGGCGAACCGTTCGACGAGATCAACGACTGCGAGATGTTCAACGACGACTTTTCCGGCACGCTGTGCGTGACCGGCGACGGCTCGATCCACGGACTCGGCGAACTCGACATGTCCGCGGCGGGGGAGCTCGCGCCGAGCGTCGCCGCCATCGCGACGCTCGCGGACGGCCCGTCGCAGCTCGTCGGCATCGGCCATCTGCGCGGACACGAGACGAACCGCCTTCAGGCGCTCGTCACCGAGATCGAACGCGTCGGCGCGCACGCCGAGGAACTCGACAACGGCATCGCCATCGAGCCGGTCGCCGACGACGAACTGCACGGCGCGGTCATGGAGACCTACGCCGACCATCGCATGGCCACCTTCGCGGCGATGCTCGGCCTGCGCATTCCCGGCATCGAGGTCAGGGACGTGCAGACGACACGCAAGACGATCCCCGACTTCACCGGCATGTGGGCGGCGATGCTCGCGCAGCACCGCTGACCTTACGCGCGCCGTCCCGCTGCGGACGGCGCCTCCACGCCATTGCGGGCGGCATCCCCGTAAGTCGTACGTCCCGTAAGCCGTACAGGATGCGTCGGCTGCCCCCCATAACGCGGCGAGGGATGCCCGGGCGGATGGACGGCGGACAAACGAAAGGAGGGACGACTCCCACGAGTCGTCCCTCCGTATCATGCGCGGCCGGCGGTCGTCATGGCCGGCGCCGCACCGATCGATGCTCAGTCGGCGATCTTGTTGCCGTACTTGTCCTCGGCCTTCTCGACGATCTCCTGCGCGCGCTGCGCGATCGCGAGCTCCTCGTTCGTCGGGTAGACGACGACGGTCACCGAGGAATCCGGCGTGGAGATGATGCGCGGCTCCTTCGAACGCGTGTCGTTCTTCTCCATGTCGAGCTTGACGCCGAACGGCGCGAGCTTCTCGCACACCATGCGGCGCACGATCTCGTCGTTCTCGCCGACGCCGGCGGTGAAGGTGAGCACGTCGAGGCCGCCGAGCTGCGCGGTGTAGGCGCCGATGTAGCTGACGATGCGGTGGACGTAGACGTCGAGCGCGAGTTTCGCGTCCTCGTTGCCCTCGGCGATCAGACGGTGCACCTCACGCATGTCGCCGAAGCCGGTCATGCCCATCATGCCGGACTTCTTGTTGAAGAGATCGTCGAGCTCGTCGACGTCCATGTGCGCGTTGCGCATCAGGTGGAAGACGGCGGCGGGGTCGATGTCGCCGGTGCGCGAGCCCATGACGAGGCCCTCGAGCGGGGTCAGGCCCATCGACGTCTCGATCGGACGGCCGCCGAGCTCGGCGGAGGCGGAGGCGCCGTTGCCGATGTGCAGCACGATCTGCTTGAGGCCCTTCGCGGCCTCGGCGTCCACGCCGAGGAACTCCGGGATCTGCGAGGAGACGAACCAGTGGGAGGTGCCGTGCGCGCCGTAGCGGCGGATCTTGTACTTCTCGGCGACTTCCTTGTTGAGCGCGTAGGTGCTGGAGGCCTTCGGCAGCTGCTGGAAGAAGGAGGAATCGAAGACGTAGACCTGCGGGACGTCCGGCATCAGCTGACGCATGACGCGCGCGCCCTTCGCCTCGGGGCCGTTGTGCAGCGGCGCGAGGACGGCGAGTCCCTCGACCTTCTCGGTCGTCTCCGGGGTCACGAGCGCCGGATGCGGGAAGGTGTTGCCGCCCTGGACGACGCGGTGGCCGACGGCGATGATGCCCGCCTCGTCGAGCTTCGGGCCGAACTCGTCGAAGAAGCCGAGCACGCGCTTGAGACCCTGCTCATGGTTCTCGATGCGCTCTTCGAGCTCATGCTTCTCGCCGTTGTATTCGTACTTGTAGTGACCGTCGATCGGTTCGCCGATCTTCTCGACGAGGCCGGACGCGATTCCCTCGCCGGTCTCGAGGTCGACGAGCTGGTACTTGATCGAGCTGGAGCCCGAGTTGATAACAAGGACGGTTTTCGCCATTGTGGCATCCTCCATTGGGTTATTGCGTTCGCCGCGGTTGCGACTTTCCTCAAGACAGATTACTCACCGAATGCTACAAACATGCGAACGGCTCCGCCGAATATGGACATTCCCGGCGATGCCGTCGCGGGAAGGGGAACGCGGCGCACGGAAAAGCCGCCGCCCGCAGGCGACGGTCGGACGAGACCATCATCTGCGGGCGGCGGCTGCGGGATATCCCGCATGCTCAGTCGTTGCGCTGGGCTTCGATCGCGGTCAGCGCGATCGTATTGATGATGTCCCGGACGAGGGCGCCGCGGGACAGGTCGTTGACCGGCTTGTTCAGACCCTGCAGGATCGGGCCGATCGCGACGGCGTTCGCCGTGCGCTGCACCGCCTTGTAGCAGATGTTGCCGGAGTCGAGGTCGGGGAAGACGAAGACGGTGACGCGACCGGCAACCGGGTTGCCCGGCGCCTTGACGGACGCCACTTCGGACGACCATGCCGCGTCGAACTGGATCGGGCCGACGAGCTCAAGCTCCGGCGCCTTCTGCCGGGCGATGGACGTCGCCGCGTCGACGAGATCGACGTCCGGCCCCTTGCCCGAGCCGAGCGTCGAATAGGAGAGCATGCCGACGCGCGGCTCGACGGAGAAGGCCTTCGCCGTCTGCGCCGACTGCAGCGCGATGTCCGCGAGCTGCTCGGCGTCGGGGTCGAGGTTGATCGCGCAATCGGCGAAGACCGAGACATGGTCCTTGAGGCACATCAGGAACGCTCCGGACACCGATTTGGTGCCGGGCTTCGTCTTGATGAGCTGCAGCGCCGGACGCACCGTGTTCGCCGTCGAACTGATCGCGCCGGAGACGAGGCCGTCGGCCTGTCCGAGCACGACGAGCATCGTACCGAAGTAGTTCGGGTCGCGCAGCGTCTTGCGCGCCACGTCGGGCGTCATGCCCTTCTTCGCGCGCAGCTCGCACAGCCGGTCGACCATGACGGCGAGCAGCTGCTCGTCCTCCATCGACTGGAAGCGTGCCTTGTCGAGGGAATGCAGACCGAGCGCGCGCCCACGATTGAGGATGTCGTCGCGCTCGCCGATGATGACGAGATCGCAGATGTTGGACTGCAGCAGGTAGTCGGCGGCCTGGATGATGCGGTCGTCGGAGCCTTCCGGCAGCACGATCGTCTTGCGGTCCGCCTTCGCGCGTGCGAGCAGGTCGTACTGGAACGCGTAGGGCGTCGTCGGCGGCACGAAGGGGGAGTCGAGCGTCTCCATCAGCTCATGCTCGGGCACATGCTCGTCGAACAGCGCAATCGCCTCGTCGGCGCGCGACGGCGTCAGGCCGGACATGTCGAGGAACGGCAGCGTCCACACATGCACCGGGCAGTCCTTGAGATACGCCTTGAGCGCCGTCGTCTGGTCGTCCTTGCAGCCGGTGACGAATACGCCGATGACCTTGGTGCCTGCGTTCGTCACGACTTCGGAGCATGATTCGATCGTCTCGAGCACCTCATCCGGGCTCCGTCCGATCGTGCACACGGTGAGCAGGACCGGCGACTGCAGGTCGGCGGAGACGTCCGCGTTGAACGAGAAGCGTTCGGGGTCGGCGACCCTTGTCTTGTCCGAGCCGACGATGACGCGCGCCTGTGGATCGAGCTCGGCGTTCATGTCGATGAAGTTGGCGACGATCTGCTCGCGCGCCTCCTTCTTGCGCAGCCGCGCCGTCGGCATCGTGACGCCGACGGCCTGCGCGCGCGTCTGGTCCACCGACGTGTACTTGAGCAGCATGTCGGTGAAGGTCTCGTCGGGGGAGACGGCGGGACGGAAGATGCTGGTGCGCAGATGCTTGGCAAGTGCGTTGACGACTCCGAGCGCCACGATGTTGCGTCCGTTGCCGGGATTCGGACTGAGGATGCTGACGTTCTTGAGGCTCACTGTTCGCTCCTTCTACAGTTGCAGTGCGAGGATGCCCGGCTTCGGCGCGACGCCGGCGGGCAGCGTGACGACGTTGTTCACAACCGCCATTCTACCTAGCGTCGGTGTGCAAACGTTGTCGGCGCGCGCGGGCCGAACATAAATGTGAGCTAGATAACACCCGGACAACGCAAAAGGCGGGGATCCGGACAATGTCCGGATCCCCGCCTCTATCGACTAGACGAGGTCAGTCCTGCAGAGGATTCACTCGTTGTCGCCCGCGGTGGCCGCGGTGGCGGAGAGCATCTGCGTCTCGTCGACCTTGACGTCCGGGTACACCCAGTCGGTGAACTCCGGGATGTCGTAGCCGTTGTCGACCGCGAACTGGAACGCCTTCTTGCGGAACTCGTTGAGCTCGTTGATCTTGTCGGCGTACTTGTCGGCGTCGATCAGCTCGAGAGCCTGGGCTTCGAGCGCGTAGCGATCCATGTCGTTGACGCGGACCATGTCGAACGGCGTGGTCGTGGAGCCCTGCTCCTTGTAGCCGACGACGTGGAAGTTGTCGTGGTTCGGGCGGTCGTAGATGAGGCCGCGGACGTCCTGGGCATAGGAGTGGTACGCGAACAGGACCGGCTTGTCGGCGGTGAAGAGCTCGGCGAAGTCCTCGTTGGACATCGCTTCGTCGTTGTCCTCCGGGGACTGCAGCTTCAGGAGGTCAACGACGTTGACGACCTTGAACTTGATGCCTTCCTTGTTCAGGGCGTCGGAAGCGGCCATGATCTCCTGCGTCGGAACGTCGCCGGCGGCGGCGAGGACGACCTGGACCTCGTCGTTGCTCTTGGCGTTCGAAGCCCACTTCCACTCGGCGGCGCCGGCCTCGAGCTCGGCGCGAGCCTCGTCGAGGGTGATCCACGTCGGAGCCGGCTGCTTGCCGGAGAAGATCGCGTTGATCTTGTTGGTCGACTTGAAGCACTTCTCGGCGATCGCGAGCAGCATGTTGGCGTCGGTCGCGAAGTAGATGTTCGTCACGTGGTCGTTGTTGAACGTCTTGTTGATCAGGACCGAGGTGACACCCGGATCCTGATGCGAGAAGCCGTTGTGATCCTGACGCCACACGTGCGAGGAGACGAGCAGGTTGACCGAGGAGATCGGCTTGCGCCACGGGATCTCGCGGACGGTCGCCTCAAGCCACTTCGCATGCTGGTTGAGCATCGAATCGATCACGTGGACGAAGGACTCGTAGGAGCTCCAGATGCCGTGACGGCCGGTGAGCAGGTAGGCCTCGAGGAAGCCTTCGCACTGATGCTCGGACAGCTGCTCGACGACCTGGCCGGTGACGGCCATGTTCTCGTCGACGAGAGCGGACAGGTAGCCGTTGTCCCACTGCTTCTTCGTGACCTCGTAGGTCGCGTTCAGACGGTTGGAAGCGGTCTCGTCCGGTCCGAAGATGCGGAACGAATCCGGGTTGTTCTTGATGATGTCGCGGCAGTACGCGCCGAGCGAGCGCGGAGCCTCGACCTGGCCCCAGCCATGGCCGTACTCCTTGACGCCGGTGATCTCGTACTGATCGAGCTCGGGGAGCTTGAGGTCTTCGCGGATGCGGCCGCCGTTGGCGTTCGGGTTGGCGCCGATGCGCAGATCGCCCTTCGGCATGAACGCGGTGACGTCGTCCTTGATCGAGCCGTCGGCGTTGAAGAGCTCCTCCGGCTTGTAGGACTCCATCCAGCTCTTGAGGACCTCGAAGTGCTCCTCGGTGTCGCGGGCGGAGGCCAGCGGGACCTGATGCGCACGCCAGGAACCCTCGGTCTTCTTGCCGTCGATGAACTTCGGGCAGGTCCAGCCCTTCGGCGTGCGGAAGATGAGCATCGGGTAGAACGGGCGGGTCATGTCGTCCGTCTGCGCCGCGGCCTTGATGTCGCAGATCTCATCGAAGATCGTCTCGAAGAGCTCGGCGAAGCGACGGTGGATCGACAGGTGATCCTCGTTGTCGAAGCCGGCGACGAACTCGTACGGGTGGTAGCCCATGCCGTGGAAGAAGTCGTGCAGCTCTTCGTCGGAGATGCGGGCGAGGATCGTCGGGTTCGCGATCTTGTAGCCGTTGAGGTGCAGGATCGGCAGGACGATGCCGTCGGTGCGCGGGTTGACGAGCTTGTTGGACTGCCAGCCGGTGGCCAGCGGGCCGGTCTCGGCCTCGCCGTCGCCGACGATGCACGGGACGAACAGGCTCGGGTTGTTCATGATCGCGCCGTAGGCGTGGGAGAGCGCGTAGCCGAGCTCGCCGCCCTCGTGGATCGAGCCCGGGGTCTCCGGGGCGAAGTGGGACGGGATGCCGCCCGGGTAGGAGAACTGGCGGAAGAACTTCTGCAGGCCAGCCTCGTCCTTGGTGATGTTCGGATAGTACTCGGTGTAGGTGCCGTCGATGTAGGACTGCGCGGTACCGGCCGGGCCGCCGTGGCCAGGACCCATGATGAACACGGTGTTCTGCTGGTGGTCGGCGATGAGGCGGTTGATGTGGGCCAGGAGGAAGTTCAGACCCGGGGTGGTGCCCCAGTGGCCGACGAGACGGTGCTTGACGTCGTCGCGGGTGAACGGCTCCTTCATCAGCGGGTTGCTGCGAAGATAGATCTGGCCGATGGACATGTAGTTGGCGACGCGCCAGTACTTGTCCATGCCTTCGATGGCTTCTTCGGAAACCGGGCGATCCAGCTTCTGCCAGGGGGTGCCAATAACAGGATTAGTCATGTGTGCTCCTGTACTCCTGCACATAGTGTGCGATTGATTTTTTCGGTCAGGGCACGGGATCCGCATGTCCCTCCGTGAGGAAGGAACCCCGTGTCCGGTCGAGGAACATGTTACGCGGACTCGCTGACGTTTTGCGTTCTTTTGGTTAGGTGTGAGCGAAAATGTGCGATTTCTTATGCATTTTGGAAGAATCTGCCGATGAAATGTGAATTCGGCCGATGACTGAACAATGCGGTAAACCGTTGGAATCATTGGTCTCCGAGGTGATCCACGTTTCCAGCTCCGTTCGATTCCATGTGCGAATCGCGGCGTGTTGCGTGTGGCCGTCCGGGCATGTCCGGCGCCTTGCGCGGGGCGCGTTTGACCGCTTCAGCGGCGTCGGCGCCGAGGACGGCGCCGCCCGTGGCGCCGACGCGGCCGATGTCTCCTTGCGGCAGCACAATATCTATGTTGTAATGCCCGTAAGAGTGCAATCCGTCCGTCAAAGGGAGTTGTATGGCAACCGGTCCTGTCCTCGTCGTTGATTTCGGCGCCCAGTACGCGCAGCTCATCGCGCGCCGCGTACGTGAGGCCAATGTGTATTCCGAACTGGTCCCGCATTCGATGTCCGTCGACGAGATGCTCGCCAAGAAGCCCTCGGCGATCATCCTGTCCGGCGGCCCCGCGTCCGTCTACGAGCCCGGCGCCCCGACGATCGATCCGAAGGTCTTCGACGCCGGCGTGCCGGTGCTCGGCATCTGCTACGGATTCCAGGTGATGGCCCACGAGCTCGGCGGCGACGTGGACAAGGCCGCGCTCGGCGAGTACGGCAAGACCGAGGCCGTCATCGACGACGCCGTCGGCATCCTCGACGGCTCGCCGTCGCTGCAGACGACGTGGATGAGCCACGGCGTCGCCGTGAACAAGGCCCCGGAGGGCTTCGAGGTCCTCGCGCACACCGAGGGCGCGCCCGTCGCCGCGATGGAGCACGCCTCGCGCAGGCTCTACGGCGTGCAGTGGCACCCCGAGGTCCGCCACACGCCGCTCGGCCAGGACCTCATCTCGAACTTCCTGCACGAATGCGCCGGCATTCCCGACGACTGGAACGCGAAGAACATCATCGACGAGCAGGTAGAGGCGATCCGCGAGAAGGTCGGTGACGCGCAGGTCATCTGCGGCCTGTCCGGCGGCGTCGACTCCGCCGTGGCCGCCGCGCTCGTGCACCGTGCGGTCGGCGACCAGCTCACCTGCGTCTTCGTCGACCACGGCCTGCTGCGCAAGGGCGAGGCCGAGCAGGTCAAGCACGACTTCGTCGCCGCGACCGGCATCAGGCTCATCGCCGTCGACGCGTCGAAGGACTTCCTCGATGCGCTCAAGGGCGTCTCCGACCCCGAGACGAAGCGCAAGATCATCGGCGAGAAATTCATCCGCACCTTCGAGAAGGCGCAGCGTCAGGTCATCGAGGAGGCGGGCGCCCGGGGCAAGGAAGTCAAGTTCCTCGTGCAGGGCACGCTCTACCCGGACGTCGTCGAGTCCGGCGGCGGCGACGGCGCGTCGAACATCAAGTCCCACCACAACGTCGGCGGCCTGCCCGACGACATCAAGTTCGAGCTCATCGAGCCGCTGCGCTCGCTGTTCAAGGACGAGGTGCGCGCCATCGGCACCGAGCTCGGCCTGCCCGACGAGATCGTCTGGCGCCAGCCGTTCCCGGGCCCGGGCCTGGGCATCCGCATCATCGGCGAGATCACGAAGGAGCGCCTCGACGTGCTGCGCGACGCCGACGCGATCGCCCGCGAGGAGCTTTCGAAGGCCGGCCTCGACCGTGACATCTGGCAGTGCCCGGTCGTGCTGCTCGCCGATGTGCACTCCGTCGGCGTGCAGGGCGACGAACGCACCTACGGTTCGCCGATCGTGCTGCGCCCGGTCAGCTCCGAGGACGCGATGACCGCCGACTGGTCGCGCGTGCCGTACGACGTGCTCGCGACGATCTCGACGCGCATCACGAACGAATGCCGCCAGATCAACCGCGTCGTGCTCGACTGCACGTCGAAGCCGCCGGCGACGATCGAATGGGAGTGACGCCGCCGATCGGGCGGCCGTCGCTCGCGTGACGTCCTTCCTTACGGGCGCGCGCV